>NZ_JAAVUX010000049.1 GCF_018449655.1 Pseudomonas sp. dw_358
CTGATCGTCCCGTCAGCGGCGAAGTCGGTATTGACCTGGGCCAGCGGCATGCCGTCCAGCCAAAACCAGTACTGCCCGCTGGCCTTGCTGCCCGAGGCGTTGTACAGCGTCTGCCCGAGCGCCTCTCCGTTCAAGCCATACAGGTAGGTCGTGGTGTTGATCAGCGCCTGGCTTGCCGGGTCGAACACCCGCTTCACCGTCCGCTGGCCCAGCGAGTTGTAGCGGTAGTCCGCTACTTTCTGGCTGCCCGCCTGGTCCACCTCGCTCAGTCGACCCTGGTTGTCATAGGTGTAGCGCAGCGCATCGCTCTGGGTCTGGTTGCCGGCCGCATCGTGGGTGACGGCTACTCCGTTGAGGGTCGCCAGGCGGTTGCTGTCAGTGGCGTAGGTCAGTGTCTGGGTGTCTGTGACCGTGCCGCTGGCCTGGTCGGTGGTCACTCGCTGGGTGCGGTTGCCCGTGGCGTCGAGGATGTAGTCCTTCTTCGTCGCGCTGGTTTGTTCTTCGCTCAACCGGCCCAAGGCATCGTACTGGTACTGCACCGTGCCCCATAACGTATGGGTCGCCTGGGAGATGTTGCTGTCCGGGTCGAAGGTGTAGCTGCTTTGCCAATTGCCTATGGTCTGGTTGGTCAGTTGGTAATCGCTGTCGAAGGTCCTTGTCAGCGTGATGCCGTTACCCCAGGTCAGGGTCTTCAGCGGCCCGAAGGGCTGGTAGCTGATGGCGCTGGCCAGCGGCACGCTGGTGCCGTTGACCGTCAGCTGGATATCGGTGACCTGGTCGGCGCTGTTGCGGGTGTAGGCCGCAGTGAGGCCGGCCGGGTAGCCGACCTGGATCAGGTTGTTCGACGAGTTGTAGCCGTAGGTTAGAGTTTCGTTGGTCGCGGTGTCGTTGACCGCCACGGCGCGCTGCTGGCTGACCAGGTTGCCTTGATCGTCGTAGCTGTAGTGCAACGCGCCGCCGCCGTCCTGCAGGCTGGTCAGGTGGCCGATGCCCTTGTTGCCGTTGGCCGTTTCGTCATAGGTGAGCGCGACATTGAGTGCCGGCGTGGCCGGGTAGGCTTTTGCGGTCACCCGGTTGAGAGCGTCGTACGCGTAGTTGATCACCACGCCCCGGGCATCGGTGCTGCTGGTCATGTTG
>NZ_JAAVUX010000050.1 GCF_018449655.1 Pseudomonas sp. dw_358
TAACATGACCCGCAGCACCGACGCCCGGGGCGTGGTGATCAACTACAGCTACGACGCGCTCAACCGGGTCACGGCCAAGACCTACCCGGCGACACCGGCGCTCAATGTCACGCTCACCTACGACGAAACCGCCAACGGCAACAAGGGCATCGGCCACCTGACCAGCCTGCAGGACGGCGGCGGCACGCTGCACTACACCTATGACGATCAAGGCAACCTGGTCAGCCAGCAGCGCGCCGTGGCCGTCAACGACACCGCGACCAACGAAACCCTGACCTACGGCTACGACTCGTCGAACAACCTGACCCAACTGGGCTACCCTGCAGGTATCACTGCGGCCTACACGCGCAACAGCGCCGACCAGGTCACCGACATCCAGCTGACGGTCAACGGCACCACGGTCCCGCTGGCCAGCGCCATCAGCTACCAGCCCTTCGGCCCGCTGAAGACCCTGACCTGGGGCAACGGCATCACGCTGACGCGCACCTACGACAACGACTACCAACTGACCAACCAGACGATCGGCAACTGGCAGAGCAGCTACACCTTCGATCCGGACAGCAACATCGCGCAGGCGACCCATACGCTGTGGGGCACGGTGCAGTACCAGTACGATGCGCTGGATCGGCTGAGCCAGGAACAGACCAGCGCGACGAAGAAGGATTACACCCTCGACGCCACGGGCAACCGCACCCAGCGAGTGACCACCGACCAGGCCAGCGGCACGGTCACGGACACCCAGAGGCTGACCTACGCCACGGACAGCAACCGCCTGGCGACCCTCAACGGCACGGCCGTCACCCACGATGCGGCCGGCAACCAGACCCAGAGCGACGCGCTGCGCTACGCCTATGACGACCAGGGTCGGCTGAGCGAGGTGTATCAGGCCGGCAGCCAGAAGGTGGCGGACTACCGCTACAACTCGCTGGGCCAGCGGACGGTGAAGCGGGTCCTCGATCCGGTGAGCCAGGCGCTGCTCAACACCACGACCTACCTGTACGGCTTGAACGGCGAGGCGCTCGGGCAGACGCTGTACAACGCCTCCGGCAGCAAGGCCAGCGGGCAATACTGGTTCTGGCTGGACGGCATGCCGCTGGCCCAGGTCAATACCGACTTCGCCGCTGACGGGACGATCAG
>NZ_JAAVUX010000051.1 GCF_018449655.1 Pseudomonas sp. dw_358
CAGCACCGCCGCTTTTTCACCGCTTTCAGCATCGTAAACCTCCCAGCCCACCGCCTTGCGGCTGTAGATATCCTCAATCAGATAAAGGTAATAAAACTTCCCACGAATCGGCGACGGCAGGTACGTAATGTCCCACGACCACACCTGATTGGCAGCTGTCGCTGCATAAGTCGTAGGCGCTTCATGACGCTGTGGCCGCTTGGCACGCGAGCGGTGATGCTGCTGACCTGCGGCATGCAACACGCGATAAAACGTCGCCTCCGAGGCCACGTAACGACCCTCGTCGGCTAATTGCGGCACGATCTGGCTCGGCGGCAGGTGCGCATACGCCTTGCTGCTGCACAGCGCCACGATGGCTTGACGCTCGATCTCGCTCAGTGCGTTGTTCGGCGTAGGTCTCACCGTGGTGGTACGCCCATCAGCCAACAGTTTTTCAGGCAAACTCCAGCGTTGCAGAGTGCGTAGCGAAATGCCAACTTCCAAACAGGCAAGCGCCCTGCGGGCGCCCGCCGCGATGGCCTCATGGAGCCAACCGACGAGTAGATACCGTTCTGGCAACAAGGTCAGGTGCCCTCGTCGTCGCTTCCCCAGTAGGCATTGAGCTTTTTTCGCAGCACCAGTAACGCAACGGTTTCAGCCAGCGCAGCATCCTTTCGGCGCAGCTCGCGCTCCAGTTCACGGATGCGATTTTTGTCTTCCTTCGACTCTCCGGCCACTCCCTTTTTCAGAGCCTGATGGTTACTGCTGTTGGCGATAAACGCCTTGCGCCAGCCCTCGATCTGCTCAGGGAAAATGCCTTTACGACGGCAATACTCGCCCAACTCCAGCTCCGACAGGGAGGAGGACTCGATGATGGCGGTCAGCTTGGATTCGGCAGACCAACTTTCGGCCGGCTGCTTGTTTTCGGACAACTGGGAACCTCTGGCAGCAGCTTGCTTGCGCCAATAATGGAGGGACATATCGCTGCAACCTTCGCGGCGCGCAACCTCCGCCGCCGTGAGGCTCAGGGG
>NZ_JAAVUX010000052.1 GCF_018449655.1 Pseudomonas sp. dw_358
CGCCAAAGGCGCTGGCGAAAACTCCGGCTTCCATATTGCGAGCCCTGGTCAGAGTGGAACAGCAAACCTTGAGGCTTCCCTCGCTGCTCGTAAGCCATGTCCAAGGCCTTGATGACCAAGTCGGCATCCGGCTTTCCCGACAACGCCCAGCCCACAACACGGCGGGCAAAAAGATCCAACACAACCGCCAGATACTGCCATTTGCCTTGAGCCCAGATGTAAGTGATATCGCCACACCAGACGTGGTCAGGAGCGGGCACATCAAACTCTCGGTTCAAAATATTAGGGATGTCGGGCCGCTCGACCGTCGCCTTTTTGTAAGCATGCGATCCCGGTTGTTTGCTCACCAACTCCAGCTCGCGCATCAGGCTGCGCACCTTGAATCGCCCGATCTGCTCGCCGTCGTCTTGCATCATGGCCATGATGCTACGGCTACCGGGAGCACTGCGGCCTTGGGTGAACAACTCGTTCACCCGACTGCGCAATCGAAGGCGTTCTACATCCGGTGTGCGGCGCTTGAGACGCCGAGCGTAGTAGCACGAGCGGGTCACTTCAAACACCTTGCACAGCCAATCAACCGGCTCGTGGATGCTCAACTGGTCAATCAGCGCGAACGCTCGAGATCTTCCGACATCAAGAGCGCGGTAGCCTTTTTTAAGATTGATTTCTCCCGCTCAAGGCGAGCAATTCGGGCTTCCAGCTCTTGGATTTTCTGCTGCTCCGGGGTCAGCGCTTTGCTCTGCGGGGTGACGCCCGTGCGTTC
>NZ_JAAVUX010000053.1 GCF_018449655.1 Pseudomonas sp. dw_358
CCCAGGGCAACCTGACCACCGTCACCAACGCGCTGGGCCAGGTCACCACCCTGGCCAACTTCGATCCCTACGGCCATCCGCAGACCGTCACCGACCCCAACGGCGTGGTCGTGACCCTGACCTACACCCCCGAAGGCTGGCTGGCCAGCAGCGCGGTGGGTGCCTCGACCACCAGCTACAGCTACAACGCCGTGGGCGACGTGCTGCAGATCACCCTGGCCGACGGCAACTCTATCCAGTACACCTACGACGATGCGCGCCGTCTGATCAAGGTGCAGAACCAGCTGGGCGAGAGCATCAACTACACCCTCGATGCGATGGGCAATCGCACGGCCGAACAGGTCAAAGACAGCAGCAACACGCTGGTCAAGCAACAACAGCGCACCTATGACGAACTGGGCCGGCTGATCAAGAACGTCGGCGCCGGCAACCAGACCCGCCAGTACGCCTACGACCTCAACGACAACCCGGCCAGCAGCACCACCCCGCGCAACAACACGACGAGCACCGCCTTTGACGCGCTCAACCGGGTCACTCAGATCGTCGACCCGCTGGGCGGTACCACGGCGCTGAGCTACAACACCGACGACCAGATCACCCAGGTGGTCGACCCGCGTGGCGTGACCACCCAGTACGCCTACGATGCCCTGGGCAACCTGACCCAACGCACCAGCCCGGACAGCGGCACCACCACCTTCACCTACGATGCCGCCGG
>NZ_JAAVUX010000054.1 GCF_018449655.1 Pseudomonas sp. dw_358
GGATCGCGGCCGGGATCACGGCGGCGTTGTTGCTCTGGCGGCGTTTTTCAAGGTAGTTGTCGCGTCCACCGTCGTGCTACGCGACCTTTACGACCACGGTCAGCTCCCTTTCAGGGTTCAGATACACCGTCCCGGCAGGGTTCCAGTTGCGTGTCTCGCCTGACCATCGTTCCGGTCTTTTTTCCTTGGCCTGCCCGTATATCGCATCTCGACGGGCCAGTATTTCCCGGTCTTTACCCTCGTGACGTTGAGCGGGTGTCACGAAGCGGATTTGGCTATGGCGGTGCACGGTGTTGTACCAGGTCATAAAATCTCTCACCCAGATACGAGCATCATCCAGGCTGGTAAATCCATCCTTCGGCCACTGGGGGCAGTACTTCAACGTCCTGAACAGTGACTCCGAGTATGGGTTGTCGTTACTTACCCGAGGTCGTCCACGCGACGGCGTGATGCCCAGATCGTACATCTTGCTCAGCAGCGTCACCGATTTCATCGGTGCTCCGTTGTCCGAGTGCAGCACCAGAGGCTGACGCCAGCATTTCTCCTGATTCACGCTTCGTTGCAG
>NZ_JAAVUX010000055.1 GCF_018449655.1 Pseudomonas sp. dw_358
GCTCGCCAGCCTCCCGCTGCCGATCAGGCGCAAACTGAAATGGATAGGTCTGATCGGGCTGACCTACCTCAGCATCATGATGGTGGGGGGCAGTGTCGTCATCTATGTGGAGTACCTTTGAGTCCGGGCATGACTCAACGCGGTGTGGCCAAGACAGATTCGATCCTCAAAGCCGGCAACTGGTTGGCCACCGCCGTGGGTGCCCTTGCAGCGGGAGGCGCACTCGGCAGTCAAGCAGGCGAGCGAGTAGGTGAAATAATCCATGGAGTCACGCAATGAGTGGCTATGACATTTTTGTCCTCGGGGTGGGCGCTGTTGTTTTAGCCATTCACATACCG
>NZ_JAAVUX010000056.1 GCF_018449655.1 Pseudomonas sp. dw_358
GGTCAGGGTCGCGGTGTAGGTGATCACGCCGCCTTCGGTGACGCTCGGCGTGGCGGCGAGGCTGACGGTGGTGGTGTCGATGGAGTCGGCGACTTGAGTCACCGCTGCCGTGGTGCTGGGCACCAGGTTTTCGAAGTTGCCGCCGCTGGCTGCCGTGATGGTGGTGCTGACGGTGTGGGCGTCGAGGTAGACGTCGTTGGCGGCGGTGGTCACATCGACGGTGCCGGTGGTCTTGCCGGCGTCGATGGTGATGGTCTGGTTATTGGACAGGGTCACGGTCACTGCGGTTTGCGCAGCGGC
>NZ_JAAVUX010000057.1 GCF_018449655.1 Pseudomonas sp. dw_358
TGTAGTGGTCAACTGATCCCGGACACGATGTTAAGTTTTTTCTCGGCCCGAGCCGGTGGCAGCCCACCATTAAACTGGTGCGGTCGAATCCAGTTGTACCGGTGCATCAAAAAATGGCTGATATCCCGCTGAGCTTGTTGGACCGTCGTGTAGCCCATGGTCGGTATCCACTCGGTTTTCAGACTCCTGAACACCCGCTCCATCGGCGCATTATCCCAACAATTTCCTCGCCGGCTCATGCTCTGACGCATGCGATAT
>NZ_JAAVUX010000058.1 GCF_018449655.1 Pseudomonas sp. dw_358
TTTCGTGTTTATGAATCGCCACCGCAACCGGATCAAGGTGTTGTACTGGGAGCGCAACGGCTTCTGCCTTTGGCTCAAGCGCCTGGAGTCCGAGCGTTTCAAAACGTCACCCGATGAATCCGAAGAGGCCATCGTTTTGACGGTCCAGGAATTGAACTGGCTACTGGACGGATTTGATCTCTGGCGCAACCGTCCGCACAAGGTTTTGACTCCACGATTTGTGGCCTGACGGGTATAATCCAA
>NZ_JAAVUX010000006.1 GCF_018449655.1 Pseudomonas sp. dw_358
GGTCAGGGTCGCGGTGTAGGTGATCACGCCGCCTTCGGTGACGCTCGGCGTAGCGGCGAGGCTGACGGTGGTGGTATCGATGGAGTCGACCACTTGAGTCACGGCCGGGGTGGTGCTCGGGGCCAGGTTCTCGAAGTTTCCGCCACTGGCCGCCGTGATGGTGGTGGTCACGGTGGTCGGGTCTTTGTAGACGTCGTTGGCCGGGGTCTGGAAGTCGACGCTGCCGGTGGTCTTGCCGGCATCGATGGTGATGGTCTGGCCATTGGACAGGGTCACGCTTACCGGCGTCTGCGCAGCGTTGGTCAAGGTGGCGGTGTAGGTGATCACACTGCCTTCCACGACGCTGGCCGCGGCCGTCAGGGTCAGGTTGGTGGTGTCGAGGGTGTCAGTGATCTGCGTCACCGCCGGCGTTGGGTCGGTGGTCAGGGTCAGCCCTGCGCCGCCGCTGGTGCCGGTGATGGTGGTGGAAATCGAATGGGCATCGATGTACGGCGTGTCGTTCGGTGCCAAGGTGAGGTTGGCCGAACCGCTGGTCTCGCCGGCAGCAATGACAATGGTCAGGCCGTTGGCCAGGGTTACGTTGACCGCGCTGGTGCCAGCCTGGGTCAGGGTCGCGGTGTAGATCAGGGTGCCACCGGCCTCGGTCAGGGTCGGCGTGGCGCTGAGGCTGACGGTCGAGGCCAGGTTGGCCGCCGTGGCATTGGTGGTGTTATTGACGACCGGGTTGACTTGCAGCGTGTCGATTACCGGCGCGCCAGTGCTGAAGGCCGTCGGGAAGCCAATGGTCGGAGCGACCGAGCCGCCCACTGCGTCGAGCAGCACGAAGCTGTGGCCGCCGCCGCCTTCACCACCGGTGTCGGCAGGCCCTGCTGCGGCAGCCTCAAGCTCGGTGGTCGGGTCGGCACCAGCAGCGATGGCTTGCTGCAACTCCGACACTGAAGGCGCTTGCTGCGCGGTGTCGGTGGCGACGATGGTCTCCGGTGCTCCGGCGTTCCAATGGCTGTCACGGCCCAGGTCGATGGTGCGGCCATCTTCCAGCGCCAAGGTCACGGCACCGGCGGCGCCAGTGTCGATCTGTTCCCCGGCAAACAACCGGTCTCCCTCGATGAGCACGCGTTGAATCCCTTCAGGGGATACGGCAATTACTTGGCCAACAATGCTTTTAACGATGGCAACAACAGTGCTCATTGGGAAACTCTCCGGTGTAACCGTTCAGTTGGTATCCATTGGACCGACCGGCCTTCTTTTGCCGTTTCAGACAGAGGACTTAATTAGTGTATTGATACGAATACATGACGCTGAATCGCCAATAGATTGGCTATAGCCGATTGGAATTGAGATTATGCCAAAGTATTGACCTTGGCACACAACTACCCATTCCGACCGTAATGTCACACTGATACTACACTGCGGTCGGTCCCTTCGCCTGGGCAAATCCTGTTTCCGACATGCGGTTTTTTCCCGGCACTCTCTGGCGCCCCTCCCGGGCCATCAAGCAATCACGGCAAAGGGCTAGCATCCTAATTCAAACGCAAGCCTGCCGGGGCTTTGAACGATGAAATTCACATCCGTTCATCTGTAAAGCACAAAGCCTGCCACTGCTTGTGCCTTGGTTCTCAAGCCACTTATTCATCAGCGCCAAGCGCTTGACCTGTATAGAATCTTTCGCGTCGCGGGGCGTCAGTGACGGTTCGCCAACGTCACGGAAATGACGGCAATGCCGCCATAATTTGTCAAAGGTGACAAATTTGGTCCGCCTGTTACTCGCCCCTCACTGCCACTGTGTCGTTTTAACGCAGGTCACTGCCGTCTCCTTTATATCGACACATTGCCCCGACTCTTAAATCGGCCCCGTGCCGTCGGCCTGCAGTTTTACGGTGGCTGGCCGATAAGTGAGCAATGAGGCCCGGGATGAGCGCGACAGCCCGCTTGGCATTGCTTGTGCAATGCCAGTCGTGGGCATCAACAGGTCGGCATGCTGGTAGGTGCCGCGCACGGATGGATTAACCGCACAGAGTGAGAGAGTCAGCGTGGAATCAGAAGTAAAAGTCGAACTCAGTCATGACCCCCGGGGTCAGCACGACGATCCGTTGCTCGACGGCCTGCTGGCTCTGTGCGCGCTCCATCAAAAGCCCGCCAGTCGCGCCATGCTCACCACCGGCCTGCCATTGCCCGCCCAGCGCCTGAGCCCCGAGCTGTTGAGCCGCGCCGCTGCACGCGCTTGCCTGCAGGGTCGTCTGCTGCAACGCAAGCTGGAGACAATCCCGGCCATTGCCTTGCCCGCCCTGTTGCTGCTCAAGGACGGCCGCGCCACGGTATTGCTCGGTTGGGAAGATGACACCGCGCGCTTGCTGCTGAGCGAAAGCGACGGTGGTGAAGTGCGCGTGAGCCGCGAAGTACTGGCCGAGGACTACATCGGCAAGGTGTTCTTCGCCCAGCCGCAGCACAAGTTCGACACCAGCACCGGTACCCTCATTCCTCGCGCCCGCTCGTGGTTTCGCGACACTCTCAAGCGCTCGCGCTGGCTGTACGCCGACGCCATCGCCGCCAGCCTGGTGATCAACCTGATTGCCCTGGCCGCGCCCCTGTTCGTGATGAACGTCTACGACCGCGTGGTCCCCAACCAGGCCACAGCCACTCTGTGGATTCTCGCTGCCGGGATCACCGGCGCCTACATTTTCGACCTGATCCTCAAGGGCCTTCGTGGCCTGTGTCTGGACCTGGCCGGCAAGAAAACCGACCTGATCATTTCGGCCACGCTGTTCGAGCGCATCGTTGGCATGTCGATGAAATTTCGCCCGGCACGGGTCGGCAGCTTTGCCCAGAACATTCACGAATTCCAGGGCATGCGCGACTTTCTCACCTCGCTGACCCTAGCCAGCCTGATCGACCTGCCGTTCACCGTGATCATCCTCGCGGTCATTGCTTTGCTGGGCGGCAACCTGGTGTGGATTCCGATCATCGCGTTCCCGCTGGCGCTGGGTATTGGCCACTTTCTGCAGAAGCCGCTGATGGCCACCATGGAACGCACCATGGCCCTGGGCGCCGAGCGTCAGTCGAGCCTTATCGAAACCCTCGCCGGGCTGGACGCGGTCAAGGTCAATAATGCCGAGAGCGAGCGCCAGTATCAGTGGGAACAGACAATCGGCACCCTCAGCCGCCTGGAGCTGCGGGTCAAGGTGCTGTCGAGCCTGGCCATGAACATCACCTTGCTCATCCAGCAGATGGCTGGCGTGGCCATGATCGCCTTTGGCGTGTACCAGATCATCGATGGCAACCTGAGCATGGGTGGCCTCGTAGCCTGCTACATGCTCAGTGGCCGGGCCCTCGGGCCACTGGCGCAGTTGTCCGGTCTGCTGACCCGTTATCAGCAGGCCAAGGTCACCATGGTCTCGGTGGACCAAATGATGGAGCTGCCCCAGGAGCGCAATTTCGAGGAGCGCCCCATGAGCCGCTCCGTGCTGCAAGGCGCCATTGAGCTGCGCAACCTCAATTTCACCTACCCGGGCCAGCAGAACCTCGCTCTGAACAACGTCAACCTGTCGATCAAGCCGGGCGAGAAGATCGGCATCATCGGCCGCAGCGGCTCGGGTAAAAGCTCGCTGGCCAAGCTGCTGGTGGGTCTCTACCAGGCCGACAGCGGTCAGTTGCTGGTGGATGGCGTCGACATCCAGCAGATCGACGTCAGCGAGTTGCGCCACAACATCGGCTACGTGCCGCAGGACATTCAACTGCTGGCCGGCAGCCTGCGCGACAACCTTGTTTCCGGTGCGCGTTACGTCGAGGACGAGTTGGTGTTGCAAGCTGCCGAACTGGCCGGCGTGCACGAGTTCGCTCGGCTGCACCCGCAGGGCTACGAGTTGCAGGTAGGCGAGCGGGGGCAGAACCTGTCCGGGGGGCAGCGCCAGAACGTGGCGCTGGCCCGCGCCCTGCTGCTCAACCCGCCGGTACTGTTGCTCGACGAGCCCACCAGCGCCATGGACAACACCGGTGAAGAGCGCCTCAAACAGCGCCTGCAAGCGGTGGTGGAAAACAAGACCATCATTCTGGTCACTCACCGGGCTTCGCTGCTGTCGCTGGTCGACCGCCTGCTGGTGATCGACCGTGGACAGATCCTCGCCGACGGCCCGAAAGCCGCCGTGATGGAAGCGTTGAAGAAGGGGCAGATCAGTGTTGCTTAAATCCGCTGTGGGCTATTTCAAGGGCGGCGCCTCGCTGGACGGCCAACCGTTGCCCGAAGTCAAGAAGGCGCTGATCGACGACGCACCGCGCATCGTGCGGCTGACAATCTGGGGCGTGATCGCGTTCTTCGTGTTCCTGATCGGCTGGGCGCATTTCGCCGTGATCGACGAAGTGACCAAGGGCGAGGGCAAGGCCATTCCCTCGTCCAAGGTGCAGAAAATCCAGAACCTGGAAGGGGGCATCGTCGCCGAAATCTATGTCAAGGAAGGGCAGATCGTAGAAGCCGGCGCGCCGTTGATTCGTCTGGACGACACGCGTTTTGCCTCCAACGTCGGCGAGACCGAAGCTGACCGTGTGGCCATGGAGCTGCGGGTCGAACGCCTGAGCGCCGAGGTCGATGACCGTCCGCTGAAAATCACCGATGACGCCCGCAAGTCCGTGCCCCAGCAAGCGGGCAACGAAGAGTCGCTGTACCTGAGCCGCAAGCAGCAACTGGCCGATGAAGTCGGGGGCCTGCAACAACAACTGGTGCAGAAGCAGCAAGAGTTGCGCGAGTTCACCGCCAAGCAGGGCCAGTACAGCAGCAGTCTGGCGTTGTTGCGTCAGGAGATCGGTATGTCCGAGCCGCTGATCAAGACCGGGGCCGTGTCGCCGGTTGAAGTGCTGCGGCTCAAGCGTTCGGAAGTCGAATTGCGCGGGCAGCTGGACGGCACCACCCTGGCGATTCCCCGGGCCCAGGCCGCCATCGAAGAAGCCAAGCGCAAAATCGACGAAGCTCGCGGCAAATTCCGCAGCGACGCTCTGACCCAGCTCAATGAAGCCCGTACCGACCTGAGCAAGGCCCAGGCCACCGGCAAGGCACTGGACGACCGGGTCAAGCGCACCATGGTCACCTCGCCCGTGCGCGGCATCGTCAAGCAGTTGCTGGTCAACACCGTGGGCGGCATCGTCCAGCCCGGCAGCGACCTGCTGGAAATTGTCCCGCTGGACGACACCCTGCTGATCGAAGCACGCATCCGCCCGCAAGACATCGCCTTCCTCCACCCCGGCCAGGAAGCCATGATCAAGTTCACCGCCTACGACTACACCATCTACGGTGGCCTCAAAGGCAAGCTGGAGCAGATTGGCGCCGACACCGTGCAGGACGAAGAGAAGAAGAACACGTTCTATGTCATCAAGTTGCGCACCGACCGCAGCCATCTGGGCACCGATGCCAAACCGCTGCTGATCATCCCCGGCATGGTGGCGTCGGTGGACATCATCACTGGCAAGAAGAGCGTGTTGAGCTATCTGCTCAAGCCGATCATCAAGGCGCGAGCGGAGGCGTTGCACGAGCGGTAGGTTTGCCCGCCGGGGGTCGGCGCACCGTGTTTGCGATCGTGCTCGCGTTACCCGCCAGAAACTCTCGGAAATAGAAAAGGGCAAGCTGACGGTCTCCATGCATCTTTACGCGAAAGTCATTGCGGCCATGGACTCGAAGCTCGCTGTGCAACCGGCAAGGCGACCCAGCTTTGACGGGCTTTGCGAGGTCTTCAAATGAAGCCTCGCTCAGCTGATCGCACCGCTATCAGCGCAATATTTCAAAATAAAAATTCCAAAAATAAAATATATAGAATCTTTATTGATTTTCCTGAGCCGTCGTTCTAGCCTCAGCTCACCGACCGGCCTGCTTATGCAGGCCGGTCAGCGACCAGGCCCACAAGAACAAATCAGGAGCCATCATGACTGTGAATCTAGGCGTCATCGGGACCGGGGCCATTGGCACCGATCATATTCGTCGTTGCCATTACGCGCTGTCCGGCGCGGCGGTGGTGGCGGTCAACGACATCAACGCGGAGCAGGCCCGCAAGGCCGTTAGCGGGCTGGGCATCGATGCCGAGGTCTATGCCAGTGCACAGGACCTGATCAACGCTGCCAACGTGGACGCCATCCTCGTGACTTCATGGGGGCCGGCCCATGAAGAACAGGTGCTGGCCGCCATTGCCGCCGGTAAACCGGTGTTCTGCGAAAAACCCCTGGCCGTGACGGCCGCCGGTTGCCTGCGCATCGTCAATGCGGAGCAGGCCCACGGCAAGCGCCTGGTGCAGGTCGGCTACATGCGCGAGTACGATCAGGGCTACCTGGCACTCAAGGCGGCCATCGACAGTGGCCAGATCGGCGCACCGCTGATGCTCCATTGCGCTCACCGCAACCCTACGGTACCCACCGCTTACGGCACCAGCATGGCGATCACCGACACACTGATCCACGAGCTGGACGTGCTGCGCTGGCTGCTGGACGACGACTATGTGTCGGCCCAGGTGATCTTCCCGCGCCGGACCAGCCACACCCATAGCGCACTGCGTGACCCGCAGATCGTCCTGCTCGAAACGGTCAAGGGCGTGCGCATCGACGTCGAAGTGTTCGTCAATTGCCGTTATGGCTACGACATCCAGTGCCAGGTGGTCGGCGAGGAGGGCATTGCCAGCCTGCCGGAGCCCAGCAGTATCCAGATGCGCAGCGGCGCCAAACTGTCCAACGAGATCCTGATGGACTGGAAAGATCGCTTTATCCAGGCCTACGACGTCGAATTGCAGGCGTTCATCCGCAGCGTGGCCAATGGCGAGATCGGTGGTCCTTCTTCCTGGAATGGCTATGCGGCGGCGGTCGCGGCCGATGCCTGCATTCAGGCCCAGGAAAGCGGCGCTATCGTGCCGATCACGATGCCGGTCAAGCCGGCGTTCTATTCCTGATATCCCTCTTGTAACCCTATCCCTGCAGGACCGAGCTTGCTCGGGAACCCGCTACCGCGATCAACCTGACAAATCGCGGCGCGAGGTTCCCGGGCAATCTCGGTCCTATGAGGCGCGAGCTGTATTTTTCCTGCAAACCAACCGCCAAACGGCCTTGACGAAACATCCGGTCCTAATAGATAGTTAGCAAACTATGAATATCGGATGACATCCCGGGCTGGTTCGTGAACATCGACAAGCTTCAACTCAACATCAGTAGCGGCATGGTGGTCGGCGCCCGTCATTGGCGGCGAATCTGCCAAAGTGCGCTGTCCAACTATGGTATTTCCGAAGCCTGCGCCGTGCCTTTGCTGATGATCGTGCGGCTGGGCGATGGCGTGCGCCAAGTGGCCGTGGCCCACGCCGCAGGGCTTGAAGGCCCGTCGCTGGTGCGCCTCCTGGACCAGCTGTGCAGCGCCGATCTGGTGGTGCGCACTGCCGACAGCACCGACCGCCGCGCCAAGGCGCTCAGCCTGACCGACGCGGGGCGCAGCCTGGCCGAAGCCATCGAGACCGAATTGGTGCGGTTGCGCCGGGAACTGTTCAAGGACGTCGATCGCGCCGATCTGGAAGCCGCCCTGCGGGTCATTCGCGTGTTTGAAGACGCCGTGCCCGGCCTGCCGGCGACGCATCCATGAGTGCATGGTGGAAAGCGTTTACCAGCGACATCCCCCGTGCTCCGGAATGGTTCTATGGGGTGCGGACGTTCGCCGCTTCGATGATCGCCCTGTACATCGCAATGAAACTGGAAATGCCGCGCCCCTACTGGGCCATGGCCACGGTCTACATCGTTTCCAGCCCCTTCGTCGGCCCCACCAGCTCCAAAGCCTTGTACCGTGCCATCGGCACCTTCACCGGCGCCGCTGCGGCTGTACTGTTCGTGCCGATGCTGGTGCAGACACCACTGCTGCTGGTCACCGTCGTTGCCTTGTGGACAGGGACGCTGCTGTTCCTCTCCCTGCACCTGCGCACCGCTAACAGCTATGCGTTCATGCTGGCCGGGTACACCATGCCGCTGATTGCCCTGCCGGTGGTGGACAACCCCACGGCGGTTTTCGACATTGCCTCCGCGCGCTTCCAGGAAATCTGCCTGGGGATTGTCTGTGCTGCCGTGGTGGGCGCCGTGTTCTGGCCCAAGTACCTGGCACCCGTGGTGGTGGGTGCCGCCAGCAAATGGTTCGGCGAAGCGACCACCTACAGTGACCGCTTTCTCGCGCGCGACGCCAAGCCTGAAGAAATCGGGGCGCTGCGCTCGTCCATGGTCGCCACCTTCAACTCTCTGGAGATGATGATCGGGCAACTTCCCCACGAAGGCGCCCGGCCACAGACCGTGCGTAACGCCACCGAATTGCGCGGCCGGGTGATTCACCTGCTGCCGGTGGTGGACGCGCTGGACGACGCCTTGATCGCCCTCGAACGCCGTACGCCGGAGTTAGTGGAGCGAATGGCGCCCTTGCTGATGCAAGGGCGTGAGTGGTTGCAACAACCAGCCGACGATGACTCGACGACGCGCTGGAGCGCTTTGCGCGACGCCATCGAGCAGGCTCAGCCAAGCCCGGAAACGATCGGCGACCGCCGCGAGCTGTTGTTTGCCAACGCACTGTACCGGCTAAGCGAGTGGGTCGATCTCTGGGAAGATTGTCGCTCGCTGGAGCGCGCCATCCGCACCGACAGCCGCGCGCCTTGGCGCCCCGTTTACCGGCACTGGCGCCTGGCCCGGCTCACACCGTTTCTCGACAAGGGCTTGATGCTGTACTCGGTCAGTTCGGCGGTGGTAGCGATCATGGTTTCCTCGATGCTGTGGATCGTCACCGGCTGGAACGATGGCGGCAGCGCAGTGATTCTGGCCGCCGTGGCATGCAGCTTCTTCGCCGCCATGGACGACCCGGCACCGCAGATCTACCGGTTTTATTTCTGGACGGTGGTGGCGGTGATTCTCTCCAGCCTGTACCTGTTCCTGATCCTGCCCAACCTGCATGATTTTCCGATGCTGGTGCTGGCGTTCGCCGTCCCGTTCATTGTGGTCGGCACGTTGACCCTGCAACCGCGCTTTTATCTCGGCACCTTGCTGACCATCGTCAACACCTCGACCTTCATCAGTATCCAGACGACTTACGACGCCAACTTTTTCAACTTCATCAACGCCAACGTGGCCGGCCCGGTCGGGCTGCTTTTTGCCTTCGTCTGGACCCTGGTGGTGCGCCCGTTCGGCGTTGAGGTCGCGGCCACACGCCTGACCCGCTTCAGCTGGCGTGACATCGTCAAGATCACCGAGCCGGCCACCCTGGCGGAGCATCGCCGTCGCGGCGTGAAAATGCTCGACCGCCTGATGCAGCACTTGCCGCGCCTGACCCAGACCGGCCAGGACACCGGCACCGCCCTGCGGGATTTGCGCGTGGCGCTCAATTTGCTGGACGTGCAGGCTTACGCTCGGCGCGTGGCGACCGGCCCGCGGGTGTTGCTTGACCAAGTCACGGCGGACGTCGGCGACTATTTTGCGACCTGCCTCAAGTCCCGCGAACGCCTGGCGGCGCCCATGACCTTGCTGATGACCATGGACCGCGCCCGCCGCGCGCTCAACATCGCGGGCGTGGGTGGTACCGAGGAAGATGCCCGCCGCCATCTGCTGCTGGCGCTCAGCGGCCTGCGCCTGGCCTTGCTGCCGGGGGTGCCGGTGTTGATCGATCCGGAGGACCCCGAGGAACAACCACCCTACGGCCTTGATGGAGCGCCGCTATGATCGGTGAGCTGGACGTCAGCGGTATCTTTCTGCCGACTTTGCTGGTGATGATGGTCATCACCTACCTGCTGTTTCTGGTGGTGCATGGCGTTCTCAACCGCCTGCACTTTTATCGCCTGGTCTGGCACCGGGCTCTGTTCAACGTCGCACTCTACGCCGTGCTGCTCGGCGCGGTAGACGCAATCGGTCGAAGCCTGATGCTATGAAAAAACCTTTGATGACCTTGGGCCGGCTGGTCCTGACTCTGCTTGTTGTCGCCCTTGCCTGCGTCGTGATCTGGCGCCTGGTGATGTACTACATGTACGCCCCTTGGACCCGCGACGGCCATATCCGTGCCGACGTGGTGCAGATCGCCCCGGACGTTTCGGGCTTGATCGAAGACGTCGAAGTGGTGGACAACCAGTGGGTCAAGCGCGGCCAGGTGCTGTTCAAGATCGACCCGGATCGCTTCCAGCTGGCGCTGCGTCAGGCCCAGGCCACCGTGGCCGACCGCAAGGAAACCTACGCCCAGGCGCAACGCGAGAACAAACGCAACAAGGGCCTGGGCAACCTGGTCGCCCGTGAACAGCTCGAAGAGAGCCAGTCCCGCGAGGCACGTGCCCTGGCCGCGCTGAACGAGGCACAGGTGGCGGTGGACGCCGCCCAGCTGAACCTCGACCGCTCGGTGATCCGCAGCCCGGTCAACGGTTACCTCAACGACCGCGCACCGCGCTTGCAGGAGTTCGCCAGTGCGGGGCATGCGAGCTTGTCCATCGTCGATGGCGACTCGTTCCACATCGACGGTTACTTCGAGGAGACCAAGCTGCCGCTGATTCATGTCGGCCAGCAAGTCGACATCCGCATGATGGGTGACAACGCCCGCCTGCGTGGGCATGTGCAAAGCATCGTCGCTGGCATCGAAGACCGTGACCGCACCAGTGGCAGCAACCTGTTGCCCAACGTCAACCCGGCGTTCAGCTGGGTACGACTGGCGCAGCGGATTCCAGTGCGTATCGTCTTCGACGACGTGCCGGCGGACTTTCGCATGATCGCCGGGCGCACCGCGACGGTGTCGATCCTTGACGACGTAACCCGCGCGCCGGTGGCGGCTGGAGCGGCGCAATGAACAGCCTGCTACGGGTGATGGTGGCCGTGGGCGGCGGTTTGCTGCTGTCGGCCTGCCAGATGGTCGGGCCCGACTACAAGATGCCCAAGGACGCGGCGGTCAATCGCCCGGATCTGCAAAGCGAGCTGGACCTGGGCAACAGCAATGTGGTGTCCCTGCCGGTGCCGCAGAACTGGTGGCGGATGTATCAGGACCCGCGTTTGAATGCACTGGTCGAGCAAGCCTTGGCCAGCAACACCGACCTGCGCGTGGCCGCCGCCAACTTGCAACGGGCTCACTACCAGGTCGACGAGGCCCAGGCCGCAGGTGGCTTTGGCGCCAGTGCGTCGGCCGGGGTCCAACGTATCCAGGAGTCGGGCGAAGCGTTCTTGCAGACTGAAAAGCTGCCGGTGGATAACTTCGGCACCGCGTCGATCAACCTGTCCTATCAGTTCGACCTGTGGGGTACCCTCAAACGCGGTATCGAAGCGGCCAAGGCCAACGCTGATGCCACCCAGGCCGCTGCCGACACCGCGCGGATCACCTTGGTGGCCGACGTGGTGCGCTCTTACACGCAGATCTGCGCCGCCAACGATGAATACGCGATTGCCCGGCACTCGCTGGACTTGCAGGAAGAAGGCGTCAATCTGACCACCCGCCTGCGTGACGCCGGTCGTGGTGACGAAACCCAGGTGACGCGTTCGCAGACCCAATTCAAGTCCCTGCGCGCCGAACTGCCGCAGTACGAAGCATTGCGTCAGGCCGGTCTGTATCGGTTGTCGATGCTGCTGGCCAAACCCGTGGGGCAACTGCCCGAGGGTACAGGCCAATGCGCCGAGCTGCCGCACATTGCGCAGGTGCTGCCAGTGGGCGATGGTGCCGAACTGCTCAAGCGTCGCCCTGACGTCCGCCAGGCCGAACGCCTGCTGGCGGCGTCCACTGCACGGATCGGTGTCGCCACTGGCGAGCTGTACCCGAACATCAGTTTCGGCGCCTCCGTGGGGACCGAGGGTATTCTCAGTGATGTGACCCACCCGGCCACCAACCAATGGGCCTTTGGCCCACTGATCAGCTGGACGGTGCCCATGAACGGTGCCCGCGCGCGGATTCACGAGTCTGAAGCCGCGACCCAGGCTTCGCTGGCGCACTTCGACGGCGTGGTGCTCAACGCTATCCGCGAAACCCAGACCGCCTTGGCGCAGTACACCGCCGTGCTGGAGCGCCGCGATGCGCTGGCCGATGCCGAACAATCAGCGCACAGGGCCGCTGACCAGACCCACCGCTTCTATCAGATGGGCCGTGAATCGTTCCTGGCGGACTTGCAGGCGACCCGCACCTACACCGATGCGCGGGCGCAACTGGCCTCGGCCAATACCCAAGTGGCAATGCAGCAGATCACCTTGTTTCTGGCGCTCGGTGGGGGCTGGGAGGCGCAGGCTCCGCTCAAGAAATAAGGGGCTGGATACCGTCACGGCAGAGCCGAGCTTGGTCGGGAAGGGGTTAACCCTACTCCCGAGCAAGCTTGGTCCTGCCGTGACGGTGGCATGGCAGATTAACTCAGAAACCTTCCAGCACGATTTTGCCTTGCGCCCGACCGCTCTCGATCAACTGATGCGCGCGCCGTAAATTGGCCGCATTGATGGTGCCAAAATGCTCGCCAAAGGTGGTTTTCAGCACGCCCTGGTCGACCAGATCGGCCACGCGGTTGAGCAGTTCGTGCTGGCGGATCATGTCCGGGGTTTCGTACAGCGAACGGGTAAACATGAGCTCCCAGTGCAGGGACAGCGCCTTGCGCTTCATGGGCACCACATCCAGGGTCGCCGGGTCGTCGATCAAGGCCAGCTTGCCTTGGGGTTGCAGCGCTTCGATCAACTGGGCGAAGTGGCTATCGGTGTGGGTCAGGCTGGCCACATGAGTGACTTCACCTACACCAATGGCCTGCAATTGCGCCAACAGTGGCTGGCTGTGATCAATGACGTGGTGAGCACCCAATTCGGTGACCCACTGCCGTGTCTCGGCGCGCGACGCCGTGCCGATCACGGTCAGCCCGGTGAGCTGGCGGGCCAATTGCGTGAGGATCGAACCCACGCCACCGGCAGCACCGATGATCAGCAGGCTCTGCCCTTTACCACCGCCTTCGCTGACGCCCAGGCGGTCGAACAGCAGCTCCCAGGCCGTGATGGCGGTCAATGGCAACGCGGCGGCATGGGCGTCGTTCAGGCTTTTCGGCTTGCGCCCGACGATGCGTTCGTCCACCGCATGCAGCTCGCTGTTGGTGCCGGGACGAATCAGCGAGCCGGCATAGAAGACTTCGTCGCCGACCTTGAACAGCTGGGCGTCACGGCCCACGGCCTTGACCACTCCTACGGCATCCCAGCCCAGCACGCGCGGCTCGCTGACGGCAGCGCCCGCGCGGATCTTGGTGTCTACGGGGTTGACCGAGACCGCGTGGACTTCCACCAGCAGATCGCGCGAGCCAGGCACCGGGGTGGGGAGTTCAAGGTCGATCAGCGAGTCGGCGGCGTCGATCGGCCCGTTGCGGGTGTAGGCGATGGCTTTCATGGGGATACTCTTGAAAGAAGTGAATGAAGGTGAGGTCAGTCTGTGCTTCTGCCTGATCCATAAAAAGCGGGGAAATCAGGTAAGACTTTCGCTGAAATCGTGAAAATCACCTCTGCATCAACGAAAACAACGACGCGGCGGCTTGTTTGACCCGCTGCAACTCACGCCCCGGCGAAAATTCACCGGCTTCCTGCCGGCGCCGGTTGAGCTGCACGTTCAAACCTTCTTCATAGCGTTCCTGCAGCAAGGCCAGCAGCGCCGGTACATTGAAATGCGGCTGCCCCTCGGGCACCGACAGCGGCACGATGTGGTCCAGATCCAGCAGCTGCTGGTTGTAGTCCATGGCCTCCTTGACCCGCTTGGCCTGGGCCGGGTCTTCCGAGTTCCAGCGGCCCGGTGGCACCAGTCGATCCGCCTGGTTCATCACCCCCACCAGCACCGGTGGCTTGCGGTCATTGTTCTCGCTTTCCCAGGTGTCGATCAGGCCGCGAAAATGCTGGTCCAGCGCCCGGGCTGGCTGGTTCGCCTTGAGCACCCAAAGCACCAGGTCGCAATCAATGACCTGCTCGAAGAGTTTTTTCTCCAGCTTGCCATCGCCATTGAGGCCGGGCAGATCCACCAGGTTCATCGCCTCTTCGCCGTCCACGGTGCAGGCATAGACCTGCACCTTGTCAGTGGCGGGCAGGGCGCTGACTTCGGCGCGGATGCTGGCGGTGAGGACGTTGACCAGGGTCGACTTGCCTGCACCGACCTGGCCGATCAAGCAGACCCGCAGCGGCTCGGGCGCAGCAGCCATGCGTTCGCGGTCTTCGCCGGCGGCATCGCTGGTGGGCAAGTCCTGATCGTCGAAGCGGAAGTGGCCCCCATAGAGGTCGATGGCCACCTGCAAGACTTCCAGCAGCAGCAGGTGCTTGAGGCGCAGCTGCAAGGCCTCGCTCATGCCGCTGAAGGCCTTGTCGGACAAATGGCCGCGCAACTCGGCCAGCAGTCCCTGGGGCGAAAACATCCGGGCCTTGCGGTACAGGCCGTAGGCGTTCATCAGCCACGGCCCGTAGCGCTCGACGCGCTCACCGAGGGTCATCAGAGAAGAGATTTTCATTCGCTCGATCATGGGCACATTGGCCTTCAACACCAAGCGATAGCGGCGGCTGACCTGCTCGGCAATGGCCAGAAACTCGATGGGTGTGAAAGCCCAGGTGGCGGTGTCCGGGTCGTCGCTGTAACGCCCTGCCACCAGCCGCAATATTTCCAGACCCAAATCCGGCATCGCCGGCCAAGGTGGCTGGACGCCGAGCATCTGCTGCACGTGGGGCAGCACTTCGGTGTGAATCTGGCGGTCACGATCATTCCAGTGAGTCGGCGTGTCGATGGACTGCGCCACGGCTTCATCCAGCGCCGGCACTGCCTCGGTCCGCACCCGGCGCTTGAGCACCCAGAACGGCAGAAGTCCCATCAAGAGCAAGACCACCAGCACCACCACGAACGGCAGGAAATAGCCGTAGTGGAACACCGCATACACCCCGAACCCGGCCAGTGCCAGCAGCGGCGCCAAGGCCGCGATCAGCAGCAGAGGCAGGGTCCGTTCAAGCATTCTTGTCATCGTTGGCTACCGGCAGAATATGATCGAAAGCCTGTTTGAACTTGGCCTTGAGGTCTTCGGAGGTGACGGCTTCGCCGCGCTTTTTCTTATAGAAATACATGCAGGCCACCCGGCCCAGCGCGAACGTGAAGCAATAGCTGGCGACGGCAGCCGAAGCCCCGCCGACGGTCTGGCCATAGACCGGAATGAATTTGATCAGTTGGCGCAAACCCAGTTTCGAGGCGTACTGGATGCCAAAGCCGGCGCCCATGGCCGCACCAAACTCGCTGAGCAGCCGCGTGGTCCACTCCAGCCCGTACTGATTCGCCAGGCTGTGCAGCATCTTGGCCTGAATCGCTGGCACGGCCACCAGCCCGACGCCCGGAACGGCGTCGCTGGCACCTGCGGCACCGGCGTACCACATGATTTCGCGCTTGAGCTGCTGAAAGTTGAGCTCTTCACTGTTGTCATGGGCTTCGTCGGTGAACAATTCGGCGAGGATCGGCAACAGCTCCTTGAGCCGGCGCACCAGTGCTTCCAACCCTACGGGGTGACCCTCGCGGCCATAGAAGTCCACGGCCAGGCTGTCGATCGGGCCCCACACGGCTTCCACCTGTTCTTCGTTGTGGCGCAGGCAGCGAACCCGGTCTTCGTCGTCGAGCAACTCGACGCCGGTCTGCACCAGCAGCGCCTGCTTGATGTGCCCGGCGCGCTTGATGTGTTTGAGAGCCTTGAGAATCTGCGATTGCTCGGGGTCTTCGGCGCGCATCACCAGGATCAGCGCATTGCTGGCGGCCTCCAGGTTGCGGATGTCTTCGGCCGGGTCATAGTTGGCCTCGGCCAGGCCGCGGGTGTCCATGAACGCCAGCACCGGCTTGTCCTGAGGGTACAGGTACTGGGCGGAGGTCATGGTGCAGGGTTTGAAGCCCTGGCCGACCTCGATCTTGTCCAGCCCGGTGAGCGCGCGGATCAACGATGATTTGCCTGCACCGGTCTTGCCCAGCAGCCACAGGGTCGGCAGATGGTTCTCGCTGTGGATGAACGCCGATTGCAGGTTGGGGTTCTTTTCCGGGTTCAGCTTGCGGTAGATATCGCCAAGCAGACTCATGGGGCGGTGACTCCTGATAGGCCAGCTCAATAGCTTATGACAACAAACAGGCTGCAGATTCAATCTGATGGACACGGTCTCGAGTCCTCATACCGACAATCGACCCCCCAATTGCCACAAATATTCAGTAAGCTACACGCCTTTCTCCAATCCCTTGACGCAGGGCACACAGCGGCTATGAAAGCAAAGGTCTTCATCGACGGCGAACACGGTACCACCGGCCTCCAGATCCGTACCCGGCTGGCCGGGCGCACCGACCTCGAGGTGCTCTCGATTCCCGAGGCCGAGCGCCGCAACAAGGATCTGCGCGCCGACTACCTGCGCGGCGCCGACATCGCCATCCTCTGCCTGCCTGATGACGCCTCCCGCGAAGCCGTGGCCCTGCTCGAAGGCCACACCAGCACGCGCATCATCGACACCTCCACGGCGCACCGCGTGCACCCGGACTGGGCCTACGGCTTTGCCGAGCTGGAAAAAGACCAGGCCAGCCGCATCGCCTCGGCGCGCGGCGTGGCCAATCCTGGCTGCTACCCCACCGGCGCCATCGCCCTGGTCCGCCCGCTGCGCGACGCCGGCCTGCTGGCCGCCGATCAAGGCATCACGGTCAACGCGGTGTCCGGTTACACCGGGGGCGGCAAGCAGATGATCGCCCAGTTCGAAGACCCGGCCAACCCGGACCCGATCAGCTCGAGCCAGTTTGTCTACGGCCTGAACCTGCAACACAAGCACGTCGCCGAGCTGGCCAAGCATGGCCGTCTGGAGCGTCGCCCGCTGTTCAGCCCGAGCGTGGCGCGCTTCCCGCAAGGCATGATTGTGCAGGTTCCACTGTTCCTCTCGGACCTCAACGGGGCATCGCTGGCCGATGTTCACGCTGCCTTGGTTGCCCATTACCAGGGCCAGTCCATCGTCGAAGTGGTGCCGCTGGAGCAAAGTGCGGCCCTGACCCGTGTCGAAGCGGAAGCACTGGCCGGCCAGGACACCATGAAATTGTTCGTCTTCGGCACGCCGGGGCAGGAGCACGTGAATCTGGTAGCGCTGCTGGATAACCTCGGCAAGGGCGCTTCTGGGGCGGCAGTACAGAATATGGATTTGATGCTGGGTCACTGATCCGCCGCGCCACCGCTTGGTACTGCTTACACGGTACTGCCCGGCAACTGATTCAAGCGAATCTGCTCCATGGGCTCGGCCAATATCTTTTCCAGCACCGGCATGGCATTGGTCAGGGTCGGTGCTTTCATGTGCGCTTGCAGCGCCGCTTCATCATCCCAGCTTTCATAGGACACGAACCGCGTCGGGTCTTTCAGGTCCACCAGCAGGGCATAGGCCTGGCACCCCGGCTCTTGTTGAAAATGGGGCAGTGCAGCCTGCAGCAGGGTATGCAGCTGCGCTTCCTTGCCCGGGGTGGCTTTCATGATGGCGACGACATTGAGGGGGGTGCTCATGGGCTGCGTCCTTGAGTGGCGCCGGGATGGGGCCATTAATCACTCCGACAGGCGCCACGGCGTTTCGATCAAAAGGATTTCTGCGCCCGTCAGGCGTTATCCGCCGGCCGCAGCCACTCCATCAACGCAAACAGGCCGCAGACAATCACCAGCACCACCACCGAAGCTGCCGCCAGGGTGGGCGAGACCTGCAACAGGATGCTGTCCCACATTTGCTTGGGCAGCGTGGTCTTCAGGCCGCCGCCGATGAACATCGCCACGGTCAGTTCCTCGAACGACTGCAGAAATGCAGTGACCAGGCCTGCGAACAGACCGGCCTTGATCAGCGGCAAGGTGACCTTGCAAAACACCCGCCATGGCGGCGCACCCAGGGTCGAAGCCGCCTGATCCAGCCGCCAGTCGTAATGCTTGAAGGTCGCCAGCAGTACCACGAAGGCCATCGGCAAGGCGATTACCGTGTGCCCGATGATGATGCCCAAATTGGTGGCCACCAGTGACATCTTCGCAAACAGATAGAACAGCGAAACCGAGATGACGATAGGCGGAATGATCATCGGCAGCATGAAGATCAAAAACGCCAGGCCGCCGAGGCGGCTGCGGCTGCGCGCCAGGCCGAACGCGGCGAGGGTAGCGATTGGCAGGGTGATCACGGCCGTGGCAATGCCGATGCCGAAGGAGCGCAAGGTGGCACTCATCCATAGCTCGGAATGCACGTATTCGCTGAACCATTTCACGCTCCAACTGGGGGGCGGAAAGGACAGGAAGGTCGAGCCGGTAAAGGCCATCGGGATGAAGGCCAGAATCGGCACCACCAGCACGGCAATCAGCAACCACGCATAGCTGGACAGCAGCCAGCCCGCCTGGCGCTCGCCGAACAGCCGCGCGTAACCACGGGCCAGCGCGTCACACAGATCGCCCATCATACGGCCGATGCCCAGGCCCAGGGCGCGCATCAGGCCGCTGCTGTTGTGCTGGCCCGAGCTTTCTCCCGACAGTGTGGAAAGGCCAAAGGTACGGTCGTAGACAAAACAACTCGCCAAGGCCGCCAGCACCAGCATCACCGCAATGGCCGCGCCCATCTGCCAGTTTTGTAGCTGGTTGATTTGCACGATGATCAGCTGACTGAGCTGAGTGTCCTTGGCACCGCCCAGCAGCGTCGGCACGATGAAAAAGCCGAGGGAGGAAATGAACGTCAGCAAGCCTGCGGCGGCCACCCCTGGCATCGACAGGGGCAGATATATTCGCCAAAACCGCTGCGGCGCGCTGGCGCCCAGGGTATCGGCGGCCTGGGTGAGACGGCTGTCTATCTGGTTCATGATCGGCAGCATCACCACCACGGTCAGTGGCAGCATGGTATGGACCATGGCGAATACCACGGTGGCGCGTTGAAACAGTAACTCGGCCGGGGCCATGCCAAGGGCCGTCAGCAGGTCATTGACCACGCCGTTGCGGCCGAGAAACACCAGCCAGGCGAAGTTTTTGACCAAGGCGCTGGTCCAGAATGGCAGCAACACGAACAACGCCGAAATCCTCTGCCGGCGAGGGCTCAGGCGCGCCAGCCAGTAGGCCAGCGGGTAGCCCAGCCCCAGACACCACAGCGTGGTCTGCAAGGCCACGTTGAACGTGGACAGGAGCGTTCGGGTATAGACGTTGCCGGCGAAGACCTTGTCGAAAGCCGAAAGGGTCCAAACGCCGGTGTGCGGGTCCTTGAGGCTTACCAGCAACAGTTGCCAGGAGGGGTAGAGCAGGAAGACGGTCAGAAACAGTACGCCGGGTAAGGCCAGCCAAAGCGCACCCAACTGCATGCGCGGACTTCGGGCGATCTCGGGGGCTGCGATGGCCAGGTCACTCATGCCCGGGTCCTCCTCTGCTTACTTGGCGTGACGGTTGGTGGGCCGGCTCAGGCCCAGATGGTCGCGCAGGGTCGTGCCGGTGTATTCGCGCTTCATCAGGTCACGCTCCTGCAACAGCGGCACCACGTGTTCGACGAAGTCCTGCATACCGCCGGGCATGGTGTGGAATATCATCATGAAACCATCGGCCGCACCGGCTTCCAGCCACTCCTGCATGTGGTCGGCGACCTGGGTGGCGGTGCCGCGAAAGGTCACGTTACCCCGCTCATAGCGCATGCACATCTCGCGCAGGGTAAGTTTCTCCTCGCGGATCATGCTGACGATGTAGTCGAAGTAGGCCTTGTGGAAGTTGGACACCGCCGGGATGCGCGACTCGGGAATCGGCTCGTCCAGGGGCAGGTCCGATAGGTCGGTTTCCAGGTCCTGGGCCAGGCGCATGCGGCCGACGTCGGGGTGGATCATGCTCTGCAGATGCTGGTATTTCGCTTCCGCTTCCTCGGTGGTGGCGCCAATGACAACCGACAGGCCGGTGAGGATCTTCAACGAATCGGCGCTGCGGCCGAATTTCACCACGCGGGCCTTCAGGTCGTCGTAGAAGACTTTGCCTTTCTCCACCGTCGGGTCGGAGGCGAACACCACTTCGGCAGTACGCGCGGCGAAATCCTTGCCGGTTTCCGAAGCGCCGGCCTGGATGATTACCGGTTTGCCCTGGGGCGAGCGGGCGATGTTGAGGGCCCCGTGCACGGTGAAATATTCGCCGTCGTGATCCACTGGGTGCTGTTTTTCGGCAATAAAGTTCAGGCCGTTCTTGCGGTCATTGACGAAGGCATCGTCTTCCCAGGTGTCCCAGAGCTTTTCCACCACGTCGACGAACTCAATGGCCTTGTCGTAGCGTTTGGCGTGGGGCGGCAGTTTGTCCAGACCGAAATTGCGTGCAGCGTAGTCATTGGCGCTGGTGACCACGTTCCAGGCCGCGCGGCCGTGGCTGAGATGGTCCAGGGAGGCAAACTGGCGTGCCAGGTTATAGGGTTCCATGAAACTGGTGGACGCGGTGGCACCCAGGCCGATGTGTTTCGTCGCCACGGCCAACGCCGAGAGCAGGGTGATGGGCTCGAACACGTTCATGAACATCGGGAAGCGGCTCCACGCGTACAGGTTGTCTGTGCGGGCGGCCGGGGTGTCGGCGATGAAGAAAATGTCGAAGCAGCCGCGCTCGGCCAGTCGAGCCATGGCGATGAAGTGTTCGATGCTGGTGGACGCGTCATCGAGGGTGCCTGTCTGCATCCACGAGGCGGGGTGTGCGCCGGTGCCTTGCACCAGCGTGGCGAGGGCCATGTGGCGTGGGGTGGTCATGTTCAGCTCCTGGGGCCGGGGTTCATTTTTGCCTGTAGGGCAGACACAAGTGCTGGATCATCCCAACATCCACTCCTGAAACCGCTCCGTCACGGCGTCATAGTTGGCGCCCCACCAGACCACATCCATCGGCGTCAGGCCTTTGAGGTTTTCCGGCGAGCTGGGCAGTACCTTGGCCCGCTCGGGCGAGAGAATGTCGAACGCCTTCTTGTTGGTCGGGCCGTTGGCGACGATGCCCGAGAAGATCGCCTGCTGTTCGGGACGCAGGCAGAACGCCACGAACTTGCGCGCCAGATCCAGACGCGGGGTGCCCAGCGGAATCGACCAGCCATCCACCGAATACAGCCCTTTCCAGATGATTTCCAACGGCGTGCCGGCGCTGATGGCGGCATAGCCACGGGCGGACCAGGTGTCGGAGATGTCCACTTCGCCGTTTTGCAAGATCTGGGTGTTCTGCGCCCCGGCCGTCCACCACACAGCAACGTCGTTGCGGATGGCGTCGAGTTTTTTGAAGGCCCGGTCCACGTCCAGCGGGTACAGATCTTTGGGTGCTACGCCATCGGCCAGCAGGGCCATTTCCAGCACGCCCCAGCCGCTCTTGTACAGGCCGCGGCGGCCGGGAAATTTCTTCGCGTCCCAGAAATCCGCCCAGTCGGTCGGGGCGTTGCCGGCGAATTTCTGCTTGTTGTACGCCATGACGATGCCGAACACCGAGAAGCCCAGCCAAGTGCTGGTGGCCATGCCAGGGAGGATGTCACTGATCTGAGCAGCCGGCAGGTTGAGGTCGGCCAGGTAGTTTTTCGGGGTGGTCAGCCGCGCGACGTTGTCCTGGGTGACCATGCTCACATCCCAGATGAAAGTGTTGGCGTCCACCAGCAGCTTGAACTGGGTCACTGGATCGGAATCGTGGGCGACGCCAATCACCTTGATGCCGGTCTCTTTCTCGAACGGATCATAAAACGCCGCCTTGATCGCCGGCGCTACCGCACCGCCGACGTCGGCCACGGTGATGGTCTCGGCGCCAAAGGCACGGTTACCGGTCCAGATAGTCGGCGCGGCCATTGCCGCGGCGGCGACACCGGCCCCCTTGATCACACTGCGTCGCGAAAAACCCTTGCTGTCTGGCATCAACGCGTTCCCCCGGTTGGTTTCATTTGTAAGATGTCAGGCCTTGAGCACATGACCCTGATGAGTAGGCCACTGCACGCCGAGTACGGCGCCAAGCGGCAATGACGGCATTCCTGAAGCGCGACGCGCGATGATCGAATTGCCGGAGGCCAGACGCAGCACCACCCGAGTCTCGACCCCGGCGTACACCGACTCGATGACCTGGCCCTGCACCACACCGGTGTCTTCCAGAACGATGTGTTCGGGGCGGACCACCAGCGCCGCCTGATCGCCCGGGGCGAAGCCATGGCCGCCAGGCAGGGCGAACGTACCGTCGGCCGACTCGATCCGATCACCCGTCATGACGCGTCCTTGGATCACGTTGGAGAGCCCGATGAACCGCGCCACCGCCACACTGCGTGGACGCTCGTACATCACCTGCGGCGCATCGATCTGCTCGATGCGGCCGTTATGCATCAGGCAGATACGATCCGACAGAGCCAGGGCTTCATCCTGGTCGTGGGTGACGAAAATGATGGTCGAGCCGGTTTCGCGGTGCAGTCGCTTGATCTCCATCTGCATGGACTCGCGCAACTGCCGGTCCAGCGCCGACAGCGGCTCGTCCATCAGGATCAGCGACGGCTTGTAGACGAAGCAGCGGGCCAGCGCGACGCGTTGCTGCTGACCGCCGGAGAGCTCGCGGGGGAAACGCTGGTGCAGGTCCTTCAAGCCGACCATGGCCAGAGCGTCGGCCACTTGCACCCTGGCCTCGCTACGGGACACACCGCGCATGTCCAGGGCAAAGGCGACGTTCTGCGCCACGGTCAGGTGAGGGAACAACGCGTAGTTCTGAAACACCACACCGATGCCGCGCTTGTGCGCTGGCGCGTGCGTCTGGTCCTGACCATCGATGACAATGCGCCCACTGCTGGGCGCCACCAGGCCGCTGATGACCTGAAGCAAGGTGGTCTTGCCCGAGCCGGAAGCGCCCAGCAGGGTCAACAACTCACCGCTGCGTACCTCCAGGTTGAGGGATTGCAGCGCGCAGATGTTGCCGTAGTGCTTGCTCAGCGCCTCGATGCGCAGCTTGATGAGCGCTGTGGCCTCGGTTTTGGTGGAGGATTCGGGGGTATTGAAAGTGAGGGGTTTTGCCTGGGCCTGCATGCTCGATTCGACCTCCACTGCGGGCGACGCGGCAGGGTGTGGGGGGGTGAACCCAGCCCTGTATAGACAGGGTTTTGCAAGGGTGGTGCCAGTTTGGCGCCGGGGTGGCCGAGGCGGAGTTTAACTAGCTGATTAAAATCAGATATTTCGTCTGGTGAAGGAGGAGGGATGACAGGCGCAGTCGCTGACGGTGCCAGGCCTTGCACGATATGGGGGCGGTGACGGGTTTGGCGCCCTTAGTTGATCAGTGTTCATGAGGCGGGCCTTACCCGATCCTCATAACCCACCACAGCCCCCTCCACCCGAACCCCAACCACCTCCCCGACCTGCGGGCAGGCATGCCCTGGCAGCCGGGCAATCAAAGCGGTCGACAGCACCTCCAGAAGATCGAGATGCACACAGGCATCATGCCCGTAGTAATCCACTTTCACGACCCGCGCCGTGACGGTGTTCGCACCCTCCTCAACAGTCCCGATCCTGACCTGCTCCGGCCGCAGCAACACCTGTACCGGCCCGGCAGGCATCGGCGCCATGAGTGGGGAAGTACCCAGTGCAAACACCACTTGAGTACCCTCGACCCGCCCAGGCAACAACATCGCATCGCCGACAAACCGCGCCAACTCCGGCGTCACAGGCATCCGATACAACTGCTCGGGACTCGCCACCTGCACCAGCTCGCCGCTCCACAGCACCGCCACCTCGTTGCCCATGGACAGTGCTTCGGACTGGTCATGGGTCACCAGCAAGGCTGTCGCGCCGGCGGCCGAGAGCGCCTGGGCCACGGCCTGCCGGGTCTCCACGCGCAGGCCGGCATCCAACGAAGAAAACGGCTCGTCGAGCAAGACCAGGGTCGGGGCGGGCGCCAGCGCCCGGGCCAGCGCAATGCGTTGTTGTTGGCCTCCAGACAATGAATGAGGTGAGCGCCCGGCAAAGTCGGCGGGCAGGCCCACCAGTTCCAGCAATTCATCGACGCGGTGACGGGTCTTGCGCAGTGCGCGTGGCAAACCGAAAACGATGTTCTCGGCCACCGACAGGTGCGGGAACAGCGCGCCTTCCTGTGCCACGTAGCCGATGCGGCGCTGCTCGGGCGGGACGAAGATACCGGGTCCGGAGACCTCTTGGCCATTGATCCGAATGCTCCCTCCATCGCCCCGTTCGAAGCCGCACAGCAGCCGCAACAGCGTGGTCTTGCCGCTGCCCGACGGACCGAGGATCGCCACCAGGCTGCCGGAGGCGACCGACAGGTCGATGTCGCGCAAGACTGCGATGTTACCGAAGTTTTTGCGCAAGCCGCGAATGTCTACATCAGCCATGCCGATACCTATGATGAGTGGCTTCCCAGCACTGCCGATTTGCCAAACAGCGACATCAGCAGCCAGATCGAAAACAGTGAAATGCCGACCAGCATAGCGGCAAAAGGTGCAGCGGCGGCAAAGGCCAGCGCCGAGGCTTGGTGGGTTCTCGACAAGACTTGAGATAAGCCCTTGAAGTCAAGTTGATGGGTAGGGGGTAGGGTTTGATGGCACAAAAAAAGCCCCGCCTGGCAGACCCGGCGGGGCTTTGTTGCGCCTGAAGCTGCCACCTTCCTGTCAGGAAGGATTCACAGTTCGGCGAAGAGGCTGACAGCCTCGAATGAGATGGTGCACCAGGCGGGATTCGAACCCACGACCCCTGCCTTCGGAGGGCAGTACTCTATCCAGCTGAGCTACTGGTGCAACGCGGGCGCCATGATACCCATCTACCTGCCGTGCGTCTATTGCGACGAGAGGTGAGCTATATTCTTTCGGTTGCCGGGGTCCAAACGTTGGGTGCTCGATAAAAACGACGGATCCGCCCACGGACGTTCTTTTTTTCGAACGGCCTATTGTCCTTTCACCCCATAGATCCTAGGATCTCGTTCGAGATTTCAAACGATCTTCCACATCCCCATCAGCGCCGTCCGTACACGGGGCTAATAAAGGAAGCCGACATGCAACTGAAAGATTCGAATCTGTTCCGCCAGAAAGCCTACGTCGACGGTGCATGGCTGGACGCGGACGGCGGGCAGACGATCAAGGTCAACAACCCGGCCACTGACGAAATCCTGGGCACGGTGCCGAAAATGGGTGCAGCCGAGACCCGTCGTGCCATCGAGGCGGCCGACAAGGCGCTACCGGCCTGGCGTGCCCTGACCGCCAAGGAGCGCTCGAACAAGCTGCGCCGCTGGTTTGAATTGATGATCGAAAACCAGGACGATCTCGGCCGCCTGATGACCCTGGAGCAGGGCAAGCCGCTGGCTGAAGCCAAAGGCGAGATCGCCTACGCCGCTTCCTTTATCGAGTGGTTCGCCGAAGAAGCCAAGCGCGTGTACGGCGACACTATCCCCGGGCACCAGCCGGACAAGCGCTTGATCGTGATCAAGCAACCGATCGGGGTCACCGCGGCCATCACGCCGTGGAACTTCCCGGCGGCGATGATCACCCGCAAAGCTGGCCCGGCTCTGGCCGCGGGTTGCACCATGGTGCTCAAGCCGGCCTCGCAGACGCCGTTCTCGGCCTTGGCCCTGGCTGAGCTGGCCGAACGTGCCGGTATTCCGAAAGGCGTGTTCAACGTGGTCACCGGCAGCGCTGGCGACATTGGCGGCGAGCTGACCAGCAACCCGATCATCCGCAAGCTGTCGTTCACCGGCTCGACTGAAATCGGTCGCCAGTTGATGGCCGAGTGCGCCCATGACATCAAGAAGGTCTCGCTGGAGTTGGGGGGCAACGCGCCCTTTATCGTGTTCGACGACGCTGACCTGGACAAGGCCGTCGAAGGCGCGATCATCTCCAAGTACCGCAACAACGGCCAGACCTGCGTCTGCGCCAACCGTCTGTATGTGCAGGATTCGGTCTACGACGCCTTCGCCGAGAAGCTGAAAGTGGCGGTGAACAAGCTGAAAATCGGCAACGGTCTGGAAGAAGGCACCACCACCGGCCCGCTGATCGATGGCAAGGCCGTGGCCAAGGTTCAGGAGCACATCGCCGACGCCCTGAGCAAAGGCGCGACCGTGCTGACCGGCGGCAAGCTGATCGAAGGTAATTTCTTCGAGCCGACCGTGCTGGTCAATGTGGCCAAGAACTCTGCCGTGGCGAAGGAAGAAACCTTCGGCCCGCTGGCGCCGCTGTTTCGCTTCAAGGACGAGGCCGAAGTGATCGCCATGGCCAACGACACCGAGTTCGGCCTGGCGTCGTACTTCTACGCCCGTGACCTGAGCCGCGTGTTCCGTGTGGCGGAAGCGCTGGAATACGGCATGGTGGGGATCAACACCGGCCTGATCTCCAACGAAGTCGCGCCGTTTGGCGGGATCAAGGCGTCGGGCCTGGGCCGTGAAGGCTCCAAGTACGGCATCGAAGACTACCTGGAAATCAAATACCTCTGCATTTCGGTCTGACACCGGACAGAGACACTCCGGCGGTCCGCCGCCCCCGCAGTCGATCATCGTATGCTGCCGGGGTCTGGCGGGCCGCTTTATCCTTGAACTACGCCGACCGATGAGCGGCGAATGAGGAATGCCCCAATGAGCAACAAGACCAACGAATCCCTGATGCAACGCCGCACGGCCGCTGTCCCTCGCGGCGTGGGCCAGATTCACCCGATCTTTGCCGATTCGGCGAAGAACGCCACCGTGACCGACGTTGAAGGTCGTGAGTTCATCGACTTCGCCGGCGGTATCGCTGTGCTCAACACTGGTCACCTGCACCCGAAGGTGATTGCGGCGGTTGAAGCCCAGCTGCACAAGCTGACCCACACCTGTTTTCAGGTACTGGCTTACGAGCCCTATGTGGAAGTGTGCGAGAAGATCAACGCCAAGGTACCGGGCGGTTTCGCCAAGAAAACCTTGCTGGTGACCACTGGCTCCGAAGCCGTGGAGAACGCCGTGAAGATCGCCCGTGCCGCCACCGGCCGTGCCGGCGTGATCGCGTTCACCGGCGCGTACCACGGCCGCACCATGATGACTCTGGGCCTGACCGGCAAGGTCGTGCCTTACTCTGCCGGTATGGGCCTGATGCCCGGCGGCGTGTTTCGTGCCTTGTACCCGAATGAACTGCATGGCGTGAGCATCGACGACTCCATCGCCAGCATCGAGCGGATCTTCAAGAACGACGCCGAACCTCGCGATATCGCCGCGATCATCATCGAACCTGTGCAGGGCGAGGGCGGTTTCTACGTGGCGCCCAAGGCGTTCATGACCCGTCTGCGTGCCCTGTGCGACCAGCACGGCATCCTCTTGATCGCCGACGAAGTGCAGACCGGTGCCGGCCGTACCGGGACCTTCTTCGCCATGGAACAGATGGGCGTTGCGCCTGACCTGACCACTTTCGCCAAATCCATCGCCGGTGGCTTCCCGCTGGCCGGAGTATGCGGCAAGGCCGAATACATGGACGCCATCGCCCCGGGTGGCCTGGGTGGCACCTATGCGGGCAGCCCGATTGCCTGCGCCGCAGCGCTGGCCGTGATGGAAGTGTTCGAGGAAGAAAACCTGCTGGATCGCAGCAAGGCCGTCGGTGAGCATCTGGTGACCGGCTTGCGCAACATTCAAGCGAAATACCCGGTGATCGGTGATGTTCGTGCCTTGGGCGCCATGATTGCTGTCGAGCTGTTTGAAGGCGGCGACACCCACAAGCCCAACGCGGCCGCTGTGGCGCAAGTGGTGGCCAAGGCCCGTGACAAGGGGCTGATCCTGCTGTCCTGCGGCACCTATGGCAACGTTCTGCGGGTGCTGGTGCCGCTGACCGCTGAAGATGCGCTGCTGGATAAAGGCCTGGCGATTATCGAAGAGTGCTTCGCCGAACTCGCCTGAACTGTGCGCTGATCCAAAAAAACCCGCTTCGGCGGGTTTTTTCATGTGCCTCGTAAACGCCGGCCCGCTATGGTCTATAAGTTAAACGCGGCAAAATACGTTCACAGAGAGCCGTTCTATGGCAGCTACCGCCACACATCACGTCACCCGGGTGCTGATTGCCGACGCCGATGCCGGCTTGCGCGCCGACCTCGAGCAGCTGTTATTGAGCGTGCGTTCGGATGCGCTGGTGGACGTCTGCGAGACTGGCACCCAGGCCATGGCGCAATTGGTGCACCATCCCGATCTGGTGATCGCCGCCCGCGAGTTGACCGGCCTCAACGGGCTGGACCTGCTGCGCAGCGTGCGTCGGGATCGCAGCAAGCCCGCCTTGCCGTTCATTTTGCTCAGTGATCGGGTCGACACCGCCAGCGTGCGCGAAGCCGTGCCCTTGGCACCCACGGCATTTTTGACCAAGCCGCTGAACATGGAGGCGCTGAAACTGCGCCTTCAGCAATTGCTCGAAGCCATGGAGCAGCCTGCACCGGAAGAAGAGACACCGGTGATGATGTCCGGCATGACCCTGGAAGGTTTCCTCGAAATGCGTCGCACGGACACCGAGGGTGCGCCGCTGATGGCCGATGTGCAGACGGCGGTGATGCGCAGCCTCAACCCGAGAGGTTTGAACCTGCGTCTGCTGGAAGAGGAAATCCGCACCGACCCACAGATCACCGCCGTACTGCTGGCGGCGGCCAACAGCGCCTCGGTGCACCGTGAAGCGCCGGTACAGACGGTCTTCCAGGCCCTGAGCAAGTTGGGTGCATTGCAGAGTGTCAATCTGGTCATGGGCCTGACCCTCAAGCGCAGTGCCCGGCTCAGTGATCCGGAGCTGGGGCTGATTGCCGAATATTATTGGGGCCTGTCGCTGCGTACGGCCGAGTACGCCCGGACGTTAGCGCGCATGTATGACGTCGATCAGGAGCGCTGTTATTGCGCCGGGCTGCTGCACTGCTTGGGCGACCTGGCGTTGTTGCGTTGCTTGCAGGAGTGGAAGCTGGCCGGCGGCAAGCTGGAAGAAGGCGAGGCTGATCGGGCCTTGAAAAGCTTCGGTGCAGCCTATGGTTCGGAGTTGCGGCGTCGCTGGCGCCTGCCCCTGGAGTTGCGCGAGCTGATCGCGTCGATCTATAGCCTGGGGCTGGGCACCGGGGTGTATTCGCGCGATGACCTGGTCATGAACCTGTCGGCGCAACTGGCCCGGCTCAAGCCGGTGGAAGATGTCGAGATGGTTGCCCGGGGCAAGACGGCGCGGTTGTTGAAGCTGGGCGTTGAAGAGTTGACTCGCCTGCGTCGTCATTGAACCCCTGCGCCGGGTCGGTATGGCCGTTTCTCAGGACGGTACGATCTGATTCTTGCCTTGGCGCTTGGCCTGGTACATCGCGGCGTCAGCACGGGAGAAGAGGGCGTCGAGCAGGTCGTCTTCGGGCTTGTAACTGGTCAGACCCTGGCTCACCGTCACGCCATAGACATGGCCGTTGTGACTGAAGCTCAAGCGTTGGATTTCCCGCTGCAGTCGCTCGGCAATCTGCTGGGCCATTTCCGGTGAGCAACCGGGGAATACCGCCGCGAACTCTTCGCCACCGATGCGGCCGAACAGGTCGCCGCGCCGCAGAATCGCCCGACCGCTCTCGGCGATACGCTGTAGCACGATGTCGCCTTCCTGGTGGCCGTACGTGTCGTTGATCAATTTGAAGTCATCGATGTCCAGCAACAGGAACGCCATCGACGTGCCTTGCAGGCGCGCCTGTTCGAATTCGCGGTGTGCGCACTCGAAGAAATGCCGGCGGTTACTGCTTTGGGTGAGGACGTCGGTGGTGGCCAGGCGTTGCAGTTCGCCTTCCAAATGCTTCTTTTCAGTGATGTCCTCGGCGATGCCGACCACGATCACGCGATCATCGCTTTGATGACTGATGAAGCATTTGTCGCTGAGCCAGCGAATCTGGCCATCGGCACTGATGATGCGGTATTCGCGATCCTCGATGGAGCCCTTGACCAGTACTTCGGCAAGACTGCGCTCGGCATAGTCGAGGTCGTCGGGGTAGATGCTGTCGCGCCACTCATTGTAATCAGCCAGCAACAATCCGGCCGAACGACCGAAAATACGCTCGTAGGCAGGGCTGACGTAGATCATCTGCTGGGTTTCCCAGTCGAAGGCCCAAAGCACCGCATTGACGCTCACCAGCAGCGAGCTGAAGAGCTTCTCCCGTTCGCTCAGTCGAGCCACTTCACCTTGGGCATGCATCAGTGCCATCAGGGTTTCAGCGGCTTCGGGCATCTGTTCGAAGGGTAGAGATTGAGGTTTTTTGTAGGCCATCATCACGGAATCTCTAAGGGCGAGTAGGCGGCTGAGTCAACGCAAAAGGTAGCGCAACCACAGCACAGCCCGCCGGGATTCGCGACTGAAGCTCTGATCCGAAAAACGTGTCGAAGTTCCGACAGACGCCACCTACAGTAAGGTCGCGCCGATAACCGGTGTCAAGTTGTGGGACGCAAAGAATAGGTTTTCAGCTGAGCGGCAAACTCGTGCAACGACTGGATACCACTGGCCTCGGCTTCATGCACCCATTCCTTGATGGCGGCGAGCATGTCATGGCCATTGGAGCTGGTGCGCGCCCAGATCAGTTGCAGGGCCAGACGCTTCTCGTAGATGACCTTCAGGGCCTGGCTGTGCTCCAGCATGCTCTGGATGCGCAGGTGATGGCGGTCGTCCAGCAGGCTGGTTTCCCGCGACAACAGGCGTTTGGCGCGGCGGAATTTCTGCCGGACCGAAGCATCCACCCTGCACAGCTCCTGTTGCACCAGCGGGCCGATCACCACCTTGCGGTACTGCGCCATGATCTGGAAGCGGTTGTTGAGGATGGCCATGGCGGTGTCCATGTCCAGGCTGCCCTTGCCTTCGACGCGATGGGCAATAGGTGCCGTGCGCTGCACCTTGGCCAGTCGCAGCGCGCAGAACAGCTTGATCCAGGCCCAGCCCATGTCGAACTCCCATTTCTTGACCGATAGTTTGGCCGAGTTGGGGTAGGTGTGATGATTGTTGTGCAGCTCTTCACCGCCGACGATGATGCCCCATGGCACCAGGTTGGTGGCGGCGTCGCGGCATTCGAAATTGCGGTAGCCGACGGCGTGACCCAGGCCATTGATGACGCCGGCGGCCCAGAACGGTATCCACATCATCTGGATCGCCCAGACGGTGATGCCGATGGCGCCGAACAGCAGCAGGTCGATCACGAACATGATGGTGATGCCGGCCAGCTTGTAGCGGCTGTACAGGTTGCGCTCGACCCAGTCTTCCGGGCAGTTCTTGCCGTAGATGCGCAAGGTGTCCGGATTTTGCGCTTCGGCGCGATAGAGTTCGGCGCCAGTGCGCAACACGGTGCTCAAGCCTTTGATGACCGGGCTGTGGGGGTCGTCCGCGGTTTCGCATTTGGCATGGTGCTTGCGGTGGATGGCCGTCCACTCGCGGGTGTTCTGGGCCGTGGTCAGCCACAGCCAGAAACGGAAGAAATGCTTGAGCCCGGCGTTGAGCTCCAGCGAGCGGTGAGCCGAGTACCGGTGCAGGTACACCGTGACCCCGACGATGGTCACGTGGGTCATCAACAGAATGGCGGCAACCACCTGCCACGCCGAGAGGTCGAGAAAACCGTTGTACCACATAGGCTGTAAGGCCCTCATTCAGATGTAGAGACTGTGTATCGCATGTTGCATTTCCCACAGTCTCTGCAGGAAAGCAGCGCGCATTATCACTGAGCGCTTGTGAAAAACCAGTCAGACCGCAACTTAATCGTCGCTACATGTTTCGCCTTATAATCGAATCTTTCACCACGGACCCCGACTTTCCATGCCTGTATTCAACCGCAGTGGCCTGCGGGCCGCCGTCAGTTATGTGGCGGCATCCCTGGCCTGGTCATGGGCCGTCACCCATCTTTATCCATCCGGCGTACCGCCTTACTGCCCGGCCCTCTGGGTTCTGGCAAGTGCCGGCCTGCTGTATCACTGCCGCAACCGGCAACTATCTGCCGCTGGCGTGTCCCCTGACCTGACGCGATTGCGTCTGGCGACGGCTGTCTACGACAACACCCTGGAAGGCGTGCTGGTCACCGACAGACAGGGCCGTATCGTTCACGTCAATCCAGCGTTCATTGACATCACCGGCTATAGCATTGAGCAAGTTCTGGGCCAGAATCCGAACACCTTCAAGTCCGGTCATCACCCTGCGGAATTCTATCGGCAGATGTTCGATACCCTGGCACAGAAGGACAAATGGAGTGGCGAGATCTGGAACCGGCGCAAAAGCGGTGAAGTCTACCCGCAGTGGCAGACGATTCAGGTTATCCGGGATGACCAGGGTGAGCTGAGCCACTACGTGGCGGTGTTTTCCGACATCAGTGCAATCCGCCGCTCCGAGCAGGAGCTCACGCGCCTGGCCCATCATGATCCGTTGACGGGGCTGCCCAATCGCCTGCTGTTCAGTGCGTTGGCCGAGCAGGCGCTCAGCAGCGCCCGCACCGCACGCCAGGGCTGTGCCCTGCTGATGATCGACCTGGACTGGTTCCAGCAAGTCAATGATGGCTTCGGTCATGCCACCGGTGATTTGCTGCTCAAGACCGTGGTGCGGCGCCTGCAGAACCTGTGTGCCCCTGGTTTGACCCTGGCGCGCCTGGGCGGGGACGAGTTTGCGCTGCTGGCCGAAGACTGCTTCACCCTGAACCAGGCCACGTCACTGGCACAGCGCATCATGGGCGTGCTCAAGCCGGCGTTTCAGGTGCAGGGCCACACCTTGCTGATCGGTGCGAGCGTGGGTATCAGCTTGTTCCCGCACGATGCCGACAATGCCGAACAACTCCTGCGCAATGCTGACTCGGCGCTGTTCAAGGCCAAGGGCAAGGGGCGGGGCGGCTATGCCCTGTATACCGAAGAATTGACGGCTCATGCCCAGCAGCGCGTCGAGATCACCGCGCAACTGCGCGATGCCCTGGAGCAGAATCAACTGCGCGTGTACTACCAGCCTGTGCATGACCTGGCCAGTGGCCGGTTGGTCGGTGCCGAGGCGCTGGTGCGCTGGCAGCATCCGCTGCGGGGCCTGGTACCGCCCGCGGAATTCATTCCGATCGCCGAGCAAAGCGGCTTGATCGCCGAAATCGATGCCTGGGTCATGACCCAGGCCTGCTGGCAGATGGTCGCCTGGCAGCAAGCGGGGCAGTCGCTGGACTTCATCGCGGTGAATGTTTCCAGCCGTCTGTTCGGGCAATCTACCCTGTTCGCCCAAGTGGCAGCGGTGCTGTCGGCGACAGGCCTGGAACCGGCCTTGCTGGAGCTGGAGGTGACCGAAAGTGCGGTCATGAACGAACCCGATGCCGCTCTGGAGCAAATGCACCGCCTGCGCGAGCTGGGCATACGCCTGGCTATCGACGATTTCGGCACCGGCTATTCGTCGCTGTTGCGGCTCAAGCGTCTGCCGGTGCACAAGCTCAAGATCGACCAGGGTTTCGTCGCCGGCCTGCCGGGGGATGACGATGACGTGGCGATCACTTTGGCAATCATCGCTCTGGCCCGCAGCATGGGTCTGCAGGTGCACGCCGAAGGGATCGAAGAGGAGGCGCAGGCGCGCTTTCTCCATCGACATGGCTGCGAGTTGGGGCAGGGTTACTGGTATGGTCGGCCGGCGCCGCTCTTGAACGTCGCTATCAATTCGGTTTTACCGGGAACCGTGCAGCCCAAGGCGAAAATTCCGGTTATATGAACATTCTTAAATAGTCTTTTTAAGAATATGTCGGCATCACTACTATTGCGCTCATACCCCTCTATGCCAAGGAGCACCACCATGAGCGCATCTCTGCGTAGCGTTGACGGACAGGACGAAGCCACCATTCTGCGCGAAATCCAGAGCGCGCTGCGCGATCTGCGCTTCGGTGCCGTCGAGATTACTGTGCACAACGCACAGGTCGTCCAGATTGAGCGCAAAGAAAAGTTTCGTTTGCAGAACCCGGGCAACAAGCCCAACTGACTGCACATCCGTAGCAGGCAGTTTATAAAAAGAAAGCCAGCACACCAGGAGCTTCACCCATGTCCATCCGCCGTTATGCGTTGGCAGCGATTGCCAGCGCCGTATTTGCCGGTTCCGCTGTTGCCAAGGACTACGAGCTGTTGAATGTGTCCTACGACCCGACCCGCGAGCTGTATCAGGATTACAACGCTGAATTCATCAGTTTCTGGAAGAAGGACCATCCGGGTGACACCGTGAAAATCCAGCAGTCCCACGGCGGTTCGGGCAAGCAGGGGCGCGCGGTGATCGACGGGCTGCGGGCCGATGTAGTGACCCTGGCGCTGGCCGGTGACATCGATGAAATCAGCAAGCTGGGCAAATCCATCCCGGCCGACTGGCAGACCCGCTTGCCGGACCAGAGCACACCCTATACTTCGACCATCGTATTCCTGGTGCGCAAGGGCAACCCCAAGGGCATCAAGGATTGGGGCGACTTGATCAAACCAGACGTGTCGGTGATTACCCCCAACCCGAAAACCTCGGGCGGGGCGCGCTGGAACTTCCTCGCCGCCTGGGCCTATGGCCTCAAGCAGGGCGGTGGCGACGAGGCCAAGGCCAAGCAGTACGTGCAGACACTGTTCAAGCACGTCCCCGTGCTGGACACCGGTGCCCGTGGCTCGACCATTACCTTCGTCAACAATGGCCAAGGCGACGTGCTGCTGGCCTGGGAAAACGAAGCTTTTCTGGCGATGAAGGAAGACGGTGGCCAGGACAAGTTCGACATTGTCGTGCCGTCCCTGTCGATTCTGGCCGAGCCGCCGGTGTCCATCGTCGACAAGAACGTCGAGAAGAAAGGCACCAAGGAAATCGCCACGGCCTACCTCGAGCACCTGTATAGCCCGGCGGGCCAGGAGATCGCGGCGAAGAACTTCTATCGTCCACGGGACAAGGACGTCGCGGCCAAGTACGCCAAGCAGTTCCCGGCGCTCTCGCTGGTGACCATCGACAAGGATTTTGGCGGCTGGAAATCGGCGCAACCGAAATTCTTCAACGACGGCGGTGTGTTCGACCAGATCTATCAGGCGCAGTAAGCGGCGACGCCGACGCTCCAGGCCCGGACTGCGTTCCGGGCTTTTGCATGTCTATCCACAGGGACTTTTATGTCGCGACGTATCTCCCCCGTCATACCCGGCTTCGGGCTGACGCTGGGCTACACAGTGGTGTACCTCAGCCTGATTGTGCTTATCCCGCTGGCCATCATGTTTGCGCATGCCGCCCAGCTGACCTGGGAACAGTTCTGGGCCATCGTTACCGCCCCGCGCACCCTTGCTGCCTTGAAACTGAGCTTCGGCACCGCGTTGGTCGCCGCCATCGTCAACGGCGTGATCGGCACGCTGCTCGCCTGGGTGCTTGTGCGTTACCGCTTCCCCGGACGCAAGATCATCGATGCAATGATCGACCTGCCGTTTGCCTTGCCCACCGCCGTGGCCGGTATTGCCCTGACGGCGCTGTACACGCCCACCGGCCTGGTCGGGCGCTTTGCGGCTGACCTGGGTTTCAAGATCGCCTACACGCCGCTGGGCATCACCTTGGCGCTGACCTTCGTCACCCTGCCGTTCGTGGTGCGTACGGTGCAGCCGGTACTGGCCGATATCCCCCGTGAAGTGGAAGAGGCGGCGGCCTGCCTGGGGGCCAGGCCGCTGCAGGTGTTTCGCTATATTCTCGCACCGGCGCTGCTGCCGGCCTGGCTCACCGGTTTCGCTCTGGCCTTCGCTCGGGGCGTGGGCGAGTATGGCTCGGTGATTTTCATTGCCGGCAACATGCCGATGAAAACCGAAATCCTGCCGTTGCTGATCATGGTCAAGCTCGACCAGTACGACTACACCGGCGCCACCGCCATCGGCGTGATGATGCTGGTGGTTTCCTTCATCCTGTTGCTGCTGATCAACTTGTTGCAGCGGCGCATCGAAACCCCTTGAAGGAGGCGCATCTTATGTCTGGCAATGCTTCTACGGCGTCTCTGGCTGCCAACGCCGCCCGGCGCGGCAGCGCAATCTCTCGCCGAGTGCTGATCGGCCTCGGCTGGCTGGTGTTTTTCCTGTTTCTGCTTTTGCCGCTGTTCATCGTGGTGTCTCAGGGCTTGAGCCAGGGGTTGGGTGCGTTCTTCGCTGCCATCCTCGAACCCGATGCCCTGTCCGCGCTGAAGCTGACCGTGATCGCGGTGGTGATCTCGGTGCCGCTCAATGTGCTGTTCGGGGTCAGTGCGGCCTGGTGCGTGAGCAAGTATTCGTTCCGCGGCAAAAGTATTTTGGTCACCCTGATCGACCTGCCGTTTTCGGTCTCGCCGGTGATCGCCGGGCTGGTCTATGTGTTGATGTTCGGCGCCCAGGGGGTTTTCGGACCGTGGTTGCAAGACCACGATATCCAGATCGTCTTTGCATTGCCGGGGATCGTGCTGGCCACCATCTTCGTCACCGTGCCGTTTGTGGCCCGGGAGCTGATCCCGCTGATGCAGGAGCAGGGCACTCAGGAAGAAGAGGCTGCACGCCTGCTCGGTGCGAACGGTTGGCAGATGTTCTGGTATGTCACGCTGCCCAACATCAAATGGGGCCTGATCTATGGCGTGGTGCTCTGCACGGCACGGGCGATGGGCGAGTTTGGTGCGGTCTCGGTGGTGTCCGGGCATATTCGCGGGGTGACCAACACGCTGCCGCTGCACGTCGAGATCCTCTACAACGAATACAACCACGTAGCCGCTTTTGCCGTGGCGAGCCTGCTGCTGATCCTGGCGCTCTTCATTCTGCTGCTCAAGCAGTGGAGCGAAGCCCGTATTAACCGACTGCGCGCCGCCGCAGCCGAGGACTGATCCATGTCTATCGAAGTTCGTAACGTCAGCAAGAATTTCAACGCCTTCAAGGCGCTCAACAGCATCAATCTGGACATCCAGAGCGGCGAACTGGTGGCGTTGCTGGGGCCGTCAGGCTGCGGCAAGACCACCCTGCTGCGCATTATTGCCGGCCTGGAAACACCGGATGCCGGCAACATCGTGTTCCATGGCGAAGACGTGTCCGGCCACGATGTCCGGCATCGCAACGTCGGGTTCGTGTTCCAGCATTACGCGTTATTCCGGCACATGACCGTGTTCGACAACGTGGCCTTCGGCCTGCGCATGAAACCCAAGGCCGAGCGGCCGAACGAGACGCGGATTGCCGAGAAGGTCCATGAGTTGTTGAACATGGTCCAGCTTGATTGGCTGGCCGACCGTTACCCCGAGCAATTGTCCGGTGGGCAACGTCAGCGCATTGCCCTGGCGCGCGCCTTGGCGGTGGAGCCCAAGGTACTGTTGCTCGACGAGCCGTTCGGGGCGCTCGACGCCAAGGTGCGCAAGGAGCTGCGCCGCTGGCTGGCGCGATTGCACGAGGACATCAACCTGACCTCGGTCTTCGTCACCCACGATCAGGAAGAGGCCATGGAGGTGGCTGACCGTATTGTGGTGATGAACAAAGGCGTGATCGAACAGATCGGCTCGCCAGGCGATGTCTACGAGAACCCCGCCAGCGATTTTGTCTATCACTTCCTTGGCGATTCCAACCGCCTGCACCTGAGCGAGGAACATCATGTGCTGTTCCGTCCCCATGAGGTCTCGTTGTCCCGCTCCGAGCTGGGCGACCACCACGGTGCCGAGGTGCGCGATATCCGTCCGTTGGGAGCGACCACGCGGGTCACCTTGAAAGTCGAGGGGCAGAGCGAGTTGATCGAGGCTGAAGTGGTCAAGGACCACGACAGCCTGGTGGGGTTGGTCAAGGGCGATACGCTGTTTTTCAAACCCAAGGCCGAAACCCAGCGCTAGCCGGCGGGCTGCTCGATCTGCTGCTTGAGGTCGGCGCGCCAGCCCAGCAGGAATCCCAGCTCGACCACCACGAACAGCGGCCCGACGATCAGGCCGCTGACGTCATCGATGAAGGCTGGCTTGCGCCCTTCGTAGTAGTGCCCCACGAACTGGATCGCCCAACCCAGGACAAAGGCACCGACGCCGCTGCTCAGCCAGAGGCCGGTGCTCTGTGCGGCGAGCGTCTGCCCGGCCCAGAGGCACAGCGCCAGCAACGCCGCCATCAGCAGGCCCAGGCGCAGATCCAGGCGCAGGTAGAAAAGGGCCGACGCCAGCGACACCAGCAGTGCCGGTGACCACCATAACCCACCGAGCCAGCCACCTGGCCGTGAGAGCAGGATGGCCACGGCCAGCACAATCAGCGGGATGCCAATGAAATGGGTGAGGATGTTGCGCCGGTCACGGTGGTAGGCCGCGTACTGGCTGAGGTGGTCAACGAGGGTCTTTTTCATTGTTATGCCTTCGGTTGAGGGTGGGAATACCGTGTGCTGAAGCGCGACTGGAACTGTGGGGGATTCCAGGGTTGGCTGCAATCCCGGTCGGTCCTACAGACACAACCCATTTCTGAACTGCCCCGGCGACAGTCCGGTCCAGCGTTTGAATGCGCGGGTAAAACTGCCGGCGTCGTCGAAGCCCAGGCGTTTGCCGATATGGGTCAGGGAACATTCGGGGTCGCGCAGATAATTGAGTGCGAGGTTCTGCCGGCACTCATCCAGCAGGCTGTCATAGCGCCAGCCTTCATTGGCCAGTTGGCGCTGGAGGCTGAGCAGGCTGATATTCAGCAACTGGGCGATGTCTTCGGCGCTGGGCAGGCCGAGGGGCAGGCTCAGTTCGATGGTGTTGCGCACACGTCGCTCCCACGTCAGTGGCTGCTGCATGCCCAGTGTGGTCTCCAATACCGTTTCGGTGGGCGCAGGGGCAAGCGTCGTCGTGTCATCCAGGTGCGACTCGAAGTCGGTCAGGGCAAACTCCAGACGGTTTTCTGCCGCGCCGAAGGTAATCGGCGCGCGAAACAAGCGCCGCCAAGGGCTGGGGTCCAGCGGCTCGGGCCGTGTCAGGCTGACGGCCAAGGGCGCGTAGTGGCGTCCCAGGCGATTGCGACAGCCGCGTACGTAGATGGCCGCGAAGGCGTCGATGGCCTCGGCGGCGATGACGGTCGCTTGATCGCGGGCCAGCAGGCGAAATGCATAACGCTCCTCCTCACGCTGCAGCACCGGGGTCAGCGCGTCGCCGACCACTTGGTGGTAGCGCTCGATGCGCTCGAATACCTCGCGCAGATTGTCGCTGGCCACCAGGCCGTAGCCTAGCGCGTGAAAATGGCTGGGGCTGACGAAGCGCGAGGCGCGCAGGCCGATCGCCGGATCGCCGGAGGCCTCGACCGCCAACTGCCACAACCGTGCGGTGGCGGGCAATGGGTAGCGAGCGTCGGGGTCATCCAGCCAGGCCGGATCCAGCCCGGCGGCGCTGTAAAGCGCGAGGCTGTCCACGCCCAGACGATCCAGCTGACGGCGCAGCGCACGGGTCCAACTGGCCGGGGTTGTCGCATCGGTCATGGCGGTGAGCGCTCCCTGACAATGCTCTTGGAGCTTGTCACATTAACGAAACACCAGAATGAGAGCAGTCGGGGTGGCTGTGCAAGTGTTGGCGGACTGACTGCACGTCGACAGCCGCCTGCATCGCCAGCAGAAGGTCGGTCTTGACGGGTGCGCAACGGTTTTTGCAATGCTTGCGATGAATACTTTATATGCCTTGAAGGCATTGCGTGGTTTGACGCACTGGCAAAGCCTTGTAAACCGGGGACGGCACGGAGCCCATTGATTCAATATTCGTTATGCGTCTAAGTATCTTAATAAAGATTACTTTAAGCGCTAACGGGCTCTGCCTGAAGATCCACTCCGCTTTCTTCTTTTCAGGAGTTGATCCATGGGCAATGTCCAGACCGCCGCCAATGCCGAACCGGCCCTTTGGCCCAAGGCGCCGAGCGGTGATTTGGTCGACCTCGGTCGCCCACACCGCTTGCCGCTGGGACTTCTGCGTTTGCAGAAGACGCCAAAGGGGGCGTTGAGCCGGCGTGAAGCGATCGGTTTGGGCGTGCTGGCCCTGGTCCTGCACGCGGCGGTGATTTATTGGGTCGGTCAGAAGGCCACCGCCACGGTGCTGATCAAGCCGCCGGAAGTGCCGCCGATGACGATCGAATTCAGCCAACCGGCCCCACCCGCCGTTGAACCGCCACCGCCACCACCCCCTGTAGTGCAGGCTCCCGAGCCGCCGCCTCCACCGCCCGTAGAGGACGAGTTGGCGACCAAGCCGCCGCCCAAGGTCAAGCCCAAACAGGTACCCAAACCTGTGGTCAAGAAGCCGTTGCCCAAGCCCGTCGAGAAGCCGGCCGTGGCCCCGACACCCGCGCCACCACAGCCGGTAGCGGCTCCTGCGCCACCGGCGCCGCCGGCGCCGAAACCGGTCACGCCGCCTTCGGCCAGTGCGGGTTACCTGAAGAACCCGGCGCCTGAGTACCCGGAACTGGCTCAGCGCCGGGGTTGGCAAGGCACTGTGCTGCTGCGGGTCCACGTATTGGCCAGCGGCAAGCCGGGGGAGATCCAGGTGCAGACCACCAGCGGTCGCCAGCAACTCGACGACGCTGCTTTGCAGGCCGTCAAGCGCTGGAGCTTTGTGCCCGCCAAGCAAGGCGATGTGCCTCAGGACGGCTGGGTCAGTGTTCCGATCGACTTCAAAATTCGCTGATTTGCGCCACCCATCCCTATTCGCGACACTCCACACAGGTAACTCATCATGAATGCAATCGCATCTCCCCTCCAATCCATCGAAGGCGCGGTGATCTGGCTGTTGGTGGTTTTCTCGGTCGCCACCTGGGGCCTGGCCCTACTCAAAGGCTTCCAGTTTTCTCGCCTGAAAGGTCAAGATCGACGTTTCCACAAGAAGTTCTGGGCGGCTTCCAGCCTGGACTCGGCGGCTGAACTGGCAGAGTCCCAGCCAGGTGCGGCGGCCCGTGTCGCCCAGGCCGGGTACTCGGCCATTGCGGTGGGTGAGAGTGGCCCAGCCACTGATCTCGCCCATGCGATCAACCATCAGGACCGCCTGGAACGTGCCCTGCGCCAGCAGATTGTCCGCGAGCGCCGCTCGCTGGAAACCGGGCTGGCCGTGGTCGCCAGTATTGGCAGCACCTCGCCTTTCATCGGCTTGTTCGGCACCGTCTGGGGCATCATGTCGGCGCTCAAGGGGATCAGCGCGGCGGGCTCGGCGAGCCTTGAAACGGTGGCCGGCCCGATTGGCGCGTCCTTGGTGGCTACGGGCGTGGGTATCGCGGTCGCGGTGCCGGCGGTGCTGGTTTACAACTTCTTCCTGCGTCGCTTGAAGCTGACGGCGGCGGACCTCGACGATTTCGCCCATGACTTCTACAGCCTCGCGCAGAAGAGCTCGTTCCGCGTCTTGTTGCACCCTGCGTTGAACAAGAGCGCAGCGCCGGCCGGCGCCACCCAAGTAAAGGAGGCATCCTGATATGGCCTTTTCGACCCAGGACAATGATGAGGTCCTCAGCGAGATCAACGTGACCCCGCTGGTGGACGTGATGCTGGTGCTACTGGTGGTCTTTATCGTCACTGCACCACTGCTGACCAATTCGATTCCGATCAACTTGCCCAAGACTGATGCGGTTGCCCCCGTCGAGCAGAAAGACCCGCTGGTGGTAAGCATTGATGGTGGCGGCAAGTGGTTCATCAACAAGGACGAAGTCCAGCCCGATTTGCTGGAAAGCAACCTGGAAGGCGCCAAGGCGAAAAACCCTGACGTGCGCGTCCAGCTGCAGGCCGATGACGGCGTGAATTATGGCGCGGTAGCCAAGGCCATGGCGTCCATTGAAAAAGCCGGTATCACCAAGTTGTCGGTGATTACCAAACGTTGATGGTGTGCAACCTTTTTGGGGCCGTACCGGCAGGGGACGGCCCCTTTTTTTTCTCTCAGGCTCAGCTTTATATGTGATTTAAGAATTACCAAATAGCTTCTTATTCCTTAACGGTTATATGTGCCGCCCTTATACTGGGGTCATGAAGGCAGAACAGTGAGAGGCAACAGGCCATGAGCAGTGAATCGATCCGCTACCTGATCGTGCCGGGCTGGCAAGGTTCGCCAGCAGAGCATTGGCAGAGCCATTGGCAAGCCAGCTTGCCTAACGGCGAGCGGGTCGAGCAGGCTGATTGGCAGGTGCCGCTGTGCCAAGACTGGGTCGCGACGCTGGAACAGGCGGTGGCTGCATCGACTGCCCCGGTCATTCTCATTGCCCACAGCCTGGGTTGCATCACCGTTGCCCATTGGGCTGCACAGGCTCCGCTGGCTTCGCTGCGGCGGGTCCGAGGTGCATTGCTGGTGGCGCCGGCCGATGTCGAACGCCCGGCCTGCCCAGAGCCTTTGCGCAATTTCGCGCCGATTCCGCGCCATCTGCTGCCCTTTCCCAGCCAGGTGGTGAGCTCCGACAATGATCCAGCGATCAGCGCGCCACGGGCGCTGGAACTGGCCCGCGACTGGGGCGCCGAAGCCGGGATTCTGGCCGGCGCCGGGCACATCAATGTGAAGTCCGGGCATCAACGCTGGGAACAGGGCTTTGCCTACCTTTATCGCTTGCAACGTCTGCTGGAACAAGGCGCTCTGCGTCGCGCGTGACCACTGTCGCGCCACTTTAAGTACCACGCGGGTTGAATGACGCCGGGGCCCGCAAGGCCCCGGCGGGAGTATTTTATGAGTATCGATGAGTTTTTCAGCCAGCCATTGCTGACGTTCCCGGATGCGGAAAAGAGCCCTCTGAGCATCCGCGCCAAGGCGTTGGTGTTTGTCGACCCGCGCTCCCGGCGGCTGCGCGAGCAGCTCGAGGATCTGGCACCCAAACGCCTGCCAATCCTGATCCGCGGCGAAACCGGTACCGGCAAAGAGTTGCTGGCCCGGCAGATCCACCGCGCCAGCGACCGCAGTGGCCTGTTCGTGTCGGTCAACTGTGGCGCCATCAGCCCGACCTATGCCGATGCCGAGCTGTTTGGCTACAGCGCGGGAGCCCACAGCGGCGCAGCCAGCAGCCGGGCAGGATGGTTCGGGTCAGCCAATGGCGGCACTCTGTATCTGGACGAAATTGCCGATCTGCCGCTGAGCATTCAAATCAAGCTGCTGACGGCGCTGGAAAACCACGAGGTGATTCGTGTGGGGGCGCAACAGCCTAGCCCGGTGGACGTGCGGTTGGTGGCGGCGACCAGTATCGACCTGACTCAGGCTGTGGCATCCGGGCGTTTCCACGAACGCCTGCTGCACTATCTGGTTGAAGGCCAACTGCTGCTTCCGGCCTTGCGCGAGCGGGTGGGCGACATCCTTTCGTTGGCCGAGTACTTTATCGGTATCTATAGCCAGCGCCTTGGCCTGCCCGTGCCCTTGCTCAGCGAGGCCGCGCAACACGTGCTGGAGGCTCACTATTGGCCGGGCAATACTCGCGAACTGGAGAACGTCATCCACTTTGCCCTGTTGGTCAGCACCGGTGAACAGATTCTGGCGGAGCATTTGAATCTCTTGCCGGTGCTCGATCCGCTGGAGGAAATCCATCGTCAGCTTAAACGCCTGGAGGCTCTAGGCAGCATCTCTGACTGGCGTGCGATCCAGACGCTGCTCGACCGCCGTCGAGAAAGCTGAGGGAATAGTTAGAAAGAGCATAAGCAGCGAAGCAAAAGATATTGTATTGGCATAAAAATTATCGGTATCTTGCGCCCCATGCCGGCTCACTTTCAAAACTGGCACCCCATTGGATCAAGGACTTAGCATGAAAAAGGCTTTGCTGTTCACTGCACTCGCTGCTGCCCTCACCGCTGGCATGGCCAACGCTGCCGAAAAACTCGTGGTGGCCGCCACGCCCATTCCCCACGCTGAAATCCTTGAATTGATCAAGCCGACCTTGGCCAAGGAAGGTGTGGACCTGGAAATCAAAGTCTTCACTGACTACGTACAGCCGAACGTGCAAGTGGCCGAGAAGCGCCTGGACGCCAACTACTTCCAGACCAAGCCTTACCTGGACAACTTCAACAAAGGCAAAGGCACCGACCTGGTGACCGTCGTCGGCGTGCACGTCGAACCCTTTGGCGGTTACTCGAAGAAGTACAAGTCCCTGGCTGAACTGCCGGACGGCGCCACCGTGGCCATCCCCAACGAAGGCAGCAATAGCGGTCGTGCCCTGCTGCTGTTGCAAAAGGGCGGCCTGCTGACCCTGAAAGACCCGACCAACGCCCTGGCCACCCCGAAAGACATCGCCACCAATCCCAAGCACCTGAAGTTCAAGGAGCTTGAGTCGGCCATGCTGCCGCGCGTGCTGGACCAGGTCGACCTGGACATGATCAACACTAACTACGCCCTTGAAGCCAAGCTGAACCCGGCCAAGGATGCCTTGATCATCGAGGGTGCGGATTCGCCTTACGTGAACTTCCTGGTCGCCCGTCCAGACAACAAGGACAGCGACGCCATGAAGAAACTGGCGGCTGCGCTGACCAGCCCTGAAGTGAAGGCGTTCATTGCCAAGAAGTACGAAGGCGCGGTATTGCCGGCGTTCTGATGATTTGAAGTGGCAGGTTTCAACGCCGACGGCTGGTAGAGCGTCGGCGTTTTTTATTGTCGGGAGGGGGTGGTCTCAGCACTCAAGGACCTGGTGTGAGTTTCGACCTCCCCTCGTTGAGCGCTGCTGTTTCACGATCCTGGTGCCTACGACATCCTTGCAGTTTTATTCCAATAGCCTTCCTGGCTGAACAGGCAGTGGAGTATAACGGTGGCCTCAAGGAACCCCTGCCCGCCGAGGGCAGTCGCATAACCACAAAATATTACAATGCATCGCAAGGGAGTCTGCATGGCTGCAAGGCACTGGTTTGCCACGGTATTACTGGCTCTACTGGCCGGTTGCGACAAGCCTGCGCCGTCGTCGCCCGAGCGGCCACGTGTACAGGTCCAGCAGGTGCAGGCCAGCCCCTTTGCGGCCACGGTCGACCTCACCGGTGACATCCAGGCCCGCGTGCAGACCCAACTTTCCTTCCGTGTCGGCGGCAAGATCATCGAGCGCAAGGTCGATGTGGGTGATCGCATTTCAGCCCGGCAAATACTCGCCCGGCTCGACCCCAAGGACCTGCAGACCAGCCTCGACTCGGCCAAGGCTGCCGTGGTTGCCGAACAGGCTCGCGTGGCCCAGAGCAGCGCGGCCTTTGTGCGCCAGGAAAAGTTATTGCCCCAGGGCTATACCAGCCGCAGCGAGTACGACTCGGCCCAAGCCGCGTTGCGCGGTGCGCAAAGTTCGCTGGCCGCGGCACAGGCGCAGCTGGCCAATGCCCGCGACCAGTTGAGCTACACCGCGCTGGTAGCCGATGCGCCTGGCGTAATTACCGCACGCCAGGCCGAGGTGGGCCAAGTGGTGCAGGCCACTATGCCCGTGTTCAGCCTGGCCCGTGACGGCGATCGCGATGCGGTGTTCAACGTCTACGAGTCGCTGTTCGTCAAGCCGGCGGACGATCAGCCGGTGACCATCAGCCTGGTGGACAACCCGGCGATCAAAGTGGTGGGCAAGGTCCGTGAAGTGACCCCGGCGGTGTCGGCCCAGACTGGCACCTTGCAGGTCAAGGTGACCGTACACTCGCTGCCGCCAGGCATGCAGTTGGGCTCGGTGGTCAGCGCCTCACTGGATGCCCCGGCGGCCAGCAGTGTCGAGCTGCCCTGGTCGGCCTTGACCAAGGACCTGACCAAGACCGGTGCCCCGGCCGACAGCGCGGTCTGGGTGCTGCAAGGCGACCGTGCGCAGCTGCGCAAGGTCAAGGTGCTGCGTTACCTCACCGGCAAGGTGATCATCGGCGAAGGCCTGGTCAGCGGTGATCAGGTGGTGGTGGCCGGGGGGCAATTGCTGCACCCGGACATGCAAGTGGAAGTGGCGAGGGAGAGCGGGCTATGAAGCACTGGATGCTGGTCGGCCTGGCATTGCTGAGCGCCTGCTCGAAGCAGGAACCGCCCCCCGAGCCCATTCGCCCGGTGCTGTTCGTCACGGTCAAGGCCGAGCAGGTACAACAACTGGGGCGTTACGCCGGCAATATCGAAGCTCGCTATGAAAGCACGTTGGGTTTTCGCGTTGGCGGACGCATCGCCCGACGCTTGCTGGACGTGGGTGACGAAGTGCAGAAAGATCAGTTGCTGGCGGTCCTCGACCCTACCGATCAACAAAACCAGTTGCGCTCCCGTCAGGGCGACCTGGCGCGTGTCCAGGCGCAATGGCTCAATGCCCAGGCCAATGCCCGGCGCCAGCAAGAGCTGTTTGATCGCGGCGTGGGCGCCCAGGCGGCGCTGGATATGGCCGTGACCAACCTCAAGACTGCCCAGGCTTCCCGCGATCAAGCCCAGGCCGCCGTGGACCAGGCTCGCGATCAGCTCAACTACAGCGAACTGCGCGCCGATCACGCCGCAGTCATCACCCGCTGGCAAGTGGAAGCAGGGCAGGTGGTCACGGTGGGTCAACAAGTGGTCACCCTTGCACGCCCAGACATCAAAGAGGCGGTCATCGACTTGCCCTCCGAGCTGGCCGAACGACTGACCTCCGGCATCCAGTTTGCCGTGGCTGGGCAATTGGACCCCAGCGTCAAGACCATCGCGACCCTGCGCGAACTGGAGCCGCAGGCCGACAGCGCCACCCGCACGCGGCGCGCCCGACTGACCTTGGCCGAGACGCCGGCGCCCTTTCGCCTGGGTACCGCCATCAGCGTAACCCTGACCTCGGCCATCGAGCCGCGCATCACGCTGCCGGCTACGGTGCTACAGAATGTGGATGGCCAGTTGCAGATCTGGATCGTCGACCCGCAAAGCCACACGGTTTCGCCCCGACGCGTCAGCCTGCTCAGCCGCGACCGCGGCAGCGTGGTGCTGACGGCCGGTGTGGCGGTGGGCGAGCGGGTGGTCAGCGCGGGAGTGAACAGCCTCAAGCCGGGGCAACAGGTGAAAGTCGACGAGGAAAGCGCGCAATGAAAGGGAGTTTCAACCTGTCCGATTGGGCCCTTAAGCACCAGTCCTTCGTCTGGTACCTGATGTTCGTGGCGCTGCTGATGGGGGTGTTTTCCTACCTCAACCTGGGGCGTGAGGAAGACCCGGCGTTCACCATCAAGACCATGGTGATCCAGACCCGCTGGCCGGGTGCGACCCAAGAGGAAACCCTCAAGCAGGTAACCGACCGGATCGAGAAAAAGCTCGAAGAGCTCGACTCCCTCGACTATGTGAAGAGCTACACCCGCCCCGGCGAATCCACGGTGCTCGTGTACCTGCGCGACACCACCAGCGCCAAGGCCATTCCACAGATCTGGTACCAGGTGCGCAAGAAGATCGGCGACATTCGCGGGCAGTTTCCCCAGGGTTTGCAAGGCCCGTCATTCAACGACGAGTTCGGTGATGTGTTCGGCTCCATCTATGCCTTCACCGGTGATGGCTTGAGCCAGCGCCAGCTGCGCGATTACGTCGAACAGGTGCGCCTGCAGATCCGCTCGGTACCGGGCCTGGGCAAGGTGCAACTGATCGGCCAGCAGGACGAAGTCATCTACCTGAATTTCTCCACCCGCAAGCTGGCGGCGCTGGGGCTGGATCAGCAGCAGGTGGTCGCCAGCCTGCAAGCACAGAATGCGGTCACACCAGCCGGTGTCATCGAGGCCGGCCCCGAGCGGATTTCGGTACGTACCAGTGGGCAGTTCGCCTCGGAAGACGACCTGCGCAACGTCAACCTGCGGCTCAATGACCGCTTTTACCGCTTGGCCGATATCGCCGAGATCAGTCGCGGCTACACCGACCCACCCGCGCCTATCTTCCGCTTCAACGGCCAGGATGCCATTGGCCTGGCCATCGCCATGAAAGACGGCGGTAACATCCAGGTATTCGGCAAGGCGCTGCATCAACGCATGACCGAGCTGACCGCCAATCTGCCCGTGGGCGTCGGCGTGCACAGCGTGTCGGACCAGGCCCAAGTGGTCGAAAAAGCCGTGGGCGGCTTCACCAGCGCGCTGTTCGAGGCGGTGGTGATCGTGCTCATCGTCAGCTTCATCAGCCTGGGCATTCGCGCCGGCCTGGTGGTGGCCTGTTCGATCCCGCTGGTGCTGGCCATGGTCTTCGTGTTCATGGAATACAGCGGCATCACCATGCAGCGGGTCTCGCTGGGGGCGCTGATCATCGCCCTGGGGTTGCTGGTGGACGATGCGATGATCACCGTGGAGATGATGATCACCCGTCTGGAGTTGGGCGACACCCGCGAACAAGCGGCAACCTTTGCCTATCACTCGACGGCGTTTCCCATGCTCACCGGGACGCTGGTAACAGTGGCCGGTTTCACACCCATAGGCCTGAACGCCAGCTCGGCCGGCGAATACACCTTTACGCTGTTCGCCGTGATCGCGGTCGCCATGCTGGTGTCCTGGGTGGTGGCGGTGTTGTTCGCGCCGGTGCTGGGCGTGCACATCCTCAGCGACAAAGTGAAGAAAAAAGCCGAACAGCCGCCTGGCCGCATGGCACGCCTGGCCAATGGCGGCATGCTGTTCGCCATGCGCCATCGCTGGCTGACCATCGGCGTGACAGTGCTGCTGTTTGCGCTGTCGGTGTTCTGCATGCGCTTTGTGCAGAACCAGTTCTTCCCGTCGTCCGACCGCCCGGAAATCCTGGTGGACCTCAACCTGCCGCAGAACGCCTCGATCTACGAAACCCGCCGGGCTGTGGATCGGCTGGAAGCCACTCTCAAGGATGATCCGGATATTGAGCGCTGGAGCACCTACATCGGCCAGGGAGCGATCCGTTTTTACCTGCCGCTCGATCAACAATTGGACAACCCGTTCTATGCCCAGTTGGTGATCGTCAGCAAGAGCCTGGAGCAGCGCGCGGCCTTGACCGAGCGGTTGCGCAAACGCCTGCGCGAGGACTTCGTCGGCCTGGGCACCTATGTTCAGCCGCTGGAAATGGGCCCTCCGGTCGGGCGGCCGATCCAGTATCGGGTCAGCGGCAAAGACATCGATCAGGTGCGCAAACACGCCGTCGAGCTGGCCACGCTGCTGGACAGCAACCCGCACATCGGCGACATGATCTACGACTGGAACGAGCCGGGCAAAGTGCTGCGCATCGACATCGCCCAGGACAAGGCGCGACAGCTGGGGCTGTCCTCCGAAGACGTGGCCAAACTGATGAACAGCATTGTCAGCGGGGCGGCCGTCACCCAGGTCAACGACGACATCTATCTGGTCAACGTGGTCGGCCGGGCCGAGGATCTGGAGCGCAACTCGCCGGACACCTTGCAGAACCTGCAGATCGTCAATTCAAGCGGGACCTCGATTCCGCTGCTGGCCTTCGCCACGGTACGCTACGAGCTGGAGCAGCCGTTGGTGTGGCGCCGTGACCGCCTGCCGACCATCACCTTGAAGGCCGCAGTGCGCGACCAGATGCAACCCACCGACCTGGTCTCGGAGCTCAAGCCGCAAATCGACACGTTCGCCGCCGGCTTGCCGTTCGGCTACAAGGTCGCCACGGGCGGCACGGTGGAAGAAAGCGGCAAGGCCCAAGGGCCGATCGCCAAGGTGGTGCCGTTGATGCTGTTCTTGATGGCCACCTTTTTGATGATCCAGCTGCACAGCGTGCAGAAGATGTTTCTGGTAGCCAGCGTGGCGCCCCTGGGGCTGATCGGCGTAGTGCTGGCGCTGGTGCCGACAGGCACGCCCATGGGCTTTGTGGCGATCCTTGGCATTCTGGCGCTGATTGGCATCATCATCCGCAACTCGGTGATTCTGGTGACGCAGATCGATCTGTTCGAGCGCGAGGGTTATCGGCCATGGGACGCGGTGGTGGAAGCGGCCCAGCACCGGCGTCGGCCGATCCTGTTGACGGCGGCGGCGGCTAGCCTGGGCATGATCCCCATCGCCCGAGAAGTGTTCTGGGGACCGATGGCTTACGCGATGATTGGCGGGATCGTCATCGCGACGCTGCTGACTTTACTGTTCCTGCCGGCTCTGTATGTAGCGTGGTATCGGATCAAGGAGCCCAGCCAAAGCCCGGGCGAACGAACCCCGCGATAGCCATCACGCCATTTTGCGCCAGACACTCGCCAGCCAAGGCTGCTGCTCGATGGGCAGCCCGGCTGGCCGGTAATAGTGCTCCAGCTCGGTAAAACCCGCCGCCGCAAGAAGCCCCCGCCAATTCTCGAGATCATGCCAGGCGCCGTACCGCGCGCCTTTCCAGCCTTCGCGATTGTCGCCGCGAGGATTGGAACTGAAGAGCACGCCACCCGGCTTGAGGGTCGCGTGCAGTTGGCCGAGGATCCGCGGCAGCTCCTGGCGGGGGATGTGGAACAACACGGCATTGGCGAACACGCCATCAAAGCGCTCGGCCGGCAGGTCCAGTTCCAGAAAATTCTGATGCCAGATTTCGCAGCCGGTCTCTGCGCGGGCCATTTCAATGAATTGCTCGGCGCCATCCAGCCCCACTGCCCTGTGCCCCAAGCGAGTGAAGGTCTTCAGGTCACGGCCAGGACCACAGCCAAAATCGAGAATGTCGAAGGGCGCCGCGCCTTGGACATTGCGCAGCAGGGCGTCGATATTCTGGCTGACGTCATGATCGCGCGTGCCCTCGCGAAAGCGCTCGGCGGTTTCGTTGTAGTCGGCAAGGGTAGTGGCGCTGATCTTTTGCAGGTCTTCAGGTTTGAGTGACATGTCCGGTTACCTGGTGGAAACCGGCACAGCATAACCCGATCCCTAACGATGATTGAGCAGTTTGGCCATCCGATCGCCTGCGAACTGGATGGCCGCCACCAGGATCACCAGCAAGACGATGACCGTCAGCATCACCTGGCTGTCAAAACGCTGGTAGCCGTAGCGATACGCCAGGTCACCCAGGCCGCCGGCGCCTATCGCGCCGGCCATCGCAGACGAATTGATCGTGGCCACCAGGGTGATGGTGAAGCCGCCGACGATGCCGGGCCGGGCCTCTGGCAGCAAGACATGCCAGATGATGTGCCAGCGCCGGCAACCCATCGCTTGGGCCGCCTCGATCAAGCCGTGGTCGACCTCCCGCAGGCTGACCTCGGCAATACGGGCGAAAAACGGCGTCGCCGCGAGGGTCAACGGCACCACCGCTGCCCAGACGCCGTAGGTGGTGCCGACGATCAGCCGGGTGAACGGGATCAGCGCCACCATCAAGATCAGAAAGGGCACCGAGCGGAACAGATTGACGAACGCGCCCAGGGCCTTGTTCAGCAGTGGCGCCTGGTAGATCCCGCCTTGGCCGCTGGTGACCAGAATGACCGCCAGCGGGATGCCCACCAGCAGCGCAATTAACGACGACACCCCGACCATGAGAAAAGTGTCCAGCGTGCCCTGCCACAAACGTTCAAGCCACATAGCCGAATTCCTCTACCTGCTGGGCCCATTGGCCGGCGCGTTCGAGCAGTTGCTCATGGGGGTGGGGCGAGTGGCGCACGGCTACGACCAACTGCCCCAAGGGGTGGTCCTGAATGCGTTCGATACCACCGTGCAGCAGGGTGACGCGCCCGCCCAGCAGGTTGAACAATGACGAGAGATCCGGCTCTTGCGCGTCACTGCCGGTGACCCGCAGGCCCAGCACCAGTGCTGCATCGGGCGTGGGTGGAGCCACCTGCAGGCGCGCTTGCAGCTCGGCTGGAAGACTGCGTTGCAAGGGCGCGAGGAGCGTGCGGCTGATCTCGTGTTGCGGGTGGCCGAACACTTTCCAGACCGGGCCTTGCTCGACGATCTGACCGCCTTCAAGCACCACGACCCGGTCGCAGATATCGCGGATTACGGCCATTTCGTGGGTGATCAAAATCACCGTCAGGCCCAGGCGTCGATTGATATCGCGCAGCAGTTCGAGGATGGCGCCGGTGGTTTCCGGGTCGAGCGCCGAAGTCGCTTCGTCACAGAGCAGGATCCGTGGGTCGTGGACCAGTGCCCGAGCGATGCCGACGCGCTGTTTCTGGCCGCCGGACAACTGCGCCGGGTAGGCATCGCGCTTGTCCGCCAGGCCGACCAGCGCCAGCAGTTCGGTCACTTTGCGCCAACGCTCGGCCTGGCCGACGCCGGCCACCTTGAGGGGCAGTTCGACGTTCTGCCACACGGTCTTGGCCGACATCAGGTTGAAGTGTTGAAAGATCATGCCGATGCTGCGGCGCAGTTCCACCAGTTGGTCTTCATTGAACGTGCCAATGTCCACCTGATCGATCAGCACCCGGCCGGTGGTCGGATCTTCAAGGCGGTTGAGGGTGCGAATCAACGATGATTTGCCGGCACCGCTGCGGCCGATGATGCCGAAAATCTCGCCCCGCTGGATGGTCAGGTCGATGTTCTGCAAGGCCTGGACGAGACCCTGCTGCCCCGGGTAAGTCTTGCCCACGCCGAGCAGCCGCACATGGGCCTCGGCCAGGTCGGGGCGCAGCTGCAAGCGATCCGCTTCGCGTGGACGCGTCTGGGGGGGAGCATCGAGGTGGCGCTGCGGGTTGGACAGGCTCATGGTTTCACTCCTTCCAGCCGACCTGATAGAGCTTGCCGTTGACCTTGTCCAGCGACGCACGCACCACAGGCGAATGCTGGTAAATGTCGATGAATTTGGCCAGGCGCGGGTCGTTCTTGTTCGCGGGCTGGATCACGAACTGAATCACGTATTCCGGGTGATCGAGACCGTCGAAAAGAAGCGCCGAATTGGCATCGAAGGTATTGGCCAGGCGGATGTAGGCGGGATAGCCCTGGACCAGGTCGGCGTCGTCGTAGGCCCGTACCAGTTGCACCGCCTCCACCTGCAGGATTTTCAGCCGCCGTGGGTTGGCGGTGATGTCGTCCTCGGTGGCCTTGTAGCCCACGCCGGGCTTGAGGGTGATCAGACCGGCCTTGGCCAGCAGTTGCAGGCCGCGACCACTGTTGATCGGGTCATTGGCAATGGCGACGGTGGCACCTTGGGGCAGTTGGTCGAAGCTTTTGTATTTCTTCGAGTACAGGCCGACGTTGTTGATAATGCCCGGTGCATAGGGCATCAGGTCGAAACCGGCGGCCGCCTTGGCGTTCTCCAGGAACGGGATGTGCTGGAAGTAATTCACGTCGATGTCGCCCGCCGCGAGGCTGACGTTGGGGGCGATCCAGTCAGTGAACTCGATCAGCTGGACTTTCAGACCTTGCTTGTCGGCTTCGGCCACGGCGGCCTCCAGGGGTATGGCGAATGCAGCCGTGGTGCCTACTTTGAGTGGCGCATCGGCGGCGTGGGCGCCGCCCACTAAACCGAGGCCGAGCAGGGCGGCGAGGACATAATGTTTGCTCATGAGGCGAATCCTTGGCGGTAATGGGCACCCGTGTGCTCGGCAGGTAATCGGGGGCCGCGCTCGAAGAGTTTGTCGCGCAGGGTGCCGGGGGCGTAGGCGGTCTTGTAGGCGCCACGGGCTTGCAGCACCGGAATCACCAGGTCAATGAAGTCGGCGTAGCTCTCCGGCGTCACCGTGCGCGCCAGGTTGAAGCCGTCGAGGCCGGTTTCGGCGATCCAGCTTTGCAGTTCGTCGGCGACCTGCTCGGGGTTACCGACCAGGGTGATGTAGCGTCCGCCCAAGGCGTGTTGATTGAGCAGCTTGCGGCGCGTGAAATCGTTGTTTTGCAGGACCTTGGTCGCCGATTCGATGGCGTTGCTCTTGACGTGCTGGATCGGCTCGTCGAGGCCGTAGCGAGAAAAGTCGATGGCAGTGGAGGCCGAGTAGTGCGCTACACCGGCCTCGGCGCTGGCGTATTGCAGGTATTCAGCGTGCTTGGCGCGGGCCGCCTGTTCCGTGTCGGCGACGACCACGGCCAGGCCCATGAATACTTTGACCGCGGCCGGGTCACGGCCCGCGGCCGACGCGCTGGCGCGAACCTTGTCCACCTGGAGGCGGGTAGCCGCCTTGTCCTGGCCGCTGATGAACACGCATTCGGCGTGATTGCCGGCAAATTGCAGTCCCCGGGGTGAACTGCCGGCCTGGAACAACACCGGGGTGCGCTGGGGCGATGGCTCGCAGAGATGGTAACCCTCGACCTGGTAGAACTCGCCCTGATGCCGAACCTTGTGCACCTTGCTCGGCTGGGCGTAGATGCGGGCGGCCTTGTCGTTCAGTACCGCGTCGTCTTCCCAGCTGCCTTCCCAAAGCTTGTACAGCACTTGCAGGTACTCGTCGGCCTGATCGTAACGACGGTCGTGCTCGACCTGTTCGGTCAACCCCATGGCGCGGGCAGCGCTGTCGAGGTAGCCGGTGACGATGTTCCAGCCCACCCGGCCACGGCTCAGGTGATCCAGCGTGGACATGCGCCGGGCGAACAGATAGGGCGTTTCATAAGTCAGGTTGGCGGTCAAGCCGAAGCCGAGGTGGCAGGTGCTGGCGGCCATGGCCGAGACCAGCAGCAAGGGATCATTGACCGGCAACTGGATTGACTCGCGCAAGGTGATATCGACGTTGCCTTCGTAGACGTCGTAAACGCCGACGATGTCGGCAATGAACAAGCCGTCGAACAGCCCGCGCTCCAGCAATTTGGCCAGGTCGGTCCAGTATTCCAGGGTCTTGTACTGGCTGGACGTGTCGCGCGGGTGGGTCCACAAGCCATGGTTGATATGACCGACGCAGTTCATGTTGAACGCGTTGAGGAGGATCTGCTTCTGGCGCATCAGATCGTCCCTCGCAACGGCGGATAGATATTGTTGAGGTAGTAATTGCCGATGGCGTGGTACTTCCAGCGCACCGGGTCATGCAGCGTGTGCACCCGTGCGTTGCGCCAGTGGCGATCCAGGCCGTGCTCGGCCAGTGTGGCCTGGCTGCCGGCCAGTTCGAACAGGGTACTGCTGGCGGCCAGGGATATTTCGGTGCTGATCGCCCGCGCTTCGGCCACGGCAATCGAGGCTACAGCGACCGTGACGGCATTGCCGTCGGCCTGGGCGATGTCCAGCATCTCGCCGGCGCGCTCCAGCAGCGCCTCGGCGGCGTGCACACGGATAGCCAGTTGACCGAAGCTCTTCAAGGTCAACGGGTCGTCTACCGCACGCTCCGTTCCTGAGTCGATCCAGGGGCGGGTGCGGGTGCGCACGAATTGCAGGGCGTCTTCCAGTGCGGCGCTGGCGATGCCGGTGTCGATGGCCGCATGGAGAATCTGCGCCAACGGGCCGACGGTGGTGGGCCGCTCGAAGGCGCTCTGAAAGGGCACCACGTCAGCTGCGCTGACCCAGGCATGGTCGAACACGACGGAGCCGCTGCCGGTGGTGCGCTGGCCGAAGCCGCTCCAGTCATCGATGACTTGCACGCCGGGGCTGTCGGCGGGGATGAACGCCAAGTGCTGACGGCCCTCGGCATCGACCACCGTGGTGGGGATGCGGTGGGCATACAGAGCGCCAGTGGCGTAGAACTTGCGACCGTTGATGCGATAGTTGTCGCCGTCGGCGCTCAAGGTGGTGGTGCGCTCGTGGGCGGTGCGAGTGCCGAGTTCCGCCAGGGCATTGCCCAACCGTCGACCCGCCAGCACCTCCTTGTACAGACGCTGCTGCTGCGCTTGGCTGCCGTTGACCCGCAGCACTTCCAGTGCATAGAAATGGTTTTGCGGTATCTGGCCGAGCGAAGCATCGGCGGCGGCGATCAGGCGGATGACTTCAGCCAGGGTGACGTTGGACACTCCCGCGCCACCGAATGCCCTGGGCACGCTGATGCCCCACAGCCCGGAGGCGGAAAATTGCTCGAGCTCGTGGATGGGCAGGCGTCGTTCCCGATCACGCAGGGCGCTCTCGGTACGTAACTGCTCGGCCAGTTCGGCGGCCACGGCCAACGCCTGAGCGTCGGATTGAATCAGGGCGACGGGCCCTCGGGATTGAGTTGAAAGCGTCATGTGTCAGATCCATGAATGTCGTGCGGGGTGGCTGCCGTTCAGGTACCAGGCGCCGACGGCGTGGTACTTCCAGCGCACGGGATCGTGCAGGGTATGGACGCGGGCGTTGCGCCAGTGCCGATCGAGGTTGAATTCGGCCAGGGTGGCGCGGCTGCCGGCCAGTTCGAAAAGCTTTTCGCTGGCCAGCAGCGCGATCTCGGTGGTCAGCACCTTGGCTTCGGCCACGGCAATGGAGGTTTGGGCAGCGACGTCGGCATCGATTCGGCCGGCGCTGGCGGCATCCACGCTTTTCGCGGCCTTGCGCAGCAGGGCCTGGGCGGCGTGCAGTTCCAGCTTGAGCCGGCCGATGTCGGCAATGACGTAGGGATCGTCGCTGGCGCGGGAGACGTTGGCATCGACCCAGGGCCGCGAGCGCGTGCGGACGAACTCAAGGGTGTCGTCGATGGCGGCCTCGGCGATGCCGGCATCGATGGCGGCCTGAATCAGTTGGGAGATCGCACCCTGAACATGCGGGGTTTCGCCCAGCCGCCAGATATCGATCACCTGCTCGGCCGGCACCGGCACCCGGTCCAGCAATACGGTGCCGCTGGCGGTGGTGCGTTGGCCGAAACCGGACCAGTCATCGACGATGCGCAGTCCGGGACTGCCGCGGCGGATGAACGCCATGACCGTCCGACCGTTATCATCCTCTGCCTTGACGGCGACCCAGTGTGCGAACAGCGCGCCGGTGGAGTAGAACTTCTGCCCGCTGACCCGAAAGCCATTGCCGTCGGCCACGATCCGGGCCTTGAGTTCCAAGGTGTTCTTGTTGCCGCGTTCCGGGCCACCATTGCCGATGCGGGCACCCTCCAGCACGCTCTGGAACAGCAGATGTTGCTGTTGCGGCGTGGCGGCGGCCTGGAGCATGGAAAGAATGGCGAAATGATTCTGCGGGATCTGGCCCAGGGCAGGGTCGGCACTGGAGATGATCCGAAAGACTTCGCTGACGGTGGCAAAACTGACCTGCGGGCCGCCGAAGGCTTTGGGGACGAGGATACTGCCCAGGCCACTTTGGCTGAACCCTTCCAGTGCTTGCCACGGCAACTGCCGTTCCTGGTCGCGTTTGGCAGCCCCTTCGCGCGCGGATTGCGCCAGCCAACGGGCGGCTTGCACTGCTTCTTCGTCGCTTTTGAGCACCTTGGCCGGGAGCAGGAGGGGCGCTGTGTCCAGCATGCCGTCGGCTTCGCTTGCCAGCGCTGCCCTGGCGTTGAGCACCGGGGTGATTGTGACCATGACGTCCTCGCAAGATTACCTACGCCACGTGTGTCGCGGCGATTGTCTTCAAGTGGGTCCGGTGGTCCGGTGCATATACCTTAAATGTGTAGGAAAATTATAAACAGGAACGTTTAGGTATATGGATAGAAGGGGATGTGACGGTTGAGTCATTTCCGTCGCCAACAGAACTTGCCGTGATGGTTGGCCGGCTTGCAAAGATAAAAACCGCCTCTTTCGAGAGGCGGTTTTTATTGGCCGGCACAAGCGCTCAGCACCTACCGATCCGCCAGAAACTTGCTCAAGAACTGCCGAGTCCGCTCCTCCTGGGGATGCTCGAACAACGCCTTCGCTTCGCCCTGCTCGACAATCACCCCTTGATCGAAAAACACCACCCGGTTCGCCACATCCCGAGCGAATTGCATCTCGTGGGTGACGATCACCATGGTGCGCCGCTCCTCGGCCAGTCCGCGAATGGTGGCCAGTACTTCCCCTACCAGTTCCGGGTCCAGTGCCGAAGTCGGCTCGTCGAACAGAATCACCTCAGGCTCCATGGCCAGTGCCCGAGCGATGGCCACGCGCTGTTGCTGACCCCCGGACAAGCGCCGTGGATAGGCATCTTCCTTGCCCGCCAGGCCCACCTTGGCCAGCAGTTTGCGACCCAGTGCCAACGCCTGCTCGCGGGGTACTTTTTTCACCACGATCGGGCCTTCCACCACATTCTCCAGTGCGGTGCGATGAGGGAACAGGTTGAAGTTCTGGAACACAAAGCCTACGTGCTGGCGCAGTTGCCGGATGGCACTCTGTTGCTGCAGCAACGGGCGACCGGTATCGATCTGGATGTCGCCCACCTGCAGGCTGCCGCTGGTGGGGGGTTCCAGCAGGTTGAGGCAACGCAGGAAGGTGGTCTTGCCTGAACCGCTGGGGCCGATGATAGCCACCACTTCACCCGGCTCGATGCGCAGGTCGATGCCCTTGAGCACCGTGTTGCCGTTAAACGCTTTCGTCAGTTTTTCCACCACGATCATGCTGCGGTCACTCCATATCGTGGCGGTTGACCCGCACTTCAAGGCGATGCTGCAGGTGCGACAGCAGGCTGGCCAGTACCCAGTAAATCAGGGCGGCCGCAAGGTACATGGTAAAGATTTCGAAAGTCCGAGCGGTGATCAGTTGCGCCTGACGGAACAGCTCCGGGACTTGAATGGTCGCCGCCAGCGCAGTGTCCTTGACCAGCGAAATGAAGCTGTTGCCCAGTGGCGGCAGGGCGGTGCGCGCCGCCTGGGGCAGGATCGCCCGGCGCAGGGTCTGCGCCCGGGTCATGCCGATGCTGGCTGCCGCTTCCCACTGGCCGCGGTCAATGGAGCTGATAGCGGCGCGCAGGATTTCACAGGCATAAGCGCCCATGTTCAGCGAGAAGCCGATCAGCGCCGCCGGCAGCGGCTCCAGCTCGATGCCCAACTCCGGGAGCCCGTAATAGATGACAAAGAGCTGCACCAGCAGCGGTGTACCCCGGAAAAACGACACGTAAATCCGTGCGGTCCACTGCAGCACGCGCGAATGCGCCAGCCGCATCAACGCCAGGCCGAAGCCCAGCAGAAGCCCGAAGAACATGCCGCCCAGGCTCAGCACCACGGTATACCAGGCGCCCTTGAGCAGAAAGGGCGCCGAATCCAGCATCAGCTGCAGGCTGTTCTCTATCATTGAGTGATATCGGCGCCAAAGTATTTGGTGGACAGCGCGGCCAGGGTCCCGTCCGCACGCAGTTTGTCGATGGCCTGGTTGATCGCTGCCAGCAGTTCTGGTTCGCCTTTGCGCAACGTCACACCGGCTTCCTGACGGGAGAACGCGGGACCGGCCAGCACCAGCGTGTCATTGGTTTTCTTGATCAGCTCGACGGCGGCCAGACGGTCGACAAGGATGGCGTCGATGCGGCCGATGCGCAGGTCTTGATACTTGGTGGGGTCATCGTCGTAGGTCTTGATGATGGCTTTGGGTTCGTTATCCTTGAGCCATTGTTCATAGTTGGAGCCCAGGCCCACGCCGACTTTCTTGCCGGCCAGATCATCGGCCTTGGCAATCTGCCCGGCGTTCTTCTTCGGGATCAGCGCCTGAATACCCGACACGGTGTAGGGCTCGGAGAAATCGTACTTTTTCTTGCGCTCATCGGAGATGGTCACCTGGTTGATCACCACGTCCAGGCGTTTGGACTCTAGTGAGGCGAGGATGCCGTCCCATTTGGTGGGCTGGAACTTGACCTTCACCCCAAGTTGCTTGGCCAGCGCTTCGGAGAACTCGACTTCGAATCCGGTGAGCTTGCCGCTCTCGTCCTGGAAGCTGAACGGCGGGTAAGTCCCTTCGAGACCAACGCTGAGGGTGCCGGCGTCCTTGATTTTTTGCAGTTGATCGCCGGCCATCGCCGGGCTGATCGCAGCCGCGCCCAATACCAGGCCCAAGCCCCCAACGAGAATACGGCGACGTAATGCGGAAAATGTCATGTTCAGCCCCTGTGCTGTTGTTCGGTTGGCGTAGCGGCGCCACTATAAATCGAGTTTTTTTAAAGTTGAAAATACTAAAAAACAATCTTCTTATTCAATTATGTCAAGCCATTCCACGCATTCGGGTAGGCGAAGAGCGCTGGAGCCCCGCCAGTGTGTAAAAAGATTACCGGGCCTTGGCCAAGACGCTGACGCTCTATGCCGTCGAGCAGTCCCGCCATGGCCTTGCCGGTATACACCGGGTCCAGCAGCAGGCCTTCGCGGGAGGCCAGCAGGCGGACGGCAGATACAGTGCCGGCGTTGGGTTCGCCGTAGCGCGGGCCATAGTATTCGTCCCACAACGTGACACTGAAATCGCTGGGCAGCGGCACGCCCAGCAGGTCAGCCGTATGTTTGGCGAGAGTTTCCACCTTGGGCCGCTGGGTCGACTCCGGGCGCGAGACGGTGACGCCAATCACCGGGACCTGACCCTGGCTTTCACTCAGGCCCAGGGCCAGGCCGCTGTGGGTGCCGGCGCTGCCTGAGGCCAGGATCACGGCGGCGAAGTTCAGCCCTGTTGCGGTCATCTGCTCGGCGAGTTCCAGCCCTGCACGAACATACCCCAGCGCACCCAGGGCGTTGGAGCCGCCGATGGGCACGACGTAGGGCCGCTTGCCTTCATTGCTCAGGCGAGTGGCCACGGCGGCCAGCTGAGCGTCGGCATTGTCGAGGTTGTCGACCCGCTCGACCTGGGTACCGAACAGCTCCAGCAACAAACGGTTGCCGTTGCTCAGGTAGCTGCTGTCCTGAGTGCCAATGGGATTTTCCAGCAGGGCCACGCAGCCCAGGCCCAGTTGCGCGGCCAGTGCGGCGGTCTGGCGCACATGGTTGGACTGAATGGCACCGGCCGTCAGCAGGGTATCGGCGCCTTGGGCCAAAGCGTCGGCCGCCAGGTATTCCAGCTTGCGCAGCTTGTTGCCGCCCAGCGCCAGTGGCGTGGTGTCGTCGCGTTTGACATAGATGTCCCGCCCGACCCATTGCGACAGGCGTTCCAGCTTGTGCAGGGCAGTCGGTCCGGACAGGAGGTCAAGACGAGGGAAGCAGGCGAGGGATTGGCTGAGCATGGATCGATCCGATGGGTGGAGGTGCGCTGGCAACTATAGCAAGTTCATCCATGACGCCCCCATCCCCGGCGTAACCCGGACATTGCGTTTATGCTCTGATGCACGAGTGACTGTGCAAAGTGTTCTTTTTGCCATCACTGAATTTGCCGTATCGTGTGCGCCGCCAGGCGCAATGCCGCCCGTTGATACGCAGGAGTTGACCGTGAACGACATATCTCAACCACGCAAAGGCCATTGGCAGCTGCAGGCCATCGTCGGTCAGCTGCGTTCGGCCCGTGACGATTGGCGCCGGCAAAACGGCCGCAGCTGTGGGCAGCAGGGCGGCCGCGAGTTGCCGTCCCGCGAGGCTATCAAGAGCATTCTCGAGCAGCTCTGTGGCGCGCTGTTCCCCATGCGTCTGGGGCCGGTGGACTTGCGCGAAGAGAGCGAAGATTTCTATGTGGGCCACACCCTGGATGCCGCGCTCAATGCGCTGTTGATCCAGGCGCGCCTGGAGCTTCGCTACGCCGCGCGTAATGGTAATTGCGACTATGCGGAGGTCGATACTCATGCCATGCACCTGACTCAGGCGTTCGCCGCCGCGTTGCCGGAGCTGCGACGCGTGCTCGACACTGACGTACTGGCCGCCTACCACGGCGATCCGGCTGCGCGCAGCGTCGATGAGGTGCTGCTGTGCTATCCCGGCGTGCTGGCAATCATCCATCACCGACTCGCCCATCACTTGTACCGTGCAGGTCTGCCGCTGTTGGCACGGATCAGTTCCGAGCTGGCTCATTCTGCCACGGGCATCGACATTCACCCGGGTGCACAGATCGGTCAGAGCTTCTTCATTGACCACGGGACCGGTGTGGTCATCGGCGAGACGGCAATCATCGGCGAGCGGGTGCGTATCTATCAGGCGGTGACGCTGGGCGCCAAGCGTTTCCCGGCCGATGAGTCCGGGACGTTGCACAAAGGCCACCCGCGCCACCCGATCGTGGAAGACGATGTGGTGGTCTATGCAGGGGCAACGATTCTGGGGCGCATCACCATCGGCAAGGGCTCGACCATCGGCGGTAATGTGTGGCTGACCCGCAGCGTCGAGGCCGGCAGCAACGTCACCCAGGCCAACGCCCAGCATGATGGCAGCGCCGTCTGACGGGGCTATTTGTCGCACCGCACTCATCGGCCCGATTAGGCCAGTCGGGCTTTCCGTGTTTAAATTGAACGCTTGTTCAACAAAAACTGCAGGCTTCTGATGAGTGCAACTCCCAGCGGCGCCGTCCGTATGAACGCGCCGGTGTTCTATTTCGCGGCGAGCTTTATCCTTGTTTTCGGTATCGTAGTGATCGCTTTTCCGGTTCAGGCAGGCGAGTGGTTATCGGCCGCACAGACCTGGGCCGCCAACACCGTGGGCTGGTATTACATGCTGGCCATGACCCTGTACCTGGTCTTCGTGGTGGCCACCGCCTTGTCCGGTTACGGCAAGATCAAACTCGGTGCCGACCATGACGAACCCGAGTTCAGCTACCTCTCCTGGGCTGGCATGCTGTTCGCTGCCGGCATCAGCATCACGCTATTTTTCTTCTGCGTCTCCGAGCCGCTGACCCACACGCTGCATCCCCCGCAAGGCGTGGGCGGCACCGAGGCGTCTGCGCGGCAAGCCATGCAGCTGGTGTTTCTGCATTGGGGGCTGCATGGCTGGGGTGTATTCGCCTTTGTCGGCATGGCGCTGGCGTATTTTGCCTACCGTCACAACCTGCCGTTGGCTTTGCGATCGGCACTGTACCCACTGATCGGCAAGCGCATCAACGGACCTATCGGCTACGCCGTGGACGGCTTCGGTATCATCGCCACGGTCTTCGGCCTCGGCGCGGACATGGGCTTTGGCGTGCTGCACCTGAATGCGGGCCTGGACTACCTGTTCGGCATGCCCCACACCCACTGGGTGCAGATGGGCCTCATCGTGCTGATGATGGGCGCCGCGATTGCCGTGGCAGTGGCGGGCGTCGACAAGGGCGTGCGGGTAATGTCGGACATCAACATGCTGCTGGCCTGTGCCTTGTTGCTGTTCGTGTTGTTTGCCGGGCCTACCCAGCACCTGCTCAATACCCTGATCCAGAACATCGGTGACTATCTGGGCGCCTTGCCGACCAAGAGCTTTGACGTCTATGCCTACAACCCCAAGAGCGACTGGCTGGGCAATTGGACGGTGTTCTACTGGGCCTGGTGGATCGCGTGGGCACCCTTTGTCGGGTTGTTCATCGCCCGGATCTCCCGTGGCCGTACCATCCGCGAATTCGTCTTCGGCGTGCTGCTGATTCCGCTGGGCTTTACCTTGGCGTGGATGTCGATCTTCGGCAACAGCGCCATCGAGCTGGTGCTCGGCCACGGAATGACCGCGCTGGGACAATCGGCGCTGGATGACCCGTCCAAGACCTTGTACCTGTTGCTGGAAACCTACCCCTGGAGCAAGACGGTGATCGCGGTCACCGTTTTCATCAGCTTCGTCTTCTTCGTCACCTCCGCAGACTCCGGCACCGTGGTGCTCTCGACTTTGTCCGCCCGGGGTGGCAACCCCGACGAAGATGGGCCGAAGTGGCTCCGGGTATTCTGGGGTGCGATGACCGCGCTGATCACCGGCGGTCTACTGTTTGCAGGCAACATTGATTCGCTGAAATCGGCGGTGGTGCTGACCTCGCTGCCGTTCTCGCTGATCCTGCTGGCGATGATGTGGGGGCTGCACAAGGCTTTTCACATGGAATCCCAGCGCAAGATCGCTCAGCTGTATTCGCTGGCGCCGGTGGCGAGCAGTCGACGAGGCCGTGGCGGCTGGCGCCAGCGCCTGACCCAGGCAGTAAGCTTCCCGTCCCGCGATGAAGTCTATCGCGTCATGGAAAGCGTGGTGCGGCCTTCCATCGCCGAAGTCACGGCGGTGTTTGCCGAAAAGGGACTGACTGCGGTCACTCAGGAGGACAGCGGCCACGACAACGTCACCCTGGAAATCGGCCACGGTGAAGAGCGGCCCTTCATCTATCAGGTGCAGATGCGCGGCTACTTCACACCGTCCTTCGCCCGTGGTGGCATGGGGAACCAAGAGCTCAAGAACCGCCGCTACTACCGGGCCGAAGTGCACCTGGCCGAAGGCAGTCAGGACTACGATCTGGTGGGCTATAACAAGGAACAGGTGATCAACGATATCCTCGACCAGTACGAACGGCATATGCAGTTCTTGCACATGGTTCGATAGGCGGGGCAGAGAGTCGCCGATGGGCGGGGCCATCACGGCTTGATCGGAACCGCCACCCGCTTTCCCGCCTCAACAACATCCAACAACAACGTCAATGAGAACAGGAAAGACCATGACCTATATCGCTGCCGAGAACCGTTACGAATCCATTCCCTACCGCCGCGTCGGCCGCAGCGGCCTGGTCCTGCCGGCCTTGTCCATGGGCCTGTGGCACAACTTCGGCGATGCCACGCCGATCGACACCCAGCGGGCCATGCTGCGCACGGCGTTCGACCTGGGCATCAACCATTTCGACCTGGCCAATAACTACGGCCCACCCTACGGCAGCGCCGAGGTCAATTTCGGCCGACTGCTGCGCGAAGACTTCCAGCCGTATCGTGACGAGCTGATCATTTCCACCAAGGCCGGCTGGGACATGTGGCCGGGCCCCTATGGGCAGGGTGGGGGGTCGCGCAAATACGTGCTGGCGAGCCTGGACCAGAGCCTGCAGCGCATGGGGCTGGATTACGTGGACATCTTCTATTCCCACCGCTTCGACGCCGATACACCGCTGGAAGAAACAGCCAGCGCATTGGCCACCGCCGTGCAGCAGGGCAAGGCACTGTACATCGGTATCTCTTCCTATTCCGGGGCGAAAACCCGGGAGATCACCCGGTTCCTGAAGGAATGGAAAGTGCCGCTGTTGATTCATCAGCCGGCCTACAACCTGCTGAACCGCTGGGTCGAGAAAGACCTGCTGGATGTGACCGATGAGCTGGGTGCCGGGGTGATTGTGTTCACGGCGCTGGCTCAGGGCTTGTTGAGTGACAAGTACCTTAACGGTGTGCCGGAGCAGTCACGGGTCAACCGTCCGGGGGGTGGCTCTTTGCCCAAATCCCACCTGTCGGAAAGCAACCTGGCGCACATCCGCGCCCTCAATGAAATCGCCCGCAAACGCGGCCAGAGCCTGGCCCAGATGGCCCTCGCCTGGACTCTGCGCGACCCGCGCGTCACCTCGGCCCTGATCGGCGCCAGCCGGCCGGAGCAGATCATCGAAAACGTCCGGGCCCTCGACAACCTGGTCTTCAGCAACGAAGAACTGGCCGAGATCGACCGCTTCGCGGTGGAGGGCGGGATCAATCTTTGGGAGAAGCCGTCGTTGGCAGAGTAGCTGCCCGCAGGTGACGCCTCTGTGGGGGCGTGCGAAGCCCGCGAACAACGTTGCACGGCGGTGACTGCGTAGCTTCCCTCGCGGGCTTGCGGAGCGCCGGAGCAACGCGCCCCCACGGGTTCAAAATGGTGCGTCTCCCAACACCGTCGCCCGGTGCATCACGCGCCGTTGCGGGCGGTAGTCGTCCACCGCGTAGTGCTGCGTGCAGCGGTTGTCCCAGAACGCCACATCCCCGGCTTGCCACTGCCAACGCACGGTGAATTCCGGGCGAGTGCTGTGGGCGAACAGCAGCTTGAGGATCGCCGCACTTTCGTTGGCTTCCAGTTCGTTGATGCGCGAGGTGAAGCCTTCGCTGACGAACAGGCACTTGCGCCCGCTGATTGGATGGGTGCGGATCACCGGGTGGGACAGCGGCGGATGCTGGCGGCGCGTGGCCTCATAGCGAGCGAGGTCTTCGGCAGTGCTGCCGAAGCGCTGCAGCGGGAAGGATTGGGTGAAATCGTGGGTGGCGGTAAGACCGTCCAACAGGTGCCGCAGGGGCGCGGACAGAGCTTCATACGCAGCGATGCCGCTGGCCCACAAGGTATCGCCACCATAGGGCGGGACCTGCTTGGCACTGAGCACCGCGCCCATGGCCGGGGTCGGCAGAAACGTCACATCGGTGTGCCAGATGGCGTTGTCCCGGACATCGGTGACGGCGGTGTCAAGGATCAGCACTTCCGGTTGGTCCGGCACATTGGGATAGATCGGGTGAATGTGCAGATCGCCAAAACGATGGGCGAAACGCGCCTGCTGTCGCGGGGTCAGTGGCTGATTGCGGAAAAACAGCACCTGGTGTTCCAGCAGCGCCTGCTCGACGCTGTCGCGCTCGGCATCGCTCAGGTCGCGACTCAGGTCCACACCGTCGACGCGAGCGCCGAGGGCAGGGCTGATCACAGATATCGTCAGACTCATGTTGGGCTCTTCAATGCAGCGCCGAACTGTCGGCGTGGTCAAGGTCGATTGTGAATCAGTGGCTCTGGCCGTGCCAAGGCACCAGCTTGCGCTGCAGCACGCGCAGTCCCATTTCCAGGCTGAAGGCGATCAGCGCGATGATCAGGATGCCCAGTACCACCACGTCGGTCACCAGGAACTGCGCGGCCGATTGCACCATGAAGCCCAGGCCGCTGGTGGCGGCGATCAATTCGGCGGCCACCAGGGTGGACCAGCCGACCCCCAGCCCGATCCGAATGCCGGTGAGGATTTCCGGCAGGGCGCTGGGCAGGATCACGTGGCGAATCAGCTGCGTGCGTGTGGCCCCCAGCGATTGCGCGGCCCGCAGGCGTGTGGGGTCGACATTGCGCACCCCCGTGGCGGTGGCAATGGCGATCGGTGCAAAGATCGCCAGGTAGATCAACAGCACTTTGGACAGCTCGCCAATCCCGCACCAGATTACGATCAATGGCAGATAAGCCAACGGCGGCACCGGTCGATAGATCTCGATCAGCGGGTCGAAGATACCCTGGGCAATGCGGTTGGTGCCGATGGCGATGCCGGTGGGAATGGCCAGCACCACGGCGAAAAACAGCGCCAGGCCGATCCGTTGCAGGCTGGCACCCAGGTGTTGCCATAGCGTTACGTCCATGTAGCCTTTGGTCGCCAGCAGCCAGGCCTTCTGCAGCACCGCGCCGGGTGGGGGCAGAAACAGCGGGTCGATCAAACCGGCGGCCGTCACTGCCCACCACAGCACCAACACGCTGAGCAACGTCAAAGTGCTGATCCAGCGGGTACTCATCTGCCGGGGTCTGGCGACCTTGGGCGGTACCTGGGCGGTCTTTGCCACGGGAAGTTCGTAGCTGCTCATGCGGGCTCCTGGCGCGACGCGCTGCGTTGGGAGAACACCCGGGCCAACACGTGCTCGCGGGTTTCGATGAAGCGGGGGTCGGACTTGATCGCCCGGGCCGACTCCCCGGCGCTGTAGCGTTGGCCGAAGTCCAGGCTCAGACGCTCTTCGATGTGCCCGGGGTTGGGGGCCAGCAAGATCAGGTCAGTCGCCAGGAACACGGCCTCTTCGATGTCATGGGTGATGAGAAAGATCGGTTTGGCGGTGCGCTGCCAGACCTGCAGCAAGAGCTCTTGCATCTGTTCGCGAGTGAAGGCGTCAAGGGCGCCGAAGGGCTCGTCCATCAACAGCAGGCGTGGGTCGGCGGCGAGGGCGCGGGCCAGGCCTACGCGTTGTTTCTGGCCGCCGGACAATTGCCAGACATGCCGGTTGCCGAAGTCTGCGAGGTCCACCAGCGCGAGCATTTCCTGTGCGCGCTTTTCGCGCTGGGGGCGAGGCACGCCTGCCAACTCCAGGCCAAAGGCGACATTGCCCAGGACGTCTTGCCAGGGCAGCAGGCCGTCGTCCTGGAACACCACCCCGCGTTCGGCACTCGGACCTTGCACGGGCACGCCGTCCAGGGTGATGCGCCCGGCGCTGGGGCTGACGAAGCCGGCTATCAGATTGAGCAGGGAGGTCTTGCCACTGCCTGAGGGGCCCAGTGCTACCAGAAGCTGTTGTGGCCCGAGGGTCAGGGAGATGTCGGCCAGTACCGGCTCGGCAGCGCCTGGGTATTGGGCGCTGATGCGGTCGAGTTGTAGCTGGGCCATGAAAGACTCCTGCTTGAGGCAATAAAAAAATGAGGCTCCTGCAGGACCGAGCTTGCTCGGGAACGGCGGGCTCCGGTTTGAACTGGGGAACCGCGTTGCGTTGTTCCCGAGCAAGCCAGGCCCTGCAGGTCAGTTGCAGCCTGCGCTTATTCGGTCACGAATCGGGTGCTCACATACGGCGAATAATCCGGCAACACGCTTTCTATCTTGCCTTGCTCTTTCAGAAACTCGGCCGTCCTGGCGATCGCCTTCGGTGTACCGTCCAGCAGGGCGGTTTGTGCCTGGGCGTCGGGAAACGCCGAGCCGGTGAGGATTTCCGGTACATCGGCGGCGTTGGAGCCGGTCAGTTTGGCGATTTTTTGCACGGGCACCGAGTCGGCGGTCCAGCTGTCTTTATGGGCTGCGTAATCAGCGAACGCATCCAGAGTGATTTTGGCGAATTTGGCAATCACCTCCGGGTGCTTGTCGGCGTAGTCCTTGCGTGCGACCCAGACTTCGAAGGTCGGCGCGCCCCACTGGGCAACCTGTGCGGCGTCGGTCAAGGTCTTGCCGGTCTTGCGAATCTCGCCCAAGGCCGGTGACCAGACGAAGGCGCCATCAATATCCCCACGTTTCCACGCGGCGGCGATCTCGGTCGGGTTCAGGTTGACCACCTTGACCTTGCCTTCCAGCCCCCAGTGCTTCAGCGCTCCCAACAAGCTGTAGTGGGACGTCGAGACAAAGGGCGTGGCAATCGTCTTGCCCACCAGCTGCTGCGGGTCGGTGATGCCGCTGCCGTTGCGCACCACCAGCGCCTCTGCCGAATTGATTTGCGCCGCGACCAGGAAGGTCACCAGCGGCAGCTTGCGCGATGTGGCAGCGGCCAGCGGGCTGGAACCCAGGTCGCCGATCTGCAGGTCACCTGAGGCCAGGGCCGCCACCACCTCCGGGCCGGCGTTGAAGCGGCGCCAGTCGATTTTTTGCCCAATCGCCTTGTCGTAGGCGCCGTCGGCCTGGGGCACTTTGCTCGGATCGATGCCGGTCTGGTAGCCGATGCGCAGGGTGTCTTCAGCTTGAGCGGGTAGCGCGGCGGCCAAGGCTACCGCCACCGTCAGCCCGGAAAAAAGCCTGAACATGAAATTCGAGTTATGAAAGATGCTGCCGATAGCCATGGAACACCTCAAAGGCGCTGCAAAGATTAAATAAAGGTGGGAAGCAAGGCGTCCGGAGGCCCGGTTTTTCCAATCTAAACGATCTAAAAAATGACCAATAAATAATTTATAGGCATTAGCTTATGAATTTATGTCTTTTAAAGATCTCCTCAGGTTGGTGCTAGCAATTTAATATTTCGAAATCTTCTAAGCTGCGCTGAAACTAATCTTTTTCCTGTCATGAATTTATCTTTAAGCTGCACGCCCTGAGAAACGGTTCGGAAGACAGGCCCTGGTCATTGATTGATCGGTCACCTTTTGGCACTAACCGCGCCCAGCGGCCACCACGGAACAGCAGATTCCGGGCCGATGTTTACAAAAATTAGAAAATTCGAGAGGAGCGCTTCAATGTTCAAATCCACCTTGGCACTGGCTGTCGCGGCTGGCGTCCTTCTGGTTGGTCAGGCGCAAGCCGACGGCTTTCTGGAAGACAGCACCGCCACCCTGAAACTGCGCAACTACTACATCAATACCGATAACCGTGACTCGCAGGCCGGCACTGCGGCCAACAAGAAGGCCGGTGTTCAGAGCAAGAACGAAGAATGGGGCCAGGCGTTTCAGGCCGAATTCACTTCCGGTTACACCCAGGGCACTGTCGGCTTCGGTCTCGACGCCATTGGCGTCTACGCACTGCGTCTGGATTCCAGTGGCGGCAAGAGCGGCAACGCCACCGGCCTGCTGGACGGCGGCACCGTATTCCCCAGCGGTGACGGCAGCAGCGCAGTCAATGATTTCGCCACCGGCGGCCTGACCGCCAAGGCCCGCGTTTCCAAGACTGTCTTCAAACTGGGCACCCTGCAGCCAAAACTGCCGGTGATCATGTCCAACGACGGTCGTCTGGTGCCGCAATGGTGGCAAGGTGGCCAGGTCACCTCTAACGAGATCAAGGACCTGACCCTGATTGCCGGTAAGATCAGCGAGGCCAAGGGCCGTAACTCCAGCAACCTGGAAGACCTGTCCATCAGTGGCGCCAACGGCAGCGGCAACAGCAACATCGGCGAACGCAGCAACGATTTCCGTTACGCCGGCGCCGACTACAAGGTCAACAAGGACCTGTTGTTGCAGTACTACTACGGCAACCTGGAAAACTTCTATAAACAGCACTTCCTCGGTCTGGTCCATAACTGGTCCATCGGCCCGGGTGTGTTGAAATCCGACCTGCGCTATTTCAACAGCAGCAGCGATGGCCATGACGGTAACGACGCGGCGTACTACACCACCGGTGACTACCATGCGGTCAACGGCAAGGGTGAAGTCAGCAACAACCTGGCCAGCGGTCTGTTCCTCTACACCGTGGCCGGCCACACCTTCGGTGGTGGTTACCAGGTCAGCAACGGCAGCAGCGACTTCCCGTGGCTGAACCAGGGTGACGGTTCGTCGAACTACACCATCACTGACATGCAAATCCAGAAGTTCGGCCGTGCCGGCGAGAAAACCTGGCAGGCCCGTTACTCCTATGACTTCGCCAAGCTCGGTTTCCCGGGTGCCACCTTCGGTGTGGTCTACCTGCATGGCGACAACATCGACACCTACGGTGCGAAGTCGGGCTCGACGTTCGTCCAGACCAACAACAACGCATCGGAATGGGAACGTGATATCACCATCGCCTACGTCGTGCCGGAAGGTCCGCTGAAGAACTTCGGCATCATGTGGAAAAACGCAGCCTGGCGTAACGACATCGTCGGCCAGCGCGAGCAGGACGAAAACCGTGTGATCCTGAGCTATCAGATCCCGCTGTTGTAAGCCTTGCCAAGAGACCCGGCCTGATGGCCGGGTTTTTTTTCGTCTGCATTTTGGGAGGCTTATATATATGTTTATAGAATATACAAATCGTTATTTATTCTTTTTTATATTCTGAAACTCCGTGCACAGTAGCGCTCCATGCAACCCCAGCCAAGGAGCAGCACATGAGCCTCAGACTCGGCGACATCGCCCCCGACTTCGCACAGGATTCCAGCGCCGGCACGATTCGTTTTCACGAGTGGCTGGGCGATAGCTGGGGCGTGCTCTTTTCTCATCCGGCGGACTTCACCCCGGTCTGCACCACCGAGTTGGGCTTCACCGCCAAGCTCAAGGATGAATTTGCCCAGCGTGGCGTCAAGGCCATCGCCCTCTCGGTGGACCCGGTGGACTCCCATCATCGCTGGATCGAAGACATCAACGAAACCCAGCACACCACCGTCAACTTTCCGATCCTGGCCGACGCCGACCGCAAGGTCTCGGACTTGTACGACCTGATTCACCCGAATGCCAACGACACCCTCACCGTGCGTTCGCTGTTCGTGATCGACCCCCACAAGAAAGTGCGCCTGACCATTACTTATCCGGCCAGCACCGGGCGCAATTTCCACGAAATCCTGCGGGTGATCGATTCCCTGCAATTGACTGACAGCCACAAGGTGGCCACCCCGGCCAACTGGCAGGACGGTGATGACGTGGTCATTGTCCCGTCGCTCAAGGACGAAGCCGAACTCAAGCAACGCTTCCCAAAAGGTTACAAAGCGGTCAAGCCGTACCTGCGCCTGACCCCGCAACCCAATCGCTGATCCCCACGACAATTTAAAGCTGTATGGAGAGCGCCAATGCGCACCCTGACTTTGCGCCGCAGTCTTTTCGCCCTGTTTGCCGCCGCCGTTTCCTTCGGCGTGCTCAGCCAGGCCCAGGCCGATACCCTGCGTATCGGTTACCAGAAATACGGCACTCTGGTGCTGCTCAAGGCCCGTGGCACGCTCGAAAAGCGCCTGGCCGAGCAGGGTGTGCAGGTGCAATGGACCGAGTTCCCGGGCGGCCCGCAACTGCTGGAAGGTTTGAACGTGGGCTCCATCGACTTTGGCGTGACCGGCGAAACCCCCCCCGTGTTTGCCCAGGCCGCCGGTGCCGACTTGCTCTATGTGGCCTATGAGCCGCCAGCGCCCCACAGCGAGGCAATCCTGGTGCCCAAGGATTCGCCGATCAAATCGGTGGCCGACCTCAAGGGCAAGAAAGTGGTCCTGAACAAGGGCTCCAATGTGCACTACCTGCTGCTTCGTGCATTGGCGGATGCCGGCCTCAAATACACCGATATTCAGACCGTGTTCCTGCCCCCGGCCGATGCACGTGCGGCATTCGAGCGGGGCGCGGTGGACGCCTGGGTGATCTGGGACCCGTACCAGGCCGCCGCCGAAAACCAGCTCCAGGCGCGCACCCTGCGTGACGCCGAAGGCCTGGCCGACAACCATCAGTTCTACCTGGCCACCAAGCCCTTTGCCCAGCAACATCCGCAGGTGATCGCCACGGTGATCGACGAAGTGCGCTCGGTGGGCGAATGGTCCAAGGCCCACCCCGACGAAGTGACCGCGCAAGTCGCACCGCTGCTGGGGCTGCCGGCCGACATCACCCTGACCTCGGTCAAGCGCCAAGGCTACGGGGCCGGATTCATCACCCCCGAGGTGGTAGCCGCGCAGCAGAAAATCGCCGACAGCTTCTATCAACTCAAGCTGATCCCAAAGCCGCTGGTGGTCAAAGACGTGATCTGGACACCGCCGGCCAAGGTCGTCACTGCCCAATAAGCCTTTAGGGACCTGCCCGTACCGGCCCGTCCCGACCCTTAGGAGACAACTCCATGAGCCTCAATATTTTCTGGTTTCTGCCTACCCACGGTGACGGCCATTACCTTGGCACCTCCGAGGGCGCGCGGGCAGTGGATCACGGCTATTTGCAACAGATCGCCCAAGCGGCCGACCGGCTGGGTTTTGGCGGGGTGCTGATCCCTACCGGGCGTTCCTGCGAGGATTCCTGGCTGGTGGCGGCCTCGTTGATTCCGGTGACCCAGCGTCTGAAGTTTCTGGTGGCCCTGCGCCCCGGCATCATTTCGCCCACGGTCGCGGCCCGTCAGGCGGCGACCCTGGATCGCTTGTCCGGTGGACGTGCGCTGTTCAATTTGGTGACGGGAGGCGATCCCGACGAACTGGCCGGTGACGGCCTGTTTCTTACCCATGAAGAACGTTATGAAGCCTCGGTGGAATTCACCCGCATCTGGCGTCGCGTGCTGGAAGGCGAAACCGTCGACTATGACGGCAAGCACCTGACCGTCAAAGGCGCCAAGCTGCTCTACCCGCCCATCCAGCAACCGCGTCCACCGCTGTATTTCGGTGGTTCATCGGATGCCGCCCAGGACCTGGCCGCCGAGCAGGTCGAGCTGTACCTGACCTGGGGCGAGCCGCCGGCCGCCGTCGCCGAGAAAATTGCCGCCGTACGGGATAAGGCCGCTGCCCTGGGCCGTACCGTACGCTTCGGCATTCGCCTGCACGTGATTGTGCGCGAGACCAATGCCGAAGCCTGGCAGGCCGCCGACCGCCTGATCGCCCATGTGGACGACGAGACCATTGCCCGCGCCCAGGCGTCTTTGGCGCGCTTCGATTCGGTCGGCCAGCAACGCATGGCTGCGCTCCACGGTGGCAGCAAGGACAAGCTCGAAGTCAGCCCTAACTTGTGGGCCGGTGTCGGCCTGGTCCGTGGCGGTGCTGGCACGGCGCTGGTGGGCGATGGCCCGACCGTGGCCGAGCGGGTCAAGGAGTATGCGGCGCTGGGTATCGACACCTTCATCTTCTCCGGGTATCCCCACCTGGAAGAGTCCTACCGCGTTGCCGAGCTGCTGTTCCCCCACCTCGATGTCGAGCGTCCGGGTCTGCCTGAAGGTGCCAGCTACGTCAGCCCGTTTGGCGAGATGGTCGCCAACGACATCCTGCCCAAAGCAACGGCAAAGAGCTGAGGGCAGCACCATGAACAATCCTTGGTTACATCGCGCAGCGCCGTGGGTGCTGCCGATTCTGTTGCTGTTGGTATGGCAGCTGTCGGTCAGTGCCGGGTGGCTGTCGACGCGCATTCTGCCATCGCCCAGCGCAGTGGTAGAGGCGGGCGTGAGTCTGGTGCGCAGCGGCGAGATCTGGACCCACTTGGGCATCAGCACCTGGCGTGCGGCCGTAGGCTTTGCCATCGGTGGCTCCATCGGTCTGGCGTTGGGGTTCATCACCGGCCTGTCGGCCTGGGGTGAGCGCCTGCTGGACAGCTCCATTCAAATGATTCGCAACGTGCCACACCTGGCGCTTATTCCACTGGTGATCCTGTGGTTCGGCATCGACGAGACCGCGAAGATTTTCCTCGTGGCCCTGGGCACCTTGTTCCCGATTTACCTGAACACCTACCACGGTATCCGCAACATCGATCCGGCATTGGTGGAGATGTCACGCAGCTATGGCCTGTCGGGTTTCGGCCTGTTCCGGCAAGTGATACTGCCGGGTGCGCTGCCGTCTATTCTGGTGGGCGTGCGTTTTGCCCTGGGTTTCATGTGGTTGACATTGATTGTCGCGGAGACCATTTCCGCCAGCTCCGGTATCGGTTATCTGGCCATGAACGCCCGGGAATTTCTGCAAACTGATGTGGTTGTGCTGGCCATTGTCCTGTACGCCATCCTCGGCAAGCTGGCCGACTTGGCAGCCCGGGGGCTGGAGCGTGTATGCCTGCGCTGGCACCCGGCCTATCAGGTGAAACCCTCGAATTTGAAAAGGAGCGCAGCATGACCGTGCTCAAGGAAAGCCCTCCGCATTTGCTGCGGGGCATCCCGCTGGCAGTGCGCGGTGTGCGCAAGGCGTTCGGTGACCGCGAAGTGTTGCGCGGGATTGACCTGCATATTCCGGCCGGCCAGTTTGTGGCCATTGTCGGCCGCAGCGGTTGCGGCAAGAGTACCTTGCTCAGACTGCTGGCCGGTCTCGACGCGCCCACCAGTGGGCAACTGCTGGCGGGCAGCGCCCCCCTTGGGGACGCCCGCGAGGACACCCGGCTGATGTTCCAGGAAGCCCGTTTGCTGCCTTGGAAGAAAGTGATCGACAACGTCGGCCTGGGCCTTAAAGGCAATTGGCGCCCGCAGGCCTTGCAGGCGCTGGAAGCGGTCGGCCTGGCAGAACGGGCCAACGAATGGCCTACGGCGCTGTCCGGCGGGCAAAAGCAGCGAGTGGCGCTGGCTCGCGCGCTGATCCACAAACCGCGCTTGCTGCTGTTGGATGAACCGCTCGGGGCGCTGGATGCGCTGACCCGTATTGAAATGCAGCAACTGATCGAGCGGCTCTGGCAGCAGCATGGTTTCACGGTTTTGCTGGTTACCCACGACGTGGCTGAAGCCGTGGCGGTGGCCGACCGGGTGATTCTGATCGAGGACGGCGAAATCGGTCTCGACCTTGCCGTCAACCTGCCGCGCCCACGGGTACGCGGTTCACACCGGTTGGCTTCGCTTGAAGCGGAGGTCTTGCACAGGGTGCTGGCATTGCCTGGCAATCCGCCGGACCCGGAACCTACATCACCGTTGCCGACGCAGTTGCGTTGGGCGCTTTAATTTCATACTGGGAGGACTGCACCATGAGTATCAAGGCAATCAACGTACGCAACCAGTTCAAAGGTACCGTCAAGGAAATCATCGAAGGCCCGGTGCTCTCGGAAATCGACGTGCAGACGGCGTCGGGCATTGTCACTTCGGTAATCACCACGCGCTCGGTGAAAGAGCTGGAGTTGGTGGTAGGCAGTGAGGTGATCGCGTTTGTGAAGTCGACCGAGGTCTCGATCGCCAAGTTGTAAGTTGTGCATGAGGGCTGCCGGCTTCATTGCGGGCAGCCTTGCAAGGCCATCAGCGCCGAGCCAGAAATGGCGGCAGATACAGCCCCACATACGCATCGAACACCCGCATGCCTTCCTCGGCCATGCGCGCGGTGATGTGCCCATGCAACTGCACTGAACGCGCATAGACCCGATCCCCCAACTCCATGGCCAGGGCGAACACGTCCACATCCTCCGGCAGGCGCGGCAGTTCGAAGTATTGATCGAACAAGTTCTGCATCAGCTCACCGAGCTCCAGATCATGTTGTCGATCAGCCTGGGTAACCTCAGTCAGACCGTGCTGGGCCAGGATCAGCTGCCGGGCGGCTGCGTCCACTTCGTAGATCTCCAGCATGCGCATTTCCACCAGTCGGGACAGATCACGCCAGCTGTGCAACGGGATGCTGATCGGCGCTTGCAGGCAGGCGCGGAAGGCGCGGTGTACGTCAGCTGTCAGCGCTTCCAGCAATGCCGGGACGCTGGCGAAAAAGTGGTAGACCGAGGAGGGCGGGATCTGCGCGCGTTCGGCGACAGCATAGATCGACAGGCTGGCGACCCCTTCGCTGGCCAATAGCTCGCGGGCCGCTTCGAGAATCGAGTCGATACGGGCCTGGCTGCGGGCGCGGGGTTTGCGGGGCGTAGTCGTCATGCGGCTGAGTATACGGGGCGGGCATCCGTTGTTGTAGGACCGAGCTTGCTCGGGAAGGGCGTATTGGCCGTTCCCGGGCGAACCCGGTGCTACAGGAGGCAACCGTTCTTACACCGTATGCAGATACCAGTTGTACTCAAGGTCGGAGATGGAATGCTCGAACTCTTCCAGCTCGCTTTCCTTGCACGCGACAAAAATGTCGATGTACTTGGGGTCGATGTAACGGGCGAGGATTTCGCTGTCGTCCAGCTCGCGCAAGGCATCGCGCAGGTTGTTCGGCAGGCTCTGCTCATTCTGCTCGTAGGAGTTGCCCTCCACCGGATCGTTCGGTTCGACCTGATTGGTCAGGCCGTGGTGAACGCCGGCCAGCACCGCGGCCATCAGCAGGTAGGGGTTGGCATCGGCGCCGGCCACCCGGTGTTCCAGGCGAACGGCATCCGGGGTCCCGGTGGGCACTCGCAGCGCCACGGTGCGGTTGTCGAGGCCCCAGCAAGGCGAGTTGGGCACGTAGAACTGAGCACCGAAGCGGCGGTACGAGTTGACGTTCGGGCACAGGAACGCCATGGACGCGGGCAGGGTCTCGAGCACACCGCCGATGGCGTGACGCAATGCGGCGTTCTGCTCGGGATCCTCACTGGTGAAAATGTTGCGGCCGTCCTTGTCCAGAATCGAGATGTGCACGTGCAGGCCATTGCCCGCCTGGCCAGGATAGGGTTTGGCCATGAAGGTGGTGTCCATTTCATGGTCGTAGGCGATGTTCTTGATCAGTCGCTTGAGCAGTACTGCGTAGTCACAGGCCTTGATCGGGTCGGCCACGTGATGCAGGTTGACTTCGAACTGCGCCGGGGCGCTTTCCTTGACGATGGCGTCGGCCGGAATGCCCTGCTCCTTGGCGCCTTCGAGAATGTCCTGGAGGCAATCGACGTATTCGTCGAGGTCGTCGATCAGGTAGACCTGGGTCGAATGCGGGCGTTTGCCCGAGATCGGTGAGCGTGGCGGCTGCGGGCGGCCGTTCACGTTCTCTTGATCGATCAGGTAGAACTCCAGCTCGAAGGCGGCGCAGATGGTCAGCCCCAGATCATCGAACTTGCTCACCACCTGGCGCAGCACTTCCCGAGGGTCGGCAAAGAAGGGCGTGCCCTCCAGTTCGTGCATGGTCATCAACAATTGAGCCGTCGGGCGCTTCTGCCAGGGCTCGTTGGACAGGGTGTCGGGGATCGGATAGCAGATGCGATCGGCGTCGCCGATATCCAGACCCAGGCCCGTGCTTTCCACTGTCGAGCCGTTGATGTCGAGGGCGAAGAGCGAGGCCGGCAGGTTGATGCCTTTTTCGTAAACCTTGTGGAGGCTGGTGCGTTCGATTCGTTTGCCACGAACGACACCGTTCATATCTGCAATCAGAAGGTCGACGTACAGAACCTCAGGATGTTCCTTAAGGAATGCGTTCGCTTCGTTAAGCTGAACGGCACGCGGGGGTACCGACATGATGCAACACCTTTGTTGTTAAAAATATCAATCATTGGGCTCAAGCTGAATCAGTCAATCGGAAAGCCATACTGAAGTCAAGCGAGCCCAGTTTTGCCCTAAAGGGGCGCTCAAAAGCAGTTTTTGCAACATTTTGGGGCGATTCAGGCCGCTTCCGTGACCCGATCTCCCGCCCGTGAAGCGCCCCGTGTTGTATTTTTTACGGGGGTGTTGTGAAAAAAAATGAACAGCGCTAAGCTCGATCGCAACCCATAACAGCAATAATACCGGGGGATCATATGCCACACTTGCCTTCGAACGGCGCTAGCGCGGCTTCGCGACTCGGCCCATTGCCGAATATAAATTACGCGCGCTTGTCGAAGCTCTCCGCCCAGTGTGCCGCTGCAAGTGCCTTGCCGTCGATGCCTCGATTCTCCCAAATCACGGGGTGTCTGGCCGATATAATTGACAGCCGACCCGCAGCTTTTTCATTTCTTGATGCTTCACGCCCGCCTCAACCCTATCACGATAGCAGCTCTGCGTCGGGCTTCTTGCTCATCGCCCGGCAAGCCTTTTGCACCGGGGGTGCGCCGGCTGCCTGAAAAATCGGCCGGCTGAATGCTCGAACCCGCAGGCCGCCGGCTCTTTCGACACAAAAAGTGCAGCGCAATCCTGCTACCTTGAAGCTTGCAAGACAAAACGACGCACAAGCGTCAAAGCGCCTGGCGCCCCTGCGCGCCCGGGTTTTCTACCTCCTGAGGTATTTATGAGCAACAGCCTCGACCAGCTCACCGATTGGTTGAAAGAACACAAGATCACCGAAGTCGAGTGCCTGATCGCCGACTTGACCGGGATCACTCGTGGCAAGATCTCCCCTACCAACAAGTTCATCGCTGAAAAGGGCATGCGCCTGCCTGAAAGTGTCTTGTTGCAGACGGTGACCGGCGACTACGTCGAAGACGACATCTATTACGAGCTGCTGGACCCGGCCGACATCGACATGCTCTGCCGCCCCGACGAGAACGCGGTGTTTCTCGTGCCTTGGGCCATCGAACCCACGGCGCAGGTGATCCACGACACCTACGACAAACAGGGTAACCCCATCGAGTTGTCGCCACGCAACGTGCTCAAAAAGGTGTTGAAGCTCTATACCGATCGCGGCTGGCAGCCCATTGTGGCGCCGGAAATGGAGTTCTATCTGACCAAGCGCCACGAAGACCCGGATTTCCCGCTGGAGCCGCCCATCGGCCGTTCCGGGCGCCCGGAAACCGGCCGGCAGTCGTTCTCCATCGAGGCTGCGAACGAGTTCGACCCGCTGTTCGAAGACGTCTACGACTGGTGCGAGGCGCAGAATCTCGACCTCGACACCCTGATCCACGAGGACGGCACCGCGCAGATGGAGATCAACTTCCGTCACGGCAACGCCCTGCATCTGGCCGACCAGATTCTGGTGTTCAAGCGCACCATGCGCGAGGCTGCCCTCAAGCACAACGTGGCGGCGACCTTCATGGCCAAGCCCATGACCGGCGAGCCCGGCAGTGCGATGCACCTGCACCAGAGCATCGTCGATATCCACACCGGCAAGAACATCTTCTCCAATGAAGAAGGTGGGATGAGCCAGCTGTTCCTCAACCACATTGGCGGCCTGCAAAAGTACATCCCCGAACTGCTGCCGCTGTTTGCCCCCAACGTCAACTCATTCCGTCGTTTCCTGCCCGACACCTCGGCGCCGGTCAACGTCGAGTGGGGTGAAGAAAACCGCACCGTCGGCCTGCGGGTACCGGACGCCGGCCCACAGAACCGCCGAGTGGAAAACCGCCTGCCGGGCGCCGACGCCAACCCGTATCTGGCCATCGCTGCCAGCCTGCTGTGCGGCTATATCGGCATGGTCGAGGGGATCAACCCCAGCGCACCGGTGCAGGGACGTGGTTATGAGCGACGCAATCTGCGTCTGCCACTGACCATCGAAGACGCCCTGGAGCGCATGGAAAACAGCAAGACCATCGAGAAGTACCTGGGCAAGAAATTCATTGTCGGCTACGTGGCGGTCAAGCGTGCCGAGCATGAAAACTTCAAACGCGTGATCAGCTCGTGGGAGCGCGAGTTCCTGCTGTTCGCCGTGTGACCAGACCGTATTAGACAGGGAGCCTGAAGATGACTACCCACAACCCGCAAACCCTCGCCTGGCAAGCCCTCAGTGGTGAGCATCACCTGGCGCCCTTCAGCGACTATAAACAGCTGAAGGAAAAGGGCCCGCGGATCATCACCAAAGCCCACGGCGTGCACCTGTGGGACAGTGAGGGCAACAAGATACTCGACGGCATGGCCGGTCTTTGGTGCGTGGCGATCGGTTACGGTCGCGACGAGCTTGCTGACGCGGCGAGCCAGCAGATGCGCGAGTTGCCCTACTACAACCTGTTCTTCCAGACCGCGCACCCGCCGGCACTGGAACTGGCCAAAGTCGTGGCCGAGGTCGCGCCTGAGGGTATGAGCCACGTGTTTTTCACCGGCTCCGGCTCCGAGGGCAATGACACGGTACTGCGCCTGGTCCGCCATTATTGGACGCTCAAGGGGCAGCCGCAGAAGAAGGTGGTCATCAGTCGCTTGAACGGCTATCACGGCTCCACGGTGGCGGGCGCGAGCCTGGGCGGCATGAGTGGCATGCACGAGCAGGGCGATCTGCCCATCCCGGGCATCGTGCATATTGCTCAGCCTTATTGGTTCGGCGAGGGCGGCGACATGAGCCCTGACGAGTTTGGCATCTGGGCGGCCGACCAACTGGAACAGAAGATTCTCGAACTGGGCGTGGATCAGGTCGCCGCCTTCATTGCAGAGCCGATCCAGGGCGCTGGCGGGGTCATCATTCCCCCTGACAGCTACTGGCCGCGCATCAAGGAAATCCTTGCCCGCTACGACATTCTATTCGTGGCTGACGAGGTGATCTGTGGGTTTGGCCGCACCGGTGAATGGTTCGGCAGTGACTACTATGGCCTCAAACCCGACCTCATGACCATCGCCAAGGGCTTGACCAGTGGCTACATCCCCATGGGCGGTGTGATCGTGCGCAACGAAGTAGTCAAGGTGATCAACGAAGGCGGTGATTTCAACCACGGCTTCACCTATTCGGGGCATCCGGTGGCGGCGGCAGTGGCCCTGGAAAACATCCGCATTCTGCGCGATGAAAAAATTATCGAACGGGTGAAAAGCAAAACGGCACCGTATTTGCAGAAACGTCTGCGCGAGCTCGCCGAACACCCATTGGTGGGCGAAGTTCGCGGCTTGGGCATGTTGGGGGCGATAGAACTGGTGGCGGACAAGCAGACTCGCCAGCGCCATGAAGGCTTGGGCGTGGGGATGATCTGCCGGCAGTTCTGTTTCGATAATGGCCTGATCATGCGGGCGGTGGGGGACACCATGATCATCGCACCGCCACTGGTGATCAGTTTTGCCGAGATTGACGAGTTGATTGAAAAGGCACGCTTGTGCCTTGACCTCACACTCGAAGCCATCAATGGCTAAATGCTAGGCTTGCCTGGCACAAGGAGCGACCGTCCACGGGCGGCCGCAAGGAAGTTGAAATCGGTTGTGCAGACCAGGTTCAAAATAATTGGAGCAATACGCATGAAGATACTCGGCAAGACTCTCCTCGCCATGTCCCTGATGGGCGTGATGGCCGGTGCAGTCCAGGCGGACGACAAGGTTCTGCACGTTTACAACTGGTCCGATTACATCGCGCCGGACACAGTCGAGAATTTCGAAAAAGCCTCGGGCATCAAAGTCGTCTACGACGTCTACGACAGCAACGAAACCCTGGAAGCCAAGCTGCTGGCTGGCAAATCGGGTTACGACGTGGTGGTACCGTCGAACAACTTCCTCGCTAAACAGGCCAAGGCCGGGGTTTACCTGGAACTGGACAAGTCGAAACTGCCCAACTGGAAAAACCTGAACCAGAACCTGCTCAAGGCCGTGTCGGTCAGCGACCCGGGCAACAAGCACGCGTTCCCCTACCTGTGGGGCACCATTGGCATCGGCTATAACGTCGACAAGGTCAAGGCCGCATTGGGCCCGGATGCACCGACCAACTCCTGGGACCTGCTGTTCAAGCCAGGCAACATCGAGAAGCTCAAGGGCTGCGGTGTCAGCTTCCTCGACTCGCCGACCGAAATGATTCCGGTGGCGCTGCACTACCTGGGCTACCCGACCAATACGCAGGACCCCAAGCAGATCAAGGAAGCCGAAGCGCTGTTCCTGAAGATTCGCCCCTCGATCACTTACTTCCACTCGTCCAAGTACATCTCGGACCTGGCCAACGGCAACATCTGCGTGGCCGTGGGTTACTCGGGTGACATTTCCCAGGCCAAGGCCCGGGCCCTCGACGCCAAGAACAACGTGAACGTGGCTTACAGCATTCCGAAGGAAGGCGCTGGCAGTTTCTATGACATGCTCGCCATTCCCAAGGATGCCGATAACGTCGAAGGCGCCTACCAGTTCATGAACTTCATCATGGACCCGCATAACATGGCCGCCATTTCCAACGCCGTGAAATACCCGAATGGCAACGCCGCGGCCACCGAGTTCGTCGACAAGGACATCACCAGCGACCCGGGCATCTACCCGCCGGCTGATGTGCAGGCCAAGCTGTACGCCATCGCCGACTTGCCGGCCGCAACCCAGCGGATCCTGACCCGCACCTGGACCACGATCAAGTCGGGCAAGTAAGCCGCCACCCGGTCACCTGTTACAAATGATGTAACAGGTGACACCCTGAACATTTTCTTTTGCCGCACGAGTTCAACGAAGGTAAGTTGCGCGCCGGTGCAGTTGTTCGGCAGGCCGGCTTTCGCCCACGTGAGCGTTATTGAGAGGATCTCCCTTGGCTATTTCACTGCTTCGCAAGACGTTGTTGATCGCCGCAGGCCTGACTTTCGCGGTTGCTGTCCAGGCGGCCTCGACCGTGCGCATCTACAACTGGTCCGATTACATCGGCGAGACCACCCTGGCGGACTTCCAGACCGCCACCGGGATTGTTCCGGTGTATGACGTGTTCGACTCCAACGAAACCCTGGAGGGCAAGTTGCTGGCCGGGCATACGGGCTATGACGTGGTGGTGCCGTCCAATCACTTCCTCAGCAAGCAGATCAAGGCAGGCGTCTTTCAGAAGCTGGACAAGTCCCAGCTGCCCAACTATTCCAACCTCGACCCGGCGCTGCTCAAGCGCCTGGACAAGAACGACCCGGGTAACCAGTACGCTGTGCCGTACCTGTGGGGCACCAATGGCATCGGTTACAACGTCGACAAGATCAAGCAAGTGCTGGGCGTCGACAAGATCGACTCCTGGGCCGTGCTGTTCGAGCCCGAGAACATCAAAAAGCTGTCCAAGTGTGGTGTGGCATTCCTCGACTCCGGTGATGAAATGTTGCCTGCCGTGCTCAATTACATGGGCCTGAACCCGAACTCGCAGAACCCCGAGGATTACAAGAAGGCCGAGGCCAAGCTGCTGACGGTGCGGCCTTACGTGACCTACTTCAACTCATCGAAGTACATCACTGATCTGGCCAATGGCGACATCTGCATCGCCGCCGGTTTTTCCGGCGATGTGTTCCAGGCAAGAGCCCGCGCCAAGGAGGCTGGCAAGGGTGTGAACATCGCGTATGCGATTCCCAAGGAGGGCGGCAACCTGTGGTTTGACATGCTGGCGATCCCGGCTGATGCCAAGGACGTGAAGGAGGCCCATGCCTTTATCAATTACTTGCTCAAGCCTGAAGTGATCGCCCAGGTCAGCGACTACGTCGGTTATGCCAACCCGAACCCCAAGGCCGGGGAAATCATGGATCAGAAAGTACACAGCGACCCGGCGGTCTACCCTCCACAGGAGGTGCTGGACAAGCTCTATGTGAACGCCGAGTTACCGCCCAATGTCCAGCGCCTGATGACGCGCAGCTGGACGCGCATCAAGTCGGGCAAATAAGCGGTTCCAGGCTGGCCCATTCAGGGCCGGCTGCACATTTTTTGTTGGGAGTTTCCAAATGGCAGTTGCCTCCAGTGCCTACAAGAAAGCCCTCGAAGGCGGCCAGCAGCCCAAACAGGTGCTGGTCAAGATCGATCGGGTAACCAAGAAGTTCGACGAGACGGTGGCCGTGGACGATGTGTCCCTGGAAATCGGCAGGGGCGAGATCTTTGCCCTGCTCGGTGGCTCCGGGTCGGGCAAGTCCACACTGCTGCGCATGCTGGCTGGCTTCGAGCGGCCTACCGAGGGGCGCATTTTCCTCGACGGCGTCGACATCACCGAAATGCCGCCCTACGAGCGGCCGATCAACATGATGTTCCAGTCCTATGCGCTGTTCCCGCACATGACCGTGGCGCAGAACATTGCCTTCGGTCTCAAGCAGGACAAGATCCCGTCGGCCGAGATCGATGCGCGGGTGGCGGAAATGCTCAAGCTGGTGCAGATGAGCCAGTACGCCAAGCGCAAACCACACCAGCTGTCCGGCGGCCAGCGTCAGCGCGTGGCGCTGGCCCGCTCCCTGGCCAAACGACCCAAGCTGTTGCTGCTCGATGAACCCATGGGCGCGCTTGACAAGAAGCTGCGTTCGCAGATGCAACTGGAGCTGGTGGAGATCATCGAGCGCGTCGGGGTGACCTGTGTGATGGTGACCCACGATCAGGAAGAGGCCATGACCATGGCCCAGCGCATCGCCATCATGCACCTGGGCTGGATCGCCCAGATCGGCAGCCCGATCGATATCTACGAAACCCCCACCAGCCGGCTGGTGTGCGAGTTCATCGGCAACGTCAACCTGTTTGACGGCGAAGTGATCGAGGACATGGAAGGCCATGCGGTGATCGCCAGCCCTGAGCTGGAGCGCAAGATCTATGTCGGCCACGGCGTCAGTACGGCGGCTCAGGACAAGGCCGTGACCTACGCCATCCGCCCGGAAAAACTGCTGGTGACCACTGAGCAGCCACAGAGCGAATACAACTGGTCGCGGGGCAAGGTGCATGACATCGCCTACCTGGGCGGCCATTCGGTGTTTCACGTCGAACTGGCCTGCGGCAAGATCGTCCAGTCGTTCGTGGCCAACGCCGAGCGCCGCAATGCGCGACCCACCTGGGATGACGAAGTGTTTGTCTGGTGGGAAGACGACAGCGGCGTGGTACTGCGCTCATGAACTTGAAACGATTCCTCAGCCGTTTGCTCCCCAACGGTCGCCAGGTGGTCATCGGCGTACCGTTCCTGTGGTTGTTCCTGTTCTTCATGCTGCCGTTCTTCATCGTCCTGAAGATCAGTTTTGCCGAAGCCGACGTGGCCATTCCGCCGTACACGGAGATCTATCAATTCGTCGACCAGAAGATCCAACTGGTCCTGAACCTCGCCAACTACAGCCTGCTGGCGGGCGATGACCTGTACATCTCGGCATACCTGGGTTCGCTGAAGATGGCCTTGATCAGTACGGTGTTGTGCCTGCTGATCGGCTTTCCCATGGCCTACGCGATCTCCATCGCGCGCAAGGAGCGCCAGACGGTGTTGTTGCTGTTGATCATGATGCCAACCTGGACCGCGATCCTGATCCGCGTGTATGCGTGGATGGGCATTCTCAGCACCAACGGGTTACTCAACGAGTTCCTGCTGTGGCTGGGGGTGATCAATCAGCCGCTGGTGATCCTCAATACCAACCTGGCCGTTTACATCGGCGTGGTGTACGCCTACCTGCCGTTCATGATCCTGCCGTTGTACGCCAACCTGGTGAAACACGATCAGAGCCTGCTGGAGGCCGCCGCCGACCTGGGGTCGAGCCGCTTCAACAGCTTCTGGAAGATCACCGTGCCGCTGTCGCGCAACGGCATCATCGCCGGCTGTATGCTGGTGTTCATTCCGGTGGTGGGGGAGTTCGTTATTCCCGAGCTGCTCGGTGGCCCGGAGACCCTGATGATCGGCCGCGTGCTGTGGCAGGAGTTCTTCAACAACCGTGACTGGCCGGTGGCCTCGGCACTGGCTGTAGTGATGCTGGTGATCCTGATCGTGCCGATCGTACTGTTCAACCGTAGTCAGGCCAAGGAACTGGAGGGCAAGATATGAGAAGTTTCCGTTTCTCCAACCTGATGCTGGTGCTCGGGCTGCTGTTCATCTACGCGCCGATGGTGATTCTGGTCATCTATTCGTTCAACGCGTCCAAGCTGGTGACCGTCTGGGGTGGCTGGTCGGTGAAGTGGTACGTGGGGCTGCTGGATAACTCCCAACTGATGAGCGCGGTGGCACGCTCCCTGGAAATTGCCTGTTATACCGCTGTGGCGGCGGTTGCGTTGGGGACCATGGCCGCGTTCGTGCTGACCCGAGTGGCGCGCTTCAAGGGGCGCACGTTGTTTGGAGGCCTGGTGACCGCGCCGCTGGTGATGCCTGAGGTGATCACCGGCCTGTCGCTGCTGCTATTGTTTGTGGCGATGGCGCAATTGGTCGGCTGGCCCCAGGAACGGGGCATCGTCACCATCTGGATCGCTCACACGACCTTCTGTGCGTCCTATGTGGCGGTAGTGGTGTCGGCACGTCTGCGCGAGCTGGATCTGTCCATCGAAGAGGCGGCCATGGACCTGGGTGCGCGGCCGTGGAAGGTGTTCTTCCTGATCACCATCCCGATGATCGCGCCATCGCTGGCAGCCGGCGGCATGATGTCGTTTGCCCTGTCGCTGGATGACTTGGTGCTGGCCAGCTTTGTATCTGGGCCAGGCTCGACCACCTTGCCGATGGAAGTGTTCTCGGCGGTGCGTCTGGGCGTGAAGCCGGAAATCAATGCCATTGCCAGTCTGATTCTGCTGGCGGTGTCGATTGCCACGTTCCTGGTCTGGTTCTTCACACGGCGTGCCGAAAACCAGCGGCGCAAGGCGATTCAGCTGGCTATCGAGGAAGCGGCGGCAGACGGCTGGAAGCAGCCGGATCCACGTCGGGCACCGACCCCCGTGGCGGCTTGAGGGATTAAAGCGCCCCTTGGGCTTGTGGGAGCAGGGCTTGCCCGCGATGCAGGCAACCATGGAATCTTCCACAGTATTCGGCACCGTTACGCGGGTTCAGCGCACGGCCGCCCACCCGCAATAACACCCCACCGCCAAGGTGTGCGTGGCATTGACCGAGCGGTGTTCGGTCAATGCCTGTAGGACCGGCTCGATAAAACTGTTGGCCGAACTGCACACCGCCCCCTCGCTGTACGGCCCGAAATAGGCCAGTTGCCCCTGCTGGTTCCAGATTGCCACAGCGGGGCTGGCGGGCAGGGCGTCGGCGCCAGGCAAAGCCTCCAGACGCTGCATCACTGAAAGATTGTCCGGCAGCCGCGAACGGCCATGGCCTTTTTCCAGCGCGTAGAACTTCACCCCTTTGGGTTCATACTGTTGCACCAGTTCGGCCAGATGTTCTTGGTTGCCGACGTTGCACGGACAGGTCGCGTCCCAGAAATGCACCACGCGGATCGGCCCCGGTCCTGCCAATTCCGGCGGAAGTTGCAGGTTGTCACCGGTAAACAGGGTGGCGTGTTGGTCGAACGCGCGAACGTAACGGCTCTGGAACCAGTCATATGCCAGCCACAAGGCGCTGGCGCACAGCAGTGCGATCAGGCTGGCAGCCAGGGTACGACGGTGAATCCTTGGCATCGGCAGTGGTCCGGTAAAGGTGTGCCAGCTTGCCATGTCTGCGCCGACAGATGAATATCTCACCGAATGATTCGGAAACCTATATGCCTGCCACTTTCCAGCCCGACATACTGCGCAGCCGCCTGTCGCCTTTGGCCGCCCGCCAAGGGCCGGATGAGCATGGGCAAAGCTACCGGCGCTTCTACCGACTGCCGGGAAGCGACCCGCAACGCAGTTGGCTGGGTGGCTTCAGCGCGGCTGGCTGTGATCTGGTGGGGCAGGTCTGGTTGCCAGCCGCGCCCAAGGCCACGCTGTTTCTGGTGCACGGATTCTATGATCACATGGGGCTGTATCGACATCTGATCGAGTGGGCGCTGGCCCGTGAGTTTGCGGTCATTTCCTGCGACCTGCCGGGGCACGGGCTGTCCAGTGGGCCGCGTGCCAGCATTCAGGACTTCGCCGACTATCAGTCGGTGCTCGATGCCTTGTTCGTGGAGGCCGCCGCCCTGAAGCTGCCCCAGCCTTGGCATCTGTGCGGTCAGAGCATGGGGGGCGCCATCGTCATCGACCATTTGCTGCATGCCGGCGCCGCTAGCCCTGCCCAAGGGCGACCCGTGTTGCTGGCACCGTTGATACGGCCGCGTTCCTGGACCTGGTCACGGATGAGCTATCAGGTGCTGAAGCCTTTCGTTGGCGGGATCGCGCGGCGTTTCAGCGAGAACACCAACGATCCTGAATTCATGCCTTTTCTGCAGGCCGATCCATTGCAGCCGGTGCGTCTGCCTACCGCCTGGGTGGGCGCGCTGGTACCGTGGATCAAACGTGTCGAGGCGGCACCGCACAGTGTCTGCTCACCGCTGGTGGTGCAGGGCCAGCAGGACATGACGGTGGATTGGCAACACAACATGCGGGTGCTCGCCGACAAGTTCACCACGCCTGAAGTGTTGATGGTGCCACCCGCGCGTCATCATCTGGCCAACGAGGTGCCGGAGATTCGGCGGGTTTATCTGGCGTTTCTGGATGAGCATCTGGGTTGAGCGAATAACACCTCAGCCCCCCGATCGGTCCTGCGTCGGTTGCCCGACCGCCAGGCCGGCGCGAATACCCGCCAGCGCCGCCTGGTAATACGCCTTGCCCTCGGGCGACTCGGCGAAGGTCACGAATTCCTCCAGTTCTGGATCGGACAGGTCGCGATACACGTACAGCAAGGTGTTATCCAGGTCACTGCCGATCTGCCCCATCAGCCGTTCCCGCTGTCCATCGAGCATGTTCTGGCTTTGGCCGCTGCCCAGCAGCCCGGGAATCATGGAGCTAAGGCTGTCCGCCGCCACGCCGGCGATGGCCAGGCTGACTTCCGCGCCGGCCTCGCGAACTGGCAGCGCCTGGGCCAGGTGGCGGATCAGCAGGGCGCGGGTGGCGGTGGCGTCCATATGGGGCAAGCCACGGGCGTTTTTGGCCAGTTGGTCGCTGCGGGTGGCAAGCAGTTCGGCGCCGACGATCTTGTGCCCAAGCGGGGACTGGAAAAAGCTCAAGGCCGGCTGTGGGTCATTGAGGGTCTGGCGCAGGCGAGTCTCGGCGCGCTGGTCCATGGCCTGCGGAGCGAAGCGCTGGTTGCTGTTGTTCACCAGGGCCTGGAACAGCGCCGGTGGCAGACTGTTTTGATAACGCTGCTGCGCGGCCTTGAGTGCGTCGTTGAAATGCGCGCGCTGTTCCGGCCAACCGGCGACCTTGTACAACAGGTCATGGTTGTCTGCCCAGGCGGGCATCACGCAAAACATCAGCAAGGCAACACACAAGCAACGCATTGAAGACTCCTGTCGGCAGGCCGCTATTGTCCGTGCCCAGGCCCGGCTTTGTCGAGCCATGACACACGCCGGCCAGGCGGCTCTGTCGGTTTATCGGGCGGATGGATACTATGCGCGCCATGCACACACTCCCTGATCCGATGTTGCAACGTATTGTCGACGACCTGGCCGAGCACGGCTGGTCGCAACAGGATGTCTTTATTCCAGAGTCTCTGACCCTGGCGTTGGCGACTGAGTGCCATGAACGTGCAGCTGCCGGCCAATTAGCCCCGGCGGCGGTGGGGCGCGGCGAGGCTCAGGAGGTGCGCGAAGGTATCCGCGGCGATCACATTCAGTGGTTGGAGCCGGGCGAGTCGGCGGCTTGTGATGCCTACTTGATGTTGATGGGGCATGTGCGTCTGGCACTGAATCGGGGGTTGTTCCTCGGGCTGGAGGACTACGAAAGTCATTTCGCCATGTATCCGCCCGGGGCGTTCTACCGTCGCCATGTGGACCGTTTTCGCGATGATGATCGGCGTATGGTCTCGGCGGTGCTCTACCTCAACGAGGGATGGCAGCCGGAACATGGTGGGCAGTTGCGGATGTACTTGAAGGGCGGGCGCGAGCACGACATCAATCCGGTCGGTGGATCACTGGTCTTGTTTCTGTCGGGCGAGATGCCCCATGAGGTCTTGCTGGCTCACCATGAGCGCCTGTCATTGACGGGGTGGTTCAGGCGGCGGGGGACAGATATCTTTTGAGTGACGCCCTGGCACCGCACGACCGAGCAATTTCGGGCCTGCGGTGCAAGGTGAAAGCCCTTAGAACAACACGCGGCAACGAATGGTGCCGTTGATCTTCTGCAGTTTCTCTTGCGCCAGATCCGAGTACTCGGCGTCGACGTCGATAACCACGTAGCCAACCTTTTCGTTGGTTTGCAGGAACTGACCGGAGATGTTGATGCCGTTTTCGGCGAAGACCTTGTTGATCTCGCTCATCACGCCCGGGATGTTCTCGTGGATGTGCAGCAGGCGGTGCTTGCCTGGGTGGGCAGGCAGTGCCACCTCCGGGAAGTTGACCGACGACACTGAGGTGCCATTGTCGCTGTACTTGACCAGCTTCTCGGCCACTTCCAGACCGATGTTGGCCTGGGCCTCGGCGGTGGAGCCGCCGATGTGAGGGGTCAGGATCACATTGTCCAGGCCACGCAGCGGGCTTTCGAAGATGTCATCGTTGGAGCGCGGCTCCACCGGGAACACATCGATGGCGGCGCCGATCAAGTGCTTGTCCTTGATCGCGTCAGCCAGGGCATCCAGCTCCACCACGGTGCCGCGCGCCGCGTTGATCAGAATACCGCCTTTCTTGATGGCGCGGATTTCCTTCTCGCCGATCATCCACTGAGTGGCTGCGGTTTCCGGTACGTGCAGGGTGACGATGTCGGACATGCCCAGCAGCTCGTGCAGGTTGCCGACCTGGGTCGCATTGCCCAGCGGCAGCTTGGTCACGGTGTCGTAGAAGAACACTTGCATGCCCAGGCCTTCGGCCAGCACCGACAGCTGCGTGCCGATCGAGCCGTAGCCGACGATGCCCAGCTTCTTGCCGCGAATCTCGAAGGAGTTCGCCGCGCTCTTGATCCAGCCACCACGGTGGCAGGAAGCGTTTTTCTCCGGGATGCCGCGCAGCAGCAGGATGGCCTCGGCCAGCACCAGCTCGGCCACCGAACGGGTGTTGGAGTACGGCGCGTTGAAGACGGCGATGCCGCGCTCTCGGGCTGCGTTGAGGTCCACCTGGTTGGTGCCGATGCAGAAGCAGCCGACGGCGACCAGTTTCTTGGCAGCGTCGAAAAGCTCTTCGGTGAGTTGGGTGCGCGAGCGGATACCGATGAAGTGCGCATCGGCGATCTTTTCTTTCAGTTCGGCTTCCGGCAGAGACTTGGTGTGGTACTCGATGCTGGTATAGCCGGCCGCCTTGAGGACGTCCACGGCAGATTGGTGGACACCTTCGAGGAGAAGGAACTTGATCTTGCTCTTATCGAGAGAAGTCTTGCTCATCTGCGTAAACCTGTGTCCCGGAGAAAATTGGCAGGAGGATAAAGCCTTCGCGGATCGGCCAGAAGCTCGATTAGCGGGGGGGCTATGCTAGCATATGCACCCTGCCAAGCGCCCATCCCTGGGTCATGAAGTGTGCTCAGGGTGACTATGAATTGTTCGAGAGTTCGTGCGATGACCCATCCTGCATTGATTGATGAGCTGAAGACCCTGGTTGAGCCGGGCAAGGTCCTGACCGACGCCGATTCGCTGGAGGCATTCGGCAAGGACTGGACCAAGCATTTTGCACCGGCACCCACGGCCATCGTGTTTCCCAAGACCATCGAGCAGGTCCAGGCCATCGTCCGCTGGGCCAACGAGCGCCACGTGGCACTGACCCCTTCGGGTGGGCGCACCGGGCTTTCGGCCGCTGCGGTGGCCGCCAATGGTGAAGTGGTGGTGTCATTCGACTACATGAACCAGATTGTCGAATTCAACGAATTCGACCGTACTGTCATCTGCCAACCGGGCGTGGTCACCGCGCAGCTGCAGAACTATGCCGAAGAGCGCGGGCTGTACTATCCGGTGGACTTTGCATCTGCCGGCTCCAGTCAGATTGGCGGCAATATCGGCACCAATGCCGGCGGAATCAAGGTCATTCGCTACGGAATGACCCGCAACTGGGTTGCCGGTCTGAAAGTGGTCACCGGCAAAGGTGACGTGCTTGAACTGAACAAGGCCCTGACCAAGAACGCCACCGGCTACGACTTGCGTCAGCTGTTCATCGGCGCCGAAGGCACCTTGGGCTTCGTCGTCGAAGCGACCATGCGTCTGGATCGTGCGCCGAAAAACCTCACTGCCATGGTCCTCGGCACCGCTGATTTCGATTCGATCATGCCGGTGTTGCATGCCTTCCAGAGCAAGCTGGACCTGACCGCTTTCGAATTCTTCTCCGACAAGGCTTTGGCCAAGGTCATGGGCCGTGGCGACGTGCCAGCTCCGTTCGAGTCCGACTGCCCCTTCTATGCACTGCTGGAATTCGAGGCCACCACTGAGGAAGTCTCGGACGCGGCCCTGGAAATCTTCGAGCACTGCGTGGAGCAGGGTTGGGTGGTGGACGGGGTGATGAGCCAGAGCGAGCAGCAGCTGCAAAACCTGTGGAAGCTGCGCGAATACATTTCCGAGACGATCTCCCACTGGACCCCGTACAAAAACGATATCTCGGTGACTGTTTCGAAAGTGCCGGCTTTTTTGCGGGAAGTGGACGCGATTGTCGGCGAATATTACCCGGACTTCGAAATTGTATGGTTCGGTCACATCGGCGATGGCAACCTGCACCTGAACATCCTCAAGCCGGAAAACCTGAGCAAGGACGAGTTCTTCGCCAAGTGCGCCACGGTCAACAAGTGGGTGTTCGAAATCGTGCAGAAGTACAACGGTTCGATCTCCGCCGAACATGGCGTGGGCATGACCAAGCGCGATTACCTGACCTACAGCCGCTCGCCTGAAGAAATCGAATACATGAAGGCGGTCAAGGCGGTGTTCGACCCCAATGGCATCATGAACCCGGGCAAGATCTTCCCCGTTCAGTCTTGAAGAACCCTCAACGGAATCAGGAGGCAGTCAATGAGCTATCAGCACCAGTACATCGACGGTACGCACATTCACTACCCGCTGGGCAAGGTGGTGTGCATCGGCCGCAATTACGCCGAGCACGCCAAGGAGCTGAACAACCCGGTCCCGACCGAGCCGCTGCTGTTCATCAAGCCAGGCAGCTGCGTCGTGCCATTGGGCGGGGGCTTCAAGATTCCGACTGAACGGGGATCGGTGCATTATGAGGCTGAAATCGCCGTGCTGCTGGGCAAGGCCTTGTCCACTCACCCGACCGAAGAGGAGGTGCTGGATGCCATCTCCGGCTTCGCCCCGGCGCTGGACCTGACCTTGCGCGAAGTGCAGACCCGGCTCAAGGAAAAAGGTCTGCCTTGGGAGTTGGCGAAATCCTTCGACGGCGCCTGCGTGCTCGCGCCGTTCGTGTCCGCCAGTGCGTTCAGCGACCTGACCGACATCGGCATCCGCCTGTCTATCAACGGCGCGGTCCGTCAGGACGGCAACAGCCAGTCGATGCTCAACCCTATTGTGCCGATGATTCAATACATGGCGGCGCATTTCTCCCTGCATGCGGGCGACGTGATCATGACCGGTACGCCGGCCGGAGTCGGGGCGCTGAGTGTGGGGGATGAGTTGGTGCTGGAATTGCCCGGGGTGAGCCGTTTCACCGGCTCGGTGCTCTGACAGGGCTTTTTAAGCCTCGATTAAGCCTGGATGGCTAAGCTCTCGGCTCATTTTTTTGAGCCGGTTACATGCCTTTCAATCTCTACTTTCGTCCTTGGTGCGCCGCGTTATTCGCGGCGTTGCTGCTGGCGCTCGCCCTGACGGGGCAATATCTGCGCTGGTATGAAAAGACTTGGTTCGACTTGCGAAATCGGTTCAGCCAACCGGCCGAGCGGGCCCTGGGACTGGCGGATTACCGCGCGGTGATTCAGGGCAAGGTGATCGAGGGGGTGGCCAGCGATGTTTCGGCGCTGACCTTCGACCCTGGGCGCCGATCACTGTTTACCGTGACCAATCAGAATTCAGAGCTGATCGAGCTGTCGCTGCAAGGCGACGTCCTGCGTCGTATAGCGCTCAACGGTTTTGGTGACCCCGAAGCGGTGGAATACATTCGCCCGGGCGTGTTTGTCATCAGTGACGAGCGGGGTCACCGGCTGCTGGCGGTCAAGGTGGATGACAGCACCCTGGCATTGGACGCCGATGACGCTGAACAGTGGGTGCTTGATCTTGGCGTGCGGAAAAATCGTGGCTTCGAGGGGCTGGCCTATGACCCGGGTCAGGCGCGCCTGTTTGTTGGCCAGGAGCAATCGCCGATGCAGATCTTCGAGATCAAGGGGTTTCCATCCTTCGCAGAGCCGCCACGTGCCGTGGAGATTGTTCGGGACCCGCTGCGCGATCGACGATTGTTTGTTCGCGATCTGTCGGGTCTGCAGTTCGATGAACGCAATGGGCACTTGCTCGCGCTGTCCGACCAGTCACGGATGCTGGTGGAAATGGATGTTCATGGCCAGCCGGTTGGAACGCTGGTCTTGCGACGCGGGGCCCATGGGCTCGAGGGCAGTGTGCCGCAAGCGGAAGGCGTGGCGCTGGATGATGAAGGGACGTTATACGTGGTGAGCGAGCCTAATCTTTTCTATGTCTTCAAAAAGCCCTGAAGTTGAATGGCGCCGCAGGAGCGCGCGAAGCTCGCGATGGCATCACCCCGATTGAGTGACGGGTGATGCCGTCGCGAGCTCTTGCGGCGGGGATAGGTCTCAGGGCTTGAGGGTTCTCACGCCCTCCGGTGTCCCCAGAAGCAGCAAATCCGCCGGGCGCGACGCGAACAGGCCGTTGGTCACCACGCCGACAATGGCGTTTATCTGGGTTTCCAGCACCGTCGGTTCGGTGATCTGCAGGTTGTACACGTCCAGAATGATGTTGCCGTTATCGGTCAGCACGCCTTCGCGGTAGACCGGGTCGCCGCCCAGTTTCACCAGCTGGCGGGCCACATGGCTGCGGGCCATGGGAATGACTTCGACCGGCAGTGGGAAGGTGCCCAGAACAGAGACCAGCTTGCTGGCGTCGGCAATGCAGATGAACGTCTTGGCCACGGCGGCGACGATTTTCTCGCGGGTCAGGGCGGCGCCGCCGCCTTTGATCAGGTGGAGCTTCTCGTCGGTTTCGTCCGCGCCGTCGACATAGAATTCCAGGTCACCAACGGTGTTGAGTTCATACACTGGAATGCCGTGGGCCTTGAGGCGCGCCGCGGAGGCTTCCGAGCTGGCCACGGTACCATCGAAGGCGCCTTTGTGCAGCGCCAGCGCGTCGATAAAACAGTTGGCAGTCGAGCCGGTGCCGACGCCGACGATGCTCTTGTCGTCGAGCTTGGGCAGAATGAAATCAACCGCCGCCTGGGCGACGGCTTGTTTGAGTTGGTCCTGGGTCATGCGGGCTCCGAAGGGCGGGCAGGGGGCTTTCAAAGCCCGGATTATACCGCTTTGCGTCTGTAAAACCTTGGTTCCGGCCGGTTCATTGGCTTAGACTCGGCGACCTCCGACTCAACGCCAGCGATGTTTCCGATGCTCGAACATTACGTCAAGAAGATCCTCACCTCGCGCGTGTACGACGTGGCCGTGGAAACACCGTTGCAGGCGGCGGGCCAGTTGTCCGCGCGCCTGGGTAACAAGGTGTTGCTCAAGCGTGAGGACTTGCAGCCGGTATTTTCATTCAAGATTCGTGGCGCCTACAACAAGATGGCGCAGCTGGCCGATGAAGAACGGGCTCGTGGCGTGGTCACCGCTTCTGCCGGCAATCACGCCCAGGGCGTGGCATTGGCAGCCCGCGAGCTGGGGATCAAGGCGACGATCGTGATGCCCCGCACCACTCCGGAAATCAAAGTGGAAGGCGTGCGTTCGCGCGGGGGCAAAGTGGTCCTGCATGGCGACTCGTTCCCCGAGGCGCTGGCGCACTCGCTCAAGTTGGTGGACGAGCAGGGCCTGGTCTACATCCACCCCTACGACGATCCGCTGACCATTGCAGGGCAAGGTACCGTGGCCATGGAGATCCTGCGTCAGCACCCCGGGCGCCTTGACGCGATTTTCGTCCCGGTGGGCGGCGGCGGACTGATTGCCGGTATTGCGGCCTACGTGAAATACCTGCGCCCGGAAATCAAGGTCATCGGCGTCGAGCCGGACGATTCAAACTGCCTGCAAGCCGCCATGGCCGCGGGCGAGCGGGTGGTACTGCCGACGGTCGGGCTGTTCGCCGACGGCGTGGCGGTGGCACAGATCGGACAGCACACCTTTGATCTGTGCAAGGACTATGTGGATGAAGTGGTCACCGTCAGCACCGACGAGATCTGCGCAGCAATCAAGGATATCTACGACGACACCCGCTCGATCACCGAACCTGCTGGTGCTTTGGGAGTCGCCGGGATCAAGAAATACGTGGAATCTCGTGGCGTCACCGGCCAGACCCTGGTGGCCATCGATTCAGGCGCCAACGTCAATTTTGATCGCCTGCGTCACGTGGCCGAGCGCGCCGAACTCGGAGAGGGGCGCGAGGCAATCATTGCGGTGACCATCCCCGAGCAGCCGGGCAGTTTCAAGGCCTTCTGCGAGGCCATCGGCAAGCGCCAGATCACCGAATTCAACTACCGCTACCACACCGGGCGCGAGGCGCACATTTTCGTCGGTGTTCAGACCCATCCGGAAAACGACCCGCGCGCGGCTTTGATTGCGAGCCTGACTGCCCAAGGTTTGCCGGTGCTGGACCTGACTGAAAACGAACTTGCCAAGCTGCACATTCGCCATATGGTGGGTGGGCATGCAGCCAAGGTCAGTGATGAAATGGTCTTGCGCTTTGAGTTCCCGGAGCGGCCAGGGGCATTGTTCAACTTCCTTAACAAGCTCGGCGGGCGCTGGAACATATCGATGTTTCACTACCGCAACCACGGCGCGGCGGACGGCCGGGTGGTGGCGGGCTTGCAGGTGCCGGAAGACGAGCGGCATCTGGTCGGCGAAGCGCTGGGCGAAATCGGCTACCCCTATTGGGACGAAACGGCCAACCCGGCCTATCAGCTATTCTTGGGCTGACTAAAGGCCGACTGACAGGAGCCGTACATGCAGAACCTTGTGGTTTTGAAAGCGCTGCACGGCGTTGCCGTTGCGCTGCTGATCGGCGGAGCGCTGGCGGTGGTGTATCACTGGTGGCGCGGCTGGCGGGCCGGGGACAAAGCGGCCTTGGGGCAGACCCTGCAACGGCCCTGGCTGTTTGCCTGGCTGGCCATGGGCTTGAGTCTGTTGATATTCCCGGTCAGCGGCTGGTGGATGGTCCATGATACCGGTTGGTCTCTGGGGCAGACCTGGTTGTTGAGCGGTTCGCTGCTCTATACCCTCGGAATACTGTGCTGGTTGCTATTGCTGGGCCGGGTCAACCGCATGAGGGTGGCCGGCGCTGCGGTGAGCGTCGGGCAACGTCGGACGGTGTTGGGGTTGTCGCTGCTGGGCGGGGCAATTCTGGTCGCGGCTTTGGCTGTGATGGTGCTCAAGCCGGTTTGACCTGTGCACACGTGCTGCAGGACCGAGCAAACTCGGTCCTGCAGGGGCATTTCACCCCCGCAACGACATCGCCTTCCACCCGCGCCGCTCGGCCTCGGCGGTCAGGTTTGGATCGGCATCCACCACCACCGGGTGGGTCACCTGCTCCAGCAGCGGCAGGTCGTTCATCGAGTCGCTATAAAAGTAGCTGTCTTTCAAATTGAAACCGTTCTCTTCCATCCACCGGTTCAGGCGCGTCACCTTGCCCTCGCGAAAGCAAGGCACATCGCAGCTGCGGCCGGTGTAGCGGCCGTCCTTCATTTCGCACTCGGTGGCCAGCAGGGTTTCCACGCCCAGGCGCTCGGCGATCGGGCCGGTGACGAAGCGGTTGGTGGCTGTGATGATCACGATCTTGTCCCCCGCCGCCCGGTGCTCGGCCAGCAATGCCAGGCTCTTGGGCAGGATGATCGGCTCGATGCAGTCGCGCATGAAGTCGCGATGCCACTCGGCCAGTTGTTCCATCTCGGTGCGCGCCAGAATTTTCAGGCTGAAGGCCAGGTAGTCCTCGAGGATAAGCCGCCCGGCGAGGTAGTCCTGATAAAAGGCATCATTGCGCGCCTGGTACTCCACAGGATCAAGAATGCCCCGGGCGCACAGGTAGTCGCCCCAGGCGTGATCGCTGTCGCCGCCCAGCAGCGTGTTGTCGAGGTCGAAGAGAGCCAAGCGCATGAAATGTCTCGCTGAAAGCTGAAAAATGGCCCCCAGAATACGGACTTTTCACATAGCTGCACATAACCTGTGACGCCTCGTTGCTGCGCTGATGACCTTTGTGGAACAATGCGGAGACATGCGTTTGCGAGGTTGCTGCCGTGATCGACCCCGATGGTTTTCGTCCCAATGTCGGCATCATTCTCACCAATGATGCCGGGCAGGTGCTGTGGGCTCGGCGAATCAATCAGGATGCCTGGCAGTTTCCCCAGGGCGGAATCAACCCGAATGAATCGCCGGAAGAAGCCCTGTACCGTGAGCTGAACGAGGAAGTCGGGCTGGAGCGCCAGGATGTCGAAATTCTTGCCTGCACCCGCGGCTGGTTGCGTTATCGTTTACCCCAGCGGCTGGTGCGCACGCACAGTCAGCCGCTGTGCATCGGACAAAAACAGAAGTGGTTCTTGCTGCGCCTGATCTCCAACGAACAGCGTGTCAGGATGGACTTGACCGGCAAGCCCGAATTCGACGGTTGGAAATGGGTGAGTTACTGGTATCCGCTGGGTCAGGTGGTGACATTCAAGCGCGAGGTTTACCGTCGCGCTCTCAAAGAGCTTGCCCCGCGCCTGTTGGCGCGCGACTGACGACGGAGTTCGACCCCGAGCCATGCTCAATACGCTGCGCAAGATCGTCCAGGAAGTTAACTCCGCCAAGGATCTCAAGACGGCGTTGGGGATTATTGTGCTGCGCGTCAAAGAGGCCATGGGCAGCCAGGTCTGTTCCGTCTACCTGCTGGACCCCGAGAGCAATCGCTTTGTCCTGATGGCCACCGAGGGCCTGAACAAGCGCTCCATCGGCAAGGTCAGCATGGCCCCCAACGAGGGCCTGGTGGGCTTGGTGGGCACGCGTGAAGAGCCGCTCAACCTGGAAAATGCCGCCGATCACCCTCGTTACCGCTATTTCGCCGAAACCGGTGAAGAGCGTTTTGCTTCGTTTCTCGGAACGCCCATCATCCACCACCGTCGCGTGGTGGGGGTGCTGGTCATTCAGCAGAAAGAACGTCGCCAGTTCGACGAGGGTGAAGAAGCCTTTCTGGTCACCATGAGTGCCCAGCTGGCCGGCGTCATCGCCCACGCCGAGGCCACCGGGTCCATTCGCGGCCTGGGCCGTCAAGGCAAGGGCATCCAGGAGGCCAAGTTCGTCGGGGTGCCCGGCTCGCCAGGTGCGGCGGTGGGTACGGCCGTGGTCATGCTGCCGCCGGCCGATCTGGACGTGGTGCCGGACAAGGCCGGTGACATCACCGCCGAGTTGGCGCTCTTCCAGACCGCACTCGAAGGGGTGCGCAACGACATGCGTACGCTGTCGGCCAAACTGGCGACGCAGCTGCGCCCCGAAGAGCGCGCGCTGTTCGATGTCTATCTGATGATGCTGGACGATGCGTCCCTGGGCAGCGAAGTGACCAACGTCATCAAGACGGGTCAATGGGCTCAGGGTGCGTTGCGTCAGGTCGTGACCGAACACGTCAATCGTTTCGAACTGATGGACGATGCCTATCTGCGTGAACGGGCCTCGGACGTCAAGGACCTCGGGCGGCGCCTGCTGGCCTATTTGCAACAGGCGCGCCAGCAGACGCTGGTGTATCCCGACAACACCATTCTGATCAGCGAAGAGCTGTCGGCCGCCATGCTCGGCGAAGTGCCGGAAGGCAAGTTGGTCGGGTTGGTCTCGGTCCTCGGGTCCGGCAACTCCCACGTGGCGATCCTGGCGCGAGCCATGGGTATTCCCACGGTGATGGGCGTGGTCGATCTGCCGTACTCCAAGGTCGACGGGATCAACATGATCGTCGACGGCTACCACGGCGAGGTGTTCACCAACCCCAGCGAGGTCCTTACCAAGCAATACGCCGGTATTGTCGAGGAGGAGCGTCAGCTGTCGTTGGGCCTGGACGCACTGCGCGAACTGCCCTGCGTCACCCTCGACGGCCATCGCATGCCGCTGTGGGTCAACACCGGGTTGCTGGCCGACGTGGCGCGGGCCCAGCAGCGTGGCGCGGAGGGCGTCGGCCTGTACCGCACCGAAGTGGCATTCATGATCAACCAGCGCTTCCCCAGCGAAAAGGAACAGCTGGCGATCTACCGCGAACAACTGGCGGCCTTCCATCCGCTGCCGGTGACCATGCGCAGCCTCGACATCGGCGGCGACAAATCGCTGTCCTATTTCCCGATCAAGGAAGACAACCCCTTCCTGGGTTGGCGCGGTATCCGCGTGACCCTCGATCACCCGGAAATCTTCCTGGTCCAGGCCCGCGCCATGCTCAAGGCCAGCGAGGGCCTGAACAACCTGCGCATTCTGCTGCCGATGATTTCCGGCACCCATGAGCTGGAAGAGGCCTTGCACCTGATTCACCGTGCCTGGGGCGAGGTGCGGGACGAAGGCACCGACGTGCCGATGCCGCCCGTGGGCGTGATGATCGAGATCCCGGCGGCGGTTTACCAGACCAGGGAACTGGCGCGGCAGGTGGACTTTCTTTCGGTGGGTTCCAACGACCTGACCCAATACCTGCTGGCAGTGGACCGCAACAACCCGCGCGTCGCCGACCTCTACGACTACCTGCACCCTGCGGTCTTGCAAGCCTTGCAGAATGTCGTCACCGATGCCCATGCCGAGGGCAAGCCGGTGAGTATTTGCGGCGAGATGGCCGGTGACCCGGCCGCGGCCGTGCTGTTGATGGCCATGGGGTATGACAGCCTCTCGATGAACGCCACTAACTTGCCCAAGGTCAAATGGATGCTGCGTCAGATCCACCTGAGCAAGGCCAAGGAACTGCTGGCGCAGTTGAACAAGATTGACAACCCGCAAGTTATCCACAGTACGTTGCAACTGGCGCTGAAAAATCTTGGGCTCTCGCGGATGATCAACCCGACCTCGCCGAAGAAATTCTGATCTCCTCCCGCGCGTCTACGGCGGTGTGGGGGAGTCAGCCAGCGGTACGGCCATCGCCACCTCGCTCAACCGCGCGCCATACGGCCCGAAACTGCGCTCCACTATCCGAGTTTCCTCCTGCGTCTGTATCACCACCGTACTGGCCCGTGTGCCGTAATGGGGGCTGGCGATGAACACGCTGGACAACAGCCGCTCGGTCGCCAGGCCCACGCCGGTCTCGGGTAATTCGCCGTCTATCGCCGGAGCAGGATCGGCCAGCAGCGTCATCAGCGACTTGACGCTGTAGTCCTCCAACTGGTCCGCCAGCGCCTGGCGTGCCTTGACCAGCTTGGGCCACGGCGTATCCAGCCCCGCGTTGGACAGGCCGTATACACCCTGCGGCAAGGTTCTGGCGGCCGCTGAAGAGCTGCAATAGACCAGGCGCCGGCCGTCTCCGAGCAGCAGATTGAAGCCGGCATACTCACCGCCAAGCCGGGCAACCTCGGTGAGGTATTCATCCGTTGTCTGCGTCCCCTGCACAAAGCCCGCCACCAGTTCACCCCGCGAGCGCAGCGCCGCTGGCTGCCCCGGCTGGCGGATATTGGTCAGCGCCGCAAAGCGCCCTGCGGGGCCCAACCCCAGCCAGGTGCCCCCGGCTTCGAGATCGCGGCCGGCGACAATTTGTGCGAAATCATCCCAGCGCGCCAAGGGCTGGGTTGGGCGGGCATAGAATTCATCGCGGTTGGCCGCCACGATCAGCGGCTGGGCATGCCCCGGCCGCCAGGCAAATACAATCAGGCACATGGAATAATCCCGGTGATCAAGTCGCACTTTACCCATTCACTCATCGCTTCGGGTAGGGTCAGGCGCCGGGTTGCGTTAACATGCTGCGCAAATTGCCTGCGCAGATGGCACAGGTTTCATCGTGGGCTGCTGGTATCTTCGATTTCCAGTCGCCATAGTTCGGATCTTTTTTGGCAGGGCATTGCCCTACCAGTCTCTGATTGCCCGTTTCGTGCTCGTTAAGGAGTCGCAATGCTGCCTTACCCGCAGATTGACCCGGTGGCCGTTGCCATCGGCCCCCTGCAAATCCATTGGTACGGTTTGATGTACCTGATCGGCATCGGCAGCGCCTGGCTGCTGGCCTCGCGGCGCCTCAACGATTTCGATCCGACCTGGACCAAGGAAAAGCTCTCGGACATGGTGTTCTGGTGCGCCATGGGGGTCATTGTCGGGGGCAGGCTGGGGTATGTGCTGTTTTATGACCTGCCGGCCTATGTGGCCAACCCATTCCTGATTTTCGAAGTGTGGAAAGGCGGCATGGCGTTCCATGGCGGCTTCATCGGGGTCATGGTCGCCACCTGGTGGTTTGGCCGTCGCAACGGTAAATCCCTCTTTCAGTTGCTCGACTTCATCGCGCCCTTTGTACCGATCGGCCTGGGCGCGGGGCGTATCGGCAACTTCATCAACGCCGAACTGTGGGGCAAGCCGACGGATCTGCCGTGGGCCATGGTATTCCCGCCGTTCAGCGATCCCGCACAATTGCCACGTCACCCGTCCCAGCTCTATCAGTTCGCGCTGGAAGGCGTGGCGTTGTTTGTGATCCTGTGGTTCTTCTCGCGCAAGCCACGCCCGACCATGGCCGTTTCCGGCATGTTCGCCCTGTTCTACGGGATTTTTCGCTTCCTGGTGGAGTTCGTCCGGGTCCCCGATGCCCAGTTGGGCTACCTGGCGTGGGGCTGGGTCACCATGGGCCAGATTCTTTCGTTGCCGATGATCATCGTGGGCATCGTGCTGCTGTGGCTCGCCTATCACAAGAAGCAGCCAGCGGTACAAACCTCCTGACAGCGCGGAGCTGAGCCATGAAGCAATACCTCGATCTGGTCGCCGACGTCATCAAGAATGGCAGCGTGCAAGCGAACCGCACCGGCGTGAAGACCATCAGCCTGCCGGGTGCCATGTTGCGCTTCGATCTGCAGCAGGGCTTTCCGGCCATCACCACCCGCCGACTGGCCTTCAAGTCGGCCATCGGCGAATTGGTGGGGTTCCTGCGTGGCGTCAACAACGCCGCCGAGTTCCGCGAGCTTGGCTGCAGGGTCTGGGACCAGAACGCCAACGAAAACCAGCAGTGGCTGAACAACCCCTTCCGTCAGGGTACCGATGACCTGGGCGAGATCTACGGCGTGCAATGGCGTCAGTGGCCGGCCTACAAGCGCATCGCCGCCAGCAATACCGCGGCCATCGAGCTGTGCCTGAGCCAGGGCTACGTGCAGCTGGCCGCCGCCGAGGAAGACGGCGAAGCCTTTGTCGTGCTGTACAAGGCCATCGACCAGATCCGCCAGTGCGTGGACACCATCATCAAGGATCCAGGCAGCCGGCGTATACTGTTCCACGGCTGGAACTGCGCGCAGCTGGACGAAATGGCCCTGCCTCCCTGCCACTTGCTTTACCAGTTCCACCCCAACCCGGAAACTCGCGAAATCTCGTTGACGCTGTACATCCGCTCCAATGATCTGGGCCTGGGCACGCCGTTCAACCTCACCGAAGGCGCAGCCTTGCTGTCGCTGATCGGGCGCCTGACGGGCTACACACCGCGCTGGTTCACCTATTTCATTGGTGACGCCCACGTGTACGAGAATCACTTGGCCATGCTCACCGAGCAACTGGACCGCGAACCGTTTCCGGCGCCTCGACTGGTGATTTCTGATCGCGTGCCGGAGTTTGCCAAGACCGGTGTGTACCAGCCGGAGTGGATGGAATTGATCGAACCGAGTGATTTTGTGCTGGAAGGCTATGAGCACCATCCGCCGCTGACGGCGCCGATGGCCGTTTGACCTTTCAGGGCTGCGGGCACTCAGTGCCCATGGCTTCTGCCCACATGGGAATGCTCCCCTCCCGGGGCTGTCACCGCACCGCTGATTTCCAGCTGCTGAATGATCCCGCAAGTTTCCTCGGTGCCCGCCGCTGCGCATTTGTCTCGCAGTTCCAGCAGCTGTGTCTGCAACGCCGTCAATCCTTCGATCCGCAGTTTCACGTGCTCGATGTGCTCGTCGATCAGTGCGTTGACGCTTTGGCACTGGTCGTCGGGCAGGTCGCGCAGGGTCAGCAGGCTGCGGATCTCGTCGAGGGTCATGTCCAGGGTGCGGCAGTTGCGGATGAAGGTCAGCCGCTCGACGTGGGCCTGGGTGTACAGCCGGTAGTTGCCGTCGGTGCGGGCAGGGGCGGGCAGCAGTTGCTCGCGCTCGTAGTAGCGGATGGTTTCGACCTGGCAGTCGGTGGCCTTGGCCAATTCTCCAATTTTCATGGCGAACGCTCGAAATGGTTTTATGAGGGTAATGAGGCTTGACCCTATAGTGGCTACAGGGTGTTCACTTGGCAACACGCTCTTTCAGGACGCACCCATGTATCGCCTCCATCGCCAAGACGACCACGACTCGCACGCCCACTCCCCGTTAGCGCACAAGCATGATCATTGCTGTGCGGGCAGTGCGGTCGCGGCTGACATCAAGTTGGCCGAGGCCAGCGCCCATGCGCGGTTGAGTCGCTTCCGGATCGAGGCCATGGATTGCCCCACCGAGCAGACGCTGATCCAGAACAAGCTGGCCAAGTTGGCGGGTATCGAGCAGTTGGAGTTCAACCTGATCAATCGCGTACTGGGTGTGCGTCATGTGCTGGACAGTACGGCGCCCATCGAACAGGCCATTGCTTCATTGGGCATGACGGCCGTGGACATGGACGTCGATTCGGCTGAGCCGCCCATCGCTGCCGGGCCTGTATCGCGCTGGCCGTTGTGGGTGTCCGGGGTGATGGCGGTGGCTGCCGAAGTGTTGCACTTTTCCGGCCACGCGCCCGGTTGGCTGATCGCTTCGGTGGCGCTTGTCTCTATCGCCATGGGCGGTCTGGGTACCTACAAGAAGGGCTGGATTGCTCTTAAACACTGGAACCTGAACATCAACGCGCTGATGAGCATTGCCGTGACGGGTGCGGTCCTGATCGGCCAGTGGCCCGAAGCGGCGATGGTGATGTTCCTGTTCACTGTGGCCGAACTGATCGAGGCGCGCTCGCTGGCTCGGGCGCGGGATGCCATCGGCGGCTTGATGCAGCTGGCACCTGACCTGGCCACTGTCCGCGAGGCCGATGGACAATGGCGGGAAGTGGCTGCAGATGCCGTGGTGCCCGGGAAAATCGTCCGGGTGCGTCCCGGGGAGCGGATCGCGCTGGATGGCGAGGTTATCAGTGGACAGTCCACTGTCGATCAGGCGGCGATCACCGGCGAAAGCCTGCCGGTCGAAAAAGCCCTGGGCGATCCGGTGTTTGCCGGGACATTGAATCAAGTGGGCTCGCTGGACATCCGTGTCACGGCGGCGGCGGGGCAGTCGACCCTGGCGCGCATCATTCAAGCTGTCGAGCAAGCGCAGGGCGCGAAAGCGCCTACGCAACGTTTTGTCGATCAATTTTCGCGGGTCTACACACCGCTGGTGTTCGTCCTCGCGCTGGCCGTTGCGCTGGTACCGCCGCTGCTGGGCGCAGCCTGGTTCGACTGGGTCTATCGAGCCTTGGTGTTATTGGTCGTGGCTTGTCCCTGCGCGCTGGTGATCTCCACCCCGGTGACCCTGGTCAGCGGGCTGGCAGCGGCGGCGCGCAAAGGCATTCTGGTCAAGGGTGGGGCTTATCTGGAAAGCGGGCACAGGTTACGACTGATCGCTCTCGACAAGACTGGCACGCTGACTCATGGCAAGCCCGTACAGACTGACTTTGAAGTGCTGGGCAGTGCTGATGCCACTCAGGCTGCCACAGTCGCCGCCAGCTTGGCCGCGCGCTCGGACCACCCGGTATCCAAAGCCATCGCTCAGGCCAATCGCCAAGGCTTGGCGGAAGTCGAGCAGTTCCAGGCGATGCCCGGCCGTGGCGTGCGGGGGGAAGTGGCGGGCCAGGTCTATCACCTGGGCAATCAGCGGCTGGCTGAAGAGTTGGGCGGGCTGAGCCCGGCGGCCAGGCAGCGGCTGGACGCGCTGGAGCGCGAAGGCAAGTCGGCGGTGGTGCTGCTTTCGGGCAATGCGGCATTGGCGCTGATCGCCGTGGCCGATACCCTCAAGGACAGCAGCCGCGAGGCCATCGCCCAGCTTCACGCCATGGGCATCCAGACGCTGATGCTGACGGGCGACAATGCCCACACCGCGCAGGCCATCGCAGTTCAGGTCGGCATCGACGAAGCGCGCGGCAACCTGTTGCCGGCCGACAAACTGGCTGCTATCGAAGCTTTGGAAAGCCAAGGGCAATCCGTTGGCATGGTCGGCGACGGCATCAACGATGCCCCGGCGCTGGCGCGGGCGAGCATCGGTTTTGCCATGGGCGCGGCGGGCAGCCATACCGCCATCGAAACCGCCGATGTCGCGTTGATGGACGATGATCTCCGCAAGTTGCCAACTTTTATTCAGCTGTCGCGGCAGACTCGGGCAATTCTGATTCAGAACATCGGCCTGGCGCTGGTGGTCAAGGCGGTGTTTCTGGCGATGACCTTTGCCGGGATGGCGACCCTGTGGATGGCGGTGTTTGCCGACATGGGCGTGAGCTTGCTGGTGGTGTTCAACGGGTTGCGGTTGTTGCGCGTGTAGAACAGAGCCTCACAACACCTGCGCCAAGGCTTCGATTTGCTCCTCTCGCTCGACCTGCCCCAACCGCTTGTGCCCATTCAAGGACGACCACTGCGGATAAGCCCGCGCCCTGACCAGCGCTGCCGGCAGCTTGCCCTCACGCCAGCTCTTGTCTTGAGCTGCATCCACCTGAATGCTGTCCATGGCGGCATGCCCGCGCCGTTCCAAAGCGGCGATGAGCAAACGTTGACGCAGTGCCAGCAGCCGTAACACGTTGTCGTCTACGCTCAATTCGCGCTCACCCTTGAGCTTGGCCAATAGCCGGCCACCATAACCCCGTGCCGTCTGCAAGGCACCGCCGGCAATGGCGCCGGCCAGCGCAGCCAGGCCCAGGGTCACGCCACCCACCAACAGGTCGACGCCTGCTCCGGCCGCCGCACCTGCCGCGATGCCGCTGCCGACCTTTACCCCGAGCTGCTTGAGGGTCTGCGGGTGGAACAGATCATCGCCCCAGCGGCCGTCGCTCAAAGGCAGGTCACTGGTGCTGGCGTCTTCGCGACGAAAGCCATACAGCTTGAGCAACGTCTGCACGCAGCTTTGTTCACGTTGGCGCACGGCCTGGCGCAGGTCCTCGACAGCGGTCAAGGCGATATCGCGAGCCACGCTGCGTCGGCCCGCCGCGCAATCGATCAGCAACTCGGCAATCAGCCGGCGCGCGGCCTGGCGGCACAGCAGGCGCTGCTGGGCCTGATCATCGATCAAGCGTTGCAGAGCAGGCCGCGAGTGCTCCAGCAACAAGGCCAGACTTTGATAAAGCCGTTCCTCGCCATCCTCCGGCGGCGCAACACTATCAAAGCGCACCAGCGCATGCAGGCCGAGGCGGGCCAAGGCCTGGCGCCACTCGTGCTCGCGGTGCGCGCTGGCGCTGACGAAGTTCAGTACCGGTAGCAGCGGTCGCCCACAGCTGGCCAGGATCTCCAATTCGTCGCGGTATTTGGCCAGCACGGGCTCTCGCGCATCAATCACGTACAGCCCGGCGTCCGAGGCAAGCAACTGACGCAAGACCTTGGCTTCCTGTTCGAAACGCTGCCGGGCTTCAGTGCCTTCCAGAAAGCGCGCCACCTGCGCCGGCCCGTCAAGGCGTTCCCCCGGGCGCTCCAGTCGCTCGAAAAACTCCAGCAACGCGATGGCATCTTCCATGCCGGGCGTGTCGTAGAGCTCCAGGAGCGCTTCGCCGTCGACCGACAGCCGGGCGCCTTCGACATGCCGGGTGGTGCTGGGGCGATGAGAGACTTCACCGAAACCGATGTCACGGGTGAGGGTGCGCAGCAGCGAAGTTTTGCCCACGTTGGTATGGCCTACCACGGCCAGTTTCAGGGGTTTAGTCATGGCCATGCTCCAGCCAGCTCAGGGCGCCGTGGTCACTGACCGGCAGTTGCAAGGGTGCCAAGGCTTCATGCCAGGCACTCAGGCGGCGGTCATCCAGCGCCTGGCCATGGGGCGCCTGCAATAGCCAGATCCGGGTGTTGGCGGCGCAGCGGGAGAGTTCGGCGATCAATGCAACGCTGCCACGGTCAGGCGAACGCAGTGGGTCGCAGGCGATCAACAGGCGGGCGGCGGGAAAGTGGGCCAGTTGTTCCAGCAGGCGCCGACGGGATTCACGGTTGTCGAGTAAGCCACCATGGCTGACCGAAGTGGGTAATGACGGCGGCCATGGGCGCTGATCGTCCAGCTCCAGACCCACCAGCACGGCGCTTTCGCTTGAGTGAGCAGGCGCGAGGGCAATGGCCTCTGGCAGCGAGTCTGGCGCAGCATCGCTGACGCCCAGACGCTCACTGCTGGGCATGAGCAGGGCCCTGAGGGCGCTGTAGTCAGCCATGTCCAACCCAAGCCGGGTCCGGCCGTGGCGCCAGCGCATCAGGCAGAATGTCGCCAGCAGCAGGCGTGGGCCGATGCCATACACTGCCAGCACCCCGACCAGCCATCCGGCCCAGGCCTGTCGCGCGCTGTCGACGTCCAAGGCCACGCCACCGCTGGAGGCGATCATGGCGGTGTCTGGCACGGTGAAGCCGAGCAAAGCGGGCAGGGCGCTCAACACCTCGGTCAAGCGAATAAAGCTGTCGGCGCCGAGAATGGTGGTTTCCCAGACAAAGCCGTAGCGACGAGTGGCCAACAACAGCAACACGATCACCAGTGCGCTCAGCAAGGCCACCAGCCACAAACTGTGCACCAGCAAACCCAGGATCCAGCGGTTGAGCCGCCGGCGCTGCAACAACAGCACGATCGCCGGGGCCAGATGGGCGGCCTGGGCATCGCGCGCCAGCTTTTCACTCAGCCACCACCACAGCCGTCCAAGCCCGGCCGTCTGGCCGCCAGCCAGCAGCAAGCCCCCCAGCCAGCCGAGCAGCATGAGCAGATCCAGCCCGAGCAGGCTGCCCAGTGCCCAGAACACATTGACCGGTGCGCTCGCGTCGCCCAGCGCTGCGAAGCCCAGGCCGGCGCCGCTGAGCACGGCGAACACCAGCAGCACCAGCACCGCCAGCCGCGCACCCTGCTGCCAGTGCTTGAGGGCGACGAGCAAGCCGTTGTGCTCCGCCAGCCAGAGTGCGCGATTGATGATGCGCTGGCCCAGATCGCCGCCCTGTGCGCGGGCCAGACGATTGGCCTCGCTATCGTCGAGCGCGCCGGCATGGCTCTCACGCAGGCGTACAGCTTCGGTCAACCAGAGTTTTTCCAAGGCGCTGGGCGTCGTCACACGGGGCTCCGTCGGCTAAGTCAGCGCTGAGCATAACCCATGGCGGCTCTGCTATTCTGCCGCCCATGAAGACATCACTCCCCCTCAGCCTGATCGCGGCGCTTGGCGACAATCGCGTGATCGGCATCGATAACCGCATGCCCTGGCACCTGCCGGGGGATTTCAAATATTTCAAGGCCATCACCTTGGGCAAGCCTATCGTCATGGGCCGCAAGACCTGGGATTCGCTGGGCCGGCCGCTGCCGGGTCGTCTGAATCTGGTGGTCAGTCGCCAGGCAGGCTTGCAGCTGGAAGGTGCCGAGGTATTCGCTTCGCTGGGGGCGGCCCTGCAACGCGCCGACGTCTGGGCGCGAGAGCAGGGCGTGGATGAGGTCATGCTGATCGGCGGCGCCCAGCTCTATGAATCGAGCCTGCCCCAGGCAGACCGCCTGTACCTGACCCGTGTCGAGCTGAGTCCGCAGGGCGACGCCTGGTTTCCCGAAGTGGACCTTGCGCAGTGGGCGCTGGTGTCCAGCGTGGCGAATCCGGCCATCGAGGGCAAGCCGGCGTACCACTTTGAAGTATGGGAGCGCGTTCAGGCGTGATCAGGACAGAGTTTGTCGTCAACAGACGCGATTTGTCATAACTATTTGCTAGCGTCATGGATCATCTCAGGGAGATCCGTCCATGAAGCTAGTGCCCCACCTGCTTGCCGCCGCCTTTTGCCTGTCATTGACAGTGCCCGCCGTCGCTACAGAGCTCACCCACTGGCCGGAACCTGCCGCCAAACAGCTCAATGCCATGATCAAGGCCAACGCGAACAAGGGCAATTTCGCGGTTTTCGACATGGACAACACCAGCTACCGCTACGACGTCGAAGAGTCCTTGCTGCCGTACTTGGAAAATAAGGGCATCCTCACCCGCGAGAAGCTCGACCCGTCCCTCAAGCTGATCCCGTTCAAAGACACGGCTGACCACAAGGAAAGCCTGTTCAGCTATTACTACCGCCTCTGCGAAATCGACGACATGGTCTGCTACCCCTGGGTCGCACAGGTGTTCTCCGGTTTCACCCTGACTCAGCTCAAGGGTTACGTGGACGAGATGATGGCTGCGGGCAAGGCGATCCCCAGCACCTACTACGACGGTGACGTGGTCAAGACCATCGACGTGCCGCCGCCGAAGGTGTTCACCGGCCAGGCCGAGCTCTATCACAAGCTGATGGAAAACGGCATCGAGGTTTACGTGGTGACGGCCGCGTCCGAGGAGCTGGTGCGCATGATCGCCTCAGACCCTAAATACGGTTACGACGTCAAACCCGAGAATGTCATTGGCGTCAGCACCTTGCTCAAGGACCCCAAGACCGGCGAGCTGACTACCGCACGCAAGCAGATCGAGGCCGGTCATTACGACCCGAAAGCCAACATGGGCCTGGTGGTCACCCCTTACCTGTGGACCCCGGCCACCTGGATGGCGGGCAAGCAGGCGGCGATCCTGACCTATATCGATCAATGGAAGAAGCCGGTGCTGGTGGGCGGCGATACGCCTTCGAGCGACGGCTACATGCTGTTTCACAGCGTCGATGTGGCCAAGGGCGGAGTGCATTTGTGGGTCAACCGCAAAGCCAAGTACATGGACCAGCTCAACGGGATGATCAAGAAGAATGCCGAGGCGCAGGCAAAGGAAGGGTTGCCGGTGACGGCGGACAAGAACTGGGTGATTGTGAAGCCTGAGGAGATTCAGTAGGTCCTTGCAGAACCAGAGCCCGGTCCTACAGGTTGGCCCCAGCGTGGGGCCAATCTGACTTCACAGTATTACAAACCGTCCAGCATCGCCTTGTTACGCACGGCGCCTTTATCGGCACTGGTCGCCAGCAACGCATAGGCTTTCAGCGCCGTGGTCACCTTGCGTGGCCGCACTTCGACCGGCTTCCAGCCTTTCTTGTCCTGCTCGGCCCGACGGTCTGCCAGTTCGGCATCGTCGACCAACAGGTTGATGGAGCGGTTCGGGATATCGATCAATACCTTGTCGCCATCACGCACCAGACCAATGGCACCGCCGGCGGCGGCTTCCGGCGAAGCGTGACCGATGGAAAGGCCCGACGTACCACCGGAGAAACGCCCGTCCGTAAGCAAGGCGCATGCTTTGCCCAGGCCCTTGGATTTCAGGTACGAGGTGGGATAGAGCATTTCCTGCATGCCCGGGCCGCCCTTCGGACCCTCGTAACGGATGATCACGATGTCGCCGGCTTTCACTTCGTCGGCGAGGATGCCGCGCACGGCGCTGTCCTGACTTTCGAAGATCTTCGCGTTGCCTTCGAACACATGGATCGACTCGTCCACGCCCGCCGTTTTCACCACGCAGCCGTCCAGGGCGATGTTGCCGTACAGCACGGCCAAGCCACCTTCCTGGGAGTAGGCGTGTTCGACACTGCGGATGCAGCCGGCTTCACGGTCGCTGTCCAGGGTGTCGTAACGGGTCGACTGGCTGAACGCGACCTGGGTCGGGATGCCCGCAGGGCCGGCCCGGAAAAAGGTGTGCACGGCTTCGTCCGTGGTCTGGGTGATGTCCCACTTGGCAATGCCTTCGGCCATGCTCTTGCTGTGCACGGTGGGCAGATCGGTGTGCAGCAGGCCGCCGCGGGCCAATTCGCCGAGGATGCTGAAGATGCCGCCGGCGCGATGGACGTCTTCCATGTGGTACTTCTGGATGTTCGGCGCGACTTTGCACAGCTGTGGCACATGACGGGAAAGACGGTCGATATCGCGCAGGTCGAAATCGATCTCGGCTTCCTGAGCGGCGGCCAGCAGGTGGAGGATGGTGTTGGTGGAGCCGCCCATGGCGATATCCAGCGTCATGGCGTTCTCGAACGCCTTGAAGTTGGCGATGTTGCGCGGCAGTACCGACTCATCGTTGTCGCTGTAGTAGCGATGGCACAGCTCGACGATGCTGCGTCCGGCGCGCAGGAACAGCTCTTCGCGGTCGCTGTGGGTCGCCAGGGTCGAACCGTTGCCCGGCAAGGCCAGGCCCAGGGCTTCGACCAGGCAGTTCATCGAGTTGGCGGTGAACATCCCGGAGCAGGAACCGCAAGTCGGGCAGGCGCTGCGCTCGTACTCGGCAACCTTCTCGTCAGAGGCGCTGGAGTCGGCGGCGATGACCATGGCGTCAACCAGGTCGAGGCCATGGTTGGCCAGCTTGGTCTTGCCGGCTTCCATCGGGCCGCCGGAGACGAAGATCACGGGAATGTTCAGGCGCAGGGCGGCCATCAGCATGCCGGGGGTGATCTTGTCGCAGTTGGAGATGCAGACGATGGCGTCGGCGCAGTGGGCGTTGACCATGTACTCGACGGAGTCGGCGATGATCTCGCGGCTTGGCAGCGAATACAGCATGCCGTCGTGGCCCATGGCGATGCCGTCATCCACCGCAATGGTGTTGAATTCCTTGGCGACACCACCGGCGCGTTCGATCTCGCGAGCAACCAGTTGGCCCAGATCCTTGAGGTGCACGTGGCCAGGCACGAACTGGGTGAAGGAGTTGGCGATCGCGATGATCGGTTTCTTGAAGTCGGCGTCCTTCATCCCCGTGGCGCGCCACAGGGCACGGGCGCCGGCCATGTTGCGGCCGTGGGTGGACGTTTTCGAGCGATAGTCAGGCATGGAGCACTCCGGGCGGCTAATCAGGTTTCAGGTTGGGAGTGAGCTTCTCGTGTCTGCCGCAGGCGGTAGATGGGTGCCTGTTACAGAGTGGGCCGATAGCACTGCGGGATCACCGCAGGCTCGGCCTGAGCTCATAAACCCGCCGGGGGATGATTGGCGATGAATGAGTCGATTCTACACCGCTGGCGCCAGGAAGAAATGGCGCATGGCGCGAGCTGCCCGGTTGAGCCGTAATTTCATCCGGCTGGCCGGCATTGTAGGAAAAGTTACCGACGTCTGTAGGGCGTTTCTGAAAGTATGGGGAGGCAGGTTTTAGCAGTTGCCATGCCCCGGGATCTGAGTACTATTTCGTCCGCCGCATGTGCGGCTCAAGAGCATGAATGCCACATGGACCTTCCAGCTTTACGACTTTCAACCAACCCTTACCGTTGCGGCGGTGGGCGTGCCTGTGAGCTGATCCGGCGTTAGCCGTGTTCTTGCGGGCGCCTGCCGTAGCGCCCGGAGAATGCAATGATGAATCCCTTCGTTCAACCCCCTCGTCACTCGGCCGACAAAGGCCCCCTGGCACCCTCGGCACAAGCGGCCGTCCAGGAAGCCACGGAAGACTTTCACAAAAGCGCATTGATCGAAACGCCGATCGGCAACCTGAAAACAGCGACCATCTCGCTGCTGTACCGCAAACGCGTGTTCTGGCTGGTGTTGCTGGTCTTCGGCAACCTGTTCTCAGGAGCGGGCATCGCAGCTTTCGAGGACATCATTGCGGCAAACATTGCGCTGGTGTTCTTTCTGCCCCTGCTGGTGGACAGCGGCGGCAATGCCGGGGCGCAATCGGCCACGCTGATGGTGCGGGCGCTGGCCACGGGCGAAGTGGTGCTCAAGGACTGGCTGTCGCTGCTGGGGCGTGAATGCGCGGTGGCGTTGGGCTTGGGGGTGACCATGGCGGCGGCTGTGGCATCGTTGGGATTGCTGCGTGGCGGCCCGGAAATTGCCTTGATCGTGGCCAGCAGCATGATGCTGATCGTGGTGCTGGGCAGCGTGATCGGCATGAGCCTGCCGTTTCTGCTCAGCCGGATGAAGCTCGATCCCGCCACCGCCAGCGGACCGTTGATCACGTCGATCGCCGATGCCGCCGGGGTGCTGGTGTACTTCGGGATTGCTTCGCAGGTGTTGGAGTTGGGGTGAGCCCATCCCTCAACTATTAGGCAACAACCGGCAGGTGATGCTCTTGATGTAACGGGTTTCGATGATGGCTGGGTGCACCGGATGATCCGGACCCTGGCCACCGCGCTCCAGCAGCTGGATGTTACGGTCCAGATGCCGAGCGCTGGTCAGCAGGATGTTCTGCAGGTCATCTTCCGGCAGGTGCATGGAGCACGACGCGCTCACCAGGATGCCGTCCTTGCTGAGCAGGCGCATGGCCTGCTCGTTCAGGCGGCGGTAGGCGCCTTCACCGTTCTTCAAGTCTTTCTTGCGTTTGATGAAAGCGGGCGGGTCGGCCACGATCACGTCGAAGCGCTCTTCGGCAGCCTTGAGCTCTTTCAACGCTTCGAAGACGTCACCTTCCACGCAGGTCATTTTCTCGGCAATGCCGTTGAGCGCGGCGTTGCGCTCCACACCGTCCAGCGCAAAGCCCGAAGCGTCCACGCAGAAGACTTCGCTGGCGCCAAAGGCACCGGCCTGCACGCCCCAGCCGCCGATGTAGCTGAACAGGTCGAGCACGCGTTTGCCTTTGACATACGGAGCCAGGCGGGCGCGGTTCATGCGGTGGTCATAGAACCAGCCGGTCTTCTGCCCTTCCATGACAGGGGCTTCGAACTTGACGCCATTCTCTTCCAGCGCGACCCATTCCGGCACCACACCAAACGCCGTTTCGACGTAGCGTTCCAGGCCTTCGGCGTCCCGTGCCGCCGAGTCGTTCTTGAACAGGATCCCCGATGGTTTGAGCACCTGAATCAATGCGGCCATGACGTCAGCCTTGTGTTGTTCCATGGTGGCGGAGGCCAACTGGACCACCAGAATGTCGCCGAAGCGATCGACGACCAAGCCTGGCATCAAGTCCGAGTCGCCATAGACCAGGCGATAGAAGGGCTTGTCGAACAGCCGCTCGCGCAGGGACAGCGCCACGTTCAGGCGGTGCACCAGCAGGGACTTGTCCAGCATCAGTTTGGCATCGCGGGACAACAGTCGGGCGCAGATCAGGTTGTTCGGGCTCATGGCCACCACGCCCAGCGCCTTGCCACCGGCGGCTTCGAGGATCGCTTGGTCCCCGGCCTTGAAACCGTGCAGCGGCGTGGCGGCCACATCGATTTCATTGCTGTAGACCCACAGGTGACCGTTACGCAGGCGACGGTCGGCATTGGGCTTGAGGCGAAGGCTGGGCAGGGACATGACGTCGCTCCGGAAAAAAGAGCGGGAGTATATCACTGCCGATGGCCGGCCTGCGGCGCAACCGTCCGTGCAAATTTACCCGGCGGTCATCCGTAAATCGGGCAGACCGGCTAAAATCCTCTTTCAGCCCAGAGTGATTTCCCATGCCTCAAGAGCTTTCCCCCGAGCAGATCCAGCTGGCTCTGCAAGGCATCAGTGTGCCTGCGCAGCCGCAGATCATGGTGGATCTGCAGATGGAGCAATACATGCCGGATCCGGATCTGGATGTGATTGCCCGCTTGATCGCCCAAGACCCCGGCTTGTCCGGCGCCTTGCTGAAAATCGTCAACTCGCCTCACTACGGTTTGACCAGTCGCATCACCTCGATCCAGAAAGCGGTCAACCTGCTGGGCAGTCGTTCGGTGATCAACCTGATCAATGCCCAGTCCATCCGCGGTGAAATGAGCGACGAGACCATCGTCACGCTCAACCGCTTCTGGGACACGGCTCAGGACGTGGCGCTGACGTGCCTGACCCTGGCCAAGCGGATCGGCTCCCAGGCCAATGACGAAGCTTATGCGCTAGGGTTGTTTCACGACTGCGGCGTGCCGTTGATGCTCAAGCGCTTTCCGGATTACATGAGCGTGCTGGAGCAAGCCTACGCTCAAGCCGGCCCGGACTGTCGTGTGGTGGACACCGAAAACCGCGTCTACAACACCAATCATGCTGTGGTCGGTTACTACACTGCCAAGTCCTGGCGTCTGCCCGAGCACCTGATCAATGCCATTGCCAACCATCACAACGCCCTGTCTATCTTCCGTGACGACACCAACCGCAATGCCCCGCTGAAAAACCTGCTGGCAGTGTTGAAAATGGCCGAGCACATCTGCGCGTCCTATCGTGTGCTGGGCAATCAGCAGGACGACCATGAGTGGGACAGCGTCGGTGCGCTGGTACTCGACTACGTTGGCTTGTCGGATTACGACTTTGAGAACCTGCGCGAATCCATCCGCGAACTGGGTGTACGCTAAGCGTCTTTTCCCTGCTTTGTTCACTGAGCTGTCCATGCCTGAACTACCAGAAGTCGAAACCACCCGTCGCGGCATCGCTCCCCACCTGGAAGGTCAACGTGTCAGTCGCGTCATTGTGCGCGACCGACGCCTGCGTTGGCCGATCCCTGAAGATCTGGATGTACGACTGTCCGGCCAGCGCATCGTGGCGGTGGAGCGCCGGGCCAAATACTTGCTCATCAATGCTGAAGCCGGGACGCTGATCAGCCACTTGGGGATGTCGGGCAATCTGCGCCTGGTGGAAGCGGGCCTGCCAGCGCTCAAACACGAGCATGTGGACATCGAGCTGGAGTCCGGACTGGCGCTTCGCTACACCGATCCGCGGCGGTTTGGCGCCATGCTCTGGAGCCATGACCCGCACAATCACGCGTTGTTGCTGCGGCTGGGGCCGGAGCCTTTGACCGCGCTGTTCGACGGCGAGCGGCTGTTCGAGTTGTCCCGAGGGCGCAGCATGGCGGTCAAGCCCTTCATCATGGACAACGCTGTGGTGGTGGGCGTGGGCAATATCTATGCGACCGAAGCGCTGTTCGCCGCCGGAATCGATCCGCGTCGCGCCGCCGGGGGCATTTCCCGTGGGCGCTATTTGAAACTGGCGCTGGAGATCAAGCGCATCCTGGCCCACGCCATCGAGCGGGGCGGTACGACGTTGCGCGATTTCATCGGCGGTGACGGGCAGCCGGGATACTTTCAGCAGGAGCTGTTCGCCTACGGTCGCGGCGCAGAGCCTTGCAAGGTTTGTGGGACAGTGTTACGGGAGATCAAGCTGGGCCAGCGGGCCAGCGTCTACTGCCCACGCTGTCAGACCTGAACGGTCCAAACGGCTGCTCGGACGGAACTGACAACGGCGTGGACACTGATATAGTGAGCATTACCGTCGTTGTCTCTTGAGCAGAAGGATAGTTCCATGAATGTTTTCCGCGTCCTCTCGGTCGTGCTCGTCCTGTGCCTCGGCTTGCAGGCGGTGCCCGCTTCGGCGATGGAATCCTCACAGCCGGCGCCGGACACTTCCAGCGGCGATCCCACCTATACCATTCAGAACCCGCCGGCCTACGCCATGATGGGCGACCTGCTGGTGGCGCGGCCTTTGCTCATCGCTGCCACCGCAGTGGGTGCCGTGCTGTTCGTGGTCGCGCTGCCATTCGCCGCGCTGGGCGGCAACGTCAAGGCCACCGGCCGGGCGCTGGTGGTCGATCCAGGCCGTGCGGCGTTCGTGCGCTGTCTGGGCTGCACCACCGAAGGGACTGCCGATCAGCCCTGAGTCAGGCTCAGGCCTTGGTCGTGATCCGCTTGTATTTTTCCATCAACTGCTCTTCAGTTTCCGGGTGGGCTTCATCCAGGGGGATGCAGTCGACCGGACACACTTGCTGGCACTGTGGTTCGTCATAGTGACCCACGCACTGCGTGCAGAGGTTGGGGTCGATAACGTAGATTTCCTCGCCTTGGGAAATCGCCGCGTTCGGGCACTCGGGTTCGCAGACGTCGCAGTTGATGCAATCGTCGGTGATGATAAGCGACATGATGACTCCGGCCGACTGCATTCAGCGGCGCACAGGCGCACCGGCTGACCAGATCGAGCGTTTGAAAAAAGAGGCGCAATTGTGCCGCATAAGCGCCCCCAGTGCACGTGGGGGCTCGCCAGCGGTTACTTTTTGAAGCGTCGGGTCAGCGCGTCCGCCACGGCAGGGTGAACGAACTTGCTGATATCGCCGCCCAACGCGGCGATTTCTCGCACCAGCGTCGAAGAAATGAACGAGTAGTGCTCCGACGGTGTGAGGAACAGGCTCTCCACGTTCGGTGCCAGCTGCCGATTCATGTTGGCCAGTTGAAACTCGTATTCGAAGTCCGACACGGCACGCAAACCGCGCAGGAAGATATTCGCCCCTTGTTCCTGGGCGAATTGCGCCAGCAGGGTGGAAAATCCCACAACCTCGACGTTCGGTAGGTGGCGGGTCACTTCGCGGGCCAGTTCGACACGTTCGTCGAGGCTGAACAGCGGGTTTTTTCTAGGGCTGGCAGCGATCGCGATCACCACCTGATCGAACAAACGCGAAGCTCGCTCGACCAAATCGCCATGGCCCTTTGTTATCGGGTCGAAAGTACCTGGGTACAGCACTCGGTTCATCGGGGCGTCCTGGCGGGATTCCGTTTGGGAATCGGATGGTATCGCAGCCTCTGCGGTGGGCCAAGCCACTCGTTCGAGCGGGTGTCTGGGCAAGCGAGGCAGAAAATGCCTGCGGCGAACTGTCACGTCAAGCGTTTAGCGGCGAGCGGGTCACTGACTGTGCGGTCAGCGGTCAAAATGTCATGACAACACCACGTGCAATGGCGCGTTCATACTCCGTAAGATGGGCGCTCTTCAGGAAAGGTCCATGCCACGCCATGATTTTACGACTCAAGACACGCGAGCGTATCGTGCGAAGCAGTCTCGAACTGTTCAATCAGCAGGGTGAGCGCAGCGTCAGCACCAACCATATCGCGGCGCACCTGGAGATGTCGCCGGGTAATCTTTATTACCATTTTGCCAACAAGCAGGAAATCGTCGCGGTGTTGTTCGCCGAGTTTGAAGCGCGTGTGAATGGTTTTCTCCAGCCCACCGAAGATCGACTGCCCACTATCAATGACATGCGTGATTATCTGCAGTCGCTGCTGGAAGTGATGTGGAACTATCGTTTCTTCTATCGTGATCTTGAGCATTTGCTGGACAGCGACCCCGCTCTGGCCATCCGTTATCAGCTGTTTGCCGGCCAGAGCCTGCAGAGGGGGCAGGCAATCTACCGGGGGTTCGTTCAGGCCGGTCTCCTCGCCGTGGACGAGAACGGGTTACAGGCTCTCGCCGTGAACGCCTGGATCGTGGCAACCTCGTGGATTCGCTACCTCTGCACTTCGTCCACCCCTACGACCCAACTCAGTGAGCAAGCCCTCAAACGCGGTGTTTACCAGGTGCTGATGTTGCAAAGCGGCCATGTCACAGCGCAGTGGTGTGATGCTGTACAGCGGCTGGCCGAAGAATTTTACGTGCCACTGAACCGGGCGCCGAGTGCCGAGGCCTAAGCCTTAAAGACTTCACAAAACACCCCTAATATTGTCATGCTCATCTGGGAGGCCGCCATGCCCATCGCGCAACTGATCAGCCCTCGCCAATTGGCCGCTCGCCTGGAGCAGCCCGGTCTGGTGGTTCTGGACTGTCGTTCTGCTCTCGAAGACACCGACTACGGCCAGCGCAGCTACGCCGAGGGGCATATCGAGGCCGCGCATTTTGCCGATCTGGGACGTGATCTCAGTGCCGGAGTGGTCCGTGGCCAGACCGGGCGGCATCCGCTGCCAGACGCTGCGCAATGGCTGCAGCGCCTGCGCAGCTGGGGTCTGAATGCCGACAGCGAAGTGGTGCTGTATGACGATGGCCCCGGCGCCTATGCTGCTCGCGCCTGGTGGCTGCTCGTGTGGCTGGGCAAGCGCGAGGGCGTCTATCTGCTGGATGGCGGCCTTCAGGCGTGGCACGCGGCGGGCCTGCCTCTGAGTCTGGATCCGCCGCCGAGTGAACCGGGGCACTTTTCCGGTGAGCCCGACCCTGACCTGTGGATCACGGCGCGGCAGTTGCAGGCCCGACTTGGCCAGCAAGGGCTGACGCTGATCGATGCGCGCGCGGCAGCGCGCTTTCGCGGCGAGGTCGAGCCTATTGACCCGGTGGCCGGGCACATACCGGGCGCGCAGTGCGCGGTGTTCACGGATAACCTGGGAGCGGATGGCCGATTTTTGCCGGCCGAGCAACTGCGCGAACGCTTTGCCGCCTTGCTGGACGGGCGGCCCGTCAGCGAGTTGGTGGCGTATTGCGGTTCCGGAGTCACAGCCTGCCATAACCTGTTCGCGCTATGCCTGGCGGGCTATCCGCTGGGGCAACTCTATGCCGGGTCGTGGAGCGAGTGGATTACCGACCCCCAGCGGCCTGTGGCCACTACGTTGACGGGGCGCTGACCCTCCGACAGGGAGTCAGTGTTTCATCAGCCACGCTGGAATTCGCCGCTCCAGGTAGTACCCCAGCTGACCGGGCCGCCCCTCGACAAACCCCACATGTCCGCCTTTTTCCTGCAATTCGAAGGTCGTGCTGGCCGACAGCTCATTGGCGGTCGGCAGGCTGTGAGGGAACACGAACGGATCATCAACGGCCTGGATGATCAGCGTTCGGGTGCTGATGTGCGGTAAAAAATAGCGGCTGGACGAGCGCCGGTAGTAATCTTGCGCAGTGGCAAAGCCGTTCAATGGTGCGGTCACCCGGCCATCGAAATCCCAGAAAGTTCGCATGTTTTTCAACGATCCCAGCTCTGCAAGGCGGGCGAGGCCTTCAGTGTGGCCGTCGATCTGAAAGCGTTCCTGCTTTTCAGTGACGTACGCCAGCATCGCCCGCATGAAATGCGCCTGGTAGACCTTGGAAAAACCTTGGCCAATCCGATCGGCACACTGATCCAGACGAAAGGGCACCGACACCGCGACCGCACCCTGCAGGCCGCTGCTGGCTCCGGACTCGCCCAGATGCTTGAGCAGAATGTTGCCGCCCAGCGAGTAGCCCACGGCGTACAGCGGCGCCTGTGGGCGCAGGCGCTGCACATGGGTGATGACTTCGGCCAGGTCTTCGCTGGCCCCCGAATGGTAGCTGCGAGGCAACAGGTTCGGCTCACCCGAACAGCCGCGCCAGTTTACCGCCACGCTGCTCCAGCCCTGCTGGGCCAAGGCGTATTGCAAACCGGCCACATAAGGCGAGTTGGACGAGCCGGTGAGGCCGTGCAGCACCAGCACCAACGGGGCGTCCTGGGCTTGCTGGCCGTGCCAGTCCAGGTCCATGAAGTCGCCGTCGGCGAGCCACAGACGTTCACGCGGGCGCTCGAGGTGCACGGTCTTGCGCCCCAGCGGGCCCCACAGTGTCTGCAGGTGAGGATTGCTCATGCCCAGCGCGGGTTTGAAGCTTGAGGTGATCCGGATCAAGGCTTCAGCCACGCTGCCAGAGTGCGTAATACACCTGGCCGGCTTTCTTCTCGCGGTGCAGGCGCCAGTTGCCCGGCAGTTGCAGGCTTGAGGGCGGGGTTTCGCTTTCGGTGTAGACCCAGGCGTTGGCGGCCAGCCAGCCCTTGGTTTCCAGCAATGCACAGGTCGGCGCGAGGAGATTCTGGTGGAAGGGTGGATCCAGGAATACCAGGTCGAAGGCCAGCGGCGTCTGAGTTTCCAGATAGCGGGTGACGTCGCTTTGCAGCAGTTGCCCTACCGAGCAGCCCAGCAGATCGAGGTTATGCCGCAGGCTGGCGATGGCTTGCGCATTGGCATCCAGCGCCAGGCCCATGCTGGCGCCGCGGGACAGGGCTTCGAGGTACAGCGCGCCGCTGCCGGCGAAGGCGTCGAGGACCTTGGCACCCGCGACGTAAGGGGTCAGCCAATTGAACAGGGTCTCGCGGACCCGATCCGGGGTGGGACGCAAGCCGGGCGCTTCGGGGAAGGCCAGCTTGCGGCTGCGCCACTCGCCACCAATGATGCGTAACTGGCCTTGGCCGCCGTGGGCGCGGGACTTCTGAGGAGGGGTAGCCATTAATGCTCCGGAACTGCCATGGGTTGATCCACAGGCTTGTCGGTAGGGGGCGGCAGAGGCTGCTGAGCAACGGTCGGGCCGGCAGTGATGATTACCAGCTTGTCGGCATCGAGATGTTTATTCAAGGCCGCGCGCACTTGTTCGGTGGTCAGCGCCTGGGACTGCTGCATGAAATCTTCAAGCCAGGTCAGTGGCAAGTGGTAAAAGCCGATCATACCCAATTGCCCGACGATACCGGCATTGCTGGCGGTGCTCAGCGGGAAACTGCCGGCCAACTGGCGCTTGGCAGCGTCCAGTTCCTGCTGGGTCGGACCGCTTTTGAGGTAGTCGCGCAGGACATCCTGCACCAGCTTGAGGGTGCCCTCGCCGAGTTCGGCCCGGGTTTGCAGGCTGATCAGAAACGGGCCGCGCACCTGCATGGGGGTAAAGCCGGAATATATGCCGTACGTCAGACCGCGTTTTTCGCGGACCTCGCTCATCAGTCGCGTGCCGAAGGCGCCGCCACCGAGGATCTGATTGCCCATTGCCAGGGCCGGGTAGTCCGGATCGGCGCGATCGACGCCGAGTTCGGCCAGCAGCATCTGCGTCTGTTTGGAGGGGAAGTCAATGTGGGTCAGGCCCGGCTTGGGGTCTGTCGGCTGTGGCATGGCCGGCAGCTCGGGGCCCTTGGGTAGCGCGCTGGAGATCTGCTCGGCCACTGCCTGAGCCTGTTCCCGGGTCAAGTCGCCGACCAGCGCGATCACCGCGTTGCCCGAGGCATAGGCGCGCTGATGAAAGGCGCGCAACTGCGCTTGAGTGAGCGCCGCGATGCTTTGGGCATTGCCATCGCTCGGGTGGGCATAGGGGTGCTCGCCGTAGAGGCGCTTGTACAGTGCTTCACCGGCAAGGGCACCGGGGCTCTGCTTCTGATATTCGAAACCAGCTTGCAGCTGGTTTTTGATACGGATCAGGGACGAGGCCGGAAAAGTCGGCTGGCCCAGTACTTGAGCGAACAATTGCAGCGCCGGCTCGCGTTTGTCAGGTTCGCTGAGGCTGCGCAGGCTGACAACGGCCATGTCACGGTAGGAACTGTTGCTGAAGCTGGCACCCAAATTTTCGAAGCCGCGGGCGATGCCTTCCACATCCAGGCCGGGAACGGCTTCATTGAGCATGGCGTTGGTCATCAGGGCTGTGCCTGGGTGCTGCTGGTCCTGGCTGCTGCCTGCGGCGAACGTCAGACGCAGGTCGAACATCGGCAGCTCATGGGCCTCGACGAACAAGACCCGGGTACCCTCCGCCGTGGTCCAGCTCTGAATGTCCAGCGGCCGGCGCACGGGGGCCTTGCTATCGAGCTCTGGCAGGGTCTGCAACCGGGATTTGGCGGGGAGTGGGGTGGGGTCGTCGGCGTGTGCGACACCGCTCAGGCCCGCGACAATGATCACGGCCAGGCCTGACAGGCGGTGACGCCAGCTCAGGTACTCACTCATGAGCATTCTCCTCGGGCAAGACGTGGGCGACACTCAGGCGGTCGCGAGTGAAATAGGTACGGGCGGCGTTGCGAATGTCGTCAGGGGTCACGCTTTTCAGGTCATCGAGGTCGCTGTCCATGAGTTTCCACGACAGCCCGACCGTTTCCAGCTGCCCGATGGCCATGGCCTGCTGGCTGATGGAGTCGCGTTCGAAGACCAGCCCGGCGATGACCTGGGCTCGCACCCGTTCCAGTTCCTGCTCGGAAGGCGGTTTGTCCTTCAGTTCGTCGAGCTGGGTCCAGAGGCCTGTTTCGACCGCTTCCAAGGATTTCTTCTTCTGTGCGTTGGGCGTGGCAGTGAGGGTGAAGAGCGAGTCGCCGCGGGTGAAGGCGTCGTAGTTGGCCGAAACACTGGAGACCAGCTCCTGACCGCGTTCGAGGCGTGCCGGCAAGCGCGCACTTTCGCCGCCATCGAGCAGCGCGCTGATCAGGCGCAGGGCCTGAGCTGTGCGCGGGTCCTTGGCGGTGGCCAGGCCGGGCACGTTGAAGCCGAAAATCAAACTGGGCAGTTGGGTGCGCACGTGTACGGTGAGGCGTCGTTCGCCAGGTGCAGCCAGCTCCAGTGGCAGTCTGGCCGGGGGTGTCGCGCGGCGTGGAATCGGCCCGAACCACTGCTGGGCCGCCTGCCTGACCTCATCGACGGTGACATCGCCCACCACCACCAACGTAGCATTGTTGGGCACATACCAGGCCTTGTACCAGGCTCGCAGCTCATCGATCTGCATGCGGTCCAGGTCGGCCATCCAGCCGATGGTCGGTGTGTGGTAACCGCTGGCGGGGTAGGCCATGGCCTTGAACACTTCGTAAGCCTTGGCGCTGGGCTTGTCATCGGTGCGCATGCGGCGCTCTTCCTTGATGACTTCTATCTCGCGATTGAACTCTTCGGGCGGCAGTTGCAGGGTGGCCATGCGATCGGCCTCCAGTTCCAGCGCCACGGGCAGGCGGTCGCGGGCCAGTACCTGGTAGTAGGCGGTGTAGTCGTCGCTGGTGAAGGCGTTCTCCTGAGCCCCCAGGTCTCGCAGGATGCGCGAGGCTTCGCCGGGCCCGGTCTTGCTGCTGCCTTTGAACATCATATGTTCGAGGGCATGGGACAGGCCGGTCTGGCCAGGTGTCTCATAGCTCGAACCGACCTTGTACCAGATCTGCGAAACCACCACGGGTGCACGGTGATCCTCCCGCACGATGACTTTCAAGCCGTTGTCCAGCATGAATTCGTGGGTGGCCTGGGGGGCGGCGGCAAACACGCCAGCAGGCAGGCAAAGGGTGACGAGCAGCAGGGCGGCAACCCGGCGGGCAAGAGCATTCATGGGTTTTTGAACCTTCAGGGCTGCCCGCTTGGTCTTAGCGTCTGCGGGCGAGGAGGTGCTAGGATACGGGTCCGGTTGACCAGGGGCCATGCCCGGTTGCCGAGAAATGCGTCAGCAACTCGACAAAATGTTGCTTGGCCCGGCTGTGAACGCGCCGGGTTTAAAGCAGTCTGTTCTGCGTATCAGAATTTCCAGAGGCGCCGCTTTGGCGCGTCGCTACCTTGAGATAGCCGTCTTCCATGTTTGGTTCCAACGACGACAAAAAGACCCCGGCCGCGCCCGGGGAAAAGAAAGGCCTGTTCGGCTGGCTGCGCAAAAAGCCGCAAGAGCCCGTAGCCGAGCAGCCGCAAGCCCCTGTGCCCGTCGAGCCGGCTGCGCTGGCCCCGGTCGAACCCCAGGTTCAGGTCGAAGTGTCGCCGGAGCCCGCGCTGGCGCCCCTCGAGCCGCCCCGGCCGGTGGTGCTCGCCCCCGAGCCGCCGGCACCGGTTCAGCCGCAGTCGAACCTGGTACTCCCGGTCCCCGAGGAAGCCGTGGCGCTGGTGCCCGACCTTGAGCCCCATGAGCCGCCACCCATTCCGGCAGCCTCTCAGGCCGTTCCGGTAGCGCCACCTGTGGTAGCGGTTGTGCCTGTGCGCGCCCCCGAGCCGGTGCTCGAGGCGAAACCTGAATCGCAGGCGATCTCCGAGACGCCGGCAGCGGTGCCCGGCGAAATCACCAAGGCCGGCTTTTTTGCACGTCTCAAGCAGGGGCTGGCCAAGACCAGCGCCAGCCTGGGCGAAGGCATGGCCAGCCTGTTCCTGGGCAAGAAGGCCATTGATGATGACCTCCTCGACGAAATAGAAACCCGTCTGCTGACCGCCGATGTCGGTGTCGAAGCCACGACCGTGATCGTGCAGAGCCTGACGCAGAAGGTTGCGCGCAAGCAGTTGGCCGACGCCGACGCCTTGTACAAATCCCTGCAGGAAGAACTCGCCGCGTTGCTGCGTCCGGTGGAGAAGCCCCTGGTCATCAACGCGCCAAACAAGCCGTTCGTGATTCTGGTGGTGGGCGTCAACGGTGCCGGCAAGACCACCACCATCGGCAAGTTGGCGAAAAAACTGCAGCTGGAAGGCAAGAAAGTCATGCTGGCCGCCGGCGATACCTTCCGTGCCGCCGCCGTGGAGCAGCTGCAGGTCTGGGGCGAGCGTAACAAGATCCCGGTTATCGCCCAGCACACCGGTGCCGACTCTGCCTCGGTGATCTTCGACGCCGTGCAGGCCGCCAAGGCCCGTGGCATCGATGTGCTCATTGCCGACACCGCCGGGCGCCTGCACACCAAGGACAATCTCATGGAGGAGCTGAAAAAGGTCCGCCGCGTGATCGGCAAGCTGGACGCCGACGCGCCCCATGAAGTGCTGTTGGTGCTGGACGCCGGTACTGGCCAGAACGCGATCAACCAGGCCAAGCAGTTCAACCAGACCGTGCAGCTCACCGGCCTGGCGCTGACCAAGCTGGACGGCACCGCCAAGGGCGGGGTGATCTTCGCCCTGGCCAAGCAGTTCGGCCTGCCGATCCGCTACATCGGCGTGGGCGAGGGCATCGACGACTTGCGTACCTTTGAAGCCGAGCCCTTTGTCCAGGCGTTGTTTGCCGAGCGGGAGCGTCCATGATTCGATTCGAACAGGTCGCCAAGCGCTACCCCAACGGCCATGTCGGCCTGCACGAATTGAGTTTTCACGTGCGACGGGGCGAGTTCCTGTTCGTGACCGGCCACTCGGGCGCGGGCAAGAGCACCTTGCTGCGCCTGCTGCTGGCCATGGAGCGCCCCACCAGCGGCAAACTGCTTTTGGCGGGTCAGGACCTCGGGCAGATCAGCAACGCCCAGATCCCTTTCCTGCGCCGGCAGATCGGTGTGGTGTTCCAAAATCACCAGTTGTTGTTCGATCGCACCGTGTTCAACAACATTGCGCTGCCGCTGCAGATTCTCGGCTTGTCAAAGCCGGAGATCGCCAAGCGCGTGGATGCTGCGCTGGAGCGCGTCGCCCTGAACGAAAAAGGCGACCTGTACCCGGGCGACCTGTCCACCGGCCAGCAACAGCGGGTGGGCATCGCCCGCGCCATCGTCCATCGCCCGGCCCTGCTGTTGGCCGATGAGCCCACTGGTAACCTTGACCCGCGGCTGGCGGCCGAAATCATGGGCGTGTTCGAGGACATCAACCGCCTGGGCACCAGTGTACTGATCGCCAGCCATGACCTGGCGTTGATCGCCCGCATGCGCCACCGCATGTTGACCCTGCAGCGCGGCCGTTTGATCGGCGACGGAGAGGCCGGACAATGAGTGCGACACGCAGCCCCAAGGTATCGGACCGAGTCGCGCCCAAGGCGGCCGATCCGCAGCCCAACCCCTCGAAAAAGAAAAAGCGTGACGATGACGACGGCCCGGATTTCGCCACATTGTTCAACGCCTGGGTCGAAAGCCATCGCGCCAGCCTGCTCGACAGCCTGCGCCGTCTGGCCAAGCAGCCAGTGGGGAGCTTCTTCACGTGCCTGGTCATGGCAGTAGCCCTGAGCCTGCCCATGGGCCTGTCGCTGTTGCTCAAGAACGTCGAGCGCCTGGGGGGCTCGTGGCAACGGGCGGCACAGATTTCCCTGTATCTGGACATGGACGCCAGCGATGGCGATGGTCAGGACCTGGTCGGACGCATCAAGGCGCTGTCAGGCGTGGCCGATGCCGAATACGTCAACAAGACCCAGGCCTTGAGCGAGTTCCAGCAGCAGTCCGGGCTGGGCGAGGCACTCAAGGAGCTGCCAGATAACCCGCTGCCCGGCGTGGTCATTGTCACGCCGCTGGAAGTGGACAAGTCGGCACTGGAAGCTTTACGCCAGCAGTTGGCGCAGTTGCCCAAGGTTCAGCAGGCCCAGCTCGACCTGGTCTGGGTCGAGCGGCTGGCCGCGATTTTGAAGCTGGGCGACCGCTTCGTTTTCGGCCTGACCGTGTTGTTGGTTTCGGCGCTCTTGCTGGTCATTGGTAACACCATACGTCTGCACATCGAGAACCGGCGTACCGAAATCGAGGTCATCAAGCTGGTGGGCGGCACAGATGCTTACGTACGCCGGCCATTCCTCTATATGGGCGCGATCTATGGCCTGGGCGCTGGCGTCTTTGCCTGGGGCGTTCTAGCCTTCGGTCTGAACTGGTTGAACGAGGCGGTAGTAGGGCTGTCAGGGTTATATGGCAGCGATTTCGCCTTGGGCGGAGTGCCATCATCCGATGGTCTGTCGCTCTTGCTTGGCGCACTGTTGTTGGGGTATATCGGAGCGTGGATTGCGGTGGCGCGTCATTTACGAGAATTGGCGCCACGCTAATGACGTTTTGTTTAGAATCACTTTATTTTTACATCCAGACCGTATAGTCAAGTCGCGGAACCCGATCATCGGTTCTCGGTCTAATCGGCTGTGCGGATAGCACGAGTCATGTAAGTCGGAGGTTTTTTCGTATGACCACTTCTTTGCAACCTGCTTATGCGCTGGTCCCGGGTGCGAACCTGGAAGCCTATGTGCACACCGTCAACAGCATCCCCTTGCTGACGCCGGAGCAGGAGCGTGAACTGGCCGAGAGTCTCTACTATGAGCAGGATCTTGGGGCGGCTCGGCAGATGGTGCTCGCCCACCTGCGTTTTGTGGTGCATATCGCCCGCAGCTATTCGGGTTACGGTCTGGCACAAGCCGACCTGATCCAGGAAGGTAACGTCGGCCTGATGAAGGCCGTGAAGCGCTTCAACCCTGAAATGGGTGTGCGCCTGGTGTCGTTCGCCGTGCACTGGATCAAGGCGGAAATCCACGAGTTCATCCTGCGCAACTGGCGCATCGTCAAAGTGGCGACCACCAAGGCCCAGCGCAAGCTGTTCTTCAACCTGCGCAGCCAGAAGAAGCGTCTGGCCTGGCTGAACAACGAAGAAGTCCACCGCGTGGCGGAAAGTCTGGGCGTGGAACCTCGTGAAGTTCGCGAGATGGAAAGCCGCCTCACCGGTCAGGACATGGCGTTTGACCCGGCTGCCGAAGCGGACGACGACAGCGCTTTTCAGTCGCCGGCCAACTACCTGGAAGACCATCGCTATGATCCGGCCTTGCAGCTGGAAGATGCGGATTGGAGCGACAACTCCAACAACAACCTGCACGAAGCCCTGCAGGTGCTGGACGATCGGAGCCGCGACATTCTCTACCAGCGCTGGCTGGCGGAGGAAAAAGCCACGCTGCACGAGCTGGCCGAGAAGTACAACGTGTCGGCCGAGCGCATTCGTCAGCTGGAGAAGAGTGCGATGAACAAGCTGAAAATGTCCATCGCAGCTTGAGTCAGGCAGTATTGGAAAAGCCCGGTTGTCCGGGCTTTTTTGTGCCTGTCTTGCTACCGGGCAGGCTCGATGCTACAGAGCCCAGGGCAACCGGCGCGAATCGTTCAGGTGCACCAGGTAGTCATCCCCGCCCAATTGCGCCATCTGCTGACGTATCCAGGCCGCGCGACTCTGCACGTAAGCATCAGGGTGCCCGGCGCTCCAATGCCGGGGGTTGGGCAAGACTGCCGCCAACTGACTGGCTTGCTGTCTGGACAGATAAGCCGCACCCACCCCGAAGTGGTGCCGCGCTGCCGCTTCGGCGCCGAACACCCCGTCGTCCCACTCGGCACTATTGAGGTACACCTCGAGGATCCGCTGCTTGGACCAGAAGGTCTCGATCAGCACCGTGAACCAGGTTTCAAAGCCCTTGCGCAACCAGCTGCGTCCCGACCACAGGAAAACGTTCTTGGCCACCTGCTGACTCAGCGTACTGGCGCCGCGAATCGTGCCGCCGCGCTCGTTATGCGCCAGCGCGGCCTGGATGGCGTCGAAGTCAAAACCCCAGTGCTCGGCGAATTTCTGGTCTTCGCCGGCGATCACCGCCACTTTGAGGTCGTCGGAGATCTGTCCCCAGGGACGCCAGGTGCGCTGCAGCTCGATAGGCTGGCCATCGCTCCAGGATTGCACCTTGCGCTCGACCATCAGCATGGTCCCGGGCGGCGGCACGAAACGAAACGCCAGCACCAGCAAGGCACTGCCTGCGGCGAACCAGAGCGCGGCTTTGAAAAGGCGACGAAAAAGAGCACGCAGCATGGAAGGCTTGGCCTGACCGGATGAGCGGGCCATTATACAGGCCCTGTGAGGATGAACGGTTGGAGTAGCGCGATGTTCCGGAGTTTCCTGATGCTGGCGGCGTTTTTCGGCTTCACGGGCGTGGCCCTCGGGGCCTTCGCCGCCCATGGCTTGAAAAATCGCTTGAGCGCCGACTACCTGGCGGTGTTCCACACCGGCGTCACCTACCAACTGTTCCATGCCTTGGCCTTGCTGGCGGTGGCGCTGCTGGCGGTGCACCTGCCGGGTCGATTGATAGTGTGGGCCGGCATTCTGTTTGCCCTCGGGATTGTGCTGTTTTCCGGCAGCCTTTACGCCCTGACACTGAGCGGTATCAGCCAGCTAGGCATCATTACCCCCTTCGGGGGCCTGGCATTCCTGCTGGGTTGGTTGTGCCTGGGTCTGGCCGCCTGGCGGCTAGGCGGCGAGGTCTGAGTTGTCCCTGGCGGGCAAAGTGTGACGAATGGCATGGCCGTGCCTTGGTCATCCTGACCGTTCGGGCTAGAATGCTGGCCCCCTGACGAGATGGCTGCACCAGCATGCGCATTCAGTTGAACGGTGACCCCTTTGAATTGCCTGCCGACGAAACCGTCGCGGGCCTGCTGACTCGCCTCGAGCTGACCGGCCGGCGGGTGGCGGTGGAGCTCAACCTCGACATCGTGCCTCGCAGCCAGCACGAGACCACGGTGCTTGCCGAGGGCGATCAGATCGAAGTGGTCCATGCGATCGGCGGCGGTTGAAGCCGCTGCTGGTCCGAGCCACGCCCGTAACGCCTACATGCCGAGAGGATTTTCGATGAGCAATGTTCGTAGCGACAAGCCGTTCACCCTGGCCGGTCGGACTTTCCAGTCGCGCCTGTTGGTCGGCACTGGCAAGTACAGCGACCTGGAGCAGACCCGCCTGGCCATCGAAGCCTCCGGCGCCGAGATCGTCACCGTGGCGGTGCGCCGCACCAACATCGGCCAGAACCCTGGCGAGCCCAACCTGCTGGATGTACTGCCACCGGATCGCTATACCATCCTGCCAAACACGGCCGGTTGCTATGACGCGGTCGAGGCCGTGCGCACCTGTCGCCTGGCTCGAGAGCTGCTGGATGGCCATAATCTGGTCAAGCTCGAAGTGCTGGCCGACCAGAAGACCCTGTTCCCCAACGTCATCGAAACCCTCAAGGCTGCCGAAGTGCTGGTCAAGGACGGCTTCGATGTCATGGTCTACACCAGCGACGATCCGATCATCGCCCGTCAGCTGGCAGAGATCGGCTGCATCGCGGTCATGCCGCTGGCCGGCCTGATCGGCACCGGGCTGGGCATCTGCAACCCGTACAACCTGCAGATCATCCTGGAGGAAGCCAAGGTCCCTGTGCTGGTCGACGCCGGCGTGGGTACCGCCTCCGATGCCACCATTGCCATGGAACTGGGCTGCGAGGCAGTGCTGATGAACTCGGCGATCGCCCATGCGCAGAACCCGATCCTGATGGCAGAAGCCATGAAACACGCCATCGTCGCCGGCCGTCTGGCCTGGCTGGCTGGCCGCATGCCGAAAAAACTCTATGCCAGCGCCTCTTCGCCGCTGGATGGTCTGATCAAGTAAGAGCCCCCGATGACTGATTCGCAGCACACCCCCGACGCCGAAGGCGGCGAGCAACGCCAACACCGCGCCATCAAGAGTTTCGTGATGCGCGCCGGGCGCATGACCGAAGGCCAACAGAAGGGTCTGGAGCAGGGCAGCCCGCTGTTCGTACTGCCGCTGGCCGAGGCACCGGTGGATTTCGACGCCGTGTTCGGACGCAGCGCACCGCGCACCCTGGAGATCGGCTTCGGCATGGGCCACTCGTTGCTCGAGATGGCTGCGGCCTCGCCAGACCAGGATTTCATCGGCGTGGAAGTGCACCGCCCGGGTGTGGGCGCGCTGCTTAACGGGGTGTTGACTCAGGACCTGAAGAACCTGCGGGTCTACGATTGCGATGCAATCGAAGTGCTGAAGAACTGTGTGGCCGACAGCAGCCTGGACCGTTTGCTGCTGTTCTTCCCGGACCCTTGGCACAAGAGTCGTCACCATAAGCGCCGCATCGTCCAGCCAGGCTTTGCCGAGCTGGTGCGCAGCAAGCTCAAGCCGGGCGGTGTACTGCACATGGCCACCGATTGGGAACCCTATGCCGAGTACATGCTGGAAGTGATGAACGTCGCGCCCGGCTATCGCAACCTGGCCGAAGACGGCCGCTGCGTGCCGCGCCCAGCAGAGCGCCCGGTGACCAAGTTCGAACGCCGCGGCGAGCGCCTGGGGCATGGGGTGTGGGATTTGAAGTTCGAGAAGGTGGATTGATTTCCCGGGCCTTGCTCCCACAGAGTGATGGGAGCAAGGCTACTTGCGATCTGCCACCACCCCGATCAACACCACCACCACGAGCAACACCGGCGCCAGGCTGTAGTCATTGAACTGCTCCAGCCCTCGCACCACCCAGCGTGGCACGAACAGGAGTGCGGCGCCGCTGCCGATAATGCACAGCAAGGCCAGCACCGGGATGCGCAACGCATCGGCCAGGCTGCTGATACGCTGCTCTACCCAGCCTTTGAAATCCGCGCCGAACAGCACCAGCAAGCACCCGACCAAGGCCAGGGCAATTTCGTGCAGGTTGTTGCGACACCAGTGTGACCCTGTGTCGAGCAGGTGTAGTACCACTTCCATTGCCGGTCCTTAAATCAAAAAATACTGAAGCAAGTCATTCAAGAAAAGCTGGCCCTGCACAGTCGCCGCCAACCGCGTCGGTTCGACCTGTAACAGCCCTTTTTGTTCGGCCTGCCGGCGCGCCTGGGCAAGGCTGTCGAGGCTCAGGCCCGTGCGGCGAGGGAACAGGCTGGCCTCGACACCCTCGGTCAGGCGCAGGGCATTCATCAGAAACTCGAACGGCAGCTCTTCGGCGGTCAAGGCTTTCTCGCCGGCCTTGAACGCCTTCGCGGGGTTGAGATAGTCCTTGGGCAGCCGGGTCTTCCAGGTGCGAACGATGCCGCCCTGGGGGTGGCTAAGCTTGCCGTGGGCGCCTGCGCCGATGCCGATGAAGTCGCCGAAACTCCAGTAATTGAGGTTGTGCCGCGCCGCGCGTCCTGGCTGGGCGTAGGCCGAGACTTCGTACTGCCCGTAGCCATGCTGGGCCAGCAGGTTTTGCCCGGCCTCCTGAATGTCCCAGAGAATGTCGTCTTCAGGCAACAGGGGTGGCTGGTTCCAGAATACTGTGTTCGGCTCCAGGGTCAGCTGGTACCAGGACAGGTGGGTCGGCGCCAGCGCGATGGCCTGGCGCAGATCATCCAGGGCATCGTCCAGCGACTGGTCCGGCAGGCCATGCATGAGGTCCAGGTTGAAGTTGTCGAAGCCGGCGGCACGGGCCATGTCGGCCGCGCGAATGGCTTCATCACCGGTGTGGATGCGCCCCAGGGCCTCGAGCTTGGCCGGCTGGAAGCTCTGGATACCGATCGACAGGCGGTTGATGCCCAAGGCTCGGTAGGCCACGAACTTGGCCTGCTCGAAAGTGCCGGGGTTGGCTTCGAGGGTGATTTCGATGTCACTGGCGAAGGGAATTCGCTGTTCGACGCCCGCCAGCAGGCGGCCCAGCGCTGCGGCGCTGAACAGGCTCGGTGTGCCGCCGCCGAAGAAGATCGAGCTGAGGGGGCGGCCATGGACGGCGCCCAGGTCCTGATCCAGATCGGCCAGCAAGGCATCGACGTAGTCTTCTTCAGGCAGTACGGCGCTGGCGGCGTGGGAGTTGAAGTCGCAGTACGGGCATTTGCGCACACACCACGGGATGTGGATGTACAGCGCCAACGGAGGCAGCTCTGTGAGCGCCGGGGGCGGTGCCTGGGTCGAGAAACCGTCGCTTGCGGGATGCAGCGTCTGCAGGCTCATGTCAGCGCCAGGCGCTGCCGCAACAAGGCCATCGCGCGGGCGCGGTGGCTCAGTTGGTTCTTGTCGCCAGGGGTCAGTTCGGCGCTGGAGCAGTCGCGCTCCGGAACCCAGAACAGCGGATCGTAGCCAAAACCGTGTCCGCCACTGGCGGCGGTGAGGATGCGCCCATGCCACAGGCCTTCGCAGAGGATCGGCAGCGGATCATCGGCATGCCGGACCAATGCCAGCACGCAGACAAACTGGGCCCCGCGCTGTTCGGCAGGCACGTCTTTGAGCGCGTCGAGCAACTTGACGTTATTCGCCGCGTCGCCCTGGCCGTTGGCGTAGCGGGCCGAGTAGATGCCCGGTGCACCGCCGAGGAAATCCACGGCCAACCCCGAGTCGTCGGCCAGCGCCGGCAGACCCGACAGGCGCGCAGCGTTGCGGGCCTTCAGAATGGCATTTTCGACGAAGGACAGGCCGGTCTCTTCCGGCTCCACCTGGCTGAATTCGCCCACCGAGCGCAGCTGTACGCTGGCGCCGAGCATGGCCTGAAGTTCTTTGAGCTTGCCGGCGTTGTGGCTGGCAAGGACGAGTTGAGTAAGGTTCATCGTGGGCCTTGAAAGTCGTTAGACGGCGAGACGGTGGTCGGTCAGGCTCGGGCTGCTGACCCGATAGATGCCGATCTCGCCTAACAGGTTAGGCCATAGTTTGCTGGCCCACCCGTGCCGATGCTGCTGGTCGACGGCCAGGCGATCCAACACCTTGGCCTGACGATCGCCGCACAGGCGCTCGAAGTCGTCGAAGGTGCAAAAGTGAATGTTCGGCGTGTTGAACCAAGTGTACGGCAGGAACTCGGACACCGGCATGCGGCCCTTGCTCGCCAGGTACCAGCGGCAGCGCCAGTGACCGAAATTGGGGAAGGTAATGATGCACTGACGGCCGACCCGCAGCATTTCGTCGAGAATGCGATCAGGGTGATCCACCGCTTGCAGGGCCTGAGTCATGACCACTACGTCGAAGCTGTTGCTGGCGAAGTTGCCCAGGCCTTTGTCCAGATCCTGTTCGATGACGTTGATGCCCTTGTCGATGCATTGAGCAATGTTGTCGGCATCGATCTCCAGGCCGTAGCCGGTGACCTGCTTGTGATCGCGCAGCCAGGCCAGCAGCTCGCCGTCGCCGCAACCCAGGTCGAGCACGCGGCTGCCGGCGGGAATCCAGTCCTGGATGATTTCTAGGTCGGCTCTCATGGCAGTCTCAAAGGGCGATGCGCTTCATGTAGCCATTGAAGGCTTGCAGGTAGCGAGGGATCGGGATCAGAAAGGCATCGTGGCCTTGTGGCGCATCGATTTCCAGGTAGCTGACATTCTTTCGGGCGGCCATCAGGGCGTCTACCAGCTCGCGTGAGCGTGCCGGCGAGAAGCGCCAGTCGGTGGTGAACGACATCACGCAGAAGTCCGCCGTGGCCTTGGCAAAGGTCGCTGCCAGGTCATCGTTGTGGTGGGCGGCCGGGTCGAAGTAGTCCAGCGCCTTGGTCATCAGCAGGTAGGTGTTGGCATCGAAACGCCCGGAAAACTCCTCGCCCTGATAGCGCAGGTAGCTCTCGACCTGGAATTCGACACTGTGGAAATCGTAGTTGAGCTTTTCGCTCTTGAGACCACGACCGAATTTCTCACCCATGGAGTCGTCGGACAGGTAGGTGATGTGACCGACCATGCGTGCCAGCATCAGACCGCGCTTGGGGATGACACCGGCTTCCTGGAACGAACCACCATGGAATTCCGGATCGGTGAGAATGGCCTGTCGCGCCACTTCGTTGAACGCAATGTTTTGCGCCGACAGTTTCGGCGCCGAGGCGATTGCCAGGCAGTGCCTGACGCGGTCCGGGTAGCTGATGGTCCACTGCAGGGCTTGCATGCCGCCCAGGCTGCCGCCGACCACGGCGGCCCACTGGGTAACACCCAGCTGGTCGGCCAGGCGCGCCTGGCTGTGGACCCAGTCTTCCACGGTCAGCACCGGGAAGTCGGCGCCGAAGGGCTTGCCGGTTTCCGGGTTGAGGCTGCTGGGGCCGGTGGAGCCGTTGCAGCCGCCGAGGTTGTTCAGGCTGACGACGAAGAAGCGGTTGGTGTCGATGGGCTTGCCGGGGCCGATGCAGCTGTCCCACCAGCCGGGCTTGCGCTCGTCCACGCTATGGTAACCGGCCGCATGATGGTGGCCAGACAGTGCATGGCAGATCAGCACGGCATTGCTGGCCTTGGCGTTGAGCTGGCCATAGGTTTCATAGATCAGGTCGTAGGCGCCCAGCGAGCGCCCGCAGGCCAGCGCCAGCGGCTCGGCGAAATGGGCAGTTTGCGGAGTGACCAGGCCAACGGAATCGGGGGGAAAGGCAGTGGGCATCGACCCTGCTCGCGGTTGAATGAGGCGTAAGTCTAAAGACCGCTGGCGGTAGCGGCAAGCGGGTCAGGTATGGGCAGGAACATGAAGGTACCCTGTCCCGCGGGAGCAGCCCTCGGTCGCGATTGCATCACCGCGCATTACCGGCGAACCGAGTCGTCTGTATCGCGCCCAAGGGCCGCTCCCACGGAGCCGACGCCTGGGCCGCGATAGAGGGGTAGATCAGATCAACCGCCACAATACATCGGGCATGCCCACGCGCGCGGCCAATTCCGGCATGAAGTAGCTCTGGATTACCTGAATCGCCAGGAAGGCGAAAATCGGCGAGATGTCCATGCCGCCCAGGTTCGGGATAATCCGGCGAAACGGCGCCAGCACCGGCTCGCTGATCTGGTAGGCCAGCTCGGCCGCCGGGTTGTGGGTACCGGGTGCGATCCAGGAAACAATGACCATGATGATCATCGCAACCCAGAAGATCTTCAGGAACAGCGACAGTACGCCAATCAGTGACCAGATGATCAGGTACGGATAGCTGGGGATCAAGCCGTAGGTCAACATCAGTACCAGGCCCATCAACAGCGCTTGAATCACGATGGCCAGCAGCAGCGAGGACATGTCCAGGCCCATCAGGCTGGGGACGACCCGACGGATCGGCTTGAGCAGCGGGTGGGTCGCCCGCACCGCGAACTGGCTCAAGGGGTTGTAGAAGTTGGCCTTGACCAGCTGCAGCACGAAACGCAGCAGCACGATGATCAGGTAAAAACTGACCAGCGATTGGATAACGAACACGGCAGCGCCGGTGAGTGCATTCATCTGTGGCTCCTTAGTTGCCCAGTTGTTCGGCGAGTTCGGCCGAACGCCGCGCGGCGGCGGTGAGGGCTTGTTGAACGAGGGCTTCGAAGCCTCCAGCCTGGAAAGTCTTGATGGCCGCTTCCGTGGTGCCCGACGGTGACGTCACGCGGCGGCGCAGCACCGAGGCATCGACGTCGCTGGCCACGGCCATGTGCGCGGCACCCAGCGCGGTTTGCAGGGTCAGGCGCGCGGCGACGTCATGGGGCAGGCCCAGTTGCTCGCCTGCGGCGGTCATGGCCTCGATCAGCAGAAAGAAGTAGGCCGGACCGCTGCCGGAGACGGCGGTCACCGCTTCCAGTTGCTGCTCGTTGTCCAGCCACAAGGCCAGGCCCACCGCCGACAACAGCTGCTCGGCCTGCTCGCGTTGAACCGTGTTGACCTGATCATTGGCGAACAGCCCGCTGGCACCCTGACGCAGCAGCGAGGGGGTATTGGGCATGCAGCGCACGATGGGCCGAGCGCCGAGCCATTGAGTCATGCTGGCGCTGGTGATCCCCGCAGCCACCGAAATCACCAACTGCTGGGGCTTGAGCACTGGGCGCAAGGCCAGGCACAGGTCCTTCATGCCCTGAGGTTTGACCCCGAGCACCACCACATCGGCGTTTTCGATGGCCCGGGCGTTGTCTTCGAACACCTCGATACCGTGCTCGGTGGCAATGCGGGTGCGGGTTTCGGCGCTACGGGCACTGGCGCAGATCAGCGAGGCCTGCACCCCTTGGGCGAGCAGGCCGCCGATCAGGCTGGAAGCCATGTTACCGGCGCCGATAAAGGCGATACGCGTGTGACTCATGGGAGACCCTTATCTGTAAATCATGACAATCGGGGCGCGCGCCACAGGCCGATTCAGGCCTGAGCGTAATCGCGAGCGCCAAACAAGGCAGTGCCGATGCGTACCCAGGTGGCGCCATTGGCAATGGCAGCCTCCAGGTCGTGGCTCATGCCCATGGATAATGTGTCGAGCGGCAGATCAAGGTGTTGCTGCAATTGCTGGACGGCACCGAAGGCCGCGTCTTGTTCCGCGCGGTCCTCCGTGGGCTCGGGGATGGCCATCAAGCCACGTAGACGCAGGTTCGGCAAGGCGCCAATGGCCGCAGCCAGGGCTGGCAGATCCGCAGGCGTGCAGCCAGACTTGCTGGCTTCGCCGCTGACGTTGACCTGGATGCAGATGTTGAGAGGAGGCAGGCCGGCGGGGCGCTGTTCCGACAAGCGTTGGGCGATTTTCAGGCGGTCCACGGAGTGTACCCAGTCGAATTGTTCGGCAATGGCGCGCGTCTTGTTCGACTGAATGGGGCCGATGAAATGCCAAGTCAAGGGCAGGTCGCTCAGTTCGGCCTGTTTGCCCAAGGCTTCCTGCAGGTAATTCTCGCCAAAATCGCTAATGCCGGCGGCATGGGCCTCACGCAGCGCCGGGGCAGGCTTGGTCTTGCTCACGGCCAGCAGGCCGATAGCGGCCGGGTCGCGCTGCGAGCTCGCTGCGGCCTGGTGAATTCGGGCGCTTACCCGTGAAACGTTGTCTGCTATCGTGGACATTGATTTGTGCCAGCGGGTTTCGAGTCTGCGGCATTCTACCTGCTTGTCTGTATTTGGGGAGTCTCATGGACATTACAGAGCTTCTGGCTTTCAGCGCTAAACAAGGCGCTTCGGATTTACACCTGTCGTCCGGGCTGCCACCCATGATTCGTGTCGACGGTGATGTGCGGCGTATCAACCTGCCGCCGCTGGACGACAAACAGGTCCAGGCGCTTATCTACGACATCATGAACGACAAGCAGCGCAAGGACTTCGAGGAGTTCCTGGAGACTGACTTTTCCTTCGAGGTGCCGGGCGTGGCGCGTTTCCGGGTCAACGCGTTCAACCAGAATCGGGGCGCCGGCGCGGTGTTTCGGACCATTCCGTCCAAGGTCCTGAGCATGGAAGACTTGGGGATGGGAGATGTATTTCGGAAGATTACAGACGTCCCGCGCGGGCTGGTATTGGTCACCGGTCCCACCGGTTCAGGCAAGTCGACCACCCTGGCGGCGATGATCGATTACCTGAACAACAACAAGCACCACCACATCCTCACCATTGAGGACCCCATCGAATTCGTCCATGAGTCGAAGAAGTGCCTGGTCAACCAGCGGGAGGTGCACCGCGACACCCTGGGCTTCTCCCATGCCCTGCGCTCGGCACTGCGCGAAGACCCGGACGTGATCCTGGTGGGCGAGATGCGCGACCTTGAGACCATTCGTCTGGCCCTGACGGCGGCGGAAACCGGTCACCTGGTGTTCGGCACCCTGCACACCACCTCTGCGGCCAAGACCATCGACCGGGTGGTAGATGTGTTCCCTGCCGAGGAAAAGTCAATGGTCCGCTCGATGCTCTCGGAGTCATTGCAGGCGGTGATTTCCCAGACCTTGCTGAAGAAGATCGGCGGCGGGCGGGTAGCGGCTCACGAGATCATGATCGGCACCCCGGCGATCCGTAACCTGATCCGCGAGGACAAGGTGGCGCAGATGTACTCTTCGATCCAGACCGGGGGCGCCATTGGCATGCAGACCTTGGACATGTGCCTGAAGGATCTGCTGGCGCGAGGCATCATTGGGCGCGAGGCGGCGCGCGAGAAAGCCAAGACCCCTGATAATTTCTGATCGCGGGCCAAAAAAAACGCGCCGGATGGGCGCGTTTTTTTAACGGGCGTCGATCTCAGCGAGCGACCACCTTGCTCGCACTCGCCAGGCGCATGGCGGGTGCATGCCGGGTGCCCTTGTCCTTGGGCAGAACGCGCTTGGCAACCACGTAATGACTCTGCCAGTAGGGTTTGTTCAGCGTGTCAATGGACACCGTCTTGCCACTGCGAGGTGCGTGAATGAAACGGTTGTTGCCCAGGTAGATGGCCACGTGATTGACGCGGCGGCTTTCGATGTTGAAGAACAGCAGATCGCCCGGCTTGAGGTCCTTGCGATCGATTTTCTCGCCGTGCCCTTTGGACATGGCGTTTGAGGTGCGCGGCAGGTCGGCGGCGTGAACGTCATTAAAGGCGTACTTCACCAGCCCGCTGCAATCGAAACCCCGGGAAGGACTGCTGCCACCCCAGACATACGGCTTGCCAAGCACCTTTACAGCGCGGCTGAGCACCGCATCGCTCTGCTGGGTCGAACCGTGAGCGCTGACAACGGCGACAGCTGTAGAGCTCGTCTTGTGGCCTTTGTGACGCTTGGGCGCACGGGGCAGGGCGGGAGTGGCGATGTTGGCGACGGTGGGGGTGTCTTTGGCTTCGCGGGCGTTGCTGGCTTCTTCGTGGTTCTTGGTGGCGTGATGTTCGTTGGCTCCGGTCTTGGCGGTGTGACCGCTGAAGCCGGCGGGAAGACTTTGCTCACGGTTGGTGGCGTGGGCGGCCAGGGGCAATAATAGGCAGATGGTTAGCCATGTCTTGAAAAAAGGACGCATTCGGCAAGGCTCTTGTGGGTAAGCGCGCAACTTTATAACAGAGTTTTGTTGAACTTTTAATCCGCTGTTTGCAGTCCAAGCAGATCTAAAAGTGACCGCCAAGCTGGTTTTAGTTCATAAGGAGCCGCGCAGGTCAGTAACCACGGGGATTTGCGCTGACGACCGGGCCTTGAACCGCACGTCGGAACGGGACAAAAAAGTCACATCAACGTTTAAAAAATTTATCTATCAGAGGCGTCCGTCACAGAATGAATAGCTATCACAGCGGTGCACCCTTCCACGATACCCACAGCAAGGTGGTGGGTTATCTGTTGTGGATTTTCGGATTTACCGGCGCCCACCGCTTCTATTACGGCAAGCCGATCACCGGAACGATCTGGTTCTGCACACTCGGCCTGCTGGGGATTGGCTGGCTGATCGACTTCTTTTTGATCCCCTCCATGGACCGGGAAGCCGACGCGCGCTTTTTTGCTGGCAGCACGGATTACAACGTGGCCTGGGCGCTGTTGACCTTTCTGGGGATATTCGGCGTGCACCGGCTGTACCTGGGCAAATGGCTGACGGCCATCCTGTATTTCCTGACCGGCGGCTTCTTTCTGATCGGGGTGCTGTACGACTTCTGGACGTTGAATGACCAGGTGTCGTTGAAGAACGCGCGGGGGTGACACCCTTGGGATAGGTGTCGCCCGCGATGCAGGCGATACGGTCTGTCAGCCGGTAAAGCTGATATGCCCATCCATCAGGGTATACCGCACCGCACCCGGCAAGGTATGGCCAAGAAACGGGCAGTTCTCGCCCTTGGACAGCCAGCGCTCGCCCGCCACCGTCGACACGCCCGTGTCGAACAGCACCAGGTCCGCCGCCGCGCCCACTCGCAGTCTGCCCACAGGCAGATCCATGGCCTGAGCCGGGCCGAAGCTCAAGCGGCTGAGCAGCGTCGGCAAGTCCAGCAAGCCATCTTCCACCAGGGTCAAAGCCAGTGGCAGCAACAACTCGACGCTGCTGATGCCCGGCTCGGTGGCGGCGAACGGAGCCAGCTTGGCATCCCGTTCATGGGGCTGGTGATGGCTGGAGATGGCCTGCACCACGCCCGCCTTGACCGCCGCCCGCAAGCCATCGCGGTCGGCATGGGTGCGCAGTGGCGGTTGCACGTGATAGAGGCTGGAGAAATCGATCAGCGCTTCGTCCGTGAGGATTAGCTGGTACAGGGCCACGTCGGCGGTGACCGGCAAGCCGCGCGCCTGCGCCTGGGCAATCAGCTCGACCCCGCGAGCGCTGGTCACCTGACTGAAGTGCGCGCGCACGCCGCTCTGTTCCACCAGCAAAAGATCACGAGCCAGGGCCACGGTCTCGGCGCTTTCCGGGATCCCGGCCAGGCCGAGGAAACTGGCGGTCGGGCCTTCGTGGGCCAGACCACCCTGGGCCAGATCGCGGTCCTGGGAATGGAAAATCACCGTCAGCCCGAACGTGGCCGCGTATTCCAGCGCGCGGCACAGCGTACGGGTGTTGCGGAAGCTCTCCAGACCGTTGCCGAAGGCGATGCAGCCGGCATCCCGGAGTGCCACCAGTTCGGCCAACTGCTCGCCTTCCAGGCCTTTGCTCAAGGCGCCGATCGGATAGACCTTGCAGTGGCCGGCCTCGCGAGCCCGGTCGAGGATCAGTTCGGCCACGGCCGAGGTGTCGAGCACCGGTTTGGTCCGTGGCGGACAGCACAGGCTGGTGACGCCGCCGGCAGCGGCGGCGCGGGTCTCGCTGGCGATCGTGCCTTTGCGGCTGTAGCCGGGCTCGCGCAGGGCGACGTTGAGGTCGACCAGGCCGGGCGCGGCGATCAGGCCGCGGGCCTCGAGGGTTTGCCCGGGCAAGAAGCCGGCGGGCGCTGCGCCCATGGCGACCAGTTTGCCTTCACTGACATGCAGGTCCGTGACCTGGTCCAGACCGCTGGCCGGGTCGATGACGCGGGCGCCAAGAATACTGAGGCTCACTGGGCGCTCTCCTGCTCGAATTGTCGCTGTGCGGTCTGTCCGCTCATGGCCATGGACAGCACGGCCATGCGGATGGCAATGCCGTAGGTCACCTGGTTGAGGATCACTGAGTGGGCGCCGTCGGCCACTGCCGACTCGATTTCGACGCCTCGGTTGATGGGGCCGGGGTGCATGACGATGGCGTCCGGCTTGGCACCGGCCAGGCGTGCGGTGGTCAGGCCGAACAGGCGATAGAACTCGCCCTCGCTGGGCAGCAGGCCGCCGGTCATGCGCTCGCGCTGCAGGCGTAGCATGATCACTACGTCGACGTCCTTGAGGCCTTGCTCAAGGTCGGTGTATACGGTCACGCCATATTGCTCGATGCCGATGGGCAGCAAGGTCTTGGGCCCGATCACGCGGATGTCGGGGCAGCCCAGAGCCTTGAGAGCGATCATGTTCGAGCGCGCCACACGGGAGTGCAGAATGTCGCCGACGATGGCCACCGAGAGGTTCTCGAAGCCGCCTTTGTGGCGGCGGATGGTCAGCATGTCGAGCATGCCTTGGGTCGGGTGTGCATGACGGCCGTCACCGCCGTTGATGATGGCCACTTCCGGGCAGACATGTTCGGCGATGAAGTGCGCGGCGCCCGAGTCGCTGTGGCGCACGACGAACATGTCGGCGGCCATGGCTTCGAGGTTGCGCAAAGTGTCGAACAGGGTCTCGCCCTTGCTGGTGGAGGAAGTCGAGACGTTCAGGGTGATGACGTCGGCGGACAGCCGTTGGGCGGCCAGCTCGAAAGTGGTACGGGTACGGGTGGAGTTCTCGAAGAACACATTGCACACGGTCTTGCCCCGCAACAGCGGGACTTTCTTGACGGCCCGCGCACCCACTTCCAGGAAGGAGTCGGCGGTGTCGAGGATTTCCGTAAGCAGCTCGCGGGGCAGGCCGTCGAGCGACAGAAAATGGCGCAGCTGACCCTGGTGGTTGAGCTGCAGCGGGCGCTTGGCGGCGGTTGGCGTCATCGCGGGGACTCTTTGTTGGCGCTGGCTGGGTGATCGGCGCTGGGAGGGTTGAGGCTGGAGGCAGAGGCGAGGTCCTGGCGCTCAAGGGCGAGCAGCGCGGGACCGAGCAATTTTACCCGTTCATGGGCCTCCAGCGACAGGGTGGCGCCGACGATATTCGGGCGAATCGGCAGCTCGCCGGCGTCCAGGTCCAGCAGGCAGACCAGCGTCACACTGGCCGGGCGGCCATAGTCGAACAGCTCGTTGAGCGCAGCGCGAATGGTCCGGCCGCTCATCAGTACATCGTCCACCAGCACCAAGTGTTGGCCTTCGATCTCGAACGGCAGCTCGGATGGGCGCACTTGTGGGTGCAGGCCATTCTGGCTGAAATCGTCACGGTAGAAGGACACGTCCAGAGTGCCCAGCGGGCCGTCGTTGTCCAGGGCCTCCAATAGCGCACTCGCTACCCACACACCGCCGGTGCGGATGCCGATGAAGCGAGGTTCGTCGATCTTGCGCCGAGCCAGATGGGCCTTGAGGTCGATCGCCATCTGCGCGATCAACTCGGCGGGGTTGGGTAGTGTCATCAAGTGTCCTCAGCTTTCGCGCTGGTCTCTGCAGGACCGAGCCTGCTCGGGAACCGGTGTGAGCCTGTTCCCGTGCAGCCGCGGTCCAACAGAGGTGGGTCGGGCAATCCGACATGGATTCAGGTTTCGAAGGTATGTGCATTCTCTTCGAGCCAGCCCTGCAACAGCAACCGGGCCGCAATGGCATCCACCGGATTCTTGCTGTAGCTGCCTTTCTGTCCGCCCCGTGCCAAGCGTTCGCCTTTGGCTTCGAAGGTGGTCAGGCGCTCGTCGTGGGTGTGCACCGGCACATTGAAGCGGCCGTTCAGGCGGCGGGCGAATTTTTCCGCGCGGATGCACATGTCGCTGGGCGTGCCGTCCATGTTCAGCGGCAGACCGACCACCATTGCATCGGGCTTCCACTCCTTTACCAGCGCTTCGACCTGAGCCCAGTCAGGCGCGCCGTTCTGGGCCTTGAGGGTGCAGAGCTCGCGGGCCTGGCCGGTGATCACCTGGCCCACTGCCACGCCAATCTGTTTAGTGCCGTAGTCGAAGCCCAGCAGCAGGCGTATGCCCGCCATCAGGCGTGGCCTGCCTGGCTGGTCAGCAGATTGAGATCGACGCCCAGTCGGGCGGCCGCAGCGGTCAGGCGCTGGGCACTGCTCATGGCAAACAGGATGTCGGCATCGAATGGGCAGGTCAGCCAGGCATTGTCGGCCACTTCGGCTTCCAGCTGGCCGGCTTCCCAACCGGCATACCCCAGCGTAATCAGGCTTTTCTTCGGGCCGACGCCGTCGGCGATGGCAAACAGCACGTCCTGAGAAGTGGACAACGCCAGGCCGCCCAGCTCGACTGTGGCCTGGAATGTTGGCCCGCTGGGGTGCAGGACAAAGCCGCGATCGGTCTGCACCGGGCCGCCGATATAGATCGGCACACCATGGCAGGCTGTCGGCGGGTCGATATCGGGGCGCAGTTGCTCAAGGATATCCGCCAGATTCAACTCCTGGGGGCGGTTGACCACCAGACCCATGGCGCCCTCGGCGCTGTGCTCGACAATGTAGGTCAAGGTCTGGGCAAAGTTGGGGTCCGCCATGTGCGGCATGGCGATCAGAAACTGATGCTTGAGGTAGCTCGGTTCGACGTTCTTCATAACTTGATAGTGTGGCTTCGGCATGTCGGCCTGACAAGCCGAAGGACGAATTTTCACCTGAATGCGACGATCAGTTGCTCGACAGGCGGTCGCCCTTGTCAAAACGCCAAGTGCGAATGATCTCCAGGCGATCGACGTCCGACAGATCCCCCGTGAAGGGCGCGAACGGCGCGGCCAGGCGCACGATGCGCTGGGCAGCCTGATCCAGCAGCGGTTGCCCGGACGATTCGAGCACCAGCACTTCATAGAGCGAGCCATCGCTGTTGATCGAGACCATGAGTCGCAGGCTGCCGTAGATCTGCTGACGGCGCGCTTCCTCGGGGTAGTTGAGGTTGCCGATGCGTTCGACTTTCTTGCGCCACTCGTCTTTGTACCAGGCGCCTTTGTCGTGCATGGTGGAGGCCGCGCTCAGGCGGTGGATGCGCGGGCGCTTGGCGTACAGCTGCTGCTCTTTGGCCAGTTCGGCCTCCAGGCTGGAAATCTCGCTGGACTCTTGCGTGTTGTCGACGTCCGGGGTCTGGGCCTTGGGCGGCTGCTGGGTCTTGACCTCGGTGCGCTTGACCTGGGCCTTCTGCGGCTGGTTGGCGACGGTGGTCACCACCTGCTTGTCCGGATCGACCGGCGCTTCCACGGGCTGGCGAAAGGCCGGCGGCGGGGTGACCTTGTTGATGCGGTTGTCCTGGAAGGGAGCGATTTCGGTGGTCTTGGGCAGGGCTTTCTTGTCCAGTTCGCCGCTGCCTTCCTGATTGTCCTGGGCCAGGAAGTCGGCGTGTTTCGGCGCCTTGGGGCTCTTGAACGGGGCCAGGGTGATCTCCAGTGTCTGGCGGATCTCCTCGGGCTTGGCCACGCTGAAACCCACCCCCAGAATCACCACCACGTGCAGCAGCGCCGCGATGACCAGCGTCAGGCCCAGGCGGTCGGCGGGACGATTGAACTGGGGACGCAGCTGTTCGGGGATGTGGGTGGTGAGGTTCATTGCAATCCCGTCAAGCCTTGAGCTTCTCGGCAATCACATCCATCAACATCCCGCCGATGTCCGTGCCGAAGGCATTGTCGATCTCGCGGATGCAGGTCGGGCTGGTCACGTTGATTTCGGTCAGGTGCTCGCCGATCACGTCAAGGCCGACGAACAGCAGGCCTTTTTCGCGCAGTACCGGCCCCACCTGGGCGGCGATCCAGCGGTCGCGATCGGTCAGCGGCCGGGCTTCGCCGCGGCCGCCGGCGGCCAGGTTGCCACGGGTCTCGCCGGCAGCGGGGATGCGCGCCAGGCAATAGGGCACCGGCTCGCCGTCGACCATGAGAATGCGCTTGTCGCCGTCCTTGATCGCCGGCAGGTAGGCCTGGGCCATGATCTGCTGAGTGCCCAGCGCGGTCAGGGTTTCCAGAATCACCGACAGGTTGGGATCGCCCGGGCGGTGACGGAAGATCGAAGTGCCACCCATGCCGTCCAGCGGCTTGAGGATCACATCGCCATGTTCGGCGGCGAATTCACGGATGATATCGGCGCGGCGACTGACCAGGGTCGGCGGCGTGCACTGCGGGAACAGCGTGGCAAACAACTTCTCGTTGCAGTCGCGCAGGCTCTGCGGGCGGTTGACCACCAGCACCCCGGCGCGCTCTGCCTGCTCCAGCAGGTAGGTCGAGTAGACGAACTCCATGTCGAACGGCGGATCCTTGCGCATCAGGATCACGTCCAGATCGGCCAGTGGCGCGTCGAACTCCGATTCGAATTCGAACCAATGTTCGGGATCGGCGAACACCTTGAGCGGGCGCATGCGCGCGCGGGCCTGGCCAGCCCCCTGATAGAGGTCCTGGATCTCCATGTGGAACAGCGTCCAGCCGCGCGCCTGGGCTGCCAGCAGCATGGCCAACGAGCTGTCCTTTTTATAGGAGATGTTGGCAATAGGGTCCATGACAATCCCGAGGCGAACGCTCATGGGTGGTTCCTCATAGTCGGCGGGCCGCAGAACGGCATCTGAAAAAGTGGCGTCAGGGTGGCGCTGGCAGCGCTCGCGGTCAAGGAAAAAGCACTGAACCGGTGGGCAGATGGAACGCTCAGGGAGAGTATGTTAAAAAGACCCGTCAAGTGTGCGTCGCCGAGCCGAATGCCGGGATTGCGCGATGGGCAGCCGGCAGATCCAGTCTGCAACGCCTAAACGATTCAAGAGCGCACTATGGATCTTCAACCGCCAGCCCTCAAAGTGATGGTCATCGATGACTCCAGGACGATTCGTCGGACCGCCGAGATGCTGCTCAAGCACGCCGGCTGCGAGGTGATCACGGCCATCGATGGTTTCGATGCGCTGGCAAAGATCGCCGATCATCATCCCCGGGTCATCTTCATCGACATCATGATGCCGCGCCTGGACGGCTATCAGACCTGCGCCCTGATCAAGCATCACAGCACGTTCAGGAGCATTCCGGTGATCATGCTGTCTTCACGTGACGGTCTGTTCGACAAAGTACGCGGACGGACGGCAGGCTCCGAGCAGTTTCTGACCAAACCATTCAGCCGCGAAGAGCTGTTGGGCGCCATCAAGGCCCATGTACCGGGCTTCGCGGCGGTAGAACAACACGCACCCTGACGCCGGCCTCTGGCTTGCGTCATTCATGGAACGGGGAACACCATGGCTCGAATTCTGATTGTCGACGACTCGCCTACCGAGATGTACAAGCTCACCGGCATGCTCGAAAAGTACGGGCATGAGGTGCTCAAGGCCGAGCATGGGGCCGACGGCGTGGCGCTGGCTCGCCAGGAGAAGCCTGATGCGGTGCTGATGGACATCGTCATGCCCGGTCTCAATGGCTTTCAGGCCACGCGCCAGTTGACCAAGGACCCGGAAACCGCGCACATCCCGGTGATCATCATCACCACCAAGGATCAGGAAACCGACAAGGTATGGGGCACCCGCCAGGGCGCTCGTGACTACCTGACCAAACCGGTGGACGAGCAGACCCTGATCAAGACCCTCAACGCGGTCCTGGCCGGCTGAGGCCGGTCCCGTCATGAGGCCGTCGCGTACAGCCTTCGAGCTGTTGCTGGGCATCGACCAGCGCTGTCGGCAGCGCGCTGCCAGCCTGCCGTCGCAGAACACGCGCCTGCAGAGCTGGAGTGGCATCGGCTTTCGTCTGGGCGAAGTCTGGTACGTGGCGCCCATGGGCGAAGTCGCCGAGGTGCTGCCCCCTGGCCATGCCACGCGGATGCCCGGGGTCAAGCCCTGGGTACAGGGTGTCGCCAACCTGCGGGGGCGGCTGTTGCCGTTGCTGGACCTGGGCGGTTACCTGGGGCATGGCCTGGGCCTGGCGCACAAGGAGCGCCGGGTATTGGTGGTCGATCATCAGGACATTTTCGCTGGCCTGCTGGTGGACGAGGTCAGCGGCCTGCAGCACTTTGCCCCGCACAACCTCGACCTGTCGCCGGCGCCAGCGCTGGAACCGGCAGTGGCGCCCTACGTACAAGGCGTTTTCCGGCGTGAGCTGGCCTGGCACGTGTTCAGTCCGTTCGCATTGGTACAGGCCGCGGCGTTTCGCGACGTGGCGATTTAGGGTGTGACATGATCAAGACATCGGCAGGCACTCAGGAACGTTCACGTAGCAGCGCGCAGATTGCCGGGCTGTTTGTCGCGCTGATCGTCTTCATCATGTTGCTGTTCGCCAACTTCGCCTACCTCAACACCCAGTCCAACTACGACAAGCAGTACATCGGCCATGCAGGCGAGCTGCGCGTGTTGTCCCAGCGTATCGCCAAGAACGCCACGGAAGCCGCCGCCGGCAAGGCGCCGGCGTTCAAGTTGCTCAGCGACTCGCGCAACGAGTTCGAGCGCCGCTGGAGCGTGCTCAAGAATGGCGACCGTCATACCGGCCTGCCGCCCGCGCCGACGGCGGTACAGGTCGAGATGAAACGCGTTCAGAGTGACTGGGATGGCCTGCGCGGCAACACGGACACCATTCTTGCCAGCGAGCAGACCGTACTGTCGCTGCATCAGGTGGCCGCCACGCTGGCCGAGACCGTCCCGCAGCTGCAAGTGGAGTACGACAAAGTGGTGGATATCCTCCTGCAACGCGGCGCGCCCGCCAGTCAGGTGGCCATTGCCCAGCGGCAGTCGCTGCTGGCCGAACGCATCCTTGGATCGGTCAACACCGTGCTTTCCGGAGACGACAGCGCGCCGCAGGCAGCGGCGTCGTTCGGTCACGATGCCAACCGCTTCGGCCAGGTGCTGGCTGGCATGATCAATGGTGACCCGAGCATCCACATGAGCCAGGTGCAGGACCAGGACGCCCAGACGCGGCTACGGGAAATCGCCGAACTGTTCGAGTTTGTCTCCGGCTCCGTGGACGAGATTCTCGAAACCTCTCCCGAGCTGCTCAAGGTTCGCGGCGCTTCGAGCAATATTTTCAACCAGTCCCAGACCTTGCTGGACGAGGCGTCGCACCTGGCCGGCGGGTTCGAGAACCTTGCCAGGGGCCGCTCGGTGGACACCATCGGTGGTTATTTCCTGGGGCTGGCAGCGCTGGCGTCGATCATTCTGATCGCCTTGGTCATGGTTCGCGAAACCAACCGCCAGCTGCGCGAGACCGCGCAGAAAAACGAGCGCAACCAGGCCGCGATCATGCGCCTGCTCAACGAAATCGAAGACTTGGCCGACGGCAACTTGACGGTGATCGCCTCGGTCACCGAGGACTTCACTGGCACGATTGCCGACTCCATCAATTATTCGGTAGACCAATTGCGCGATCTGGTGGGCACCATCAACCTGACCGCCGAAGAAGTGGCCGCCGCCGTGGTCGACACCCAGGCCACTGCCCGCCAGTTGGCCGTGGCGTCCGAGCAGCAGGCTCAGCAGATCAGCGAAGCGTCCATGGCCATCAGCGACATGGCGCAGTCCATTGATCAGGTGTCCAATAACGCTGCGGAGTCCGCCAGGGTTGCGGAGCGCTCTGTGACCATCGCCAACAAGGGCAACGAGGTGGTGCACAACACCATCCGTGGCATGGACACCATTCGCGACCAGATTCAGGACACCGCCAAGCGCATCAAGCGCCTGGGTGAGTCGTCCCAGGAAATCGGCGACATCGTCAGCCTGATCGACGACATTGCCGACCAGACCAACATCCTGGCCTTGAACGCGGCCATCCAGGCATCCATGGCCGGGGAGGCCGGGCGCGGCTTCGCCGTGGTTGCCGACGAGGTGCAGCGTCTGGCCGAGCGCTCGTCCTCGGCGACACGGCAGATCGAAACCCTGGTGCGGGCGATTCAGGCCGACACCAACGAAGCCGTGATCTCCATGGAGCAGACCACCACCGAAGTGGTGCGCGGCGCGCGGCTGGCCCAGGACGCCGGTGTCGCACTGGAAGAAATCGAAGGCGTGTCTGAAGATCTGGCTGCCTTGATCCACAGTATTTCCGACGCCGCCCAGCAGCAGACCAATTCGGCGGGGCAGATTTCCCACACCATGTCGGTGATCCAGCAGATCACCGAGCAGACGTCTTCCGGCTCCACCGCCACGGCGGAGAGCATCGGCAACCTGGCGCGGATGGCCAGCGAAATGCGTCGTTCGGTGTCGGGGTTTACCCTGCCCGCTGCCCAGACGGCCCCGTGATGGCGCCGGACTCGAATTTATGGAGCCGACATGGCTGACCTGCCCGATTATGTCGCCCTGCGCTCAGTGGTCACGGCCATGCGTGAGGAGCTGGTGCGGGTCAAGGATCAGCTCGATCTGTTCGTCCTCGGCGACCGCCAGCACCTGAGTGCTTTGGACGGCCTGCTGGCGCCGTTGCGTCAGGTGGCTGACACCTTGGCGGTGCTGGGTTTCGGCCAACCGCGCAAGGTGATCATCGACCAGTTGGCGGTCCTGCAGGGCCTGGCCCAGGGCACTCGGACAGCGGACGACGCAGTACTGCTGGATGTGGCCGGCGCTTTGCTTTACGTGGAGGCCACCCTGGCCGGGCGTATCGGTTCGCTGGAGCCCAGCCAGGCTTTGGTCACGCCGTCCCCGGCTGCCGCCACCACCGCGAGCATGGACCTGGCGCAGATCCATCGTCTGGTCATCGCCGAGGTGCGTCAGTGCCTGCGTCAGGTCAAGGAGCGGATTCTCGATCACGATGATGGTCCCCGGCCCTTGCAGGACGCCGAACAGATGCCGCTGGCGGTAGCCTCGGAGCTGTTGACGCAAGCCCGAGGCGCCTTGGCCATGCTGTCCATCGACCGGGCTGCGGCACTGGTACGCGCTTGCCGCGACTATATCGACACCGCGCCGGCTCGCTTGCAGTCCGATGATCTGATGGATGCCCTGAGCAGCATCGACTATTACCTCGATCAGCTCAGCAGCCAGCCCAATCAGCCGGATGAAGGCCTGCTCGACCTTGCCGAAGACGATCTGATGATGCTCGGCTACGAGCCCGCCGGCGTCGTGCACCCGCCGCGCAACATGCCGCTGCCACAGCGTCACGTTGAACAACTGCCGGCAGCGCCCGCGCTCAATCCTCTGCCGCAATCGATACCCGCCACGCTATTGCCGCCTTCAGCCGACCCGGTCTTGGACGACGAGCTGCGCGATGTCTTTCTGGAAGAGTGCGGCGAAGTCATGGCCTGCCTGCATGAGCAATGGCCGCTGTGGCAACGCCAATCCCAGGGGCGAGCGCCGCTGGCGCAGATTCGCCGTGCGTTCCATACCCTCAAGGGCAGTGGACGCATGGTGGGTGCCCTGGTGCTGGGTGAGCTTGCCTGGGCGCTGGAGAACTTGCTCAACCGCTTGCTGGAAAGTCAGGCGGATGCCAGCGCCGAGGCGGTGGCGCTGGTCGAGCAGGCCATGGCTCGGCTGCCGGCGCTGGTGAAGGAATTCGCCAAAGGCCAGCAGCGCCAGCACGATGATGTCGACCTCCTCGCCGCCCAGGCCCACCTCCTGGCGGCTCGCAAGCAGGCCGTGGACAGCCAGCTGCAAGAGATTTTCCAGAGTGAGGCACAGGCACACCTGGACAGCCTGGCGCGCTTTCTTCAGGCCTCACCGCCAATGGGCGGCCAAGCGCTGACCGATGACCTCATTCGCGCGCTGCACACCCTGCGGGGCAGTGCCCATGTTGCCGGCGCCCATGCCATCGCAGCGCTGGCCGACGTCCTTGATCAGCTGGCGCGGGAGTACAAGGCCCATCAGCTCTTGCTGCACGCCGATGAGTTGCAGCTGCTCAGTGAAGCGCTGGTTGCACTGCGTGACTTGCTTGGTCAGGACCCTGGCGCGCCTGCACCGGAGCTGCTGGCACGGCTCGAGGCGACCCTGGCGGTTCGGCTGCAAGGCTGGCAGACGCAGCCGAACGAGCCACATCGGATACGTCACGATCCGCAGTTGATCACCGGCTTTCTCGCCCAGGGCATGGATATCCTGCTCGACGCCGAATCGCTGTTGCAACGCTGGCGCGAACACCCTGGCGAACGCCAGGAACTGACCGCTCTGCTCGATGAGTTGACCACCCTGGGGCACGGCGCACACCTGGCCGATCTGCATGCCATGGATGAGTTGTGCGAGGCTTTGCTCGACCTTTATGGTGCGGTGGAGGAAAGCAGCCTGGCGGTCAGCCCGTCGTTTTTCGACGCGGCTCATCAAGCCCACGACGGCTTGATCGACATGCTCGACCAGATCGCTGCCGGTCAGCAGCTGCATCCGTGCCCGCAGCAGGTACAGGCGTTGCGCGACCTGTTGGCGCAAGGGCTTGAGCCTGGCGCCATGGGCCATATCGGCGGTGGCGGGCAGGTCATCCAGGATCTGACCCGTGCAACCCGGCGCCTGCACGAGCAGGCCGCGACCGATGAGCCTTCCGCGGCCGAGCCTCAGGACCCGATTGTCGAACTCTTTCTGGAAGAGGCAGCCGACCTCCTCGACAGCGCCGACGAGGCGCTGCTGCGCTGGCTCAGGGACACGGCCAACGGCGCGCCGCTCCACTCCCTGCAGCGCGATCTGCACACCCTCAAGGGCGGCGCACGCCTGGCTGACATCGCCGAAGTGGCGGATCTGGGCCAGGCCCTCGAGGGGCTCTACGAAGGCTTGGTGAATCGCGCACTGGTCCATTCGCCGGCCTTGCAACGGGCCTTGCTCGACGGCCATGAGCGCCTGTCGCAGATGCTCGATCAGCTGCAACTGGAGCAGCCACTTCAGGCTGCCGACAGCTTGATCGAGGCGGCACGCTTGCTGCGCCTTGAGCACACGGCAGCCATCGAGGTCGCCGAGCCCACCATCGCCGAAGAAGACACGGAGCTGCTGGAGATCTTTCTCGAAGAGGGCTTCGACTTGCTGGACAGTTCGGCGCACTCGCTCAAGCGCTGGCGGGCAGAACCTGGCAATGTGCTGGAGGTCGAGAACCTGCTGCGTGATCTGCACACCCTCAAGGGGGGCGCACGGATGGTCGAAGCCTCGTCCATAGGTGACCTGGTGCACGAGCTTGAGTTTATCCACGAAAAAGTCCTGGCCGGTACCTTGCAGCCGGATAACAGCCTGTTCAACCTGTTGCAGCAGGCTCATGACCGGCTCGCGCAGATGCTCGATGCCTTGCGCTCCCGGCTGCCTGTGGAGCCGGCACAGTCATTGATACAGCGTGTCCGCGCTTTCGACGGACAGCCGCTGCCGCTGCCGGCCCCGCCTGTTTCGCCAGCGGCGGACGTGCAGCCGGCAGTGGCGGAACGGGGCACCGCCGATCTGGTCAAGGTTGCCGGGGACCTGCTGGAAGACCTCGGCAACATGGCCGGAGAAACCTCATTGCTCCATGGCCGGGTCGAGCAACAGGTCAACGATGCTCAAGCCGCGTTGCATGAGATGGACATCACCATTGAACGGATGCGTGAGCAGTTACGCCAACTGGACACCGAAACCCAGGGGCAGATTCTCAGTCGCCGACAGATCGCCAACGAGCAGGGCGACTACGATGACTTCGACCCGCTGGAAATGGACCGCCACTCGCCACTGCAGGAGTTGTCCCGGGCCTTGTTCGAATCGGCCTCCGACCTGGTCGACCTGAAAGAGACCCTGATGGGCCGCAACCATGAGGCGCAGATGCTGCTGGCGGTGCAGTCGCGGGTCAACACCGAGCTGCAGGAGGGCTTGATGCGTACGCGCATGGTGCCTTTCGAACGGATGGTGCCGCGCTTGCAGCGAGTGGTCCGCCAGGTAGCCGCCGAGCTCGGCAAGCAAGTGGAGCTGGAAGTGGGCAGCGTCCAGGGCGAAATGGACCGCAGCGTGCTCGAACGCATGCTGGCGCCGCTGGAGCACATGCTGCGCAACGCCGTGGACCATGGCCTGGAAAGCGCCGAGGCGCGTCTGGCCGCCGGGAAGCCGGCCCATGGCACCATCCATCTGGACCTGCTGCATGAAGGCTCGCAGATCATCATCGTGCTCGCCGACGACGGCGCCGGCGTGCCCCTCGAGGCCGTTCGGGCCAAGGCCATCAAGCGCGGGCTGCTCGACCCGGCCATGGCCATCAGCGACCACGACGTGTTGCAGTTCATTTTACAACCGGGGTTCAGCACGGCCGCCAAGATCACCCAGATCTCCGGGCGTGGTCTGGGCATGGACGTGGTCCACGAAGAGGTCAAGCAGCTGGGCGGCTCCATGACCCTGGACTCGAAGGTCGGCCAGGGTGCCCGGTTTGTCATTCGCCTGCCGTTTACTGTGTCGGTCAACCGGGCGCTGCTGGTGCACTGCGGCGAAGAGCAATACGCCGTCGGCCTGAACACCCTGGAAGGCATGGTGCGAGTCATGCCGGATGAACTCGAAGCCTGTTACCAGCTCAATCCGCCGCGCTACGAATACGCCGGGCGCGGTTACGACCTGCGTTACCTGGGCCAGCTGCTGGGTGGCCCGCCTGCACGGCTGGTGGCTCAGACCCAGGCCCTGCCGGTATTGCTGGTACACGCCCATGATCAGCAAGTGGCTGTGCAGGTGGATGCCGTGGCCAGCTCCCGGGAGATTGTGGTCAAAGGCCTCGGCCCGCAGTTCGCCAGCGTGCCGGGGTTGTCCGGCGCGACCATTCTGGGGGACGGCAAGGTCGTGCTGATTCTCGACCTGCTGGGGCAGATACGCGCGGCGCAGATGCGCCACCTGCAGCATCTGGCCCATCGCGGCAACGAACGTGTGCCGCCGGTCAGCCTGCCGGCGCGACCGCTGCTGGTCATGGTGGTGGACGACTCGATCACGGTACGCAAAGTCACCAGCCGCTTGCTCGAACGCCATGGCATGCACGTGCTGACCGCTCGGGACGGGGTCGAGGCCATGAGCTTGCTGGAAGTCCATGGCCCGGATGTACTGCTGCTGGATATCGAAATGCCGCGCATGGATGGCTTCGAAGTCGCTACCCGCGTGCGCCAGCACCCGCGCCTCAAGGACCTGCCGATCATCATGATTACCTCGCGCACAGGCCCCAAACACCGTGAGCGGGCCATGGCCATCGGCGTCAACGATTACCTGGGCAAGCCCTTCCAGGAAACCCGTCTGCTGGAAAGCATCGCCCAATGGAGCCACGGTCATGCGTGAGACCGCCCCCGAGCAACCGCAGATACGTCAGGACAGCCTGATCGGCCTGTTGCTGCCGCTGTTCGGCCGTTACCTGCTGCTGCCCAACGTCGCCGTTGCCGAATTGATCGACTATCAATCGCCCGAACGCCAGGAGGGCGCCCCGGCCTGGAACCTTGGACAGATCAGCTGGCGCAACCAGCCCGTGACCCTGCTGAGCTTCGAAGCCGCCTGCGACGGCACCAGCGTCATTGGTGACCGCGCACGTATCGTCGTGCTCAACGCCCTGGGCGACAGTGGGCGGCGCTTCATCGCGCTGCTGATCCAGGGCATTCCGCGTTCGTGTCGGGTGGATGCGCAGTTGAGTTACGTGGACGTACCCTTGGCGCCGCTGGAGCTGGCAGCGGTGCAGGTAGGGGATGTGGTGGCGCGGGTTCCGGATCTGGAAGGGTTGGAGGGGTTGCTGGATTCGTTGGCACAAAGGGGCTGAGCTGATCAATACCGTGGCGGCGCAGGAGCGTGCGAAGCCCGCGATGGGCCCTCATGGTTGATCGGCGTGTCCGCATCACAAGCATCGCGCGCTTCTGCGGGCAACAATGCCAGCCAAACCGTGATGCCATCCACAAATCCGCCACCCAAGTGCGTTAGCATAGTCGCCACGTTCTGCAGTTCACGGAGGCAAGGCGGATGTATCACGGTGAACGGCTCAATGCCTGGACGCATTTGGTGGGGGCGGCTGCAGCGTTTGTCGGGGCGGTGTGGTTGTTGGTGCTGGCGAGTCTGCAGGGCGATCCCTGGAAAATTGTCGGGGTGGCCATTTACGGGCTGACTCTGGTGATGCTCTACAGCGTGTCGACCGTGTACCACAGCGTGCGCGGGCGCAAGAAGTCGATCATGCAGAAGGTCGATCACTTGTCGATCTACCTGTTGATTGCCGGCAGCTACACGCCGTTCTGTCTGGTGACGCTGCGCGGGCCCTGGGGTTGGAGCCTGTTCGGGGTGGTCTGGGGGCTGGCGGTGGTGGGCATGCTGCAAGAGATCAAGCCGCGCTCGGAAGCGCGGATTCTATCGATCGTGATCTATGCGGTAATGGGCTGGATCGTGCTGGTGGCGGTCAAGCCGTTGCTGGCCACGCTGGGCAGCGCCGGCTTTGCCTGGCTGGCCGGCGGCGGGGTGCTCTACACCCTGGGGATCATCTTTTTCGCGCTGGACAAACGCGTGCCCCATGGCCATGGCATCTGGCACCTGTTCGTGATTGCCGGGAGCCTGATGCATTTCATCGCGATCTTTTTCTTCGTGGTCTAGAAGTCGCCCCACAGCTGCTGCGCCACGGCCAGCGCCACCACGGGTGCGGTTTCGGTGCGCAACACCCGCGGGCCGAGGCGCGCAGCGTGGTAGCCGCTACTTTGTGCCTGGGTCACTTCAGCATCGCTCAGGCCACCCTCCGGCCCGATCAGGAACGCCAGGGTCGAAGGGCGCGCGTGACTGACCATCGGCTCGGCGACTGGATGCAGCACCAGCTTGAGATCGGCCTGGGTGTTTTTCAGCCAGTCCGCCAACAGCTCTGGCGGATGAATCACCGGCACGCTGGAGCGACCGCATTGCTCGCAGGCACTGATAGCCACCTGGCGCCAATGAGCCAGGCGTTTATCGGCGCGCTCGTCCTTGAGCCGAACTTCGCAGCGCTCACTGACGATGGGGGTAATCTCGTTGACGCCCAGTTCGGTGGCTTTCTGGATTGCCCAGTCCATGCGTTCGCCCCGGGACAGGCCCTGGCCCAGGTGGATGCTCAGTGATGAATCGGGCTGGCCGGTAAAGCTGTCGTCCAGCCGTACGCTGACGCGTTTCTTGCCGACTTCCAGCAATACGCCGCGATACTCGCTGCCGGAACCATCGAACAACTGCACCGCATCGCCTTCAGCCATGCGCAACACGCGGCCGATGTAATGGGCCTGGGCCTCGGGCAGTTCGTGCTCGCCGAGGCTCAGGGGCGCGTCGATGAAAAAACGGGATAGTCTCATTGCAAAGTCTCTACCAGCCAGGATCTAGCCCGGATCTCGAAAATCGGGGTGGAAGTTGTTCGGCACGGCGACCTGGGTGGTGGTGCGAGTGGCGATGTCGATGCCCTCGGTAGCCACTTCGGCGAGGAAGTCGATCTGCTCCGGCGTGATCACATAGGGCGGCAAAAAGTACACCACGCTGCCCAGCGGCCGCAGCAGGGCACCACGCTTCAGCGCGTGCTGGAAGACCTGGAGGCCACGGCGTTCCTGCCAGGGGTAGGCGGCCCTGGTAGCTTTGTCCTGGACCATTTCGATGGCCAGCACCATGCCCGTCTGGCGGACTTCCGCGACATGCGGATGATTCACCAGGTGCGCTGTGGCACTGGCCATGCGTGTGCTGAGGGCCTTGTTGTTCTCGACCACGTCGTCCTGTTCGAAAATGTCCAGGGTCGCCAGGGCCGCCGCGCAGGCCAACGGGTTGCCGGTGTAGCTGTGGGAGTGCAGGAAGGCACGCAGGGTCGGGTAGTCGTCGTAGAAGGCGCTGTAAACATCATCGGTGGTCACGCAGGCTGCCAAGGGCAGGTAGCCGCCGGTCAGCGCCTTGGACAGGCACAGGAAGTCCGGGCGAATGCCGGCTTGCTCACAGGCGAACATCGTCCCGGTGCGTCCGAAGCCGACGGCGATTTCGTCGTGAATCAGATGTACACCAAAACGGTCGCAGGCTTCGCGCAGCAACTTGAGGTAAACCGGGTGATACATGCGCATGCCGCCCGCGCCCTGAATCAATGGCTCGATGATCACGGCCGCGACGCTGTCATGGTGCTCGGCCAGGGTCTGTTCCATGGCCAGAAACATCGTGCGCGAATGTTCTTCCCAGCTCATGCCTTCTGGGCGCAGATAGCAGTCCGGGCTGGGCACCTTGAGGGTGTCCAGCAGCAGGGCCTTGTAGGTTTCGGTGAACAGCGGCACGTCGCCCACCGACATCGCGGCGATGGTCTCGCCGTGGTAGCTGTTGGTCAGGGTGACGAAGCGCTTCTTCTGCGGTTGACCGCGGTTGAGCCAGTAGTGGAAGCTCATCTTGAGCGCCACTTCGATGCACGACGAGCCATTGTCGGCATAGAACACCCGGTTCAAGCCTTCTGGCGTGATTTTCACCAGACGCTCGGACAGCTCGATCACCGGCTGGTGACTGAAGCCGGCGAGAATCACGTGTTCCAGCTGGTCGACCTGATCCTTGATGCGCTGGTTGATGCGCGGGTTGGCATGGCCGAAGACGTTGACCCACCAGGAGCTGACAGCGTCCAGGTAGCGCTTGCCCTCGAAGTCTTCGAGCCAGATGCCCTCGCCGCGCTTGATCGGGATCAGCGGCAGCTGCTCGTGGTCTTTCATCTGAGTGCAGGGATGCCACAGGACCTTGAGGTCACGTTGCATCCACTGTTCGTTCAAGCCCATTTCAGTCATCTCCAGCAAAACAATCGCGCAAGCCTATGCAAAGGTCGGGTGGCTCACAACCTTTGTGTGGCACGGTGAGGCGTATGGCCACTGCTTAATGTTTTCTTAATCTCTACAATCCAGACTAACAATCGTATAAATCGATATATCAAAGCGAAATTTTCCGCTTTAATTCGATATATAAAAAGCTAGTCTTACGCTCAGACCATATGGGGCTCCATCGATGCAGCTACGCAACTCCACTTCTCGTTACGGCTGGGTCAGCATGTTCCTGCACTGGGGCGTTGCGCTGACGGTCTTTGGCATGTTTGCGCTGGGCCTGTGGATGGTTGGCCTGGGCTATTACGACCCCTGGCGCAAAGCCGGACCGGATCTGCACAAGAGCATCGGCCTGGTGCTGTTCTTCTTCATGTTGTTGCGCGTGGTCTGGCGTTTCGTCAGTCCGCCACCGCCGCCGACCCCCAACCAGGGGCGTGCAACGCGGTTGGCCGCCACCTTGGGGCACTTGTTTATCTACCTGGACCTGTTCCTGGTGATGATTGCCGGCTACCTGATCTCCACCGCCGATGGCGTCGGGATTTCGGTATTCGGGTTGTTCGAGGTGCCGGCGCTGGTCAGTGGACTGCCCAACCAGGCGGACACGGCAGGCACTGTGCATCTCTACCTGGCCTGGGTGTTGGTGATCTTTGCCGTACTCCATGGCATGGCCGCTTTGAAGCACCACTTTATCGACCGCGATGCGACGCTGGTTCGCATGCTGGGTCGTACCGTCAGACGTTAAAACTCACTTATAGGAATACCGCACATGTTGAAAAAGACGCTCGCTGCACTGGCCATCGGTACTGCCCTGCTGTCAGCTGGCCAGGCAATGGCCGCCGACTACAAGATCGACAAGGAAGGCCAGCACGCCTTCATCAACTTCAAGATCGGTCACCTGGGTTACAGCTTCATCTACGGTACCTTCAAGGACTGGGACGGCTCGTTCAGCTTCGACGCTGCCAAACCTGAAGATGCCAAGATCGACGTCACCGTGAAGACCGCCAGCGTCTTCACCAACCAGGCTGAACGCGACAAGCACATCAGCAGCGACGCGTTCCTGGACGTGGCCAAATATCCTGAGGCCACTTTCAAATCCACCAGCGTCAAGCCGACCGGCAAAGATGCTGACGGCAAGATGACGGCCGACGTGACCGGCGACCTGACCCTGCACGGCGTGACCAAGTCGGTCGTGATCAAGTCCACCTTCCTGGGTGAAGGCAAGGATCCATGGGGCGGCTACCGCGCTGGCTTCGAAGGCACCACCACCATCAAGCGTGCCGACTTCGGCAAGATGATGGACCTGGGTCCAGCGTCCGAGACCATGGAGCTGATCATTTCTTTCGAAGGCGTCAAAGCCAAGTAATTCGAAAGTACCGGTCAAAAAAAACCGCCGCCCTCAGGGCGGCGGTTTTTTTATGACCTGATAAACCTCAACCTTCGCGGTTGCGCGTCAACAGGGCCGGTTTTTCACCGTTGCGACGGCTCGGCAATTGCTCGAGTTGTTCCAGCTGCTCGGCTGTCGGGAAACGGTCGATCTTCGATTCCTTGTGCACGATTTTCGGCTGGCTCTGACCACTGCGTGGATTCGCCACAGCAGGTTCCTCGCGCGGTTGCTCGTCACGAGCCGGACGGCGGTTGCGCGGGTTGCTGCTGGTGTCACGGTTGTTGTCGCGACGGGGCTGGCCATCTCGGGCACCACCGCCGCCACTGCGCGGGCCGCGTTTTTCACCGGCCGGCGCACCGGCGGGTTTTGGCGCGCCGCTGCGTGGATTGGCCGGGCGACCTTGACGAGGCGCGGACGCTGGTGCGGCTGCTCCTGTCGCCGCCGGTGCGGCGCCGGGACGACGACCACGGCCCTGATTCTTGCCCTGGTAGGGGCTTACGTAATCCGCTCGGTTGCCGAAGTTATCCACTTCGTCATCGAGGAATTCGTCAGGCGCGCGGTTGGCATTGTCTATGGCAGGCTTGGGGGCCCGCGCTTCACGTGGTTCATTGGAGCGAGGCTCCGAGGAACGAGGCTGGCGTGCGCCGGCTTCACGTGGTTTCTGGTCACGGGGTTGGCGTTCAGAACGCGCCCCGGCGGGCTTTTCCTTGCCTTTGTCCTTCCCTTTGTCCTTGCGACCTGCACCGGCGGCAGCGCCGTCGGTACGGGCGCCACGGCCACGGGCGGTATTGGCTTGGGGCCGCTCGCGCACCTCGGGCTTTTCAGCCTCCACGGTGCTGGAATCGAAGCCCATCAGATCACCATCCGGGATCTTCTGTTTGGTCATGCGCTCGATGCCCTTGAGCAACTTCTCTTCGTCCGGCGCCACCAGCGAGATCGCCTCGCCGTTACGGCCCGCGCGGCCAGTACGGCCGATACGGTGGACGTAGTCTTCTTCGACATTGGGCAGTTCAAAGTTGACCACGTGGGGCAACTGATCGATGTCCAGGCCGCGCGCGGCGATGTCGGTGGCGACCATGATCCGTACAGCACCGGCCTTGAAGTCGGCCAGGGCTTTGGTACGGGCGTTCTGGCTCTTGTTACCGTGAATGGCCACGGCGCTGAGGCCGTGCTTTTCCAGGTACTCGGCCAGACGGTTGGCGCCGTGCTTGGTGCGGGTGAACACCAGCACTTGTTCCCAGGCACCCTGAGTGATCAGGTGCGCCAGCAGCGAGCGCTTGTGGCTCGCGGCCAAGTGATAGACCCGCTGCTCGATGCGCTCGACCGTGGTGTTGGGCGGCGTGACTTCGATGCGTTCCGGGTTGTGCAGCAGCTTGCCGGCCAGATCGGTAATGTCCTTGGAGAACGTCGCCGAAAACAGCAGGTTCTGGCGCTTGGCTGGCAGGCGGGCGAGGACCTTCTTCACGTCATGGACAAAGCCCATGTCCAGCATGCGGTCGGCTTCGTCCAGCACGAGGATTTCCACGTGGGACAGATCGACGCTGCCTTGGCCGCACAGATCGAGCAGACGACCAGGGCAGGCCACCAGTACGTCGACGCCGCGGGACATGGCCTGTACCTGCGGGTTCATGCCGACACCACCGAAGATGCAGGCACTGACGAACTTCAGGTCACGGGCATAGACCTTGAAGCTTTCGTGGACCTGTGCAGCCAGTTCACGGGTAGGCGTCAGGACCAGTACGCGCGGCTGGCGCGGACCGTGGCGTTGGGATTTGTCCGGATGGCCATTGGGAAACAGGCGCTCGAGGATCGGCAGGGCAAAGCCGCCGGTCTTGCCTGTACCTGTTTGCGCGGCGACCATCAGATCGCGACCTTGCAACACGGCGGGAATGGCCCGCTGTTGCACCGGAGTGGGCTGGGTGTAGCCCGCCGCCTCGATGGCACGGACTAGAGCCTCGGAGAGACCGAGGGAAGCAAAGGACATGAGTAATCCTGTTCTAAAGGGGGCTTTTGCCCAAGGGTAATCTTGCCTGGCGCGACGGGTGCGATGGGCACTGTCGCGTCCGGTCCTGCGCGGCCTTCAATGCGCATCGCCTGGCTCGAGGCGGCGTGGGCCGGGCGGTCGAGCGATTCGGGATGCCTTTTGCAAGGCCTGGCGTCCGGGCGTAAGCCTGGCGGGAACGCCCGAGTATAACAGAGCTATCACAATGCGCCGCTTTCCTGCTGCTCAACGGCTGAATGACGCGAATCGGCCGTCGTCGGTGCCTGGGTGATGCGTTGCTCGGCCGCAGCGTAGCGTTGCAGTAAAGCCTGGTATTGTGGCTCCTGCTTGAATCGCTTGAGTTCCACGCCAAAGCGTTGAATCAGCAAGTCCATCCCGGCGTTGCGCCGCACCGCCAGAAACTGTTTGTTTTGGTAGATTACCACGGGCAGTTCGCTGACCTGATCCTGCAGGCCCATTTCCCGAATCACGTGTTCGCCCACGCGGCGGTCAGTCAGCACCAGATCGACGCGGCCGCGGATCAACTTGCCGAAATTCGCTTCATGGGAAGGTGCGGTTTCCTGTTTGAACGTCTGTGCGTTCATGAACGCATCGCCGTAGAAATAGCCGGGAGAGGTGCCGACGGTAAGGCCTGCGAGGTCATCGAGTGTCGATACCGAGTGCGGATGGCGGTTGTCCTGAAACAGCATGAACTGTACGTCCGACAGCGGTTCGGCTGGGTAGAGCAGCTCATTGTCCCGGGCCGTAGTGTGGAAAATATCCAATGCGCCGTCGGCCTGACCCTGAGCCAGCATGGCCAGACAACGTTTCCAGGGCAGAAATTGCCACTCGACATCGATCCCCAGGCGCTGGAAGACCGTGGCCGTGACTTCGTAATCGATGCCTTTGGCCTGATCATGACTGTCCACGTAGACATACGGCGCCCAAGGCTCGGTGACGATCCGCAGCTTCTCCGCCTGAACAGGCAGACTCAGGATCGTCAGAGACAAGGCAGTCAACAGCAGGCGTCGGAAGGGCATGGCTTGAGAGTACGATGGGCAGGGAGGCGCTGGCTACCTATGGGTGCATGAAGTCGTGCTTAATGTTCGAGACTGCTGGCGGCAACGGGCATCAGGTGCTGAAAAATATCCAGACGCCGCTTGCCCAGCAGGAGGCGTACCCCAGGGGCATTCAGCCAGCTCTGCAATTGCTCCGGCGTGAGACGGCTGGCGGTGCGGCTCTCGAAGTTGTCGCGGGCCTTTTCCCACCAGGCGGTGCTACAGGCCCGATCGAACTCGTCGGCGTGCTCGTAGCAGCCATTGAGGACTTCGCGCATGAACTGGCGTGGCATGCCCGCCAGCGTTAGCGTCGCCAGCTTGGCCAGCAAGCGATGCAGGGTGGGTGGGCGCGGAATGTCGAGGTTGATCCCGCGCAGGTCGACCATGGCCGACTCGGCCAGAGGCTGCTCACCGTGCTTGCGCAGCCAGGCGCGGACCTTGGCGCGAAACAGGTTCTTGCGGCTCCAGTAGTGGTGGATCAGCTCCGGACACTCGGCAAGTGTCAGATGGTGATGGACCGCTACCGCCAGGCAGAACTCCTCCAGTACATAAGCCCCTTCGCTGCGGGGGTAACATTCATCCATCAAGGCGATGGATCGATCAAGGACCGCGCTGTCGCCGCTGCGCAGGCCTATCACTCCGGAGTTCAACAGCGGCATGTCATCGTCGGCCAAGCCCCGGGCCTTTAGGTCTTCGTGCAGGTTGAAGTACAGCGGCGAATCCTGGTACTGGCTGTAAGGCCGGTTGATGGTGTTGCACAGCAAAGTGCCGGGCTGGATGCAGTCGAACAGCCGCGCGGGCGGGACACGAAACACTGTATCGGTGTCGATCAGCAGGGCGACATCACGTTCCTGGAGGATCTGCCGCAGGACCACGTGTTTGGTACGAAAGTGGTAGCCGTGGGGCTGGGCCCAGGCTTCCCGGGTGGCCTTGTCCAACGGCCGCACGCTGACGGGCAACACACCATAGGCTTCGGGTTTGTCCGTGAAGACCAGAATGTCGGGCACCGGCTCGCCGGCCTCGCGGGACACCGCGAAAGCGCTGGCAATGCTGAACAGGGCTTCTTGATGGTAGGTGTCCGAGCCAAAGGCGAGATAGACAAGCAATGGCCGAGCGGCAACGGTACTCGCGGGCATGGAGCTAAGGCATCCTGAAAGAAGGTCGGCATTTTACGTCATCGACTTTCAGGCGTCTTGTGCGGCATGCCGCGAATTCATGACGAATGCTTCAGCGCGGCAGACCGAGGTTGTTCCATATGGCCAGGCTGGGTTCGGCCTGGTTGAGGGTATAGAAATGCAACCCTGGGGCGCCGCCTTGCAACAGGCGCTCACACATCTGCGTGATCACATGCTCGCCGAAGGCCTGGATGCTGGCGACGTCGTCACCATAGGCTTCCAGCTGCTTGCGAACCCAGCGCGGGATTTCTGCGCCGCAGGCATCGGAGAAGCGTGCCAACTTGCTGTAGTTGGTGATAGGCATGATGCCCGGCACGATCGGCAGGTCCACACCCAGCTTGCGCACACGCTCGACGAAGTAGAAGTAGCTGTCGGCGTTGAAAAAGTACTGGGTGATGGCGCTGTCGCCACCGGCCTTGGCTTTGCGGACGAAGTTGGCGATATCGTCTTCGAAGTTGCGCGCCTGTGGGTGCATTTCCGGGTAGGCAGCCACTTCGATATGGAAATGGTCGCCGGTTTCGGCACGAATGAACTCCACCAGGTCATTGGCGTGGCGCAGCTCGCCGCTGGCCATGCCCATGCCGGAAGGCAGGTCGCCCCGCAGCGCGACGATACGCTCGATGCCAGCGGCCTTGTACTCGGCCAGCAGGCTGCGCAAGTCAGCCTTGCTGTCACCTACACAGGACAGGTGAGGCGCGGCCGGGACTTTCACTTCGTTCTGCAATTGCAGCACGGTGTTCAACGTGCGATCGCGCGTCGAACCGCCTGCACCATAGGTGCAGGAAAAGAAATCGGGGTTGTAGCTCGCCAGCTGGCGGGCCACGTTCAACAGTTTTTCATGCCCAGCATCGGTCTTGGTCGGGAAGAACTCGAAGCTGAAGCGGCGTTCCTGGGACATGGTGGAAACCCTTGAAAGCGAAGCAAGGTCTGTAGGCGCGCGCCACTTGCGATCGGTATCACACCGATCGCGAGTGGCGCGCGCCTACAACAGGCGACTGACTTAGTAGCGGTAGGCGTGCGGCTTGAACGGGCCTTCCACGGTTACACCAATGTAGTCGGCCTGCTGCTTGGTCAGCTGCGTGACAACGCCGCCGAAGCCACGGACCATTTCCAGGGCCACTTCTTCGTCCAGTTTCTTGGGCAGCACTTCCACCGTCAGGCGCTCGGCTTTCTGAGTGTCGGACAGGTCGGCGTACTTCTGGCCGAACAGGAAGATCTGCGCCAGCACCTGGTTGGCGAAGGAGCCGTCCATGATCCGGCTTGGGTGGCCAGTGGCGTTGCCCAGGTTGACCAGGCGGCCTTCGGCCAGCAGGATCAGGTAGTCATCGTTCTGCGCGTCGAAGCTACCGGCGCCAGTGCGATGGATCTTGTGGACCTGTGGCTTTACCTCTTCCCATGCCCAGTTCTTGCGCATGAAGGCGGTGTCGATTTCGTTGTCGAAGTGGCCGATGTTGCACACGACGGCACGTTTTTTCAGGGCCTTGAGCATGTTGGCGTCGCAGACGTTCACGTTACCGGTGGTGGTCACGATCAGGTCGATCTTGCCCAACAGGTACTTGTCGATACTGGCTTCAGTGCCGTCGTTGATGCCGTCGATGAACGGAGAGACCAACTCGAAGCCGTCCATGCAGGCCTGCATGGCGCAGATCGGGTCGACTTCCGAGACCTTGACGATCATGCCTTCCTGACGCAGCGACTGAGACGAGCCCTTGCCCACGTCGCCGTAGCCGATCACCAAGGCCTGCTTGCCGGACAGCAAGTGGTCGGTGCCGCGCTTGATGGCGTCGTTGAGGCTGTGACGGCAGCCGTACTTGTTGTCGTTCTTGCTCTTGGTCACCGAATCGTTGACGTTGATGGCCGGGATCTTCAGTTCGCCCTTGGCCAGCATGTCCAGCAGGCGGTGCACGCCAGTGGTGGTTTCTTCGGTCACGCCATGGATGCGATCGAGCATGGCAGGGTATTTCTTGTGCAGGATCTCGGTCAGGTCGCCGCCGTCGTCGAGGATCATGTTGGCGTCCCATGGCTGGCCATCCTTGAGAATGGTCTGCTCGATGCACCACTCGTATTCCTGCTCGGTCTCGCCTTTCCAGGCAAATACGGCGATGCCGGCGGCGGCGATGGCAGCAGCGGCCTGGTCCTGGGTGGAGAAGATGTTGCACGACGACCAGCGCACTTCGGCACCCAGGGCGACCAGGGTCTCGATCAGCACGGCAGTCTGAATGGTCATGTGGATGCAGCCAAGAATCTTCGCGCCCTTGAGCGGCTGCTCGCCGGCGTATTTGCGGCGCAGGCCCATCAGGGCAGGCATTTCGGATTCGGCAATGATGGTTTCGCGACGGCCCCAGGCAGCCAGGGAAATGTCGGCGACTTTGTAATCGGAAAAACCGGCAGGCGTCAGTACAGCGCTCATTGAAGAGTCTCCATTCGTAGTGTGCGAATGGGCGCCGTTGTGCGTTTATAGGCCCGCACCAGAGACCTGTGCGAACAACGCCCCATCCGAGCCTGACAGGCCAGGCCTGCTGCAGCGCCCCTCGGACAGGTGGCGGGAACGGCCAGGAAAGTGGCAGGCCGTTGGGGTGAAACCCGGCGATTATAACTGCGCCGACGTCGCTTCCAAAGCATTTCTGCGGTTTCCCGCCGGGAGGCTGATCAGCCCGATAGAAGATGGCCAATGGAGAGCCGCGTCAGGCTCTGCCATTATGGACCGCATCCCCGGACGACAAGCAGGAGCGAGCATGAATTTCCACACCCGCAAATGGGTCAAGCCTGAAGACCTCAACCCCAACGGCACGTTGTTCGGTGGCAGCCTGCTGCGCTGGATCGACGAAGAAGCAGCGATCTACGCCATCGTGCAGCTGGGCAACCAGCGCGTGGTGACCAAGTACATCTCCGAGATCAACTTTGTCAGCGCCTCGCGCCAGGGCGACATCATCGAGCTAGGCATCACCGCCACCGAATTTGGTCGCACCTCCATCACCCTGACCTGCGAAGTGCGCAACAAGATTACCCGCAAGAGTGTGCTGACGGTGGAGAAGATGGTCTTTGTCAACCTGGGCGAAGACGGTCTGCCGGCAGCCCATGGGCGGACCGAGATCAGGTATGTGAAGGACCAGTTCCAGGAAGATGTCGTCAATACCTGACAGACCGAGTCGCCCTTATCGCGGGCAACCGCGACAAGGGCGACGCGGTATCAGAGTCCTTTCATCCAGGCCAGCCCTGCTGACGTATCGCCCTTGGGCCGATACTCACAGCCAATCCACCCCGTATACCCCAGCTCATCGATCAGCTTGAACAGCTGCGAGTAATTCAACTCACCCATGTCCGGCTCATGCCGATCCGGCACTCCGGCGATCTGGATGTGGCCGATCCCGGCGAAGTCCCGGCGCAGCTTGACCGACAGATCACCTTCGACGATCTGACAGTGATAGCAGTCGAACTGCACCCTGAGGTTGTCGGCACCCACCTCGGCGCAGATGGCGTGCGCCTGATCCTGACGGTTGAGGAAGAAGCCCGGCATGTCTCGCGTGTTGATCGGCTCCAGCAACACGGTGATGCCGGCTCGTGCGGCCTGGGCTGTCACGTGGCCCAGATTCTCCAGATAGACCTCGTGGTGCCGTGCGCGCAGGCTTTCCTCTGGCAGCAGCCCGGCCATCACGTGAATGCGGTCGTTACCCAGCACGGCGGCATACTCCAATGCTCGCTCGAACCCGCCACGAAACTCGCTTTCACGGCCGGGGAGTGAAGCAATGCCGCGTTCGCCTGCGACCCAGTCACCGGGCGGAGCGTTGAACAGTGCCTGGACCAAACCATTATCGGTCAGGCGTTGCTTGAGTTGCTCGGGGCTGTAGTCATAGGGGAACAGGTACTCCACTGCCTTGAAGCCATCGGCGGCGGCCGCCGCAAAGCGGTCGAGGAAATCGTGCTGCGGATAGAGCATGCTGAGGTTTGCAGCGAAACGGGGCATGGGAGCCTCCACACAAGGGTTCAAGGTCAGACAAAAGGCCACAGCAGCAGGGTCATGATAAAGCCCAATGTGCCCAGAGTGGTCACCAGCAAGGTCCAGGTGCGCAAACCGTCACCCACATTCAGCCCGGCCAGCTTGGTAAACATCCAGTAGCCCGCGTCATTGATATGAGACATCGCCAGCCCGCCACCGCCCATGGCCAGGCACACCAGTGCCATGTGGTTGGGGCTCAGATTCAGCGTGGCGATCAACGGGCCGAGGATGCCGGCAGTGGTGACCAATGCCACCGTAGTTGAACCCTGCACGGCGCGCAGCAACAGTGATAACAGAAAGCCCAGGGCCAGGATCGGCAGGCCAGTATTGCGCAGCGCCTCGGAAACCACCGCGCCGATGCCGGTGTCCACCAGCACCTTGCCGAACACCCCGCCGGCACCGGCGATCAGAATCACCATGGCCACGCCGGGCAAGGCCGAGCCAATCACGTCCGACACCTGGCTGCGGCTCCAGCCTCGGCGCGAGCCGAGCAGCCAGGCACATAGCAGGGTGTCGATCAACAGGGCCACCAGCGGCGCGCCGAGCACCGTCATGACACTGCGCACCTTGGACTCCACCGGCAACAAGGTAGTGGCCAGCGTACCCAGCAGAATCAGGATGATCGGCAGCACGATCAGCGCGATGATCAAGCCCGCGCCGGGTGCCGGCGCCTTGGGCAGCCTGGCCTGGAGCGAAGTGGCGCTTTCTTCCAGGCCCAAGGTCTTGGCCTGGGCGGCTTCGCTGGTGTTGGAATAGTCACCTTTGGCCCAGGCTTCAAGATCGGCGTTGCTGACGTTGGGGCCATAGACCTCGGCCCGAATGTCATCGGTCATCGGGTAAGTCCGGCGGGTGATGCGCCCGGCGATCAGATAGCCGATCAAGCACAGCACGGCGACGATGGGAATGCCCAGCATCAGCACTCGGCCCAGGTCGGCGCCCAGTTGCCCGGCAGCAGCCACGGCGCCAGGGTGCGGCGGCAGAAACGCGTGCACGCTGAGCAAGGCAGCGCACATCGGCAAGGCGAAGATCAGCAGCGGCTTGCGTGCTGCCCGAGCGACGCCGTAGGCCAGCGGCATCAGGATGATCACGCCGACTTCGAAGAACACGGGAATGCCCACCATGAACCCGGCGATGGTCAGCGCCAGCGGCGTACGCTTGTTGCCGAAGCGCCCGATCAAGGCTTTCGCCAGTGCCTCGGCGCCGCCGGACAGCTCGATGATGCGACCGATCATGGCGCCGAGGGCGATGATGATCGCGATGTGGCCAAGGGTCTTGCCCATGCCGCCTTCGATAGTGGCCACCAGGTCGGCAGGTTTGACCCCGGCCACCAGCGCCACGAGGATGCTCACCAGCATCAGGGCCACGAAGGGTTGAAACTTGTACTTGAGCACCAGAAACAGCAACAGCGCTATACCCGCGCCGGCGGTGCACATCAGTAATAGTGGGCTCATGCTCTCTTGTGTCCTGTTGTTATTTTAGGTTGCAGCACCGGGGAGGGGGTGGTGGGCGGGTCAGTGAGTTACCACTGGGCGCCAAAGGTATCGCGCAGTTCCTGCAAGGCCGCCGCATCCAGAGGGGCAGGCCTGGGGTTGCTCATCAGCCACAGGCGGGCGGTTTCTTCCAGCTCCTCCAGGGCGTAGCAGGCCTTGGCCACCGAGCTTTCCCAGACCACCGGACCCAGCCGTTCGAGCATCACGCCACGCACGCTGTTGGCCAGTTGCGCCACCTGCGCTGCCACTTTCGGCGAGCCGGGGCGCTGATAGGCGATCAGCGGAATATGCCCGACTTTCATGACCTGATAGGGGGTCAGCGGCGGCAGGATATCGTCGGCCTGCCAGACACCGGCCAAGGTCAACGCCACCAGGTGGGTGGAGTGGGTGTGCACCACGCCACCGACATTCGGGTTGCGGTCGTAGACCTCGCGATGCAGGGCCAGGGTCTTGGAGGGTTTGTCCCCCGAGACCCACTCGCCGGCCAGATTGACCTTGGCGATGGCGGCGGGGTCCAGGCGGCCCAGGCAGGCGTCGGTGGGGGTAATCAGCCAACCATCGTCAAGGCGCGCACTGATGTTGCCGGCGCTGCCCACGGTGTAGCCGCGGCCATAGAGCAGGCGGCCGACATCGCAGATTTCTTCGCGCAGTGCGTGTTCGTCGATCATTCCGGGGCTCCCGCGAGGTGCTTGAGGGCTTTGTCGAAAAAGTCGCGGCCACCGAAGTTTCCGGACTTCAGCGCCAAGGCCAGTGGCTCGGCGTTGGTGCTGACAGTGACGGGAACACCCGGGTCGATCTGAGCACCGATCCGTAACAGGGCCACGCCCAAGGCTTGCACCACCGCGCCGGAAGTCTCGCCACCGGCGACGACAAAGCGGCGTACACCAGCCTCCCGCAGGCCTTTGGCGATAGCGCCCAGGGCCTGTTCGACCATGGCGCCGGCCTGCTCCACGCCGAGTTTTTCCTGCACGGCCTTGACCTGTTCTGGCGCGCTGGTGGCATAGATGAGCACGGTCTGGCCGGCGTCCCGAGCAAAGGCCAGGGCATTGGCCACCACCGGTTCGCCTGCAGCCAGCGCCAGGGGATCAATGCGCAAGGCGGGGCGACCGGCTTTGAGCCAGGCAGCGACCTGGCCATTGGTGGCCACCGAGGCGCTCCCGGCCAGCACCACTTCGCCGCCTTCAACGCGCGGCACGGCGGCCGCGTCCAGCTCACGCAATTTGCCGGCGCGGCGGAAGTTCCCCGGCAGGCCCAGGGCCAGGCCCGAACCACCGGTCAGCAGTGGCAGGTCGGCGCAGGCTTCGCCCAAGGTATAAAGGTCCGCGTCGGACAAGGCGTCGGCGACCGCCATGCCGATGCCCTCGGCACGCAGCTGGGCAATACGCGCCTTCACACCTTCCACGCCCTTGGCCACGCTGTCGTAGCGCAGCAGGCCGATGGGGACGCGGGTTTGCGCTTGCAGCACGCGCACCAGATTGGCGTCGCACATCGGCGTCAACGGATGGTTCTGCATACCGCACTCGCTGAGCAGTTGGTCCTGCACAAACAGGTGGCCACGAAAGATCGTCCGGCCGTTTTCGGGGAACGCCGGGCAGGCCAGGGTAAAGTCACTGCCCAACTCTGCCAGCAAGGCTTCACTGACCTGGCCGATGTTGCCGGCGGCTGTGGAGTCGAAGGTCGAGCAGTATTTGAAGAAAATCTGCTCGCAGCCGCGCTCGCGCAGCCAGGCCAGCGCTTCGAGGGACTCGGCCACCGCATCGGCTGCCGGCACGGTGCGGGATTTCAGGGCAATGACGATGGCGTCGGCATCCAGCCCGGCCGCTACTTCGGCGCTGGGAATGCCGATGCTTTGCACCGTGCGCATGCCGCCGCGCACCAGCATGTTGGCCAGGTCGGTTGCGCCGGTGAAGTCATCGGCGATGCAGCCCAGCAGGGGGCGGGTGGCAATGCTCATGGCCGGCTCCTCAACCTTGGGACTTGGCGACAGGCAACTCGATGCCCGGGAATATTTTGATCACCGCCGAGTCATCCTCGCGGCCGAAACCGGCACTGGAGGCCTGCATGAACATCTGGTGAGCCGTGGCGGACAGCGGCAGCGGGAATTTGCTGGCGCGGGCAGTATCGAGGACCAGGCCCAGGTCCTTGACGAAGATGTCCACCGCCGACAGCGGTGTGTAGTCGGCCTTGAGGATGTGCGGCACGCGGTTTTCGAACATCCACGAGTTGCCGGCGCTGTGGGTGATGACTTCGTACAGAGCATCGGCATCGACGCCCTCGCGCAGGCCCAGAGCCATGGCTTCGGCCGAGGCTGCAATGTGTACGCCGGCCAGCAGCTGGTTGATGATCTTCACCTTCGAACCCAGGCCATGGACGTCGCCCAGACGATAGACCTTGCCCGCCATGCCTTGCAGCACAGGGTCGGCCTTGGTGTACACCTCGGCGGGTCCGGAAGTCATCATGGTCATCTCGCCAGCCGCGGCCTTGGCCGCGCCACCCGAGATCGGTGCGTCGAGGTAGAGCAGGTGCTGGTCAGCGAGGCGCTGGCCCAGTTCAACGGCAAAGGTCGGGGCCACGGTGGCACAGCCGATTACCAGGCTGCCCGGGCGCAGCGCAGCCACGGCGCCGTTTTCGCCGAACAACACGGTTTCGGTCTGCTCGGCATTCACCACCACGGTGACAATCACGTCACAGGCAGCGGCCATTGCAGCCGGGCTGGCACTGGCAACACCGCCTTCGCTGGCGAATTGTTCCGTCACGGCGGCACGGACGTCGCAGGCATGGACGTTGAAACCGGCGCGCAGGAGAGAGCGTGCGATACCCAGGCCCATTGCGCCCAGACCGATCACACCGACATTTTTGTTATTCATGGAGTAACTCCTCGAAGGGGTAAGCGGATAGTGAACCAATGATCAGATATTGTGAAGAATATTTTCAAATTAACAAATATTAACATCCGTGGCGCAAGACAAAAAAAACCCTGGAAGCTCCAGGGTTCTCTTTCGGCAGATTGGTGGTCACGCGCTGGCGGCCAACAGCAGGTCCACGCCTTGCTTGCGGATGGCCTCTGCGGCGGCTTCGGCCAACGAGTCATCAGTGATGATGACGTCGAACTGTTCCAGTGCGGCAATCTTGTACATGCCAAAGGTGCCGTATTTGCTGCTGGTGGCGATCAGTACGTTCTGCGAAGCCGCCTGCATGGCCACTTGCTTGACCTCGACTTTCAGCGCTGAAGGCGTCGTGGTGCCTCGGTTCAGGTCCCAGGAACTGGTGGACATGAACGCGATGTCGGTGGCGATCTGGCGCAAGGTGGCCGCCGCCAGCCCGCCCACGCAGGAGCGATTCGGATGGTCGAGCAGGCCGCCGGTGTGAATCACGGCGACGTGCACGGCGTCCGCCAATGCCTGGACGATGCCGAAGTCGTTGGTGATCACGGTCATGCCGGTGCGGGCCACAATGTGCGGGACGATTTCCAGGGTGGTGGTGCCTGCGTCGAGGTACACCGTCATGTCATCGTGCAACAGGCCGGCGGCCAATTGCGCCATGCCCTGCTTATGGACTTGCTCCACCACCGCCTTGGACTGGTGGCTGGGTTCGCTGTGCACCTGGCTGGCAATGCGCACGCCGCCGGTGACCGAATAAGCTCGGCCTTCCTGCTCCAGCAGGGCAATGTCGCGGCGTACGGTCATGTGCGAACAGTCGAACATCTCCATCAGTTGATGAACGCTGAGCACCTGATACTTGCGCAGTTGCCGCAGGATCTGCTCGCGCCGCTGGGCGGGAATCATCGGCGCGCCTGTGCGCAGGGCGCTGTCGTCTTCGGTCGACATTCGGGGTCTCGGGGGTGGAAATCAGGTGGGTACTTTACACCTCACCGCGTAATTCCGTCCGTTCGCAAGGCCTGCTGCCTCTGCCGGTAGATAAAGAACAGCGCCGTTACCAAGGTCAACACCCCGCAAATCGCCCCCGTCCATGGCAAGTCCGCAAGGTTCGCGCCGCTGGCGACCACGACGCCACCCAGCCATGCACCGATGGCATTGCCCAGGTTGAAGGCGCTCTGGTTCAGTGTCGAGCCCAGGTTGGGCGCCTCATGCGCCTGGTCGATGATCAGCAACTGCAGCATCGGGCACAGGGCAAACGCGAAAACCCCCCATAGCACCAGCGTGATGGCCGCCGGAATCAGCAGGTGGCTGGTCTGACTGAAGGCCGCCATGGTCAGCACCACCGCCAGCGCCATGGCCACCAGGGATGGCAGCAGCCGCGTATCCGCCAGGCGGCCGCCCAGCATGCTTCCGCCGGTCAGGCCGACACCGAACAGCAGCAGCATCAAGGTCACGCCATGGGGCGCGATGCCGGTCACTCCCTGCAGGATCGGCGCAATGTAGGTGAACACGCTGAACAGGCTGGTGGAAGCCATCACGCTCATGCCCAGGGACAGCAGCACGTTGCCCTTGCGCAGCACGCGGAACTCCCGAGCCAGGTTGCCCTTCTCCATGGGAATGACCCTGGGCAGCCAGATGATCTGTGCCAGCAGCGCCACCAGGCCAATGACCGCCACTGCCCAGAAAGTCGAGCGCCAGCCGGCGAACTGTCCCAATGCTGTTCCCAGCGGTACGCCCAGCACGTTGGCCAGGGTCAACCCGGTGAACATCATCGAGATGGCCTGGGCGCGCTTGTTGGGCGCCACCAGCCCGGCGGCGACCACCGAGCCGATGCCGAAGAATGCACCATGGCACAGAGCAGTGATGACCCGCGCCGCCATCAGCGACAGATAATCGGGCGCCAGAGCGCAGAGTACGTTGCCGAGAATGAACATCACGGTCATGCCCAACAAAGTGGCCTTGCGCGGCATGTTGGCGGTGGCCACCGCAAGAATCGGCGCACCGAACACCACACCCAGGGCGTAGCCGGTGATCAACAGGCCGGCACGGGGAATGGTGATGTGCAAGTCATTGGCGACATCGGGCAGCAGGCCCATGATAACGAATTCGGTGGTGCCGATACCGAAGGCGGCAACGGCGAGCGCAAACAGGGCAAGAGGCATGCGACGTGACTCATAGTGGACGTGAGTGGGCGTGCGCGTGCTGGCTGCCGGGGGCAGAAAGCGGGAATTATTAAAATAGGAACGTGACGCGAACTGGTAAAACAGGTAACACCCGGTATTAACGGCCGGGCGCTCTATCCGTAGTATATCGAGCACTTTGGTGACGGCGAATTCCATTCACCTCAGGAAAACTTCACATTCAACCTCAGGAACAAGCATGACCACAGCATTCTGGTGTGTCCTCATTGCCATCTGCCTGCCCTATGTCTGCACCAGTATTGCCAAATTCAGAAGTGGCAAGTTCGGTGCCCGGGCCAACCACGATCCCAGGGCATTTCTCGATGCCCTTGAAGGAATGCCGAGACGGGCTAATGCTGCCCAGCTCAACAGCTTCGAAGCGCTTCCCGCCTTCGCCGCTGCCGTGATCATTGCTCATCTGTCCGGGCACGCACAGCAGGTGACCCAGGATGTGCTGGCGGTGATGTTCATCACGGCACGGCTGCTCTACATCGTTTGCTACCTGGCGGATTGGGCGAAGCTGCGTTCGCTGGTCTGGTTTGCAAGTCTGGCGATTATTATCGCGCTCTTCGTAGTGTCGGCCTGATCAGCGGCTGAGCTCGTCGGTCGCCTCCTGCAGTTCCTTGCGCGACGCGGCGAGTTTTTCTTTGCGCGTGTTGATTTTGTCGGCGTCGCCTTTTTTCATTGCCTTGTCGAGATCGGCCTGACGCTGAGCCACTTCATGGCGGGCACTGAGCACCTTGTTTTCTCTCTCTTTCTTCAAGGAGGCCTCAGTGCAGTGGCTGTTGCTCTGCTTGAGGGCCTTTTCCAGCCCAGCGAGCTGATTCTGGTTACCGGCCGCTTTGGCCTGATCGATCTGGGTGCGGATATCCTGCTGCTTAGCCGCACAACCGGTCATGGCTGGAGCGGTTTGAGCGGCCAGCAGGGTGGGCGAGGCAACAGCGCAGAATGCCGTCAGCGTCAGGGCGCACATCAGTTTCATAGGTAGCTCCGTGGAAATGTTCGTCATTGAATAGCGGATCACAGGGGTTGTCTGTAGGACCCTTCTGAATGACCGTCGGGAAATCCATGGATTCCAGCTTGCGACAGTTGCACCGCAAGCCGCGCGACTTCCGGGTGTTGGAAGAATGCCTCCAGCTGCGCCGCCTTGGCTGCGCCAACGCCCGGTTGCGCCTGCCATGCCTGTCGGTCCCGCGAGGCAAGCATAGACCAGTTCGCGACCGCGCCAGTCTCATCGACCAGGGCTGGTGCATTGATCGCCGGCGCACCGATCGCGCTCAGCCAGCGCTCGAAACCGCGCTGGCGAGCGCTGCTCAGGTTGGCATGAAGCTGTGCAGCACTCGCCTGCCCGAGTCCGGGGATCTCTTCGAGCCTTTGCACATCCAGGTCGAGCCAGCCCAGCAAGTGCTCCAGATGCCCGGCGGCCAGCAGTTTGCTCCACGTACCGGGGCCCACGCGTTGCAGATCGAGGCCGCCCTTGCTCGACAGCCAGTTCAGCCGCGCGGAAAACTGACCTTCGCAGCCGGGCGTTGGCCGCAAGCAGCTGAGACGGTGATAGTCAGCGGGCTCGGGGATGGCGAGGTCGGCCCTGTGCACGGTTTGCCACAGCACCTGGCCGAACCGGGGAATGGTCAAGCCAGCCAGCTCCAGGCTGATCTGGTCGCCGGGCCTGACGTCCAGCGCACGCCAGCGCTGCAGCGAGGCGAGGCTGACCCGGCGAACGGTGCGGTCATCGAGCCGGACGGGGTCAAGCTCCAGTACAGGGGTGATCCGCCCGGTGCGGCCGATGCCGAAGGTCACATCCCGCACCCGAGCCACCGCGGTGGCGTGGGGGTATTTCCAGGCGCTGATCCAGTAGGGCACCCGCGCCTGCCAGCGATCGGCCGGGGGGCGACTCCCCAGGCGCAGGATCAGACCGTCCGTGGCGAAGGGCAGCGGGCCGCGATACCACTCTTCGTACCAATGTTGCGCTTGTTCGAAATCTGCCACTGGCCGGGTGTATCCCAGGGTGCTATCGAAGCCCAGCGCATCCAGGCGGGCGTGGCGCTGGGCATGCTCCGCCGGGCCTTCCGGCCAGTCCCACACAAACAGGCGAACGTTCGCACCCTCCTCGGCGCTGAACGTGCGTCGTGACATCAAGCCTGCTACCCGCGAGCGCGCGTTGAGGCTGCCGGCCTTAGCCTGTATATGGTCTTCCAGGTGCCAATACAGCTCGCCCTGGACCCGGATATCCACGGCCTCGCGCAGCTGTCGTGGAACCCCGGTAGCGTGGGCGGCCTGGGTCCAGTCATGGCCGGCCTTGCCATCACCTCGGCTCAGCACCTGATGCAGGTGACCCTGGCGGTAGATCACGGTAACGGCAACCCCATCGATTTTGGGCTGAGCCCAGATATCCGTGCGTCCACGCATCCAGGCCCGGACCTGGTCGGCGTCTGCCAGCTTGCCAACACCGGTGTGCGCGATGGGATGCTGCTGCGGTCCCACCGCCGTGATCAGCGAGTCGTCCGCAGGCCCGGCGCTGTCGGGAAAGCAGCGACGCCAGGTGTGCAGCAAGGCGACGGTCTGATCGTAACGCTCGTCGCTGACCAGGCTTTTGCCTTGCCGATGGTAGCTTTCGTCCCACAGGGCGATCTGGGCCCGCAATGCGCCCAGCTCCCGGACAGCCTCGCCGGGGGTCCAGGATGGGCATCCATAAGCGGGGAACGTGGCCACCAATAGCAGCAGTAACAGTCGTTTGACGGGCAGCATGTCGAGCATCCTTGCTCTGATCCAGTGGAAACCCCAGCCTAGGAGAATATCCGCCGGTTTGCGGCGCCATAGCGTGTCGGAATGTGTGCGGCTGTGGCGGTTTCTCTGCGCCCGACTATGGTGAATTCGACTCAGGCCGCTTTGCGTGCCGCGCTCTACCGGACGAGGACCTTCAATGAATGCCCGCTATGCGGAATTGCCGATGTACGTTGCCCCCTATCGGGTTCGCATGGCCAATGACGAGTGGCTGGAGCTGATCGCGCACAAGCTGGGCGTGGAACGTCTGCCCGCCGCCCACCTGTCGTTGCCGATGCTGTGGCAGGATCCCCGGTTGTTGCTGAGCCAGACCTGTGGCTACCCTCTAATGACCCTGCTCAAGGGCAAGGTGCGTCTGATCGGCCGTCCCTGCTACGAGTTCCCGGACAGTGGCAAGGGCCAGCACTGCAGCCTGTTCATGGCGCGTGCCGACGACCCGCGCCAGGATCTTGCAGACTTCGCCGGCAGTTGCGGGGTGATCAACGGGCCTGATTCCAACACCGGCATGAACCTGCTGCGCCACAGCCTGGCGCCCTTGCAGCATGGCGGACAGTTCTTTTCCTCCCTGCAGGTCAGCGGCGGCCACCGCGAAAGCCTGCGCTGGTTGCGCGAAGCTCGCGCAGACCTCGCCTCTGTCGACAGCGTGACCTTTGCCTATCTGGCGCGCGATGCCAGCCACGAAGTGGTCGGGCTGCGCACCATTGGCCGCAGCGCCGCGAGCCCGACGCTCCCCTATATCACCGGTCTCGAGTCGAGCGCCGAGCAGGCCGAGGAGGTGCGCGCGGCAATGAACCAAAGCCTGCGCGAGCTGCCTGAAGTGGCACAGATCCTGGGCATCAGCGAGGTGCTTGCCGCCAGCGAGGCCGACTACGAGATCTTGCTCGCCTATGAGCGCCAGGCGGCCACCCTGGGGCTGGAGCATCTGCATGCTGTTCAATGACCCTGACCCTGTTCTTTGATCCGAGAGGCCTGCATGAAATTGTTCAAGACCTTGCTGGGCAGCGCGTTGCTTGCCTTGACCCTGCTGGCGCAGCAGGCCCCGGCTGCTGCGCCGGCACCGATCCATTTTGGCGACATCACCTGGGAGTCCGGGAGCCTGATCACTGAAGTGCTGCGCCTGATCGTCGAGAAAGGCTACGGCTACCCGACCGATACCTTGCCGGGCAGCACCGTGAGCCTCGAAGCCGCGCTGGCGAAAAACGACATCCAGGTGATCGGCGAGGAGTGGGCCGGGCGCAGCCCTGCATGGGTCAAGGCCCAGGCGGAGGGCAAGGTTTTCGGCCTGGGCGATACTGTCAAGGGCGCCACCGAAGGTTGGTGGGTGCCCGAATACGTGGTCAAAGGGGATGCCGAGCGCGGTATCAAGCCCATGGCGCCGGACCTCAAGTCGGTGTCTGACTTGCCCCGTTACAAGGATGTGTTCCGCGACCCGGAGCAGCCCGACCACGGACGCTTTCTCAACAGCCCCAGCGGCTGGACTTCGGAGATCGTCAACAGCCAGAAGCTCAAGGCGTATGGCTTGACGGACAGCTACACCAATTTCCGCACCGGCTCCGGTGCGGCCCTTGATGCCGAGATTGCTTCGTCGATTCGCCGGGGACAGCCGGTTCTGTTCTATTACTGGTCGCCTACACCGCTGTTGGGCCGCTTCAAGTTGATCAAGCTGGAAGAGCCGCCCTTTGATCCGGAAGCGTGGAAGACGCTGGCCGATGCCAGCAACCCAAACCCGCGCCCGACCCGCTCGATGCCGGCCAAGCTGACCATCGGCGTGTCAGAGCCGTTCAAAGCGCAGTACCCGGACCTGGTGAGCTTTTTCGACAAGGTCGATATCCCCATCGACCTGTTGAACAAGACCTTGGCGGGGATGAGCGAGAAGCATCTGGAGCCCAAGGCCGTGGCCGAGGCGTTCTTGCGCGAGCAGCCGCAGGTGTGGAAAGCCTGGGTGCCGGGAGATGTGGCGGACAAGGTCAGCAAGTCATTGTAGCGGTGTCGTACCCGTCGGGGTTGCCCGCGACGGGTACGACATGGTCTTTGTCCGAAATCAGATTCCGGCGGCAGCCCGCAAGGCATCCGCTCGATCAGTTCGTTCCCAAGTGAAGGCGGTGAAGGTGTCATCGCCCACGGTCTTCTCGAACGGTATGCGACCGAAGTGACCGTATGCCGCGGTCTCCTGGTACATCGGGTGCAGCAGATCCAGCATGGTGGTGATCGCGTACGGACGCAGGTCGAAGTGTTCGCGCACCAGGTTGATGATCTTGTCGTCGCTGATCTTGCCGGTGCCGAAGGTGTTGATGGAAATCGAGGTCGGCAGGGCCACGCCGATGGCGTAGGACACCTGGATTTCGCAGCGCTCGGCAAGGCCCGCGGCAACGATGTTCTTGGCTACGTAGCGACCGGCATAGGCAGCAGAACGGTCAACCTTGGACGGGTCCTTGCCGGAGAACGCGCCGCCACCGTGACGGGCCATGCCGCCGTAGCTGTCGACGATGATCTTGCGCCCGGTCAGGCCACAGTCGCCCACCGGGCCACCGATGATGAAGTTGCCGGTCGGGTTGATGTGGAATTGAGTATCCTTGTGCAGCAGCTCGGCGGGCAGCACGTGCTTGACGATCAGCTCCATCACTCCCTCGCGCAGGTCCTTGTAGGACACCTCCGGGTTGTGTTGCGTCGACAGCACGATGGCGTCGATGCCCACCACTTTGCCGCCTTCGTAACGGCAAGTGACCTGGGATTTGGCGTCCGGACGCAGCCAGGGAAGCAGGCCTGACTTGCGTGCTTCGGCCTGGCGCTGCACCAACTGGTGGGAGAAGGTGATCGGTGCTGGCATCAACACGTCGGTTTCATTGCTGGCGTAGCCGAACATCAGGCCCTGATCACCGGCGCCCTGGTCTTCCGGCTTGCTGCGGTCAACGCCTTGGGCGATGTCCACCGACTGTTTGCCGATGATGTTCATGACGGCGCAGGTTGCACCGTCAAAGCCGACGTCGGAGCTGTTGTAGCCGATGTCGATGATGACGTTGCGCACGATCTCTTCGAGGTCGACCCAGGCCGAGGTGGTCACTTCGCCGGCGATGATTGCCACGCCGGTTTTCACCAGCGTTTCGCACGCGACGCGGGCGAACTTGTCTTCGGCGATGATGGCGTCGAGCACCGCATCGGAAATCTGGTCGGCAATCTTGTCCGGATGCCCTTCAGACACGGACTCGGAGGTGAAAAGTGAGTATTCGCTCATCTCGATGGTTTCCTGAATTTACCGATGGTGATTGTCGCCAGCCGGCCGCTGAAAATGGCGGACCTGTATCTGGAAACCATTACGTAAGCCTACATAGAGGCTTTCCCCGGGGGTGAGTCCCGCAGCGCAGGCCCAGCGGGCCAGCTCTTCCTGTTCGAAACCCAACCAGAGATCACCGCAAGCCTCCCTGGCCCAGCTCTGGTTGTGACTGCATAATTCTGTAATCAGCAGGCTGCCACCGGGTTCGAGGTGGTCAGCCAGATGTTTGAGCGCCTGCGCGGGGTCGCTGAAGTGGTGCAGAACCATGTTCAGCACCACGCAATCTGCGTGCGCTTCGAAGTCGCCCAACGCGTCGGCCAGCTGCAACCGGACATTGTGCAGGTGCTCGCGCTCGCACACCTGGCGAGCGAGGTCGAGCATCTCTGCGCTGTTGTCCAGCGCGGTCACCTGAGCGAAGCGCCGCGCCAGCTCGGGCAGAAAGCCGCCGTCACCGGGGCCTACTTCCAGGGCCGTTGCGGCGGGGGCGAAACTCAGCTTGTCGAGCAAGGCCAGCAGGCTGTCGCGATACTGCGGCAGGCCGGCGATCAGGTCTTGCTGAGCTCGAAACTTTTCTTCCATGCGCGAGAAAAAATGCTCGCTGGCGGCGGATCGCTGGCGCTGGACCAGGGCCATGCGCGCCTGCACTTCCACCGGCAGTTGCAGGCTTTCGACTTCTTCGAGCAGGGCGGTGTGCAGGCGACCCCCAAGTTCCAAAGGCTGTGGCAGGGCGCGTCGGTAGAAAATCGCATTGCCTTCGCGCCGCGTGGCCACCAATTCGGCCTGAGCCAGCACTTTCAGATGATGGCTCATCCCAGACTGGCCGATGGCGAACATCTGTGCCAGCTCCAGCACGCCGAAGGAGTCATTGGCCAACGCGCGCAGCACGTTCAGGCGCAGCGGATCGCCACCGGCCTTGCACAGGGCGGCGAGGTTGTCACTGGCATCATGGCCTATAGTCGAGGCGCGCATATTCATAACCCCGAAGTCTAGAGACCGCCGGGCGTGGTCGCAAGGCCAATATCAAAATGTTTTGATATTGAGTTTGCGCAATCTGTCATTGCCCAGAGGCCTGTGCCTAATGGAAAATGGCCGTCTTTCTCGATTCAAAACCCCAGGAGATTAGTGATGCCAAGCCGTCGTGAGCGTGCCAATGCCATCCGTGCCTTGAGCATGGATGCCGTGCAGAAAGCCAACAGCGGCCATCCCGGTGCCCCCATGGGCATGGCGGATATTGCCGAGGTGCTGTGGCGCGACTTCCTGAAGCACAATCCCAGCAACCCGTCCTTCGCCAACCGCGACCGTTTCATCATGTCCAACGGTCATGGCTCGATGCTGGTCTATTCGCTGCTGCACCTGACCGGTTACGACCTGTCCATCGACGACCTGAAGAATTTCCGCCAGCTGCACAGCCGCACCCCGGGCCACCCGGAATATGGCTATACACCCGGTGTCGAAACCACCACCGGCCCGCTGGGCCAAGGTCTGGCCAACGCGGTGGGTTTTGCCATCGCCGAGAAAGTGCTGGGCGCGCAGTTCAACCGTGACGGGCACAACATCGTCGACCACAATACTTATGTGTTCCTCGGCGATGGCTGCATGATGGAAGGCATCTCCCATGAAGTCAGCGCATTGGCTGGCACTCTGGGCCTGGGCAAACTCATCGCGTTCTACGATGACAACGGCATCTCCATCGACGGTCACGTCGAGGGCTGGTTCACCGACGACACCCCCAAGCGTTTCGAAGCTTATAACTGGCAAGTGATCCGCAACGTCGACGGCCACGATGCCGACGAGATCAAGACCGCCATCGAAACCGCGCGCAAGAGCGATCAGCCGACGCTGATCTGCTGCAAGACCATCATCGGTTTCGGCTCGCCGAACAAGCAGGGCAAGGAAGAGTCCCACGGTGCCGCTCTGGGCGCCGACGAAATTGCCCTGACCCGCGCGGCGCTGAAGTGGAACCACGCGCCGTTCGAAATTCCGGCGGACATCTACGCCGAGTGGGACGCCAAGGAAGCCGGCGCTGCTGCCGAAGCCGAGTGGAACCAGCGTTTCGCAGCCTATTCCGCCGAGCATCCGGCCCTGGCCAACGAATTCATCCGCCGCATGAGTGGCGAGCTGCCAGCCGACTTCTCCGAGAAGGCCGATGCGTACATCGCCGAAGTGGTCGCCAAGGGTGAAACCATCGCCAGCCGCAAGGCCAGCCAGAACACCCTCAACGCGTTTGGTCCGCTGCTGCCCGAGTTCCTCGGCGGTTCGGCCGACCTCGCGGCTTCCAACCTGACCCTGTGGAAAGGTTGCAAGGGCATCGAGGCCGATGACGCGGCCGGTAATTATCTGTTCTACGGCGTGCGCGAGTTCGGAATGAGCGCCATCATGAATGGCATTGCCCTGCACGGCGGTTTCGTGCCGTACGGCGCGACTTTCCTGATCTTCATGGAATACGCACGCAATGCCGTGCGCATGTCGGCGCTGATGAAAAAGCGCGTGCTGTATGTGTACACCCACGACTCCATCGGTCTGGGCGAAGACGGTCCGACCCACCAGCCGATCGAGCAATTGACCAGTCTGCGCACCACGCCGAACCTGGACACCTGGCGCCCGGCGGATGCGGTCGAGTCGGCCGTGGCCTGGAAGTACGCCATCGAGCGCAATGACGGTCCTTCGGCACTGATCTTCTCCCGCCAGAACCTGCAGCACCAGCAGCGCGATGCGCAGCAACTGAGCGACATCACCCGTGGTGGCTACGTGCTCAAGGATTGCGTTGGCGAGCCGGAGCTGATCCTGATTGCCACCGGTTCCGAAGTGGGCCTGGCGGTGCAGGCATACGATCACCTGACCGGCGAAGGCCGTAATGTGCGTGTGGTCTCGATCCCGTGCACTTCGGTGTTCGACGCTCAGGATGCTGCCTACAAGCAGGCCGTTTTGCCTCTGCAGGTAGGCGCTCGTATCGCCATCGAAGCGGCCCATGCCGACTTTTGGTACAAGTACGTGGGCCTGGAAGGCCGCGTGATCGGCATGACCACCTTCGGTGAGTCGGGTCCGGCCAACCAGCTGTTCGAAGAGTTCGGGTTCACTGTGGAGAATATCGTGGGCATTGCGCAGGAGCTGCTGGAGGACTAAGCACTCTGCCTGTGTTTGCGTCGCAGGGGCGCGTGCGCTCCTGCGAGGTCTCTTACGCCATTAACAGCGAGTGCCTCATGCCCCAACCGCGTCCTTACAGAGTTGCCCTCAACGGCTACGGCCGTATCGGCCGCTGCGTGCTCCGTGCGCTGATCGAACGTGGCGATGATGCACCGTTCGAGGTGGTGGCTCTCAATGACCTGGCGGATCTCGCCAGTCTCGAATACCTGACTCGCTTCGATTCCACCCACGGGCGCTTTCCCGGCAAGGTGGGCGTGCTTGATGGCGATCTGCACATCAATGACAAGCGCATCAAAGTGCTGCGCAGCGCCACCCCCGAAGTCATCGACTGGGCTGCACTGGACGTGGACCTGGTGCTGGAGTGCTCCGGCGCCTGGCACACGCGGGCGGACGGCCAGCGCTTCCTCGATGCCGGTGCCCCGGCGGTGCTGTTTTCCCAGCCCATGGCCAGCGAAGCCGATGTCGATGCCACGGTGGTCTACGGCATCAACCACGACTGCCTGACCGGAGCCGAGCGCCTGGTCTCCAACGCCTCCTGCACCACCAACTGCGGCGTGCCGCTGCTCAGGCTGCTGGACCGCACGGTGGGCATCGAGTTCGTGTCCATCACCACGATTCACTCGGCCATGAACGACCAGCCGGTGATCGACGCCTACCATGCCGAGGATCTGCGGCGCACCCGCTCGGCGTTCCAGTCGGTGATCCCCGTGGCCACGGGCCTGGCGCGCGGCATCGAGCGGCTGCTGCCGGAACTTGCCGGGCGCATTCAGGCCAAAGCTGTGCGCGTGCCGACGGTCAATGTGTCATGCCTGGACATTACCCTGCTGAGTTCCACCGACACCGATGCCGCCGAGGTCAATCAGATCCTGCGCAGCGCCGCTCTGGACGGGCCTTTGCGGGGCTTGCTGGCTTACACCGAGCTGCCGCACGCCAGTTGTGACTTCAACCATGACCCCCATTCGGCCATCGTCGACGCCAGTCAGACCCGGGTTTCCGGCCCGAGGCTGGTCAACCTGCTGGCCTGGTTCGACAACGAGTGGGGTTTTGCCAATCGCATGCTCGACGTTGCGGGGCATTACCTGGACGTCATGCACACCCAATCCAATACAGGCCACAAGGACTGAGACAATGACCGTGTTGAAGATGAGCGACCTCGATCTGCAAGGCAAACGCGTTCTGATCCGCGAAGACCTCAACGTGCCGATCAAGAACGGTGCCGTGGCCAGCGATGCGCGTATTGTGGCGGCACTGCCAACCATCAAGCTGGCACTGGAAAAGGGCGCCTCGGTGATGGTGTGCTCCCATCTGGGCCGTCCGACCGAGGGCGAGTTCTCGGCCGAGAATAGCCTGCTGCCGGTCAGCGAATACCTGAGCAAGGCCCTGGGCCGGGATGTACCGCTGGTGTCGGACTACATCGACGGCTTCGATATCAAGGCCGGCGAAGTGGTGTTGTTCGAAAATGTGCGCTTCAACAAAGGCGAGAAAAAGAACAGCGACGAGCTGGCGCAGAAGTACGCCGCACTGTGCGACGTCTTCGTCATGGACGCCTTCGGCACCGCCCACCGTGCGGAGGGTTCGACCCATGGCGTGGCGAAATTTGCCAAGGTTGCCGCCGCAGGCCCCTTGCTGGCGGCCGAACTGGATGCGCTGGGCAAGGCTCTGGGCGCCCCGGCCAAGCCGATGGCGGCTATCGTTGCCGGCTCGAAAGTGTCAACCAAGCTGGACGTGCTCAACAGCCTGAGCCAGATCTGCGACCTGCTGATCGTCGGCGGTGGCATCGCCAATACCTTCCTCGCGGCAGCCGGGCATCCGGTCGGCAAGTCATTGTATGAACCTGACCTGCTGGATACCGCCAGAGCCATCGCCGCCAAGGTCAACGTGCCATTGCCGGTGGACGTAGTGGTCGCCAAGGAATTTGCCGAAAGCGCCGCCGCCACGGTCAAGGACATCAAGGACGTGGCCGATGATGACATGATCCTCGACATCGGGCCGAAAACAGCGGCTAATTTCGCTGAACTCCTGAAAGCTTCGAAAACCATTCTGTGGAATGGTCCGGTGGGTGTGTTCGAGTTCGACCAATTTGGCAATGGCACCCAAGTGCTGGCCCGGGCGATTGCCGAGAGCCCGGCCTTTTCCATCGCGGGTGGGGGTGACACCCTGGCGGCCATCGACAAATACGGCGTGGCTAAAAAAATCTCCTACATTTCCACAGGCGGCGGCGCGTTTCTCGAGTTCGTCGAGGGCAAGGTGCTGCCAGCGGTGCAGGTACTCGAGGAGCGGGCCAAGGCCTGATCGACATGGGTGTACTGCATCGTTTGAGCGGGCTCGCGCTGGCGGTCTGGCTGCTGGCAGGTTGCACGAGCCATCCGGATGAACCGCCCGTGACTCGGGCGGCCAAGCCGACCGGGGCCGGGTGTGAGCAGTCAGACTGGCAGGCGCAAACGGCGCCGGTGATCAACAAGCGCCTGGGGCCTGATGTGCTGGAGCAATATGACGCCGGGCAGAAAGGTTGCCCGTGAGCGAACCAGGCAACCACTGACCCCGGCAGTGGTCTTTAGAGTGTGAACAATTTTTGCAACGGATTGATGCGAGGGTTCCACCATGAAGATTGTCTGTCTGGCCGTCATGACGGCAGTAATGCTCAGTGGTTGTTCGCTGTTCGGCGGCTCGGACAGCGCTTGTGAAGTGTTCAGTCCGGCAGCGGTCACGCTGCCCACGACGAACAACGAGAAGCAGGTCCAGACCAGTGCAACAGGTGATCCAGGGCCGAACAGCAACATTCAACAGGATTGCGGGTCAAAGGGCTGATTTCGCCTGGGCAGTTTAAGGAATGCGCATGAAGCGCTGGATACCGCTGCTCTGTGCAGCGGCCTTGACGAGTGGGTGTGGGGGCATTGGCCTTGGTTTTGGCGGTGCTCGGGCGCCAGCGTCGCAGGACTGGACGCATTGGGTCTGCGACAGTGACGTCAGCGTGCAATGGCGTTATACCGATACCGGGCAGCAGCAGGTTGAGGCGCGACTTGAGCCCAAGGCTCAGGTTTATCATCTCAAGGCAGAGCCGGGAGCTGATGGCCAGTTGTACAGTGATGGCGTACTGGCCTTGCATGTGCAAGGCTCTGAAGGCCTGGTGTACTGGGTAGCCACCAACGATCTGATAGGCCGGGGCTGCAAGGCTCCGTGACGCACGGGTCCGGCAGGTGCCGGGCCATTGCAGGCTGGCCGCTGTTGCGGCAGGCTGGAACAATAAATGACCCTCGACCGGGAGAGAGATTACCCATGGCACTGATTAGCATGCGCCAGATGCTGGACCACGCAGCCGAGTTCGGCTACGGCGTACCAGCCTTCAACGTCAATAACCTGGAGCAGATGCGCGCCATCATGGAAGCGGCCGACAAGACCGACTCGCCCGTGATCGTGCAGGCTTCGGCGGGTGCGCGCAAATACGCCGGTGCGCCTTTCCTGCGCCACCTGATCCTGGCCGCCATCGAAGAATTCCCGCACATTCCGGTGTGCATGCACCAGGACCACGGCACCAGCCCGGACATCTGCCAGCGCTCGATCCAGCTGGGCTTCAGCTCGGTGATGATGGACGGCTCCCTGGGTGTCGACGGCAAGACCCCGACCGACTATGACTACAACGTGCGCGTCACTCAGCAGACGGTGGCCATGGCCCACGCCTGCGGCGTTTCGGTGGAGGGCGAACTGGGTTGCCTGGGTTCGCTGGAAACCGGTCAGGCCGGTGAAGAAGATGGCGTGGGTGCCGAAGGTATCCTGGACCATAGCCAGATGCTGACCGACCCGGAAGAAGCGGCCGAGTTCGTCAAGGCTACCCAGGTGGATGCGCTGGCCATCGCCATCGGCACCAGCCATGGCGCCTACAAGTTCACCAAGCCGCCGACCGGTGACATTCTGGCCATCGATCGGATCAAGGCGATTCATGCGCGCATCCCCAACACTCACCTGGTCATGCACGGTTCGTCTTCGGTGCCACAGGACTGGCTGGCGATCATCAACGAGTACGGTGGCCAGATCAAAGAGACCTACGGCGTACCGGTCGAAGAAATCGTCGAGGGCATCAAGCACGGCGTGCGCAAGGTCAACATCGACACCGACCTGCGTCTGGCATCCACTGGTGCCATCCGCCGCTTCATGGCGCAGCATCCGAGCGAGTTCGACCCGCGCAAATACTTCGCTGAAACCGTGAAGGCCATGCGTGACGTGTGTATCGCGCGTTATGAAGCTTTCGGAACGGCCGGCAATGCCTCGAAGATCAAGCCGATCTCCCTGGAAGGCATGTTCCAGCGTTACGCCAAGGGTGAGTTGGCCGCCAAGGTCAACTGATTCGGCATTCTCACGGGACATACTCATGTCCCGTGTGATCCGGCCGCCAGATCACGGCGTATGGGTGATCGCCAAGTTGTAGAACGTCACCGCCCCGCCCTCCGTTGCATACCCTGTGTTGTCCTGCACATAAGCCCCGGCCTTGTAATAGAAAGCGGCCGTGGACCATTTCGTATCGATTTTGACCACGTAGGTCTTGTCCGCCACGGTCACGCTCAGGGTCCCGTCTTTGGCCAGGTGAATGATGTACGGGAAGCGCGTATTGAGTTTTACCCCGCTGGCGATAGTGATGACCGCCGCGTCTGCATCCGCCGGGCTCAACCGAAGTTTGGCCACGACGTTGCCATCGGCGGTCTTTTCCTTGTACTGGTATTCCACCTTCAGCATCGGTTCATTGCTGTTGAAAACGTGGATCTGGCCGATAACGATCTTGCCGGTCGAGGGCACCTGGTTGATCATCAACGAGGCCCGCAGATAATTGTCGGCGGCGCCGTACGTCCAATTGTGGACCGTGCCGTTGGCGTTGGTTTCTCGCAACTCAGAGCGCGGGTAGATGGCGTTGGCCGTTTTGCTTCCGGTCACCGGGGCCCAGAAAAAAAGGGTGCCGGTGTCGGAGTGAAAATAGGCATCCTTAAATCCCTTGACCAGGACAGGAGTGGCAATGGTCAGGGCTGGAGTGCCCTCAGGAATACTGAGGTTCCAGGTAGAGAGGTCGATCATGGGAGGCCTTCCGTAAAAAGGGCGACGCCGAATGACGGCGACTCTCTCTATTATCGGCGCGCGACGGAAAGTTTGAGGTGCAGTCGACAAGTGGCTGACGTCATCGAGTTGACGTTAATTTATAATTATTCTGCGCGGGTCTACCATTGGTCGCCGCCTGTCATAATGTTTGAAAGAATAAGCAGTGCTTCGTCACTGTTTGTTGGGATCCACAGCTAAAGTAGTTCAGTCAGTGCCCATCTTTCGGGCTTGGCCGTCTGAACCACAGGGGAGCAGCATGGAATGCGCACCAACTCAACCAAATGACAACAGTTCGGTCTTGCTGGTAGTCGACGACTATCCCGAAAACCTGATCAGAATGCGTGCCTTGCTCGAACGCCAGGATTGGCAGGTCGTCACGGCAGCGTCCGGCGTCGAGGCGCTGGGGGCATTGCTGGAGCACGAGGTCGATCTGGTGCTGCTGGATGTGCAGATGCCAGGCATGGATGGCTTCGAGGTTGCTCGCCTGATGCGCGGGAGCCAGCGGACGCGCCTGACCCCCATTATCTTCCTGACCGCCAATGAGCAGTCCCAGGCAGCGGTGCTCAAGGGCTACGCCAACGGCGCGGTCGATTACCTGTTCAAACCCTTTGATCCGCAGATCCTTCGACCCAAGGTCCAGGCCCTGCTGGAGCAGCAACGTAACCGCAAGGATCTGCAGCGCCTGAGCAAGGATCTGGAGTCAGCCAGGGCTTTCAATGCCTCGGTGCTGGAGAATGCGGCCGAGGGCATCCTGGTGGTGGATGAGCATGGCCAGGTGACCTACGCCAACCCGGCGATTTCGCGACTGCTGGGCGCGTCGGCGGAAGAGTTGCGCAACGCGGCCCTGATCGATTTTCTGCACAAGCCGGCGGTGCACAGTTGGCGGGAGTCCGAATTCTTCCGCGCCTACAGCAGCCGCGATACCTTCCGTATTCACGATGCCTCCTTGCGCACCCACAACGGTCAGCACTTGCCCGTGGCCTTGTCCTGTGCGCCGTTGCCCGGCGAGCAGCGCGCCATGGTGGTGACGGTGCTCGACATGTCGGTGGTGCGCAGCCTGCACCAGCAACTTGAATACCAGGCGGTGACGGACCCGCTCACCGGACTGCTCAACCGCCGTGGTTTTCACCAGGCCGTGGAAAGCGCGCTGCTGCGCAACGAGCGGCAGGACAAGGCCCAGGCGCTGTTGTACCTGGACCTGGACGGCTTCAAGCGCATCAACGACACCCATGGCCACGACGCCGGGGACAAGGCCCTGCGGTGGGTGGCCGACCAGCTCAAGGACAGCCTGCGCCCCTGGGACATCGTCGCGCGCATCGGCGGTGACGAGTTCACGGTGTTGCTCGATACCCTCGAATACCCGGAGCAGGCGGCCAAGGTCGCTGAAAAGCTGATTGATCGCATTTCCATGTGCCAGCAAGTGGACGGCCTGGAGGTTTCGCTGGGGGTCAGTATCGGCATTGCTACCAGCGCGACATCCGGGGCGACCATAGAAGGCCTGCTGCATGCCGCCGATATCGCCATGTACGCCGCCAAACAGGCGGGCCGACAGCAGTATCGCTATTACGATCAGGACATGAACGGTCGGGCACGCTCACGTTTGATGCTGGAAGGTAGCGTGGGTAATGCCATCGAGCACAAGGATTTCACCTTGGTCTATCAGCCTCAGGTGTCGCTGGCTGATGGCAGCTTGCGCGGCTTCGAAGCCTTGCTGCGCTGGCAGCACCCGAGCGTCGGCGATGTGCCACCAGGTCTTTTCATTCCGTTGCTGGAAGAGGCGCGCCTGATCAGCCGCCTGACCAGCTGGATTTACCAGCAAGGGGCAGCACAGCGGCGCGAGTGGTTCAACGGCTTTGCCGACGAGCTGGTTTTGGGCATCAGCCTGAGCAACGCCCAGTTCAGCATGCCGAACCTGGTGTCCGAGCTGCAGCGGGCGATTTCAATGCATGGCCTGCAACCGCGGCAGCTGGAAGTCGAAGTGACCGAGACTTCTTTGGCGCATAACCTCGGTGATGCCTTGCGCCAGCTTCAGCAGCTGCGCAATCTGGGCGTGCGGGTGGCGCTGGATGACTTCGGCATGGGCCACTGCTCCCTCAAACTGTTGCGTGATCTGCCGGTGGACACTCTCAAGCTGGACCGGCACCTGGTGGCCAAGCTGCCAGGCTCCAAGGGGGATGCCATCATGGCGCGAGGGATCATCGAGGTCTGTCGCGAGTTCGGTGTGACGGTGATCGCCGAGGGGGTGGAAACCTCCGAGCAATACCAATGGCTGTTGGCCAATGGTTGCGAGCTGGCTCAGGGCTTCATCGTCGCCAAGCCACTGACCGCCGCTGATGCCGGCCGTTTCCCGCCGCGCTTTGATTGGGCCGCGATCTGACCACTGCTACACTGGCGGCCGCTCACACTGACTCGCGGCCGCCATGACCCCGCTCAAATACCTGCAAGCCTACCCTCCTGACCTGCAAGCCCAGGTGCGCCAGATGCTCGACCAAGGGCGCTTGGGTGATTACCTGCACCAACGCTATCCCGAGCGCCATGCCGTGCAAAGCGACAAGGCGCTGTACACCTACGTGCTGGATATCAAGCAGGAACACCTGCGAAACGCCCCCAGCATCGACAAGGTCCTGTTCGACAACCGCCTCGACCTCACTCACCGCGCCTTGGGTCTGCACACCACGGTCTCGCGGGTCCAAGGCGGCAAACTCAAGTCCAAGAAAGAAATCCGCATCGCCTCGCTGTTCAAGGAAGCGGCGCCGCAGTTTCTGAAGATGATCGTGGTCCACGAACTGGCGCATTTGAAGGAGTCGGACCACAACAAGGCTTTTTACAAGCTGTGCGAGTACATGCAGCCCGGCTACCATCAGCTCGAATTCGACCTGAGGGTCTACCTGACCTGGCGTGACCTTCCCACCTGACAGGCAAACTTCATGGAAGTCAGCAAGACCCGAACCAGCTTCTACCGCCGCCTGTACGTGGCGTTTTTGATCGACAGCGGCCAGGCCAGCAACATTCCCGCCCTGACCGAGGCCACCGGCATGCCGCGACGTACCGCGCAGGATACAGTGGCGGCGTTGGGCGAGCTTGACATTGTCTGCGAGTTCGAACAGGCCGCCGGTGAGCGTCACCACAGCGGGCGTTATCGGATTCTGGACTGGGGGGCGATTGATCGCGGCTGGGTGGAGAACAATCTTCCCCGCATCCGAGAGGTTCTACAGTACCCGTAGGCCGGCCTTGCGCATGCCGATATGCGGTATGTCATCCTCCAGGTACACCTCGCCCTCGGCCACAAAACCATAACGCCCGTAATACCCCTGCAAATGCGCCTGGGCCGAGAGATGGATCGCGACTCCCGGCCAGTGCTTCTCCGCCTGCTGCAGGCCGCGCTCCAGCAGCTCATGCCCCAGCCCCCGGCCTCTGGCCGCAGGGGCGGTCACCACGCGGCCGATGACGACATTGCCACCTTGAGCATGCGGGTCGAGCAAGCGCAGGTAACCCAGCAGGTGGTCATCCTGCCAGGCCATGAGATGATGGGTGTCGCCCGTCAGGTCCAGGCCGTCGGTTTCCAGATAAGGGCAGTGCTGTTCGACGACGAAGACTTCGGTGCGCAAGGTCAGCACGGCATACAGCTGTTCCTTGCCCAGGTCGTCGTGGTGTTTGCAGACCCATTCGATCGTCATGCCGTGCCTCTTTTCATTAAGTTCAGCGGGCGACCATCAAGCCAGCGAGCCTCATATTTGGCAAGGTCGAATTTAATTCGAGACAAATACGGCAAATAGCTACCAACGGCCGATGTCTGCCCCGCAATCTTTGTGTAATCTGGCTGATAACGCAGTTGGCCTGGCCACGGCGTAATGGATGGTCACGCGGGTCAACAGCTTCACGCGCCGCCGGCCCTAGGGCCCGCTATAGGATCTTGAGCATGCTGCATCTGCTTCGAGCCTGTTGTTTGTTGGGGACCTTGTGCTGCGCCAATCTGGCAATGGCCGACAAGCTACGCCTGGTGGCCGACGGTTGGCCGCCGTTTACCGATATCACCCAGCCCAATGGTGGCTTGGCAACCGAGTTGGTGACCACGGCGTTGCAGCGGGCCGGCTTTTCCTCCGGGTTCGAGCAGGTCCCTTGGGCGCGAGCGTTGCTGGGCGTTGGCGAAGGGCGCTACGACATCCTCATCAATGCGTGGTATAGCGATGAGCGCACCCGCATCGGGCAATTCTCGGTGGGTTACCTGAATAACCGCGTCCTGTTCATTCGGCGCAAGAACTCTACCGTCGATTTCCAGGGTGACTACAGCACCTTGCACCCTTACCCGATTGCCGTGGTACGTGGCTACGCTTATTCCCAAGGCTTCGACAGCGATGACCAGATGCAGAAGGTGCTGGTGCACAACTTTCCCATGGCTGTGCAGATGCTTGCCGCCGGACGGGTTCAGTTGGCGTTGGACGATGAGCTGGTGGCCCGCTATTACCTCTCCCGCGAGACACCGGCGATACGCAATGCGGTAGAGTTTCTGCCGACGCCCCTGAGTTCCAACCAGCTGCGCATCCTGGTCAGCCTGAAAAACCCTGACCATGACCGCATCGTCAAAGGCTTCGACCAGCAGATCGCCGCCATGAAAGCCGACGGCACCTACGATCGACTGGTCAAGCAGTACGGCATGTAGCGCCGGTCAGACGACGGCTGGCGTCTTGTCCTTGATCAAATGAGCCGCCAAGGTACGCAGCGGGCCTAGCTGACGGCAGATCAGGGCCAGTTGGGTCTGCACCAGCCGCTGGTTTTCGTCGACCTCTTCGGGCATCTGCTCCAGCGCGGTAGCCAGCGCCTCTTCGGCATCGCTCTGCACAGCCACCGGCTCGCGGGCGGCCAGCCCTGTCGCTACTTCTTCGATACTGTGTACCAGTTGCCCCCCGGCGCCGCCGATCAACTGTTCGCGTAAAGGCTCCGGCAGGCTGGTATCGCGGTGAGCGCCCAGCCCCGAGAGATAGCTGAGCAAGGTGTGGGACAGCACGAGGAAGCGAAAGCCGACGTCTGCCTCTTTGCGAAAATGCCCAGGCTCCATCAGCATGTTGGCCAAGGTAGTGGACAGCGCCGCGTCGGCGTTATGGGCGTTGCGCCGCGCCAGACGGTAAGCGAGATCGTCGCGCTTGCCGTTGGCGTATTGCTCGAGGATCTGGCGCAGGTACGTGGCGTTGCAGCTAAGGGTGTTGGCCAGCACCTTGTTCAGGCGCCGCCCCTGCCAGTCCGGCAGGAACAGGAACACCGCCAGGCCGGCGATCAGGCTACCGATCAGCGTGTCGAACAGGCGCGGCAGGAACAACCCGTAACCGTCGCCGGTCTGGTTGAAGCAGAACAGCACCATCAGGGTGATCCCGGCGGTGGAGACCGTGTAGCGGGTGGTGCGGTTGACGAAGAACACCAGGCCCGCAACGATCGCAAAGAACGACTGGATCAGCGGGCTGGGGAACAGGTCGAACAGCGCCCAGCCAACGGTCAGCCCGACGGCGGTGCCGACAATCCGCTGGCCCAGTTTGCGTCGCGTGGCACCGTAGCTCGGCTGGCAGACGAACAGCGTGGTGAGCATGATCCAGTAGCCCTGGGAAGGGTGGATCAAGTGGATCATGACAAAGCACACCGTCAAGGCCAGAGGCAGACGCAGCGCATGGCGGAACACCAGAGAGCTTGGGGTCAGGTTCTGGCGAATCCGGGCCCAGACATCCTTGAGGTTGCGTGGCGAGCGGTCGAGCAGGCTGCTGTCGCTGGCATCGGCCAGGCTGTCGGGGTTGCTGGCATCACTGAGCAGACGATCAAGGGTCGCGAGGTTATGGGCCAGCGCCCGCAGCGAGCGCAGCAGGCCACGCCAGGCCGGGTTACTTTGAATGCGCAGATGCTCCAGCGAAGCGTGCAGGTCGCTCAAGGCTTCGGCAAAGCTGTCGTCATAGATGAAGGGCTGGCGCAATTGAATGGACTCGGACAAGCGCTGGCAGGCCGCCCCTTGCTGGCGCAGCAGGCGTTGGCAGCGAAACAGCACGTCGCTGTGGAAGAAGGCTTCGGCCAGGGCGTTGTACGGGTAATGGGAGCTGCTGGCGCGTTCGTGGATGTCTTGGGCCAGGAAGTACAACTTCAGGTAGCGGCTGACCTTGGAGCCGGGGCGACCACCGCCGACCCGGTGCAGGATAATTTCCTTGCTGGCGTTAAGCGCCGCCACCACCCGACCATTCTGCTTGGCCAATTCCAGCCGGCGCGCCTCGACGTCGAGCTGGCGAATCGGCTCGAACAGGCTGGATTTGAGCTTCAGGTAGATGCCCAGTTCCCGGAACACCCGCGCCAGCCCCTGCTGCACGGGCTGGTTGGAAAACAGCGCCTGCCACAGCACCGACAGCACCCCGTACCAGCCGGCACCAGCCACCAGCAGCATGGGCTCGTGCCAGACATTGGTGATCTCGCCGCCGCGCTGGTCTACGCCGATCACGGTGTACACCGAGAGGATCAGCGTGGCATAGGCAATCGCGTTGTAGCGCTCGCCCAGGGCGCCAAGCATCGTCAGCACGAAGGCTGCCACAGCCAAGGCGCTGACGAAGAGAATGGGGTAGGGGAACAGCACCTCCACCGACAACGCCGACGCGCTGAAACACACCAGCGTCACGGCCAGGGCTTGCACCCGGCCTTGCCAGTTGTCATCGGTTTCGGCCAGAGCGCAGGCGACGATCCCGAGGAACAAGGGGATCAACAGGCGCATCTCGTTGAGGTAATAACAGGCCGCCATGCTGCCGGTCAGGGCGAGAAACACCCGCACGCTGTAGCTGAATTTGTCCAGCGCCCACAAGCGGCGCATTGATTGGCGAAACGAGGTCGAGGCCATGAATGGGGCGAACCTGTCGGGCAGATGGAAATAAGCTCAGCTGTGGTTCGCATGGTACCGATTATCGGGCTGGCGTACATCCACTCAGGTGTCTATCTGTTGCCTTGAACACTGGAGGACCGGGCTTGCTCGGGAAGCCCCGCCGCTGAATGCCTGACGCACCGAGTTGCCGGGTTCCCGAGCACGCTCGGTCCTGCAGGACGGGCATAGGGTGCTTCAGGCAAACTGCGCCGCTGCATACCCCGACGCCCAGGCCCACTGGAAGTTGAAGCCGCCCAGGTGCCCGCTCACATCCAGTACCTCACCGACAAAATACAGCCCTGGGCTTTTCAGCGATTCCATGGTCTTGGACGAGACCTCGCGGGTATCGACACCGCCCAGGGTCACCTCGGCGGTGCGATAGCCTTCGGTTCCTGCCGGCACCAACTGCCAACTGCCCACTTGCTCGGCCACGGTCGCCAACTCGCCGGGGGTGTATTGCTTCATCGGCTTGGACACGAACCACTGTTCGGCCAGCAGGTTGGCCATCTTCTTGGTGAAGATTTCCCCGAGCAAGGTCTTCAACTCGCTGTTGGGCCGCTCGCCTTGCTGCTGTTGCAGCCAGCTCAAGGCATCGTGCTCGGGCAACAGGTTGATCTCTATCGTGTCACCGGGGTGCCAGAACGAGGAGATCTGCAGGATCGCCGGACCGCTGAGGCCGCGGTGGGTAAACAGGAGGTTCTCGCGAAAACTCATGCCGTTGCAGCTGACCACGCAATCCACCGAGGTCCCGGAAAGCTCGGTACACAGCTCCTTGAGCTGGTCGGTTATGGTGAGCGGTACCAGGCCTGCGCGGGTGGCCAGCACGTTGTGGCCGAACTGTCGGGCGATCTGGTAGCCGAAGCCGGTAGCCCCCAGGGTCGGGATCGACAGGCCGCCTGTGGCCACCACCAGCGACGTGCAGTCCAGCGGCCCCATGCTGGTCTGCAAGCGGTAGCCACTGTCGCTCTTGTCGATCTGCTGCACGGACGTGTCCAAGTGCAGCTTGACCCCGGCCTGGTCGCATTCGTCCAGCAACAAGCCGAGGATGTCGCTGGACTTGTTGTCACAGAACAGCTGCCCCAGCTTCTTCTCGTGATAGGGCACGCCATGTTTGCCCACCAGCTCGATGAAGTCCCACTGGGTGTAGCGCGCCAGCGCGGACTTGCAGAAGTGCGGGTTCTGCGAGAGGAAGTTGGCCGGTTCAGTGTACATATTGGTGAAATTGCAGCGGCCGCCGCCGGACATGAGGATCTTCTTGCCGGCCTTGTTGGCGTGGTCGATCAGCAGCACCTGACGGCCGCGCGCAGCGGCCGTCAGAGCACACATCAGGCCGGCCGCGCCGGCACCGATGACGATAACGTCGGTAGCACCCACGACTTGCCCTCTTACAGAATGCGCACGCGCAGCGAGCGACCCTTGATCTTGCCGCTGTTCAGACGCGACAACGCCTGCTTGGCGACGCTGCGCTCCACGGCGACATAGGCCTGGAAGTCGAAAATGGCGATCTTGCCGACCTGGGCACCGGGGATGCCGGCGTCGCCAGTCAGGGCACCGAGGATGTCACCCGGGCGGACCTTGTCCTTGCGCCCGGCGCCGATGCACAAGGTGCTCATCACCGGCAGCAGCGGCTCGCCGCCTTTGGACGTGAGGCTCGACAGCGGCTCCCAGGCCAGTGGGGCGCGTTGCAATTGCTCGATGGCCTGGGCGCGATGGGCTTCGGAGGGCGCGACAAAGCTGATGGCCAGACCTTTTTCACCGGCACGCCCGGTACGGCCGACGCGGTGAATGTGGATTTCCGAGTCGCGGGCCAGTTCGACGTTGATCACCATGTCCAGCGCATCGATGTCCAGGCCGCGGGCCGCGACGTCAGTGGCCACCAGTACCGAGGTGCTCCGGTTGGCGAACATGGCCAGGACCTGATCGCGGTCTCGTTGTTCGAGGTCGCCGTGCAGGGCCACGGCGCTGATGCCCTTGGCGGTGAGATGGTCGACCACTTCGGTGCACTGCTGCTTGGTGTAGCAGAACGCCACGCAGGACTGCGGGCGGAAGTGAGCCAATGCCTTGGTCACTGCTTCCAGGCGCTCTTCCGGGGAGATTTCATAGAAGCGCTGCTCGATCTCGCTGTCGGCATGCATCGCTTCGGACTTGACCTGTTGCGGGTTGCGCATGAATTTCGACGATAGCTGCTTGATGCCCACCGGGTAGGTGGCAGAGAACAGCAGCGTCTGGCGGCGCTCCGGGGTCTGCTCGATGATGTCGGCGATGGCGTCGTAAAAGCCCATGTCCAGCATGCGGTCGGCTTCGTCCAGCACCAGGGTGTTGAGGCCGTCGAGGATCAGCGAGCCCTTGCGCAAGTGCTGCTGAATACGTCCCGGGGTGCCGACGATGATGTGCGCGCCGTGCTCCAGGGAAGCGATCTGCGGGCCGAAGGACACGCCGCCACACAGGGTCAGAACCTTGATGTTGTCTTCGGCGCGGGCCAGGCGGCGGATTTCCTTGGCCACCTGGTCAGCCAGCTCGCGGGTCGGGCACATCACCAATGCCTGGCAACCGAAGAAACGCGGGTTGATCGGGTTAAGCAGGCCAATGCCGAAGGCGGCGGTCTTGCCGCTGCCGGTCTTGGCCTGGGCGATCAGGTCCATGCCCTTGAGGATCACCGGCAAGCTCTGCGCCTGGATCGGCGTCATCTGGGCGTACCCGAGCGATTCGAGGTTGGCCAGCATGGCGGCGGACAGGGGCAGAGTATTAAAAGCGGTGGCAATGGTGGTCACGGGACGGGCCTGCAAAACAAAATGTCGCGCAGTGTATCAGCCCGCAGCCAATCCCCCTATTCGTGAACCTCTGGTTCTGGACGAGCAACACGCCGACCGTCCTGATTGGACAGCTGCACGAAGATTCCGGCGGCAAGGATGGCCATGATTCCCACCGATAGGAAGGTCAGCTGGAACGCGCCCAGTACGGTGTCCACCGTGCCCTGGCCGATCTCGGCGGTAAACCCGCCCAGCAACGCGCCGGCGCAGGCCACGCCCAGGCTCAGGGACAGTTGCGCCACCACCGAGAGGAGGCTGTTGCCGCTGCTGGCGTTATGGTCGTCGAGGTCGATCAGCGTCACGGTGTTCATCGCCGTGAACTGCATCGAGTTGATCCCGCCGACGATCGCCAGTTGGGTCAGCATCAGCCAATAGGGCGTGCTGGTGGAGACCAGGCCGAGGCTGGCCAGCATGATGCCCAGGGCCAGGGTGTTGCCGGTGAGAACGATGCGATAGCCGAACCGCTCGATCAGCCAGCGCGCCAGGGACTTGGCCGCCATGGCCGAGGCGGCCAGTGGGATCATGCTCATGCCGGCCTGGGCGGGCGAGTAGCCCAGCGCCACTTGCAGCAGCAACGGCACCAGAAGCGGCAGGGCGCCGCTGCCCAGGCGAGCAAACAGGTTGCCAAGGATGCCCACGGCGAAGGTGCGGGTGCGAAACAGCTTGGGCTCGAACAGCGGGCTGTCGATGTGGCCGGCCCGCAGCCAATAGGCCGCCAGGCAGGCCATGCCGAAGAACAGCAGGAGCATCACCCGCATGTGCGGCAGGTTCAGTTCTCCCAGGCCTTCCATGGCGACAGTGATCAACACCATGGAGGCGCCGAACAGCAGAAAGCCGATGCCGTCGAAGCGGGTGCGGGTGGCGCCACGCAGATCGGGGACCAGCAGCCAGACGGCGCGACAGCCCAACGCGCCGACGGGCAGGTTGAGCAGGAAAATCCAGTGCCAGCTCAGGTATTCGACGATCCAGCCGCCGAGGGTCGGGCCCAGCAACGGGCCGAGCAATCCGGGAATGGTGATGAAGCCCATGATCCGCACCAGCTCGCTGCGCGGGTAGGCGCGCAGGACGATGAGCCGCCCCACCGGCACCATCAACGCTCCGCCCAGGCCCTGGATGATGCGGGAGAAAATCAGCACGTTCAGCGACCATGACAGCGCGCAGGCCAGCGAGCCGATGCTGAAGATCAGGATGGCGCTGAAGAACACACGCTTGGTGCCGAAACGGTCGGCCAGCCAGCCCGAGGCCGGGATCAGCAGGGCGACTGTGAGCATGTAGGCGATGATCACGCCTTGCATGCGTAACGGGTTCTCCTCCAGGTCGCGGGCCATGGCCGGCAGGGCGGTGTTGAGAATGGTGCCGTCGAGCGATTGCATGAAAAAGGCAATCGCCACGACCCATGGGAGCCAGCGTGCGGTTTTTGCGTCGAGAAGAGGGGTTGTCGGCATTTCGGCTCTTTGTTTTGTGTGGGGGCTGCCCTGTTCCTGTAGGACCGAGCTTGCTCGGGAGGCCCGCGCCGCCGCCTTCCCGAACAAGCTCGGTCCTACAAGAGTGGGGCCTACAGGGTCAATGTCAACTTGCGCACCAACGCCCCTGGCAAATGGCTCGACGACGTCTGCCGCTCACCGTAGGTGCTGGTGGACAAGATCATCTCGCGCTCCGCCGTCAGCGCTTCCAACTGGCTGCCCAGCAGGCTGTACACACTGTCATCGAAACGCATGGTGTTGACCGGCGCCTGGATCTGACCGTCTTCGACCCAGAAAGTGGCAAATCGGGTCAGGCCGGTCATGCGCCCGGCGGGCAGGTCGGAGTAATTGAGGTACCACAGGTTACTGATGTACAGCCCGGTGCCGAGCTGGCGCAGGATATCGCTCTCGGCCAGGTCGCCCGCCGCCATGGCCAAGGCGCTCGGCGCCTCACCCCAACCGGCGCCGTTGTTGACCAGGCCGTACTCGGCGGCGCTGCGCGAATCGATCAGGCGCTCGCCGGCTTGGCCGCCTTCCACGAGGGCGAGGTCCTTGCGCGGGTATCCCTCTTCGGAGAAAGCCGGGCTCAGCGAGCCGCTGACCTGCTCACTCATGTGGGTTAACGGGCTGAGCTGTGCTTCGCCGCCATACAGGCGTTGCAACGGGCTGCTCTTGCTGGCGATGGACTGGGCCGAAAAGCCGCCCCAGCTGAGCATGCCGACGATTTCGTCCAGCGCGGCGGGGGCCAGGTAGGCGCGGTATTCGCCGGGGGGCAGCACCTTGGCGGGCCGCTCGAGAAACGCCAGCTGCGCGCTGGCTTTGCGCAGGCGCTGCACGAACTGTTCGTCCTGCCAGACCTGCCCAGCGTAATTGGACTTCACCGCCTGACCGTTGCCGTGAAACAGGCTCCAGTCCAGGTTGAAGCTGTTGGCCTGGTGCCAACCGAATGCCCCGTGGGAACTGGCGAAGCCGCGGCTGATGGTACCCGCTGCGTAGATGCCGACCAGGTCCAGGCCAGCCGCTGAGCCACTGATCTGCGCGACGATGGCCTCGGCATCGGGCAATTCAGGGGTGTGGACGTGATGGCTGCGCCAGACGCTGGTGTTGAGTTGCAGGTAAGGATCGGCCGGCAGCAGCGGCAAGGTCTCGCGCAGGCTGTCGAGGGCCTCGGCCAGCCGCTGCTGATCAACATCGACGTCACCGCAGAGGGTCAGTTGCAGATCGGCCTGACGGCCGTCATCCATCAATTTGAGGAAACCGCTGGCCTGTTCGACATGCCCGGCCTGGCGCACCTTGGCATGGTTGAAACGGATGAAGTCCGAGGTCTCGGCGTTGTAGCCGAAGGTGAAATGCTGCGGCGCTGCCACGGCCTGCCCCAGCCACTGCACCAGTGCTTCGAAATGCTCGCTCATCAGGCGTCTCCCCCAAATACGTCAACCTGGCTGAATACGCAGGCAGGCGAGGCGTGCCCAACGCGGATCACCTGATTGGGTTCGCCCTTGCCGCAGTTGGGCGTGCCCAGCACCTGGAACGTGCTGCGGTCGCCAACCGCGCTCAGGTTGCCCCAGAAATCGGCGGAAATGCCGCGATAGTTGGGGTTCTTGACCACGCCTTTGAGCTCGCCATTCTCGATCAACTGGCCCCACTCGCAGCCGAACTGGAACTTGTTGCGCGCGTCATCGATAGACCAGGAGCGGTTGGTGGACATCAGGATGCCGTGCTCGATGCTGCCGACCAACTGCGCCATGCTGCGGTTGCCCGGCTCGATGTTGAGGTTGGCCATGCGATCGATGGGCGCGCGGTTCCAGCCGCAGGCGCGGCTGTTGGCGACGCCGTCGAGGCTGGCGCGGTGCTGGGACAGGGCGCCGCCCAGTGGCCGTTCTAGACGGCCGTCGCGGATCAGAAACTGCTTGCTGGCCGCCGTGCCGTCGTCGTCGAAGGCGTAGCTGGCCAGTTGTTCCGGGATGTCCGGGTCGAAGGTCACGTTGAGCAGCGACGAGCCATACTGCAAATGGCCGAAGTCGCTGGCTTTGACGAAGCTGGTGCCAGCGTAGTTACGCTCGTCACCGAGGATACGGTCCAGCTCCAGCGGATGGCCGATGGACTCGTGGATCTGCAAGGTCATCTGGTCCGGGGTCAATAGCAGGTCCCGTGGCCCCTCGGGGGTGTTGGGGGCCAGCAACAGTTGCAGCGCCTGATCGGCGACCTTGACGGCGGAGCCCATCAGGCCACAGCGCTCCAGCACTTCGGCGCCGCCTTGCTGGCCGAAATTTTCCCGACCCAGGCTGCGGCGCTGGCTGTCATGGCCGTCGTAGGCGGTGACCGTGGTGCCCGGGAAGATGAAGCGCTGGGCCTGACGCAATTGTGCGCCAGCAGTGTTCAGGTAGATCTGCTCGACCGTGGTGACGCCCAGGCTGACTTGCCAGCTGGCAAAGCGCTCGTCCGCCGGCACGCTGGCCGACTCTTGGTTGAGTAGCGCAAAGCAATCGGCGAGCGAGGGGAACGGCTGCTCGAAGTTGGGCGACAGGTAGTCGGCGCGGCCTTGGGCGACGGCTTGCTCGCTCAGGTCGAGCAGGGCGTGAGCCTGGATCGCGCGAGCCTGGGCTTCAGCCTGTTCCAGCGCGCGCTGCAAGCCGGCCTGGGAGAGGTCGGGGGTGGCGGCGTAGGCTTCGACGCCCGCGATACGCACGGTGAGCATGGCCCCTTCGTCGCGGCTGAGGCTGGGCGGTTCGGCAATGTTCTTGCGCACCGAGAGGTGCTGGCTGGATTGGCGCACGTAGCGCACGGAGAAGAATGGGGCACGGCTGCGCAGGGCGGCAAAGCGCTGCGCCAGCGTGGCGGTGAAATCGAACATGGTCAGCCTCGGGGCTGCGGGGGAGAGGGCCAGCTTAGGCCATCTTTTGTATCAGGAGCAATCAGTGGGGCTTTGCAGGACCGAGCTTGCTCGGGAAAAACACGCCGCGTTGTACCTGTCAACCATCGGCGTCTGGTTCCCGAGCAAGCTCGGTCCTGCAAGGGGTTGCTTTGAGCGCGACCTTTCTGGTCAGACCACTCGCATCGGCGCCGTGCGCACCGGGGCATCACCGGCCACATAGTAGGCGGCCGTGGAACGCGCCTCCGGTTTGCGCCCGCGAATCCGATCGGCAATTTTCTCGGCGATCATGATGGTCGGCGCATTGAGGTTGCCGGTGGTGATGATCGGCATGATCGAGGCATCCACCACCCGTAGCCCCTGCATGCCATGCACGCGGCCCTGGCTGTCGACCACGGCCATCTCGTCAGTGCCCATCTTGCACGAGCAGGACGGGTGGAACGCCGTCTCGGCGTGCTCGCGGACGAATTTATCCAGCTGCTCGTCGGTCTGCACCTCGATGCCCGGGCTGATCTCGCGGCCACGGTACTTGTCCAGCGCGGGTTGCTGCATGATTTCGCGGGTCAGGCGGATGCCGTCGCGAAACTCCTGCCAGTCTTGTTCGGTGGCCATGTAATTGAAGAGGATGCTCGGGTATTCCCGCGGGTTCTTCGACTTGAGCTGCACCCGGCCACGACTGGGTGAGCGCATGGAGCCGACGTGGGCCTGAAAACCGTGCTCTTTCACACCATTGCTGCCGTTGTAGTTAATCGCTACCGGCAGGAAGTGGTACTGAATGTTCGGCCACTCGAACTCCGGGCGCGAACGGATGAACCCGCCGGCCTCGAACTGGTTGCTGGCACCAATGCCGGTGCCGTTGAACATCCACTCGGCGCCGATCTTCGGCTGGTTCCACCACAGCAGCGATGGGTAAAGCGACACGGGCTCGGTGCAGGCGTATTGCAAGTACATTTCCAGGTGGTCCTGAAGGTTCTCACCCACGCCGGGCAGGTCGTGCACTACCGGGATGCCCAGGCCTTCCAGCAGCCTGGCCGGGCCGACGCCGGAGCGCTGCAGCAGTTGCGGCGAACCGATGGCGCCGCTGCATACCAGCACTTCCTTGCGGGCGCGGGCTTCGTGCGGGGTATCGCTGTCGCCCACCAGGTATTTGACCCCGACGGCGCGCTTGCCTTCGAAGAGGATGCGGTCGCTCAGCGCGTGGGTGACGATGGTCAGGGTATTGCGTTGTTTGGCCACGTCCAGGTAGCCCCGCGCCGTGCTGGCGCGACGGCCCTTGGGCGTGACGGTGCGGTCCATGGGGCCGAACCCTTCCTGCTGATAACCGTTGAGGTCGTCGGTACGCGGGTAACCGGCCTGCACCCCGGCTTCGACCATGGCGTGGAACAACGGGTTATTGCCAGCCTTGGGCGTGGTGACGCTGACCGGGCCGTTGCCGCCATGATAATCGTTGGGGCCGATGTCGCGGGTCTCGGCTTTCTTGAAGTACGGCAGGCAGTCCAGGTAACTCCAGTCTTCCAGACCCGGCAGTTTGGCCCAGCCGTCGTAGTCCATGGCGTTGCCGCGGATGTAGCACATGCCGTTGATCAGGGAAGAACCCCCCAGACCCTTGCCGCGACCGCATTCCATGCGACGGTTGTCCATGTGTGGCTCGGGATCGGTCTCGTAGGCCCAGTTGTAGCGGCGACCTTGCAGGGGAAAGGCGAGGGCGGCCGGCATCTGCGTACGGAAGTCGGCGCGGTAGTCCGGGCCGCCCGCTTCGAGCAACAGGACGGTGACCCCGGCGTCTTCGGTCAGGCGCGTGGCCAGGGTGTTACCGGCCGAGCCGGCGCCAATGATGATGTAGTCGTAGTCTTGGGACATGTGCTGCTCCCTTGGGAATAGAGGGGCGTGTCATCCGGGATGGAGGCGGGCACTCACCCTGTGGGAGCAGGCCTTGGCCGCGATGGCAGCACCGCAGTCTGGTCGGACCGCGTCGTCTGCATCGCAGGCAAGCCCTGCTCCCACAGGAAGCATGCCAGCCCTCCCGCATGGGCAAATTTCAGGGGCGCAGGGCGTTAGAAAACCGAGGCGTAGTCGCCCAGTTCGACCTGGATCGACTTGATCCGGGTGTACTGCGCCAGCGAGCTAATGCCGTTTTCGCGACCGACGCCCGATTGCTTGTAGCCGCCCACCGGCATCTTCGCGTCGGACTCGCCCCAGGCGTTGATCCAGCAGATACCGGCTTCCAGTTGATGAATCACGCGGTGCGCGCGGGTCAGGTCGCGGGTGACGATACCGGCGGCCAGGCCGAACTCGGTGTCGTTGGCGCGGCGGATGACTTCGGCTTCGTTGTCGTAGGTGAGGATGCTCATTACCGGGCCGAAGATCTCTTCGCGCACGATGGTCATCTCGTCGGTGCAGTCGGTGAACACGGTAGGCGCCACATAGGCACCATTGGCCAGCTCGCCGCCCAGACGATCGCCGCCGGTCAGCAGGCGTGCGCCTTCTTCTTTGCCCTTGGCGATGTAACCCAGCACGCTTTCCATGTGGGCAAAGCTCACCAGCGGGCCGAAGTTGGTGCTTTCATCCTGCGGGCAGCCAACGCGGATGCGTTTGACCCGCTCGGCGATCTTCGCTTCGAAGGCCCCCTGCAGAGCGGTGGGAATGAACACCCGTGTGCCGTTGGTGCAAACCTGACCGGAGCTGTAGAAGTTGGCCATCATCGCGATGTCTGCTGCGCGGTCGAGGTCGGCGTCTTCGAATATGATCAGCGGGCTTTTACCGCCCAGCTCCATGGTCACTTCCTTGAGCGACGAGCTCGATGCGCTGGCCATGACTTTCTTGCCGGTGTCGGTGCCGCCGGTGAACGAGATTTTTTCGATGCGCGGGTGCTCGGTCAGCCAGCCGCCGACCTCACGGCCGCTGCCGGTCAGGACGTTGAACACGCCATCGGGCAGGCCGGCTTCGGTGTAGATTTCCGCCAGCTTGAGGGTAGTCAGCGAGGTGACTTCGCTGGGCTTGAAGATCATCGCGTTACCGGCAGCGAGAGCCGGTGCCGATTTCCACAGGGCTATCTGGATCGGGTAGTTCCACGCGCCGATGCCGACGGTGACGCCCAATGGCTCGCGGCGGGTGTAGACGAAGGAGGTGTCACGCAGCGGGATCTGCTCGCCTTCGATGGCGGGCACCAGGCCGGCGTAGTATTCCAGCACGTCGGCGCCGGTGACGATGTCGACGTAGCGGGTTTCCGAGTAGGCCTTGCCGGTGTCCAGGGTTTCCAGAGCGGCCAGTTCGTCATTGCGCTCGCGCAGGATGTCGACGGCGCGGCGCAGGATGCGTGAACGCTCCATGGCGGTCATCGCGGCCCAGACTTTCTGGCCTTGCTCGGCACTGACCACGGCGCGCTCGACGTCTGCCTGGCTGGCCCGTTGCACCAGCGCCAGCAGTTCGCCATTGGCCGGGTTGATGGCCTCGAAAGTGGCATCGCTGGTAGCGTCAGAGTAGCCGCCGTGGATGTAAAGCTTTTGCAGTCCGAAACGGGCCATAGTGTCCTCGCATGTGCATGTGTTTGAGGGGGATCGACGCTTGGCGTCGCTTATCCCACCTGTTTGGCTAACTGTAGATCCATGTACTCATAGGCAATCCGCTTGGCCTGGGCGGTGTCGAAGGCATCCCCTGACAGCGCGCCGCGCAGCCACAAGCCATCCACCAGGGCGGCCAGCCCGCGGGCCGCGCTGCGTGCCTGTTCCAGCGGCATGACGCGGCGGAACTGGCAGCACAGGTTGGAATACAGGCGGTGATCGTTGATCCGCTGCAACCGGTGGAGCGACGGCTGGTGCATGCTCGCGGCCCAGAAGGCCAGCCAGGTTTTCATGGCCGGGCCGTTGACCTGGCTGGCGTCGAAGTTGCCTTCGATGATCACCTGCAGATGGGCCCGCGGGCTGTCATCATCGAGCGCCTGGCGGCGTGCCGCCACGTTGATGATCAGCGCGTTCATCAGATAACGCATGGTCGCGGCGATCAGGCCGTTCTTGTCCTGAAAGTAGTGACTGATGATGCCGTTGGACACCCCGGCCAATCGGGCAATCAAGGCAATACTGGCTTCCGCCATGCCCACTTGGTCAACCGCCGTCAGGGTGGCTTCGATCAACTGCTGACGACGAATAGGTTGCATACCAACCTTGGGCATGGGCCTGTCTCCTTGGGCTTTCGTGCAAATCTTGGCGCCCGACCGAATCAAATCAGTCTATTTTATTTTTATTGATCGTTCAATCAATAAAAAACATCGGGCGTCGAACGGCACCTCGATGACCGAGGTGGGGGGAGGGCAAGAAATACGCCAACAGCCGAGGAGCGATCAATGATCACTCCTCGGCCGGGTCCTGTTGCTCACCCCAGGTTTTTACCCAGCAGCGCGTGATACAGCTCGGTATCACCGAGAATGCCCACGACTTCGTTGTTGTCCTGCAGCACCAGCTTGTTGCCGGTGTGATAGCGGATCTGCAACGCGTCGCGCATGCCGATGTCGGCGTGCACCACGGTCGGGTAGCGGCCGAGACTCTCGACCGACTGGCCCGGAACCCAGGCCTGGGTGTTGAGGGCATCGCCGCCTTGGCGGGCGCTGGTCAGCGAGTGGCCTTCGCCCAGGTTCAGCCAAGAATCCACGCCAGGGTCCAGACAGACCGAGCCGTTGATGCGCTTGCAGTTGTCCAGGGTGCGCATCAGGCTGCGACCGCGCAACACGTTGAGCGGGTTGGTGTGGGCGACGAAAGTGCGTACGTATTCGTCTGCCGGGTTGAGCACGATGTCTTCCGGCTTGCTGTACTGAACAATCTTGCCGTCTTTCATGATGGCGATGCGGCTGCCCAGCTTGAGCGCCTCGTCCAGGTCATGGCTGACGAACACGATAGTCTTGTGCAGCTTGCGTTGCAGTTCCAGCAATTCGTCCTGCAGGCCCTGACGGATCAACGGGTCAAGTGCAGAGAAGGGTTCGTCCATCAACAGGATGTCGGCGTCCATGGCCAGCGCCCGGGCCAGCCCGACGCGCTGTTGCATGCCGCCGGAGAGCTCGTCGGGCTTCTTGTTGCGCCATTGGGTCAGGCCCACCAGCTCAAGCTTTTCATCCACCAGCTTGTTGCGTTCCTTGTCAGGACGGCCCTGCATTTCCAGGCCGAAGCTGATGTTTTCGCGCACCGTCAGCCAAGGCATCAGGGCGAACTTCTGGAACACCATGGCTATGCGCTTGGTGCGCATCAGCTTGAGTTCGGCCGGGGAACAGGAGGCGATGTTGATCTGCGCGCCTTCGTGCTCGACGAACAGCGAGCCGCGGCTCACGGTGTTGAGACCGTTGATGCAGCGCAGCAGGCTGGACTTGCCCGAACCGGACAAGCCCATCAGCACGCAGATTTCGCCCTTTTCGATGGACAGGCTGGCTTTTTCCACGCCGACGATCTGCCCGGTCTTCTTGAGGATCTGCGCGCGATCCATCCCCTGGTCCAGCAGCTTCAAGGCCTCGCGAGGGTCCTTGGTAAAAATCACATCGACGTTTTCGAAACGAATGATGCTCATGCGTCACCCCCGATCTTCAGGTCCGGCTGTTTGCAGATGCGGTCCAGCATGATGGCCAGCAACACGATCGCCAGGCCCGCTTCGAAGCCCAGAGCGATATCGGCGGTGTTCAAGGCGTTGACCACGGGCTTGCCCAGGCCATCAGCGCCCACCAGGGCGGCGATCACCACCATGGACAGCGACAGCATGATGCACTGGGTGATGCCGGCGGCGATGCTGGGCATGGCGTAAGGCAATTCGATGCGCGACAGCAGTTGGCGGCGCGAGCAGCCGAAGGCCTTGCCGGCGTCCATCAGCTCGTGGGGCACGTCGCGAATGCCCAGATAGGTCAGGCGGATCGGCGCCGCAATGGCGAAGACCACGGTGGAAATCAGCCCGGGCACTACGCCCAGGCCGAAGAGTGTCAGGGTAGGGATCAGGTAAACGAAGGTTGGAACGGTCTGCATCAAGTCGAGTACAGGACGCATCATGGTGTAGAACATCGGCTTGTGGGCCGCCACGATACCCAGCGGCACACCGATCACCACGCACACGGCGGTGGCGAACAGCACCTGGGCGAGGGTCTCCATGGTCTCCTGCCAGTAGCCGAGGTTGAGGATCAGCAGAAACGACAGCACCACGAAGGCGGTCAGCCCCCACTTGCGCTGGATGAAATGCGCCAGAGCGGCGATCAACGCGGTCAGTACAAAGGGGTTGAACCAGGTCAGACCGAACGTGAGGCCGTGGATCAGGCTCTCCAGTGTCGATGAGATCAGGTCGAAGGTGCTGGCGCCGTGGCGGGTCAGCCAGTCGACGAAGGCCGCAATGTATTCGCCCAGTGGGAGTTTATGATCAGTCAGCATGGTAGTGAACGTCCGCATGCGGGGGGAAGACAGGGGCCGACGCGGCGTACCGCGTCGGCACCGCGTTACTGGGTCAGCTTGGCTTTGGCGGCCTCCAGGCCTGGTTTACCATCAATGGTGGTGACGCCGGCGAGCCAGGTATCAAGTACTTGTGGGTTCTTCTTCAGCCATGCCTTGGCAGCAACATCTGGCTTCATCTTGTCGTCGAGGATGTTGCCCATCAGCGAGCTCTCCATCGGCAGCGTGAACGACAGATTTTTCAGCAGTTGGCCAACGTTGCTGCATTCCTGGGTGTAGCCCTTGCGCACGTTGGTGTAGACGGTGGCCTGGCCGAAGTTCGGGCCGAAGTAGTCATCGCCACCGGTCAGGTATTTGATTTTGAAGCGGGTGTTCATCGGGTGCGGTTCCCAGCCCAGGAACACCACGTCGGTGTGACGTTTGGTGGCGCGGTCGACCTGGGACAGCATGCCGGCTTCGCTGGACTCGACGACTTTGAAGCCGGCGTCTTTCAGGCCGAAGGCGTTCTTGTCGATCATGCTCTGGATCAGGCGGTTACCGTCGTTGCCTGGCTCGATGCCGTAAATCTTGCCGTCCAGTTCTTTCTTGAATTTGACGATGTCGGCAAAGTCGTGAAGACCTTTGTCATACAGCTCCTGCGGAACCGCCAGGGTGTACTTGGCGTTTTCCAGGTTGGCGCGCACGGTTTCCACGGTGCCGGCATCGCGGTAAGGCTTGATGTCGTTTTCCATGGTCGGCATCCAGTTACCCAGGAAGACGTCCATGTTCTTGCCATCGGCCAGGGACTTGAAGGTCACCGGGACCGAAATCATGGTGGTCTTGGTCTTGTAACCGAGGGATTCGAGGACAGCACTGGTGACGGCGGTGGTCACGGTGTTGTCGGTCCAACCGACATCCGAGAAGTTGACCAGACCGCATTGCGCCGGTTCAGCCGCCTGGGCCAGCACGGGGAGACTCAGCAAAGCAGCCAGCAACATCGAAGGTGAAGCTTTCATGGGTGGACTCCTGGAGGTTTTTCCTTGCGGCGCGCCACGTGACGCGCTGCGCTGTCGTGAATGCTTGATGGGCGGGATTCTGCCTGGGGCAGGGTCGCGCCTTGCAACCGAGTCGGGACCGATCATGTACCAGTGAAAATCACACGCCTACAGGGGGGGTCGTAACCAGTACAGGCAGGGTCGTATCCAGTGTCGACGAGGTCGTTTACAGATTTGCGAGACCCGCCCCCAGCCCTGCAGGATCGAGCTTGCTCGGCAAGAACGCACCGCCACATGGCGGTCGGGACGCAGTGTCTGGTTCCCGAGCAAGTTCGGTGCTACCGATCGAGATGCCTCATGTGCCACTTGCGACACTACACTGAGACAGGGCGCAGACAAGCAAGACCACGTCGGTTGCAGGCGTCAGACGCTTCAGCAATCGGCCCATCATGAATGCCTATTCGCGGGTGCCTCATCCCCGTCCCGTCATCGCAAAGGAGCCTTGCGGCCATGGCCATCAGCGTGTTCGACCTGTTCAAGATCGGCATCGGACCTTCCAGTTCCCACACCGTGGGCCCCATGCGCGCGGCGGCGCTGTTCACTCAGGGCTTGCGTGACCGCGACGAACTGAACCAGGTGCGGCGGGTGGAGGTGCGCCTGTATGGCTCGCTGTCCGCCACCGGGATCGGACACGGAAGTGACAACGCGGTGATCATGGGCTTGATGGGCGAATGGCCGGACGCGATCGACCCGTCCACCATCGGTGCGCGTATCGAGACCCTGCGCGAAAGCCACACGCTGCTGCTGGCCGGGCGCCTGCCCATCCCTTTCGTCTGGGAGCGCGACATGCTGCTGCTCGACGAGAATCTGCCCTACCACCCCAACGCCATGACCTTGATCGCCCAGGGCGAGCACGGCGAACTCAGTCGCGACACCTACTACTCGGTGGGTGGCGGTTTTGTCGTTGACGCCGCGCAGGCGGCCAGCGGCGTGCTGGATGCCGACAACACCGTGTTGCCTTACGACTTCAATTCGGCGGTGGAGCTGCTGGAGTTGTGCGAGACCCACGGGCTGCGGGTGTCGGAACTGATGCTGGCCAACGAAAAGGTCTGGCGCAGTGAGGAAGAAATCCGCGCCGGCCTGATGAAGCTCTGGCGGGCCATGCAGGATTGCGTCGAACAGGGCCTCAAGCACGAAGGCATTCTGCCAGGCGGCCTGTTCGTGCGCCGTCGCGCAGCCAAGCTGCACCGCAGCTTGTTGGAGCTGAACAAGCCCAATGTCATCGGCTCGACCTTGAGTGCAATGGAGTGGGTCAACCTGTTCGCCCTCGCGGTCAACGAAGAAAACGCCGCCGGTGGGCGCATGGTCACCGCGCCCACCAACGGCGCTGCGGGGATCATTCCGGCCGTGCTGCACTACTACATGAAGTTCAGCGACGAGGTCAGCGAAGCCAATGTCGTCGACTACCTGCTGGCGGCGGCGGCGATCGGCATCCTGTGCAAGAAGAACGCGTCGATTTCGGGGGCTGAGGTCGGCTGTCAGGGCGAAGTGGGCTCGGCCTGCGCCATGGCCGCCGCGGGGCTGGCGGAAATTCTCGGCGCCACACCGGCGCAGCTGGAAAATGCGGCGGAAATTGGCCTGGAACATAACCTCGGGCTGACCTGCGACCCGGTGGGCGGGCTGGTTCAGGTGCCGTGCATCGAGCGTAATGCCATTGCTGCCGTGAAGGCGATCAACGCCGCGCAGATGGCCCTGCGCGGCGACGGTATCCACTTTATCTCGCTGGACCGGGTAATACGCACCATGCGTGACACCGGTGCCGACATGCACGACAAGTACAAGGAAACCTCTCGGGGCGGCCTGGCGGTCAGTGCTATCGAGTGCTGACTGCGCGGTTTTTGCTCGTTTATTGATCTCGTGCAACTTTTTGGCGCGTCTGCTTCGACGCGCCATGTCCCTTCAAGGCATATGGCTTAATGCCAGTCCCCACTTTTTTCGTGTGCCTTTGAGTGACATCGCCTTTTGTCGCTTTTTGAACAGCCTCACATCAGTGCTACCGAATTGCTCAAGCGCGCTCAGCCCTTGGGCTTTAGCCGTGTGCAGGATTTTTGTGCGCCCGCTCTGCGTCGGCCCAAAGCGTCGTTTTTGGGTTTTATTGAATGTGCATTCAAGTTTAGGCATGGCATTTGCGTTGTCATTACCAACGCTTGGCAGAGTCCTCCTCAAGGAGGGCCGGAAAAAAGAGCCTCCGCCTGAGGCCAACCACCGCTTGTGTGAGGAGATACCGCGATGACGTCGTTCAACTCCGGGGCCCAACCCCAGAACCGTGCGCCTCAATCCATCGGCTTTCTGCTGCTGGACAACTTCACTCTGATTTCACTGGCTTCGGCGGTCGAACCGCTGCGCATGGCCAACCAGCTGTCAGGTCGCGAGTTGTATCGCTGGACCACACTGAGCGTCGATGGTGGCCAGGTCTGGGCCAGCGACGGCCTGCAGATCACCCCCGATGCCGCCATGCATCAAGCGCCCGTCCTGGATACGGTCATCGTCTGTGGTGGTGTCGGCATTCAGCGCACCGTCACCCGCGAACACGTCACCTGGCTGCAAAGCCAGGCGCGCCAGTCCCGTCGCCTTGGCGCCGTGTGCACCGGCAGCTGGGCGCTGGCCTGTGCCGGCCTGCTCGACGGTTTCGATTGCAGTGTGCACTGGGAATGTCTGGCGTCGATGCAGGAGGCGTTCCCGCGCGTAGCCATGAGCACGCGCCTGTTCACCCTGGACCGCAACCGTTTCACCAGCTCCGGTGGCACCGCGCCGCTGGACATGATGTTGCACCTGATCAGCCGTGACCATGGCCGTGAGCTGTCGGCGGCTATTTCGGAGATGTTTGTCTACGAGCGCATCCGCAACGAACAGGATCACCAGCGCGTGCCGCTCAAACACATGCTGGGTACCAATCAGCCGAAGTTGCAGGAAATTGTCGCGCTGATGGAAGCCAACCTGGAAGAGCCCATCGACCTGGATGAGCTGGCGGTGTACGTCGCCGTGTCGCGCCGGCAGCTGGAGCGGCTGTTCCAGAAATACCTGCACTGCTCGCCGTCGCGCTATTACCTCAAACTGCGCCTGATTCGTGCGCGGCAACTGCTCAAGCAGACGCCCATGTCGATCATCGAAGTGGCGTCGGTGTGCGGGTTCGTGTCGACGCCGCACTTCTCCAAATGCTACCGCGAATACTTCGGCATTCCGCCGCGTGACGAGCGCGTAGGCTCCAACACGACCCAGCAAATCGCCATGTTGCCGATCCCGCCGGGCATGGTCCTGGCACCGTTGTCCGGGCCGATGTCGGCGTTGAGTCAGGCGCGCAACGAATCGACGTTTGCCAGTGTGAGGCTGTAGACCCTGATCGCGGGCCTCTATCCCCGAGCCTGATGAAACTGCGCCAACGCCGGCAACAGCTGCTTGTCGATCGCCTGGCGCACCGCCGGCAGGATGGTCGCGCGGCCGGTGAGCATGTGCTCGACCATGCTGCGCAGCGCCTTGGCCCGCGACTCGCTCAAGCCGCGCACGGCACACTCGCACGCCTGCTCGGCACTGGCACCCGGCGGCGTTTCAAAACCCAGCGAGCGCAGCTGGCCCAGCAGGTCTTCCTGATCGATCAAATCGGCATGCATCATGACGCGGGTCCTTATGGGTGGCGTGATGTTCAGTCGATAATGGAAGCGTCGAGAAGACTCGGCAAGGGATGCGCGCCGGGATGTCCGGGATGCGCATGAACAGGTCGTTTTTGGTCTAGCTGACCGGCAAGCCGATGATCCGCCCGAGGCATTGAGGTGCGGCCAGCTCACCCTGCTGCTGCGCAAAAGCCTGCATCCGCCTCAGCGAGTCGGCCCCGAACGGCGCTGACTTCGGCCCCGCCAGGTCCACATGCAAAAGCATCTGTTCACTCGCCGCCATGGCCTCGCCCCCACCCGCGTGATGCAGGCTGTGGTAGAGGTGCACGCGCTTGTGGTCGTGGCCGATGACCTGGGTGTGGACCTCGACCTCGGCCCCCCGCTTGACCTCATGCAGGTAGTTGATGTGCGCTTCCAGCGTGAACAACGAAGTGCCGCTGCTGGCGCGGTCGTCGCTCGCCAGGCCGATGCGGTCCATGAAGGCATCAGTGGCATAGCTGAAAATCAGCAGATAGAAGGCATCGCGCAGATGACCGTTGTAGTCGACCCATTCCTGTAGCACGGGTGTCTGGTAAGTGATCATTCGTCGACGCTCAGGCCATGCTTGAGTTTGGTGGCGCGCACGGCTTCCAGCACCGCCATCAGGCAATCGTCTCGGTAACGTTCCAGTGCGGCAATGCTGTGCTGACCCAGTTGCTCGGAGGTGCCGTCGACCACGTCGTCGATCAGTTTCTCAGTCAGTTCCGGCGCTGGCAAATAGGTCCAGGGCAGTTGCAGGGCCGGCCCGAACTGCTGCATGAAGTGGCGCATGCCCGCATCGCCGCCGGCCAGGGTGTAGGTCAGAAACGTGCCCATGAAGGACCAGCGCAGGCCAGCGCCGAAGCGGATGGCGTCGTCGATCTCGCCCGTAGTGGCCACGCCGTCATTGACCAGGTGCAGGGCCTCGCGCCACAACGCCTCCAGCAGTCGATCGGCAATGAAACCCGGCACTTCCTTGCGCACATGCAGTGGGCGCATGCCCAGAGAGCGGTACACCTGGATGGCCGCTTCGATGGCTTCGGGTGCCGTCTGCCGGCCGCCGACCACTTCCACCAACGGCAGCAGATAGACCGGGTTGAAAGGGTGGCCCACCACGCAGCGCTGCGGGTGCATCGCATTTTCATAGAACTCGCTGGGCAGCAGGCCCGAGGTGCTGGAGCCGATCAGGGCGTCAGGCTTGGCCGCCGTGCTGATCTGGCGATGCAGGTCGAGTTTGAGTTCGAGGCGCTCGGGAGCGCTCTCCTGGATGAAGTCGGCATCGCGAACGCATTCTTCGATCGTGGCGACGAAGCGCAAGCGGTGCATGCTGGCACCTGGGGCCAGGCCGCGTTTCTCCAGAGCGGGCCAGGCTTTGGCAACCCGCTGGCGCAGAGCCGCTTCGGCCCCTGGCGCAGGGTCCCAGGCGATGACGTCAAGGCCGTGGGCCAGAGCGCGAGCTACCCAGCCGCTGCCGATCACGCCACTGCCCAAGGCAGCGAAGGTCTTGATATGGGTGATGAAAGTCATGGCGGTGTCCTGGCTGATCAACGACGAATGAGGTTCATTTTGGCGCGACCTTCGGCGGGCGTGAGGATGCGAGCGCCCATACGGGTAAGGATCTCGCTGACTCGCTCGACCAGTTGGCCGTTGCTGGCCAGCACACCTTTTTCCAGCCACAGGTTGTCCTCCAACCCGACGCGCACGTTGCCACCCAGGAGCACCGCCTGGGCAGCCATGGGCATCTGCATGCGGCCGATGCCGAAGCCGGCCCAGACGGCGTCCTGGGGCAGGTTGTCGACCATGGCCTTCATCGTCGTGGTGTCGGCCGGCGCGCCCCATGGAATGCCCAGGCACAGCTGGAACAGCGGGTCGTGCAGCAGGCCTTCCTTGATCATCTGCTTGGCGAACCAAAGGTGGCCGGTGTCGAAAATCTCCAGTTCGGCCTTCACCCCCAGCTCGGTGATGCGCTTGGCCCCGGCCCGCAGCTGCGTCGGAGTGGACACGTAGATAGTGTCGCCGTCGCCGAAATTCAGCGTGCCGCAGTCCAGCGTGCAGATTTCCGGCAGCAGTGCTTCGACGTGGGCCAGGCGGGTCAGCGGCCCGACCAGATCAGTGTTGGGGCCGAAGGCCATAGGTTTTTCAGCGGCACCGATTTCCAGATCTCCGCCCATACCGGCCGTCAGGTTGACGATGATGTCGACGTCGGCTTCACGGATGCGCTCCATGACCTCGCGATACAGCGCCACGTCGCGGCTGAACTTGCCGGTCTGCGGGTCGCGCACGTGACAGTGGACCACGGTCGCGCCAGCCTTGGCGGCTTCTACGGCGGCTTCGGCGATCTGCTTGGGGGTGATCGGCACCAGATGGCTTCTGCCGGTGGTGTCGCCCGCGCCGGTCAGCGCACAGGTGATGATGACGTCGTGGTTCATGGGCTTTCCTTTCTGATGCGGGCTTGGGTGTGCAACTGGCGGTGCGCAATGTCCGCACAAATTAATGATCCAGAAGCGACATCAAGCGCCCTGCGGCGACAGCCACTTGCACGGTGGCGACCTGCACGCTATTAACGTCGAGTTGCCCGCGTATCGCTGGCATCCAGCGAGCATCGCCATGTCCCAGGACTTCTATTTTTTGCTGTTGCCCGGTTTCTCGGCGATCGGTTTCATTTCCGCCGTCGAGCCCTTGCGGGTGGCCAACCGCTTTCGTGGGGAGTTGTACCGCTGGCATGTCTTGAGCCTGGATGGCGGGCCGGTGCTGGCCAGTAATGGCATGTCAGTGAACGCCGATGCCGCGCTCGAGCCGTTGCGCAAAGGCGCGACCCTGCTGGTGGTGGCTGGCTTCGAGCCGCTGAGCGCTTTTTCCCCGATGCTGCAGCACTGGCTGCGTCGTCTGGACCTCGAAGGCGTCGCACTGGGTGCAATCGACACCGGCGCCTTTGTGCTGGCCGAGGCCGGCTTGTTGAACGACCATCGAGTGACGCTGCACTGGGAAGCGGTTGAGGCATTCAAAGAGTCTTATCCGCAGTTGCACACCACCCAGGAACTGTTCGAGATCGATCGCCAGCGCATCACCTCGGCCGGGGGCACCGCGTCGATCGATTTGATGCTGGACCTTATCGGTCAGGCCCACGGCAGTGAATTGGCCATCGAAGTGTCGGAGCAGTTCGTGCTGGGCCGCATTCGCCCGCGCAAGGACCACCAACGCATGCGGATCGCCTCGCGCTACGGCATCGGCAACAAGAAGCTGGTGCATGTGATCGGCGAGATGGAACGGCACAGCGAGCCGCCCCTGGGCACTCTGGCGCTGGCTGAATCCGTGGGGGTCACCCGACGGCAACTGGAGCGGTTGTTTCGTCTCCACCTGAACGACACACCCAGCAACTTCTATTTGCGGCTGAGGCTGGACAAGGCCCGACAGCTGCTGCGTCAGACCGACATGAGTGTGCTGGAGGTCAGCATCGCCTGTGGTTTCGAGTCACCGTCCTATTTCACCCGAAGTTACCGTGCGCGCTTCCAGCACTGCCCTCGCGAGGACAGGCACCGGGAGCGGGCGGTGTGAGGGGTCAGTGCCAGGGCACAATGAGTTCGTCGGCTTTTTCGCCGAGTTTGGCAATAACCCCGGCGCGCAGCGCGCTGTAGCGGTTGCTCAAACTGACGACTGAATGATGCACCCGTATGTCGCTGCGCAGCTGGTGTGGCTGAAAACTGTGACGCACTATCGGGCTGGCGGGGTGTTCGAGGGTCTCGAAGACCAGGTTTACGGCATGCAGGGACTTGGTGTCGGTCACCATGATCAAGGTCAGGGACACGCGATTGATGATCTCCATGGCCGTCGGTTCGGCGCTGCCCACATCGGGCAGCAGTATCTTGGCCTCCACAGCCTGGGTAAAGGACGAGGGTTCACTGATTACCTCGAGCAGCGCCCGACCGGTATCGAGCTCGGGGCTGGAGACGATCTTCAGCAGCTGCGCGGACAGCAGGTGCATGAGTTCGACGGGCTGGCCCGGGTCAAAGACTGCCTGCTGGTTGTGTACCTCGGTCATGACCCAACCCAGTTTGCCGAGGTTTTGCAGATAGTCGGCTCGCCAGGATTCGGAGCATGCAATCTGCTTCTTGTCGCTGACCAGTTGGGCGAGCAAGTTGGACAGCAGCAGGTCATCGCGATCCTGAGCGGCCACCTTTTCGCCAAAGGCAAATACATGGCGGCCGCACAGCGAGAATTCATGAGTCGGCATGGGAGTGTTCCTGTCATAGAAGGAATGAGGGGGCCGCGGACGGCCCCGGTGGTTCAGATTTCCAGCCCTTCGATGAAAGCTTCCCCGATCCGGCCAAGTTTCTGGCTGACCGATTGGCGCAAGTTGGCATACTGGCGCGCGTTAAGTTGTACGCGGTCGGCCGAACGGGTAATACGGACCTGATCGCGGTTGAACGTGAAGAACAGAACTTTTTTGGTGCGGGCGGTTTTAACGAAGTTCATGAAGTTGAGCATCATCACTACGTCACCCTGCGCCGTCTGTACACAGGGCAACATCTTGAAGCTGGCCACCTGCTCGGAGCTGCCACTCTTTTCGAACACGCGTAGCGCTTTCTCATTATTGGCCAGGGCCGTGGCTGCCTTTCTCGCCACGTGGGCAAAGTTTGGGCCGCCCACTTGGGCGATGATCTCCAGGGCGATCTCGTCCATGGTGAAGGATGACTGGTGTGGCGAATAGTCCTGGAAAGTGCGGGCGGTGGTCAGCCAGCCCAGCCTTGACAAGCCATCGTGATAGAAGCTGTACCACTGATTGGCTTCTTTCTCTTTGTTGTACTTCTTGGAGGCGGCCAGCTGCATCAACAACAGGCTGTCCATGACATCGTCCCGATTCTGATCGGACAGACCGCCGGTGAAAGCCAGCAGGCTGTCGTCAAGAACGGCACCGGCATCCTGGTTTTGCGCGCTGGGCAGCGATCCGAGGGTGGACTGGATGGCCGGCGCCAGCAGGGTCGCCATCCGGGGCGCGGGCGGCGGCAGCATCAGTCCCAGGTCGTCGATATAGCGCAACGACGTATCAATCAGTTTACGTTCGGCAAGATCGCTCATCATCAGTTCCTCAATAAAAGCCCGGTTCTTCCTGAACCGGGCCATCACCTTAGAAACTGTCAAACGAGAGAACAACGCGATAACACATACAAACTGTTGCGGGGCGGTGGGGGAGGATCGTCGACGCGTGTAACTGTGGCGTCTGCACGGGTAGAAATCCGGCGATGTTTCCCTGCGCAGAAAACATCGACCGTATCATGATCAACTTTAACGTTTGGCGCTGAATGCCACGGCTGCCTTGAAGGCTTCCCATTGGTATTTGTTCAGGGTCGACGGCAAGGGCGTATCGTGTTTGCGCGCGTGGGCGCTGATGGTTTGCGGTGACAGCAAAACAACCTCGCACTGATCCAGCAGTTGCAACAGGCCTTCGATCTTGAAGGTGACCGGCCCACCGGCAAATTCGCCTTTCTTGCTGCGCTTCTTGATCGCCAGGTGAGTGATGCCGTTATCGTGCACAAAGGTCTGAGCCTGGCTGGCAAAGGTCTTCACGCTGCCGGCGTCCTCATCATCGGTCAGCGCCAGCTTGCGCAGGGTCAAGGGCACATGGGCCACTTCCAGGCCATCGGCTGCCGCGCAGGCAAAAATGGCTTCGTTGCTCTTGATCTCGATGCCGCAAATCTTCATGGGTCATTCCATGCCGATCGATTGCAGGGTTTCCGAGCGCTCGTCGCTCTTCTGGGCGATGCAGTCGTTCAGGGCGATCTGGTAGGCCTGACTGTTCTTGTCGGTATTGAAGGTGTCGACAGAGCAGTCGGCGTCGCGCAGTTTTTCCCAGATCCCTTGAGCGGCGTTGACCCGGGCCATCAGCTCGTCGCGCTGGGCCGGGTGGTCGGAATACTGTGAATTGACCCGGTCCACCAGGTCCTTGAAAGACTCGCCCAGTTCGGTTTCTGCTGTTTTACGGTTGTAGGCCGAGCAGTCGAAGCTCTGCTGCGCCGTTTCGACATTGTCGCAAGGCGTCGGCCCATCGTTGTTGGGCGCCGGCTGTTCATCCTCGGCGTGGGCGCCAAAGGTGGCCAGGGCCATCAACAGAAACAATGCTCTCATGTGCGCCATCCCCAACAGATAATTCGATATGTGTCGGGGATTTTGGCTCAGGTCAGGAATGATTAACAGCCGTGGCGGGAGTTTTTTGCCTGGGTTCAGCCCAAGGTCAGTGTGGCAGGGGCTCTTTGCATTTCATCAGCGGTTTCATCATCGGTGACAACCACCTTGGCGTCGGCATAGAACCCGTCCAGGTTCGAGCACCAGCGTCACGGCGTTGGCTACCGACCAAGGTGCCCCGATCCCGTTGGAAGCCTTGCAGGCTCCCCGCCCGTCGCCCTCAGGGGTGACTCGCAGGCGCCCTTGACGCTTTCGGTGATTCCTTTGTCGTTTTTGAGTCCGGCTCACTCGGCAACGGAGCTTATGCTGGCCCCAAAGCGCCGGCATACGATTCGGCGCATGCCTTGCCTAGAGGGGACAGCCTGATGAGCCCAGCAGAACTGCACGCTGACAGCATCGTGATCGACGGCCTGATTATCGCCAAATGGAACCGTGAGCTCTTCGAAGACATGCGCAAAGGCGGCCTGACCATGGCCAACTGCACCGTTTCGGTGTGGGAAGGTTTCCAGGCCACCATCGACAGCATCTGCAAAAGCCAGAAACTGATGCGCGACAACAGCGACCTGGTCATGCCGGTACGTACCACCGCCGACATTCGCAAGGCCAAGGAACTGGGCAAGACCGGCATCCTCTTCGGCTTCCAGAATGCCCACGCCTACGAAGATCAGATCGGCTACGTGGAGGTGTTCAAGCAGCTGGGCGTGGGTATCGTGCAGATGTGCTACAACACGCAGAACCTGGTGGGCACCGGTTGCTACGAACGCGATGGCGGCCTGTCGGGTTTCGGTCGCGAGATCGTCGCCGAGATGAACCGCGTTGGCGTCATGTGCGACCTCTCTCACGTCGGCTCGAAAACCTCCGAAGAAGTCATCCTCGAATCCAAGAAGCCCGTGTGCTACTCGCACTGCCTGCCGTCGGGGCTCAAGGAGCACCCGCGCAACAAGTCCGATGAAGAATTGAAGTTCATCGCCGACCACGGCGGTTTCGTCGGTGTGACCATGTTCGCTCCGTTCCTGGCCAAAGGCATCGAATCGACCATCGATGATTACGCCGAAGCCATCGAATACGTGATGAACATTGTCGGCGAAGACGCTATCGGCATCGGCACTGACTTCACCCAAGGCCACGGCCAGGACTTCTTTGAATACCTGACCCACGACAAGGGCTACGCCCGTCGTCTGACCAGCTTCGGCAAGATCATCAACCCGCTGGGTATCCGTACCGTGGGCGAGTTTCCGAACCTGACCGAGACCCTGCTCAAGCGCGGCCACCCCGAGCGTGTGGTGCGCAAAATCATGGGCGAAAACTGGGTCAACGTACTCGCGGACGTCTGGGGCGAATAAGCCCGACCTCTGATTCTTTCCCGCTGCCCCTCGCGCAGCGGGCGACACCTCAAATTTTCTGGAGTTAAGTTTCCATGGCCAAGATCGCCCCGCAATTGCCTATCGAAGTCGACAGCGAAACCGGTGTCTGGACGTCCGACGCCCTGCCGATGCTGTATGTACCGCGTCACTTCTTCGTCAACAACCACATGGGCATCGAGGAAGTGCTGGGCGCCGACGCTTACGCCGAGATCCTCTACAAGGCGGGTTACAAGTCTGCCTGGCACTGGTGCGAAAAAGAAGCCGAATGCCACGGCATCGAAGGCGTCGCGGTGTTCGAACACTACATGAATCGCCTGTCGCAACGCGGTTGGGGTCTGTTCAAGATCCAGGACATCGACCTGGAAAAAGGCACCGCCAGCGTCAAGCTTGAGCACTCGGCATTTGTCTACGTGTACGGCAAGGTCGGGCGCAAGGTCGACTACATGTTCACCGGCTGGTTCGCCGGCGCCATGGACCAGGTCCTGGCCGCGAAAGGCAGCTCGATCCGCACTGTGGCCGAACAGGTCTACGGTGGCTCCGAAGAAGGCCATGACGACGGCCTGTTCACCGTCAAGCCGTTGTAAGTCGAGGAATACCCCATGGCTTTCGAAGCGATGTTCCAGCCGATCCAGATCGGCAAACTGACGATCCGCAACCGCGTACTCAGCACGGCCCACGCCGAGGTGTATGCGACCGACGGTGGCATGACCACGGATCGTTACGTCAAGTATTACGAAGAGAAAGCCAAGGGTGGTATCGGTCTGGCGATCTGCGGCGGCTCGTCCAGCGTTGCAATCGACAGCCCACAGGGCTGGTGGAAATCGGTGAACCTGGCCACCGACAAGATCATCCCGCACTTTCAGAACCTGGCCGACGCCATGCACAAGCATGGCGCCAAGATCATGATCCAGATTACCCACATGGGCCGTCGTTCCCGTTGGGACGGCGATCACTGGCCGACGCTGATGTCGCCGTCGGGCATCCGCGAACCGGTGCACCGTGCGACCTGCAAGACCATCGAGCCGGAAGAGATCTGGCGCGTCATCGGCAACTACGCCAGTGCTGCGGCGCGGGCCAAGGCCGGTGGCCTGGACGGCGTCGAACTGTCGGCCGTGCACCAGCACATGATCGATCAGTTCTGGAGCCCGCGGGTCAACAAGCGCACCGACGAATGGGGCGGCAGCTTTGAAAACCGCATGCGTTTCGGCATGGAAGTGCTCAAGGCCGTGCGTAAGGAAGTCGGCCCGGATTTCTGTGTGGGCCTGCGCATCTGCGGTGACGAGTTCCACCCGGACGGCCTCAGCCACGAGGACATGAAGGAGATCGCCAAGTACTACGCCGACACCGGCATGATCGACTTCCTGGGCGTGGTGGGTTCAGGTTGTGATACCCACAACACCCTGGCCAACGTTATCCCCAACATGAGTTATCCACCGGAGCCGTTCCTGCACCTGGCGGCCGGGATCAAGGAAGTGGTCAACGTGCCGGTGCTGCACGCCCAGAACATCAAGGACCCGAACCAGGCGACCCGTATTCTGGAAGGCGGTTACGTCGACATGGTCGGCATGACCCGCGCGCATATCGCCGACCCGCACCTGATCGCCAAGATCAAGATGGGCCAGATCGACCAGATCAAGCAGTGCGTCGGTGCCAACTACTGCATCGACCGTCAGTATCAAGGGCTGGATGTGCTGTGCATCCAGAACGCGGCGACGTCTCGGGAGTACATGGGCGTGCCGCACATCATCGAGAAAACCACCGGCGTCAAACGCAAAGTGGTCATCGTCGGTGCTGGCCCGGCCGGTATGGAGGCGGCGCGCGTTTCCGCCGAACGTGGTCACGACGTGACCCTGTTCGAGAAAAAGGACTTCATCGGCGGCCAGATCACAACGGCGTCCAAAGCGCCACAACGCGACCAGATCGCCGGCATTACCCGTTGGTTCCAGCTTGAACTGGCCCGTTTGAAAGTTGATCTGCGGCTGGGCACTGCCGCTGATATCCCGACCATCATGGACCTGCGTCCGGATGTCGTCGTGCTGGCGGTAGGCGGTCATCCGTTTCTGGAGCAGAACGAGCACTGGGGCGCTGCCGAAGGCCTCGTGGTCAGCAGCTGGGACGTACTGGACGGCAAGGTCGCGCCAGGCAAGAACGTGCTGGTGTACGACACCATCTGCGAGTTTACCGGTATGTCGGTGGCGGATTTCCTTGCCGACAAGGGCAGCCAGGTCGAAATCGTCACCGACGATATCAAGCCGGGCGTGGCCATCGGCGGGACCTCGTTCCCGACGTACTACCGCAGCATGTACCCCAAAGAAGTGATCATGACCGGCGACCTGATGCTGGAAAAGGTCTACCGCGAGGGCGACAAGCTGGTGGCGGTGCTGGAAAACGAATACACCGGGGCCAAGGAAGAGCGTGTGGTCGACCAGGTGGTGGTGGAGAACGGCGTACGGCCTGACGAAGCGCTGTACTACGGGCTCAAGGACGGTTCGCGCAACAAGGGCCAGATCGACATCGAAGCCCTGTTCGCGATCCAGCCACAGCCATCGCTGAGCAGCACCGGGGACGGCTACCTGCTGTTCCGTATCGGCGACTGCGTGGCCCAGCGCAACACCCACGCGGCGATCTATGACGCGCTGCGGTTGTGCAAGGATTTCTGACGAACTGCCCACCGTAGCGTAGGAGCCGGGCTTGCCCGCGATGAGGCCATGACCGACACGCCGCGGTGGATTCATCGCGACCAAGGTCGGCTCCTACGCCAAGCGGTGTTTTTTCCCTGAAGTACCGGTGGGAGTCCCCTCCATGCTTAATACCCTTCTCCCCATCCTGCTGTTCGCAGCCCTCGGCCTTGCGGTCCTGGGCGCGGTGCGGCGGGCGGCCATGTGGCGCCAGGGCCGGGCGGCGAAAGTCGACCTGCTGGGCGGTCTGCTGGCCATGCCCAAGCGCTACATGGTGGACCTGCACCATGTGGTCGCGCGGGATAAATACATCGCCAACACCCACGTGGCCACGGCCGGTGGTGCGGTGCTGTCCGTTGTGCTGGCGCTGCTGGTGCACGGTTTCGGCCTGCACAATCGCATCCTTGGCTACGCCTTGCTGCTGGCCACGACGCTGATGTTCGTCGGCGCGCTGTTTGTCTTCGCCCGTCGTCTCAACCCGCCCAGCCGCCTGTCCAAGGGCCCGTGGATGCGCTTGCCGAAAAGCCTGCTGGTGTTCTCGGCGAGCTTTTTCATCGCGACCCTGCCGGTGGCCGGGATCCTCCCGGAAGACTTTGGTGGTTGGGTACTGGCCGTGGTTCTGGGCATCGGCGTGCTGTGGGGTGTGTCGGAACTGTTTTTCGGCATGACTTGGGGCGGCCCGATGAAGCACGCCTTCGCCGGTGCCTTGCACCTGGCCTGGCACCGCCGCGCCGAACGTTTTGGCGGCGGCCGTTCCACCGGTCTCAAGCCGCTGGACCTGGACGACCCCAAGGCGCCGCTCGGCGTCGAGAAACCCAGGGATTTCACCTGGAACCAACTGCTGGGTTTCGATGCCTGCGTGCAGTGCGGCAAGTGCGAAGCAGCGTGCCCGGCGTTCGCCGCTGGCCAGCCGCTGAACCCGAAAAAACTCATCCAGGACATGGTCGTGGGCCTGGCCGGTGGCACCGACGCCAAGTTCGCCGGCAGCCCGTACCCGGGCAAGGCCATCGGCGAACACAGCGGTAACCCGCACCAGCCTATCGTCAACGGCCTGGTGGACGCCGATACCCTGTGGTCGTGCACCACGTGCCGTGCCTGCGTTGAAGAGTGCCCGATGATGATCGAGCACGTGGACGCCATCGTCGACATGCGCCGTCACCTGACCCTGGAAAAAGGCGCCACGCCGAACAAGGGCGCGGAAGTGCTGGATAACCTGATTGCCACGGACAACCCCGGCGGCTTCAACCCCGGTGGGCGGATGAACTGGGCGGCGGACCTCAACCTGTCGCTGCTGGCCGACGTGAAGACCGTCGACGTGCTGTTCTGGGTCGGCGACGGTGCCTTCGACATGCGCAACCAGCGCACCCTGCGCAGTTTTGTCAAAGTGTTGAAGGCGGCAAAAGTCAATTTCGCCGTGCTGGGGCTCGAAGAGCGCGACAGCGGCGATGTGGCCCGCCGCCTGGGCGACGAAGCCACGTTCCAGGTTTTGGCCAAGCGCAACATCCAGACCCTGGGCCAATACCGCTTCAAGCGCATCGTCACCTGTGACCCCCACAGCTTCCATGTGCTGAAAAACGAATACGGCGCCCTGGGCGGCAATTATGAAGTGCTGCACCACAGCACCTTCATGGCCGAGCTGGTGAGCGCCGGTCAGCTCAACCTGAGTGCCCACAAAGGCGGCAGCGTGACCTATCACGACCCGTGTTACCTGGGTCGCTATAACGGCGAATACCAGGCGCCTCGCGACGTGCTCAAGGCGTTGGGTATCGAGGTCAAGGAAATGCAGCGCTCGGGCTTCCGTTCCCGTTGCTGCGGCGGTGGCGGCGGCGCGCCGATCACCGACATTCCCGGCAAGCAGCGAATCCCGGACATGCGCATGGATGACATCCGCGAAACCCGCGCCGAAGTCGTCGCCGTAGGCTGCCCGCAATGCACGGCGATGCTCGAAGGCGTGGTCGAACCACGGCCATTGATCAAGGACATTGCCGAACTGGTGGCCGACGCTTTGATCGATGAAGCGGCGCCGAACAAGCCGGCAGCAGCCAAACGTGAACCTGCGGAGGTGCATTGATGAGCGACATTATCCGCCGTGACCCGCGTGCCGAATGGATCGCCCGTAACCGCCTGCATCCTTTGCATGCTGCCATGCAACCGCTGCAGAACAGCTGGATGGGGCCCCAGGGCATCGTCCGCAAGAACCCCCACGCCGTCGGTTTCATCGGCCCCAACGGGGTCAAGCGCATCGACCGCAGTGGCGCCCAGCAGGGCGGTGCCGTCAAGCGCGGGGCCGCTGCCGAGGTGCAATTGCCCCTGCATGTGGTCGCGCAACCGGCGTTCATCATTGCCGTGGTGCCCGACATGGTCGGTGGCCGCCTGAGCAGCCACGACCGCGACCTGCTGGGCCTCGCCCATCGGCTTGCGGGCGGCGACGGCGCCGTGCTGGCCGTGGTGTTTGGCGAGCACAAGGAAAACGCCTTTGACACGGCTGGCGTGGACCGCTTGCTGGTGTTGCAGGGTAGCGAATTCGACGGTTATTCGCCGGAGCAGCGAATCCAGAGCCTGCGGGCTGTGGATAATCAATTCACCCCGCGTCATTGGTTGCTGCCCGACAGCCGCACCGGTGGTGGCGAGTTGGGGCGGCGCTTTGCCGCGGCCTCGGGCGAGCGCCCGGCGACCCGCGTCTGGCAAGTCAAGGACGGTCAGTGCGTCAGCCGCGCCGGCGCCGGTCAGCAAGACATCAGCCAGGCGTTGCCACGGCTGGTCCTGGCGGCCGCCGAATGCGCCGAGCCTGTGGATGAAACCCGGCATGAAGTGCTGCCGGTGGAGTTATCCACAGCGGCAGCGCGCAGCCTGCCACGGACAGAAGACCTGGGCGCGGTCGCGGTGGACCCGTCGGTGATCCCCATGGCCGAAGCGGAGTTCATTCTCTCCGGCGGCAACGGTGTCAAGGACTGGGCGCTGTTTCACGAGGCCGCACAGGCGCTGGGCGCCACCGAAGGCGGTTCGCGGGTGGCCGTGGACGATGGCTTCATGAGCCGCGACCGCCAGGTCGGTGCCAGCGGCACCTGGGTCACCGCGCGGGTCTATGTGGCCGTCGGTATTTCCGGGGCCATCCAGCACCTGCAAGGCATTGGCGCCTGCGACAAGGTGGTGGCGATCAACCTCGACCCGACCTGCGACATGATCAAGCGGGCCGACCTGTCGGTGATTGGCGAAAGCGCCGAGATCCTCTCGGCGTTGATCGCGGCCATCGCCGCCTACCGTAACCAGGCGCAGCGCGACGCTGCCTAGGGACTCACTATGAACACCCACGTCATCAGCCTGGTTTCCATCGGCGCCCACCCCACCTCGGGCCGTGCGCGCCGCGCCGAACAGGATTCGCGCGCCGTCGAGCTGGGCCTGCAACTGGCCGGCGAGCACCTGCAAGTGCTGCATGCCGGCGATGTCGCAGAGCCTGCCCTGCGCGCCTACCTGGGCATGGGGCTGGACCAGCTGCATGTGCTCGAACAACCCCAGGGCGCCGATGCATTGCCTGCGCTGGGTGATTACCTGCGTACTGCTGGCGCTCAGGTCGTATTGACCGGCAGTCAGGCAGAAACCGGCGAAGGCTCGGGCATGCTTCCCTTTCTCCTGGCCGAGCGTCTGGGCTGGCCGATCATCGTCGGCCTGGCCGAAGTAGAGTCGATCAAGGACGGCGTCGCCCAAGTGCTGCAAGCCCTGCCTCGCGGTCAGCGACGCCGCCTCAAGGTACGCCTGCCGATGCTCGCCACTGTGGACAACGCTGCACCCAAGCCGCGCCAGAGCGCGTTCGGCCCCGGCCGGCGCGGTGTACTGGACGTGGAACAGGTCGAAGTCATCAACGACGACTTATACACAAGCGCTGAATTACAACCAGCCAAGCCACGGCCCAAGCGTTTGAAAGTGATCAAGGCCAAAAGTGGCGCCGATCGCATGAAAGCCGCGACGGCCAAGGCCAGCGGTGGGTCGGGGCAGGTGTTGAAGGGTGTGAGTGCTGAAGAGGGCGCGCAGGCGATATTGAGATTGTTGGTGGAGGAAGGGGTGGTGCGTTGAGTTACACACAATCCCTGTGGGCGGGGCTGTGGATAAGATGTTTGTCCATTGGTGCAACCCCCGAGCCATAAGGCTTACATCGGGCTGATCACTATTTGATCAGCTTTTTTTATGGCTTTTCAACAGCTTGTAGCACCCCCGGTCGGTCCTGCAGGGTTAGCGATGAGGTAGAGGTTACACACAGTCTCTGTGCATCCGCCTGTGGATAAGGTGTTAGGTACCTGCTGTACCCTATATAAATCAAGCTCTCCCGCAGATTGGTCAAATACTGAACAGTCCGCCCATAGATACGGTCCCGCGCATAACCTTCTCAATTTCTTGAGTTTTTTTCTTTTTTCACACATTTACTGTGCGCCACCCTGTGGATAACATGTTGACGCAATGACAAAGGCCGCGCAGCTATTAGGCTGCGCGGCCTTCGGTTGTTTTTTGTACAGCTCAAGCGATTACTCGTGTACAGCCACACCTTTCAGATAAGCAGCCGGCTCTGCCCCCAGGTTGCTCAACATCCGCTCGCTGTACCAGTCGATGAAGTTGACCACGCCAAACTCATAGGTCTTGGAGTACGGACCTGGCTGGTAAGCCGTGGAGTTGATGCCTTTCTGGTTCTCTTCGGCCAGGCGACGGTCCTGGTCGTTGGTGGCGTCCCACACCTGGCGCATGCGGGCCACGTCATAGTCCACGCCTTCAACCGCATCCTTGTGCACCAGCCACTTGGTGGTGACCATGCTTTCCTGTGCGCTGATCGGCCATACAGTGAACACGATCACGTGGTCGCCCATGCAGTGGTTCCACGCGTGGGGCAGGTGCAGGATGCGCATCGAACCCAGGTCCGGGTTCTTGATGCGGCCCATGAGTTTTTTGCAGCCGACCTGGCCGTCGAGGGTCATGGACACGGTGCCCTTGAGCAGTGGCATGCGCACGATGCGGTTACGCAGGCCGAAGCTGGCGTGAGCGTAGGGGATCTTTTCGGCTTCCCAGGCAGCGGCAGAGGCAGCGACGTGGTCCTTGAACGCCTGGTCGGCGCGCGGATCGGTGACGTCATCCCATTCCAGCAGGGTTTTCAGCAATTCCGGATGGGAGCCGCCGCAGTGATAGCACTCGCGGTTGTTCTCCAGCACCAGCTTCCAGTTGGCTTTTTCGATCAAGGTGGTTTGCACCGCCACCTTGGTGTTTTCCATGTCGTACGGTTCCATGTAATGGTTCAGCGTACTGAGGAAGTTGTCGATTGCCGGCGGGTTGGCCGCCAGGCAGATCATGATGTAGCCACCGGAAACCTTGACGTTGACCGGCTTGAGGCCGTATTGCTTCATGTCGAAGTCGGCGCCCATTTCGGTGCCGGCGAACAGCAGGCGGCCGTCCAGTTCATAGGTCCACTGGTGGTAGCCGCACACCAGCTTGGCGACCTTGCCCTTTTCGGCGGTGCACAGACGCGAGCCACGGTGACGGCAGACGTTGTGGAAGGCATGCACGACGCCCTCGGCGCCGCGCACCACGATGATCGGGTTCTTGCCCACTTGCAGGGTCAGGAAATTGCCCTTGGCGGGGATTTCTGCCGTCATGCCGGCAATCAGCCACTCCTTGTGGAAGATTTCCTGCATGTCGATTTCGTGCAGGCGCTCATCGGTATAGAAGGGCTGCGGCAACGAAAACGTCCGTTCGCGACTCTGCAGCATCTCGGCCGTGGCCTTGCGTGCAGATTCCAGCGGGTCGCCCAGGCTCAGAGTGGTGGTGCTGTCCATCGTGTGTGTCCTCATGGCCATGCAGTGTGGCCGAGAAAAGTGGCTGATACGGTCGTAACGTAAAACAGTTGTAAGCATGAACTGATGGGTGCGAGTGTGCGACCCGGCGCGGGCAGATCCTTATCCATGGGCGACATGGCCCAATCCATTCCCGACGCGCCAGCCCTTGTCCGATGGGCTGGTCGCCATAAGCATGTGAATGTCGCTGATAGGTAAATGGCCCATCGCGCCCTTACGCAGAATCGCAGCCATTAGGGCCGACAGTCGGCCGCGGAGAACAGCATGTCCGAAAGTTACCTGATGCCGGTGAACACCCAGACCTGGGCCAACGGCCGCCACATCGTGCGGTGCGTCAAGGTCATCCAGGAAACCTGGGACGTGCGCACCTTCTGTTTCATGGCCGACCAGCCGATTCTGTTCTTCTTCAAGCCGGGGCAGTTCGTCACCCTGGAGCTGGAGATCGACGGCCAGCCGGTGATGCGCTCGTACACTATTTCCAGCTCGCCCTCAGTGCCCTATAGCTTCTCGATCACCATCAAGCGCGTGCCGGGCGGTCGCGTTTCCAACTGGCTGCACGACAACCTGCACGAAGGCCAGGAGCTGGCGGTGCATGGCCCGGTGGGTCTGTTCAACGCCATCGACGCGCCGAGCCCGAAGATTCTCTACCTCAGTGGCGGCGTCGGTATCACCCCGGTGATGTCCATGGCGCGCTGGTTCTACGACACCAACGCCAACGTCGACATGGTCTTTGTCCACAGTGCGCGGTCGCCCAAGGACATCATTTATCACCGCGAGCTGGAGCACATGGCCTCGCGGATCGATAACTTCAGTTTGCACATCATTTGCGAGAAGCACGGGTTGGGCGAGCCGTGGGCGGGCTATCGCGGTTACCTGAACCAGAAGTTGCTGGAGATCATCACGCCGGACTTCATGGAGCGCGAGGTGTTCTGCTGCGGCCCGACGCCTTACATGACGGCGGTCAAGCGTCTGCTGGAAGCCAACGGCTTCGACATGAGCCGCTACCACGAAGAATCTTTCGGGGCGACGCCGCCCGAAGCCCGGGCCGACGCCGTGGAACAGGCCGAACAGGCCGCTGACGCGCCGGAAGTGGACGCCAGCGAGCTCCACCAGGTGGAGTTTATCAATGCGGGCAAGAGCATACGCGTGGCGCCAGGCGAAACCGTGCACGCCGCCGCCGCCAAACTCGGGCTGATGATTCCCAAGGCCTGCGGTATGGGTATCTGCGGCACCTGCAAGGTGCTCAAGGTGGCCGGCGAGGTGGACATGGAGCACAACGGCGGCATCACCGAGGACGACGAGGCCGAGGGTTACATCCTTTCGTGCTGCAGCGTGCCCCGTGGGGATGTGCGGATCGAGTATTGATCTCCACACAACACACGCGGCGTAGGAGCCGACCTTGGTCGCGATGGGTTTGACGCGGTGCAACGGGTGCACCGCAATGCCTGCATCGCGAGCAAGCTCCGCTCCTACGCCGTTGTTTGTTGCCTGGTCACACCCGAAACTTCGCTACCATTGCGCTCAAATCCACCGCCAGGCGCGACAGCTCGCTGCTGGCCGCGCTGGTCTGGTGCGCTCCGGCGGCGGTCTGGGTCGACAGGTCGCGGATGTTCACCAGGTTGCGGTCCACTTCCCGGGCCACTTGAGCCTGTTCCTCGGCAGCACTGGCGATCACCAGGTTGCGCTCATTGATACCGACGATGGCGGTGTTGATAGTGTCCAGCGCGAGGCCTGCACCTTTGGCAATGTTCAACGTGGATGAAGCGCGGTCGGTGCTGTTGCGCATCGAATCGACGGCTTTTTCCGTGCCGCCTTGAATGCTGCCGATCATCCGCTCGATTTCACTGGTTGATTGCTGGGTGCGATGGGCCAGCGCGCGTACCTCATCGGCCACCACGGCAAAGCCACGGCCCGCTTCACCGGCACGGGCCGCTTCGATCGCGGCGTTCAGGGCCAGCAGGTTGGTCTGGTCGGCCAGGCCGCGAATCACGTCCAGCACCTTGCCGATGTCACGGGACTGGGTGGCCAGATCTCCCACCAGTTCGCCGGTGCTTTGCACGTCGAGGGTCATGCGCTCGATGGCCGCTACGGTTTCCTGCACCAGATCTCGACCGTCGCCCGCTGAACGGGTGGCTTCAATAGAGGCTTCGGAGGTGCTCACCGCATTGCGCGCCACTTCTTCCACCGCGCTGGTCATCTCGTTGACCGCCGTCGCGGCCTGTTCAATTTCGTTGTCTTGTTGCACGAGGCCGCGCGCGCTTTCTTCGGTGACGGCGTTCAGCTCTTCCGCCGCCGACGCCAACTGCGTGGCCGAGCCAGAGATGCGCTGCACGGTGTCGCGCAGGTTGTTCTGCATGCGGCTCATGGCTTCGAGCAGGCGCGTGGCTTCGTCGTTGCCGTCTACTTCGATGCGGTGGGTCAGGTTGTTGTCGGCAATGTTCTGGGCGGCCAGCACCGCTGAACTGATAGGCCGCGTGATGCTGCGGGTCAGCAGCCAGGCACACAGGCAGGTCAGCACACTCGCGATCACCAGCAGCGCCACGACCATCACAAAGGCGGAATGGTAGTTGTCTGCGGCTTCCTGATCGGAGACCACACTCTGGTCCTTGTTGATTTTGACCAGCTTGTCCAAGGCCACATTGAGGGCGTCAGAGGTGCTCGTCAGGTCGCTGTTGATCAGCGTGCGCATGGCATCCAGATCGTTGGCGCTGGACAACGATTTCAGCTGGGCCTCCAGTTGCGCGAACTGAGCCAGCAGGCGCTTGAAGTCTTCATAGGTGGATTTTTCTTCAGGGCTGTCGATCAGGGGTTCGTAGACAGTCTGGGTCTTGGCAATCAGGTCATGGCGCATGCCGAGCTTTTCGTTCACGGCGGCGAGGGAAGCCGGGCTGCGGTCCCCCAGCAACTGGAATTGCAAGACGCGCAGACGAATCGTCTGGATCTGCAACTGATCAATGCTCGAGATGCTCGGCAGGCTGTTTTCCGAGACGTCTTCGCCATTGGCACGAATGCTCTTCATCTGCATCAGCGAAAACACGCCGAGGATGATCATGAGTACGCCGATGCTGGCAAAGCCGAGCAGGGCCCTAGGCGCGATGTTCATGCTGCGTAATGACATGGGTAGTTACCAGATAGGTGACGGCGGCCGGCCGGGCAGAAAGTGAGGGTCTTGACCGGGCTAACGGCCCAATCGCCCCAGACTTGAGCGCGCGAGTTAAGGTCCGCGACGAACAGGTGGAACCGAAGGCTGAAAACGCAGTCCATGGGGGCCCGATAAGCCTGGCTTGCACGCGCGCTTTTCTTTATCGTGTGCGCCCTTCTTTTTCACCTCAAAACATCGAGAATTCAAAATGTTACAAGCATCCCTGAGTCAATTGGAGCAACTGGTCGGCGAACTGGTCGAGCGCAATCGCGCCCTGGCTGAAACCAATCAGCAACTGAGCGGCGACTTGACCCGTGCCCGCGAAGAAAATGACACGCTGCAACTGAGCCTGATGGAGCAGGAGGAGCTTCACGGCAGCACCGCAGCACGTATCCAGGCGATGGTCGAGCGTGCCAGCGCCGTTAGCGCATGAGTGACGCGTTGATCGAGCTTGTCTCGATTCTGGGGACGCCCTATTCGATCAAGGTGCCAGCGGGGCAAGAGCAGAAATTGCGCGACGCCAGCGCGTTGCTCAAGACGATTCTCAACGACACCAAGCGCCAGTTTCCCAACCTGATGGGCGACAAGTTGCTGGTGATCGCGGCACTCAATCTGTGTTCCCGGCAGCTGGATCAGCAGCGCGAACATCAGCTCCAGCTCGGCCGTTACCAAGAGCAAGTCAGCGCCACGGTCGAGCGCATCTCCCGAACCATCGCCGAAACCTGATCGGCGGGCCTCTTCCATTGGAAGGGGCTGCCGATAGGCAATCAAGACACAGCCATGTGTGACGTTTGCCTGTCAGGTTGTGTCGTATTGATTGTCTATTTGTATACAATCGGCATGACTGTTGCAGGTATCAGGCCTCAACACTTCGGGAGTTCACCATGCAGTTCTGGCGGCGCAGTATCCAATGGCAGTTGATCTTGAGCATGGGCACAGCCTTGCTGGTCAGTATCTTGATTGTGGTGGGCATCTACACGATGGTGGTCAATCGCCTCGCCCAACGTTATTTGCTGGAGACGGCCATGCCGGCCAGCATCGAGGCGACGCGTAACGATATCGAACGTATTCTGGTGCAGCCCTTGACGGCTGCGCGAGGGATAACCAGCAATACCTTGGTGCGCGATTGGTTGGCCAGTGGCGAAAACAGTGCGCAAGCGCCACAATTTGTCAGCTACCTGGGCGGTGTGCAGCAAGACCAGAAGGCCTTCAGTGCTTTCATCATTTCTTCGGCGACCAACAACTACTACACCCAGAAGGGCACCGAGCGCACCCTGAGCCGCAACGACCCCAAGGACAGCTGGTTCTATTCATTTCTGCAGAGCGGCCAGCAGCGCGCATTGGAAATTGACAATGACCTGACCACCGGCGACCTGACCCTGTTCATCGACATGCGCCTGGAGCAGAACGGCAAAGCCTTGGGCATCGCCGGCATGGGCTTGAGCATGACCGAGTTGTCGCAGTTGATTCATAACTACAGCTTCGGCGCGCGGGGCAAGGTCTATCTGGTACGCAACGACGGCTTGATCCAGGTGCACCCGGATTCGGCGCTCAGCGGCAAACAGCAGTTGGCGAGCGAGGTCGGGCCGACGGCAAGCGCCGCCATTTTGGGCCAGAGCAAACTGGCCACCGCGCGCTTCCAGCGCAACGGCGAGGATTTCCTGGCCCTGAGCCTGCCGCTGCGTGATCTGGGCTGGACCCTGGTGGCCGAGGTGCCCGAATCGCAGATCTATGCCGAAGCCGACAAGGCGCTGTGGATGTCCAGCCTGATCGGCCTGGCCGTGGCCTTGGTGTCGCTGTTCTTCGTGGTGTTACTGGCGCGGGGTCTGGTACGGCCGATCCGTCAGGTGACCACGGCGCTGGTGGCCATCGGCAGCGGTGGTGGCGACCTGACTCACCGCCTCAACGATGCCCGCGCCGATGAACTGGGCGATCTGGCCCGGGGTTTCAACCGTTTCCTGGGCAGTCAGCGCGATATGATCGCTGAAGTCTTGAGCACCAGCGAACGGTTGCGCACCAGTGTGGGCCATGTGGCCAAAGTGGTGGACAACACCGCCAATCGCGCGGTGCGTCAGCAGGAAATGACCGACATGGTGGCCACGGCGGTGCACGAAATGGGTTTGACCGTGCAGGAAATCGCACAGAACGCTGGCAACGCGGCGCTGGCCTCGCAATCGGCCAAGGATGAAGCGGCTGATGCACGCAAAGTCGTCACTCAATCCATCGCTCATATCGAAGGCATGTCCACCGAAATCGGCAATGCCGCCGACGCCGTGGGTGAGCTGGCAACCCAGGTAGGCAACATCGACCAAGTGCTGGCAGTGATCCGAGGCATCTCCGAGCAGACCAATCTGCTGGCCCTCAACGCCGCCATCGAAGCGGCCCGGGCCGGGGAGATGGGCCGTGGCTTTGCCGTCGTCGCCGACGAAGTGCGGACGCTGGCACGACGGACCCAGACCTCCACCGATGAAATCCAGGCGATGATCTTCAACCTCAAGTCCGGCGCACAGAACGCCGTGTCGTCGATGCACACCGGCCAGGCTGCCACCGGCACCGGGGTGCAGGCCAGCCAGCGCACCGGCGCCTCCCTGGCGACCATCACCGAACAGGTCGAGCGCATCAGCGATATGAACAACCAGGTGGCCACCGCGACTGAAGAGCAGTCGGCGGTGACCGAGGAGATCAACCGCAACGTGCAGGGGATTTCCGACCTGGCGCGGGATACTTCGGTGGAGACGCGTACGTGTCGGGATGATTGCTTGACGTTGACCGGGTTGGCCGATGATCTGGCGCGTCAGATGGGGGGGTTCAAGCTCTAGGCGTTTTTTGGGAGCCGTGTGCCTGGCATGGCACGGGATCTCCTCACGCTGCAACATCGGCCGCCCCTGCGGCCGGTGGTGGGTCTTGATGTGATGTCCCGCCAGACGCCCCTTACCCCATCACCACCCGAATATCCGCCGCCAACTCCCGCACCCGTGCCTCTTCGGTGTCCCACGAGCACATGAACCGCGCGCCGCCGCTGCCGATAAAGGTGTAAAACCGCCAGCCTCGGTTGCGCAGAGCCTCCAACGCCGGCTCCGACATCTGCAAGAACACCCCGTTTGCCTGCACCGGAAACATCAATTCCACCCCCGGAATATCCGCAACCAACTGACTGAGCAATTGTGCACAATGATTGGCGTGATGGGCGTGGCGCAACCAGGCGCCATCTTCCAGCAGCCCGACCCAGGGCGCGGACAGGAAGCGCATTTTCGAGGCCAATTGCCCAGCCTGTTTGCAGCGGTAGTCGAAGTCTTCCGCCAGCTTGTGGTTGAAGAACAGAATGGCTTCACCTACCGCCATGCCGTTCTTGGTGCCGCCGAAGCACAGCACGTCCACGCCGGATTTCCAGGTCAGTTCGGCGGGGGTGCAGCCGAGAAAGGCGCAGGCGTTGGCAAAGCGCGCGCCGTCCATGTGCAGGTGCAGGCCCAGTTCCTTGCAGGTGGCGCTGATCGCCCGCAGTTCGTCGGGGCGGTACACGCTGCCCACTTCGGTGGCCTGGGTCAGGGTGACCACTCGGGGTTTGGGGTAATGAATGTCCTGGCGCTTGAGGGCCACCTCGCGGATCGACTCGGTGGTCAGCTTGCCGTTTTCGCTGCGGGCGGTCAGCAGCTTGGAGCCGTTGGAGAAGAACTCCGGCGCGCCGCACTCGTCGGTTTCGACATGAGCGGTTTCCGAGCAGATGACGCTGTGGTAACTCTGGCACAGAGAGGACAGCGCCAGGGAGTTGGCCGCCGTACCGTTGAAGGCGAAGAACACTTCGCAGTCGGTTTCGAACAATTGGCGGAAATGATCGGCGGCGCGGGCGGTCCATTGATCGTCGCCATAGGCGCGTTCGTGGCCATGATTGGCCTCGGCCATGGCCGCCCAGGCTTCGGGACAGATCCCGGAATAGTTGTCACTGGCAAATTGCTGGCTTTGATCTGTCATGGCCGTTCCTTGTGATCGTAGTGCAAACGTCAGAGCGCGTGCCTGAGGTGCAAGTATGCAACCTGTTGTCCCAACCAACCAACATCGCGATCACGGCCTGGACCTGCTCAAATGGCTGGCGATGCTGAGCATGGTGCTGGACCACTTGCGTTATGTGGGCTGGTCGCTGGATTTTCTCTACATCCCCGGCCGCATGGCTTTCCCGTGGTTTTGCCTGGCAATCGCCGCCAATGTTGCGCGCCGACCCGATACACCGCTGCGTCTGGCTTATCTGGGCTGGCTGGTGATGTTCTCGGTGCTGGCCGAATGGCCCTATCGGCTGTTCGTCGGCCCCGATGAGCCACTGAATGTGTTGCCGACCCTGGCCCTTGGCCTGCTGGTGGCTTCGGCCTGGCAGACACGCCAGCCACGGGCGCTGTGGTTGGGCGCCGGCGCTTTGCTGGCGGGCGCCCTGGCCTGGGATCAGCTGATGTTTGGCCTGCCCGGTGTATTGCTGCCGACGGTCTTTCTGGTGGTACTTGAGCGTCGGCCGGGATGGTCGATCCTGCCCGGGCTGGTCTGTCTGTTTGCCAACGAGTGGTATGTGATCATTCCCGCCGCCCGGCAATACAACTGGGTTGCCGCAGGCGGTGTACTGGCGTGCCTGATTGCGCCGTGGCTGGGCATGTCGCTAATGCGCAAGTGTCAGGGCCTGAAAGTACCGCCCATGCGCCGCTGGGCGTACCTCATCTACCCAGTTCATTTCATCCTGTTGCTGGGCTTGCGCTCAGTCATTTAGGGGCCTGCAGGGCTTTTCCACGAGGTTGTTCCCGGTGCGACAGGCGGCCATGTCGTAAACGCACCTTTGTGAGGCGTCCATAGGCATCTGAGTCGAACGCGCCAGCCCTACCATCGCGTTCAAAGGAGCACCGTGCCCACGGCTGCTTTGACCAGACATGCACAGGCGCCACGCCGCCGCAGGGAGAACCGCGATGTTCAGCAAACAAGATCAGATTCAGGGTTACGACGATGCACTGATGGCGGCCATCAATGCTGAAGAGCAGCGTCAGGAAGACCACATCGAGCTGATCGCTTCGGAAAACTACACCAGCCAGCGCGTGATGCAGGCCCAGGGCACCGGCTTGACCAACAAGTACGCCGAAGGCTACCCGGGCAAGCGCTACTACGGTGGCTGCGAGCACGTAGACAAGGTCGAAGCCTTGGCCATCGAACGCGCCAAGCAGCTGTTCGGCGCCGACTACGCCAACGTGCAGCCACACTCCGGCAGCCAGGCCAACGCCGCTGTCTACCTGGCGCTGCTGTCGGCCGGTGACACTGTGTTGGGCATGAGCCTGGCCCACGGCGGTCACCTGACCCACGGCGCCAAGGTCAGCTTCTCCGGCAAGCTGTACAACGCCGTGCAGTACGGCATCGACAACGACACCGGCCTGATCGACTACGACGAAGTCGAGCGCCTGGCGGTCGAGCACCAGCCGAAAATGATCATTGCCGGGTTCTCGGCCTACTCCAAGACCCTGGATTTCCCGCGTTTTCGCGAAATTGCCGACAAAGTCGGCGCTTATCTGTTCGTCGACATGGCCCACGTCGCCGGTCTGGTGGCAGCTGGCCTGTATCCGAACCCGCTGCCTTACGCCGACGTGGTCACCACCACCACCCACAAGACCCTGCGCGGTCCTCGCGGCGGTCTGATCCTGGCCAAGGCCAACGAAGCGCTGGAAAAGAAACTCAACGCCGCTGTGTTCCCCGGTGGCCAAGGCGGCCCGCTGATGCACGTGATCGCCGCCAAGGCCGTGTGCTTCAAGGAAGCGCTGGAGCCAGGCTTCAAGACCTACCAGCAGCAAGTGATCGACAACGCCCAGGCCATGGCTGGCGTGTTCATCAAGCGCGGCTACGATGTAGTGTCCGGCGGCACCGATAACCATCTGTTCCTGGTCAGCATGATTCGTCAGGGCATCACCGGCAAAGACGCCGACGCCGCGCTGGGCCGCGCTCACATCACCGTCAACAAGAACGCCGTGCCCAACGACCCGCAGTCGCCGTTCGTGACCTCGGGCCTGCGCATCGGCACCCCGGCGGTCACCACCCGTGGCTTCAAGGTGAGCCAGTGCGAAACTCTGGCCGGATGGATCTGCGACATCCTCGACCATCTGGGCGATGCCGACGTGGAAGCCAAGGTGGCCACCGACGTGGCTGCACTGTGCGCCGATTTCCCGGTTTACCGCTGAGAGTGGAGTAACGACTATGCAACGCTATTCAGGCTTCGGCCTTCTCAAGCACTCCCTCAGCCATCACGAGAACTGGCAGCGCATGTGGCGCACGCCGACTCCGAAGAAGGTCTACGACGTGATCATCGTCGGCGGTGGCGGCCATGGCCTGGCCACTGCCTACTACCTGGCCAAGGAACACGGCATCACCAACGTGGCCGTGGTCGAGAAGGGCTGGTTGGGCGGCGGTAACACCGCGCGCAACACCACCATCGTGCGCTCCAACTACCTGTGGGACGAGTCGGCTCACCTGTACGAACACGCCATGAAACTGTGGGAAGGACTGTCCCAGGACCTGAACTACAACGTCATGTTCTCCCAGCGCGGTGTCTACAACCTGTGCCACACCCTGCAAGACATGCGTGACTCCGAACGCCGGGTCAGCGCCAACCGCCTCAATGGCGTGGACGGCGAGCTGCTCAACGGCCAGCAGGTAGCGGACGAGATCCCGTACCTGGACTGCAGCAAGAACACCCGTTACCCGATCATCGGTGCCACCGTACAACGTCGCGGCGGCGTGGCCCGTCACGACGCCGTGGCCTGGGGCTTTGCCCGCGCCGCCGACGCCTTGGGCGTGGACCTGATCCAGCAGACCGAAGTGATCGGTTTCCGCAAGGAAAACGGTGTGTGCATCGGTGTCGAGACCAATAAAGGCTTTATCGGCGCCAAGCGCGTCGGCGTGGTCACCGCCGGTAACTCCGGGCACATGGCCAAGCTGGCCGGCTTCCGCCTGCCGGTGGAATCCCACCCGTTGCAGGCATTGGTGTCCGAGCCGATCAAGCCGATCATCGACAGCGTGATCATGTCCAACGCCGTGCACGGTTACATCAGCCAGTCCGACAAGGGCGACCTGGTGATCGGCGCCGGTATCGACAGCTGGGTCGGTTACGGCCAGCGCGGTTCGTACCCGGTGATCGAGCACACCATCCAGGCCATCGTCGAGATGTTCCCGGTGCTCTCGCGGGTGCGCATGAACCGTCAGTGGGGCGGCATCGTCGACACCACGCCGGACGCCTGCCCGATCATCTCCAAGACCCCGGTCCCGAACATGTTCTTCAACTGCGGTTGGGGCACCGGTGGCTTCAAGGCTACGCCGGGTTCAGGCAACGTCTTCGCCGCCAGCCTCGCCAAGGGTGAAATGCACCCGTTGGCCAAGCCGTTTTCCATCGACCGTTTCCACAACGGCGCCCTGATCGACGAACACGGCGCCGCCGCTGTCGCCCACTAACAGGAGAAATTCCCCATGTTGCATATCTTCTGTCCCCATTGCGGCGAATTGCGCTCCGAGGAAGAGTTCCACTGCTCCGGCCAGGCTCACATCCCGCGTCCTCTGGACCCGGGTGCCTGCACCGACGAACAGTGGGGCGACTACATGTTCTTTCGCGACAACCCGCGCGGGATTCACCACGAGCTGTGGATTCACGCCGCCGGCTGCCGCCAGTATTTCAACGCGACCCGCGACACGGTCACCTATGAAATCTACGAAACCTATCCGATCGGCAGCAAACCGCAAGTGACCGCCAAACCCGCGGGAGAAAACGCATGAGCCAGGTCAATCGCCTGTCCAACGGTGGTCGTATCGACCGCAGCAAAGTCCTGACCTTCACCTTCAACGGCCAGAGTTACAAAGGCTATGAAGGCGACAGCCTGGCCTCGGCATTGCTGGCCAACGGCGTCGACATCGTCGGGCGCAGCTTCAAGTACTCGCGCCCCCGCGGCATCTTCGCTGCCGGCAGCGAAGAGCCGAACGCGGTGTTGCAGATCGGCGCCACCGAAGCCACCCAGATTCCTAACGTGCGGGCAACCCAGCAAGCGCTGTATTCGGGCCTGGTGGCTACCAGCACCAACGGCTGGCCAAGCGTCAACACCGACATGATGGGGATTCTCGGCAAGGTCGGCGGCAAGCTGATGCCGCCGGGCTTCTACTACAAGACCTTCATGTACCCGCAGTCCTTCTGGATGACCTACGAGAAGTACATCCGCAAGGCCGCCGGTCTGGGCCGTTCGCCGACCGAAGTCGACCCGGACAGCTATGACAACATGAACCACCACTGCGACGTGCTGGTGGTAGGCGCTGGCCCAGCCGGCCTGGCCGCTGCACTGGCCGCTGGCCGCAGCGGTGCCCGGGTGATCGTGGCCGATGAACAGGAAGAGTTCGGCGGCAGCCTGCTGGACACCCGCGAAAGCCTCGATGGCAAGCCGGCCACCGAATGGGTCGCTGCCGTCGTCGCCGAGCTCAAGGGCCTGGATAACGTGATCCTGTTGCCACGGGCTACCGTGAACGGTTATCACGACCACAACTTTCTGACCATTCACGAGCGTCTGACCGACCACCTGGGTGATCGCGCGCCGATCGGCGTAGTACGTCAGCGCCTGCACCGTGTCCGTGCTGCCCGTGTGGTCCTGGCTACCGGTACGCACGAGCGGCCGCTGGTTTATGGCAACAATGACGTGCCGGGCAATATGCTGGCCGGTGCCGTTTCCACCTATGTGCGCCGTTATGGCGTGGCGCCGGGCAAAAAGCTGGTGCTCTCGACCAACAACGATTTCGCCTACCGCGTTGCGCTGGACTGGCTCGACGCTAGCCAGCAAGTGGTGGCCATCGCCGACGCGCGCCACAACCCGCGCGGCGCCCTGGTAGAAGAAGCCCGCGCCAAAGGCATCCGCATTCTGACCGGCAGCGCCGTAATCGAAACCCGTGGCAGCAAGCACGTCACCGGCGCCCGCGTGGCCGCCATCGACGTCCAGGCGCACAAGATCAGCAGCCCCGGCGAATGGCTGGACTGCGACCTGGTGGCCAGCTCCGGCGGCTACAGCCCGATCGTTCACCTGGCCTCGCACCTGGGTGGCAAGCCGATCTGGCGTGAAGACATCCTTGGTTTCGTGCCGGGCGATGCGCCGCAGAAACGCGTTTGCGTAGGCGGCGTCAATGGCGTCTACGCCTTGGCCGACACCTTGGCCGACGGCTTTGAAGGGGGCGTGCGCGCCGCTTCCGAGGCCGGCTTCAAACCGGTGGAAGGCGTGCTGCCCAAAGCCTTGGTCCGTCAGGAAGAACCGACCCTGGCCCTGTTCCAGGTGCCCCACGACAAAGCCACAGCCCGTGCGCCGAAGCAATTCGTCGACCTGCAGAACGACGTGACCGCTGCCGCCATCGAGCTGGCCACCCGTGAAGGCTTCGAATCGGTCGAGCACGTCAAGCGCTATACCGCGCTGGGCTTCGGTACCGATCAGGGCAAGCTGGGCAACATCAACGGTCTGGCCATCGCGGCCCGCAGCCGTGGCATCTCGATCACCGAGATGGGCACTACCATGTTCCGCCCGAACTACACCCCGGTAACCTTCGGCGCCATTTCCGGCCGTCACGCCGGTCACTTGTTCGAGCCGGTGCGCTACACCGCGCTGCAGTCCTGGCACGTGAAGAACGGTGCCGAGTTCGAAGACGTCGGTCAGTGGAAGCGCCCGTGGTACTTCCCGAAAACCGGCGAAAGCCTGCACACCGCCGTGGCCCGCGAGTGCAAGGCTGTGCGTGACAGCGTCGGCCTGCTGGACGCCTCGACCCTGGGCAAGATCGACATCCAGGGCCCGGACGCGCGTGAATTCCTCAACCGCATCTACACCAACGCCTGGACCAAACTGGACGTGGGCAAGGCGCGTTATGGCCTGATGTGCAAGGAAGACGGCATGGTCTTCGACGACGGTGTCACTGCCTGTCTCGCTGACAACCACTTCCTGATGACCACCACCACCGGCGGCGCCGCCCGTGTATTGCAATGGCTGGAGATCTATCAGCAGACCGAATGGCCTGACCTGAAAGTGTTCTTCACCTCGGTCACCGACCACTGGGCCACCCTGACCCTGTCGGGCCCCAACAGCCGCAAGCTGCTCAGCGAAGTCACCGAGATCGACCTGGACCGCGATGCGTTCCCGTTCATGACTTGGAAAGAAGGCCTGGTGGCCGGCGTGCCAGCCCGGGTGTTCCGTATCTCGTTCACCGGCGAGCTGTCCTACGAGGTCAACATCCAGGCCGACTACGCCATGGGTGTGCTGGAGAAAATCGCCGAGGCCGGCAAGAAGTACAACCTGACCCCTTACGGCACCGAGACCATGCACGTGCTGCGGGCCGAGAAGGGCTTCATCATCGTCGGTCAGGACACCGACGGTTCCATGACCCCGGATGACCTCAACATGGGCTGGTGCGTTGGCCGGACCAAGCCGTTCTCCTGGATCGGCTGGCGCGGCATGAACCGTGAAGACTGCGTGCGTGACCAGCGCAAGCAGCTGGTGGGCCTCAAGCCGATCGACCCGAACAAGTGGTTGCCGGAAGGCGCGCAGTTGGTGTTCGACCCGAAACAGTCGATCCCGATGACCATGGTCGGCCACGTGACCTCCAGTTATGCCAGCAACTCCCTGGGCTATTCGTTCGCCATGGGTGTGGTCAAGGGCGGTCTCAAGCGCATGGGCGAGCGGGTGTTCTCACCGCAGGCCGATGGCAGCGTGATCGAGGCCGAAATCGTTTCGTCGGTGTTCTTCGACCCGAAAGGCGAGCGGCAGAACATCTAACTACCCTGCCCCTACGAGGGGCAGTGGCAGCTTCAAAAGCATTCATGACAGGTGTCCAGCATGACCACAGTCAACGTATACCAGCAACGCCCGACTACCGGGGCCAAGGCCCAGGAGCCGCTGTTCCACTCCGACCTGGCGAGCCTGGTCGGCAAAGGCCGCAAGAACGCCGGCGTCATCCTGCGTGACAAGAAACTTCTCGGCCACCTGACCATTCGTGGCCACGGTACCGACGCCGCGTTCGCCAGTGCCGTGCAGCAAGCCACCGGCCTTGAACTGCCCAAAGCCCTGACCGTGGTCAGCAATGGCGATACCTCGCTGCAGTGGCTCGGCCCCGACGAGTGGCTGTTGATCGTTCCTGGCGGCGAAGAGCTGGCGGCCGAGCAGCGCCTGCGCGCGGCCTTCGGTGACCAGCACGTCGCCGTGGTCAATGTCAGCGGTGGCCAGTCCATCCTAGAACTCAGCGGCCCGAACGTGCGCGACGTGCTGATGAAGTCCACCAGCTACGACGTGCACCCGAACAATTTTCCTGTGGGCAAAGCGGTCGGCACCGTGTTCGCCAAATCCCAACTGGTGATTCGCCGCACCGGTGAAGAGACCTGGGAATTGCTGGTGCGCCGCAGCTTCTCCGACTACTGGTGGTTGTGGCTGCAGGATGCCGCCGCCGAATACGGCCTGGAAGTGCGCGCATGAGCCGCGCGCCGGATACCTGGATTCTCACGGCCGACTGCCCCAGTGTGCTCGGTACTGTGGATGCGGTGACGCGCTACCTGTTCGAACAGGGTTGCTATGTCACCGAGCACCACTCGTTTGACGATCAGCTGTCGGCGCGCTTTTTCATCCGGGTCGAGTTTCGTCAGCCCGACGGTTTTGACGAACAGACTTTCCGCGACGGCCTGGCCGAGCGCGGGTCGTTGTTCGGCATGGTCTTTGAACTGACGCCGCCGCAGTATCGGCCCAAGGTGGTGATCATGGTCTCCAAGGCCGATCACTGCCTCAATGACTTGCTGTACCGCCAGCGCATCGGCCAATTGGCCATGGACGTGGTGGCGGTGATCTCAAACCACCCGGACCTGGAACCCTTGGCCCGCTGGCATGAGATCCCCTATTACCATTTCGCCCTGGACCCCAAGGACAAGCCTGCCCAGGAGCGCAAAGTGCTCAAGGTGATCGAAAAAACCGGTGCCGAGCTGGTGATTCTTGCGCGCTACATGCAAGTGCTGTCACCGGAACTGTGCCGCCAACTCGACGGCCGCGCGATCAACATCCATCATTCCCTGCTGCCCGGTTTCAAAGGCGCCAAGCCTTATCACCAGGCCTATGACAAGGGCGTGAAACTGGTGGGCGCCACCGCTCACTACATCAACAATGATCTCGACGAAGGTCCGATCATCACCCAGGGCGTGGAAGTGGTGGACCACAGCCACTACCCTGAAGACCTGATCGCCAAGGGCCGCGACATCGAGTGCCAGACCCTGGCGCGTGCGGTGGGCTACCATCTTGAGCGTCGTGTGTTCCTCAATTCCAGTCGGACGGTGGTGTTGTAACGCTCCCACAACACCCTCGCCAGGCCGCACAGAAAACCGCAACAAAGCAGTAACCAAAGCTCATAAGAATAATCAGCGAGGTGAAAGCAATGTCAGGTAATCGTGGAGTGGTGTATCTCGGCTCCGGCAAGGTCGAAGTACAAGGTATCGAATTTCCGAAAATGCAGGACCCCCGAGGGCGACGTATCGAACACGGCGTGATCCTGCGGGTGGTGTCCACCAACATCTGTGGCTCCGACCAGCACATGGTACGCGGCCGTACCACGGCTCAAGTGGGGCTGGTGCTGGGCCACGAAATCACCGGCGAGGTGATCGAGGCCGGGCGTGACGTGGAAAATCTCAAGATCGGCGACCTGGTTTCGGTGCCGTTCAACGTGGCGTGCGGCCGCTGCCGTTCCTGCAAGGAACAACACACCGGGGTCTGCCTGACCGTCAACCCGGCTCGTCCGGGCGGCGCCTATGGCTATGTCGACATGGGCGACTGGGTCGGCGGCCAGGCCGAGTACGTGCTCGTCCCCTATGCCGACTTCAACCTGCTGAAATTCCCTGACCGCGACCGCGCCATGGAAAAGATCCGCGACCTGACCTGCCTGTCGGACATTTTGCCGACCGGGTACCACGGTGCCGTTACAGCCGGTGTCGGCCCGGGTAGTACCGTGTATGTCGCCGGTGCAGGCCCCGTGGGGCTGGCCGCTGCGGCCTCGGCGCGACTGCTGGGCGCGGCGGTGGTCATCGTCGGCGACGTCAACCCGGTACGCCTGGCCCATGCCAAGGCTCAGGGCTTCGAAATTGCCGATCTGTCCACCGACACGCCGTTGCATGAGCAGATCGCCGCGCTGCTGGGCGAGCCAGAAGTGGATTGCGCCGTGGACGCCGTGGGCTTCGAAGCCCGCGGTCATGGCCATGCAGGGGCCAAGGAAGAAGCTCCGGCCACGGTGCTCAACTCTCTGATGGGGGTGGTGCGGGTGGCGGGCAAGATCGGCATTCCCGGCCTGTACGTCACTGATGATCCTGGCGCCGTAGACGCTGCGGCCAAGGTCGGTGCGCTGAGCATTCGCTTTGGTCTGGGCTGGGCCAAGTCCCACAGCTTCCACACCGGCCAGACGCCAGTGATGAAGTACAACCGCCAGCTCATGCAGGCGATCCTCTGGGACCGCATCAACATCGCCGAAGTGGTGGGGGTGCAGGTCATCAGCCTGGATCAGGCGCCGACCGGGTACAGCGAATTTGATGCCGGCGTGCCGAAGAAATTCGTGATCGACCCGCACAAGTTGTTCAGCCCGGCCTGACACGCCTTGTAGGACCGAGCTTGCTCGGGAACCGGCGTGCCTCGGTCTCCCGAGCAAGCTCGATCTTGCGAGCGTGATTGTTACCTCCTCCGCAACAGTGTTTCTCCCTCCCCATGAATGACAATTTGTCGCAGGTGCCCTGCGTCTTTGTTAAACTTCGTGAAACTAACTAACCAGTTAATACCTAATCCATTTGGCTAGCACTGCCCCTAGCGGTCGCTCCAATTGCGAATCCCTGCACTATTCTGAAATTTCCCAACCCGTTCATGCGTTATCAGGATCTGCCTAATCATGACTAAATCTCCGTCTTCGGCAGCCGTCACTCGCTGGCCTATCTGGCTCGCAGTGTTCGGCATGCTGGTATTTGGATTGCCGTTCGCCATCGGTGGTGGCTATCTGGTATCGCTGCACGGCAGCTGGTACTTCCTCCTCGCCGGTATCGGCCTGCTGGTCTGCGCCGTGCTGCTGTGCAAGCAACGTCTGGCCGGTGCCTGGCTGTTCGCCGCGATCATGGTCCTGACCCTCATCTGGGCCGTAGCCGATGCGGGCCTGAACTTCTGGCCGCTGGTGTCGCGTCTGTTCGCGCCGGGCGTGCTCGCCCTGGTCGTCGCACTGGTCTACCCGACCCTGCGCCGCAACAACGGCCTGTCCGGCAATGGCGGTTATGCGTTGGGCGGCGTACTCGCCGTGGCGCTGGTGGCCGGCGGCTGGGGTATGTTCATCCCCCACGATCCGATTTCGCCGACTGGCACTGGCCCCGGCCTGACCAAGGTCGACCCGGCCAACGCGCAGAAAAACTGGTCGCAGTACGGTAACGACACCGGTGGCAGCCGCTTTGCCGCTTTGGATCAGATCAATCGCGACAACGTCTCCAAGCTGGTACCCGTGTGGACCACCCACACCGGCGACGTCGCGATCAGTGACGGCAACGGTGCGGAAGACCAGAACACCCCGTTGCAGATCGGCGACAAGGTGTTTGTCTGCACCCCGCACAACAACATCCTGGCGCTGGATGCCGACACCGGCAAACAGATCTGGAAAGCTGACATCAATGCCAAGAGCAAGGTCTGGCAGCGCTGCCGTGGCCTGGCTTACTTCGATGCTACTGCGCCTGTCGCTCAGCCAACCGACGGCAGCACGCCGACCACTGCGGTCACTGTACCGGCCGGTGCCAACTGCCAACGTCGCCTGCTGACCAACACCATCGATGCTCGCCTGATTGCCGTCGACGCTGACACCGGCGCGCTGTGCCAGGGCTTCGGCACCAACGGCCAGGTCGATCTTAAAGCGGGCCTGGGCGATGTCCCGGACTCCTACTACCAACTGTCGTCGCCGCCCCTGATGGCCGGCACCACCGTCGTGGTCGGTGGCCGTGTGGCCGACAACGTCCAGACCGACATGCCGGGCGGCGTGATCCGTGGTTTTGACGTGGTGACTGGCGCCATGCGCTGGGCCTTCGACCCGGGCAACCCGCAGGACAAGCAAGCTCCCGCAGCTGGCAAGACCTATGTGCGCAGTACCCCGAACAGCTGGGCGCCGATGTCCTATGACCCGGCCATGAACACCGTGTTTCTGCCCATGGGCAGCCCGTCCACCGACATCTGGGGGGTTGAACGTACTCAGCTGAACCACAAATACGGTGCTTCGATTCTGGCGGTCAACGCCACCACCGGTGCCGAGAAGTGGGTCTACCAGACCGTTCACAACGACCTGTGGGACTTCGACCTGCCGATGCAGCCGACCCTCAGCGACTTCACCAAGGCTGACGGCACCCGAGTTCCGGCCGTGATCATCGGCACCAAGGCCGGCCAGATCTACGTGCTGGACCGCGCCACCGGCCAACCGCTGACTGAAGTCAAGGAAGTCCCGGTCAAGGCCGCCGACATCCCGAACGAACCGTACTCGCCGACCCAGCCGATGTCAGTGGGCATGCCACAAATCGGTGTGCCGCACTTCACCGAATCGGACATGTGGGGCGCGACCCCGTTCGACCAGTTGCTGTGCCGGATCTCGTTCAAGAAAATGCGTTATGACGGCCTGTATACCGCGCCGGGCACCGACGTGTCCCTGAGCTTCCCGGGTTCTTTGGGTGGCATGAACTGGGGCGGTATCTCCACCGACCCGGTGCACGGTTTCATCTTCGTCAACGACATGCGTCTGGGCCTGTGGAGCCAGATGGTGCCGCAACAACGTGATGCCAAGACCTCGTCGGGTGGCGAGTCGATCAACACCGGCATGGGCGCCGTACCGCTCAAAGGCACGCCGTACGCGGTAAACAAGAACCGCTTCCTGTCGGTGGCCGGCATCCCGTGCCAGGCACCGCCATTTGGCACGTTGACCGCCATCGACATGAAAACCCGGAAGATCGCCTGGCAGGTACCGGTCGGTACCGTCGAGGACACCGGTCCCATGGGCATCAAGATGCACCTGAAACTGCCGATTGGCATGCCCACCCTGGGTGGCACGCTGTCGACTCAAGGTGGCCTGGTCTTCATTGCCGGTACCCAGGACTACTACCTGCGTGCGTTCAACTCGGCCACCGGTCAGGAAGCATGGAAAGCCCGTCTGCCTGTGGGTAGCCAGGGCGGCCCGATGACTTATGTTTCGCCGAAAACCGGCAAGCAGTACATCATCATCACCGCCAGCGGTGCGCGTCAGTCGCCGGACCGCAGTGATCTGGTGATTGCTTACGCTTTGCCGGACAGCAAGTAACAGAAATACACGCCGCGGTCAGATCCACGACCGCGGTGTCTGCTTCTTTCTATACGACCGAGCTTGCTCGGGAACAACACTGCGCGCGATGATCGGCCTGTCGCGGCGTCTGGTTCCCGAGCGAGCTTGATCCTGCCGTTCAAACTCCCGCCAACACCCCTTTATACAAAACCGCCCCCGTCGGCTTGCCACTCGGTGACCCACCCTTGGGTTCCTGGGTGATCGCAATCGTCACCGCACTGCCCAACAGCGCCTGCTGGCGCTCATCCAGCAGCACTTTTCCCTTGCCCTGAGTCGGCACCACGCCCAGTGACACCGGCACCCCATTGGCCGGAATGACCCACAACTCCAGGCTGTGATCATCGGCCGTGGCGGCCAGATGCAGCGGTTCCAGCTGCAGGTGATCGTGGAATGCCTGTACCCGCAAGGCCGCCTGTTCGCCCGCGTCGGTCAAGATCACGCTGTACTGTGCCGGTTCCGGACGCAACAAGAGCCCCACACCGATCACCAGCACCACCCCGGCGGCCATGGCCAGCTGGCGCCAGCGCCGAGCCCGGGGCACCGTCAAGAGCGGCGGTTCGATGCGCGCCACGATGGCACGCCAGACATGGCTGGGCACCGGTTCTTCGGGCAGGTTTTCGGTCAGGCTCGCAAGGGCGATGTGCCATTGCGCGACTTCCGTGCGCAGGGCGGCGTCTGTCGCCAACAAGCGTTCGAAGCGGCGCCGTGCCGCCGGCGCCATCAGGCCGATGACATAATCACTGGCCAGCGCGCGACGTAATTCGGGACGTTGGTAGTTCATGATTCAAGGCACCTGCGTAAACGCTCCATGCCGCGACGAATCCAGGATTTGATCGAGCCCAGGGGCGCCGCCATGTTCAGCGCCAGATCAGCGTTGGACAGGCCATGGAAATAGGCCGTAAGAATGGCCTGGCGCTGCTGGCCTTCCAGCGTTTCCAGGCAACGGTTCAAGGCTGTGGTATCACGGGCCGTGTTCAGTTGCTCGAACGCCGAGGGACTGTCATCGGGAACCGATTGCAGTTGGTCATCGTCCATGGGCGCTTCCTGGCGCTTGCGCAACAGGTCGATGGCCAGGTGGCGGGTGATGTTGATCATCCAGGTCATGGGCGCCGACAGCTCGCTGTCAAAGCGCGCCGCATGGTGCCAGATGCGCACGAAGCTTTCCTGTACCACTTCCTCGGCCAGCTCGCGCCGACCGACACAGCGCAGTGCCACCCCGTGCAGGCGCGGCGCTACGTTGTGGTAGAGGCGCTCGAAGGCTCGGCGGTCACCCTGTGCACAGGCGCCGAGCAACTGCTGAAGTAAATCGTTTTCGCCGAGTCGAATCATCTATCAGCTCTTGGGCATGAGGACCTTGTCGATGACGTGGATCACGCCGTTGGACTGGTACACATCATAGGTGCTGATGTCGGCGGTCATGCCTTTTTCGTCCATCAGCACGATATTGTGCGGACCGTTCATTTTCACCCAGAGCTTGCCGCCCGCCACGGTGGTCAGCTCAGCCTTGCCGCCGCCCGCCTTGATGCGTTTTTCCAGTTCCATCATGTCCAGTTTGCCGGCCACTACGTGGTAGGTGAGGATGTGGGTCAGGGTCGCCTTGTTTTCGGGCTTGAGCAGGGTGTCCACGGTGCCGGCGGGCAGGGCGGCGAAGGCCGAGTTGACCGGGGCGAAGACGGTGAACGGGCCTTTGCCCTTGAGTGTCTCGACCAGGCCGGCGGCTTTCACGGCGGCGACCAGGGTGGTGTGGTCCGCCGAGTTGACCGCGTTATCGATGATGTCCTTCTGCGGCATCATGGCCTGCCCGCCCACCATCACTGAATTCATGGACATCTCGGCCGCTTGAGCGGGAAGTGCCATCAGGCCGCCGCAAAGGGCCAGGGTCAGAATGCTGCCGAGCATTGGAGCCTTGAGCGAAGTACGAATCATGGAAGTCTTCCTTATCGTTGGGCGGACAGATTTTTGTCCGTGATCGGTATACGCAGCGGCCCGGCAATTGGATGCACAGCATCTGAAATGTTTTTTCGGGAACATAATGGGCCGAGTTGGATCGAAACGACGATTTTGCCGTGCGCTCTGCCGAGCCGTGGCTTCACGCACAAGAGGGAAGGGAATGAAGATTTTTCAGGGTATGGCGCTGGTTTCGCTGATGGCTGTCGCGGCCAGTCCGGCGTGGGCGTTCAATCTCAACGATGCGGTCAATGCCGCGTCTACCCTCAATGGCAACAACAGCGGGGGCGCAGCGGCTGTGGGTTCGACCCCGCAGGCAGCCGGCCTGCTCAACAACCTGGGCAGCCAGCTCAAGGTGACCCCGCAGCAGGCCGTGGGCGGGACCGGCGCGATGCTCGGCCTGGCCAAGAACAAGCTGCAACCTTCGCAGTATTCCGAGCTGACTCAGAAAGTGCCGGGGTTGGACAGCCTGTCTGGCAGCAATGCCTTGGGCAGCCTGCTGGGCAACAGCAGTGGCAAGGAATCGGCGCTTAACAACACGCTGGGTAACGTGAAAAGCACCAGCGACATGAACAGTGCCTTCAGCGCCCTGGGCATGAAGAGCGGCATGGTCAGCCAGTTTGCGCCGGTGATTCTGCAGTATCTGGGGCAGCAGGGCGTCGGCGGTGGCGTGCTGAGCAGCCTGGGCAGCATCTGGGGAACGAAGTAACGGAGCGGCTGCTACGACGTTTTCAACGCTGCAATCCGCTCATCCTTGTCCCGCCACATCTGATTGACCCAGCCCTGCACGTGTTGGCGAAACACTGGGTCGTTTTCGTAATCCCCTTGCCACAGGCCGGGGTCGATGTCGCGCGCCTGGATATCGATGATGACCTTGGGCACCTTGCCGCAGCACAGGTCCCAGAAGCCCGGAATGCCGGCGCCGGGATAGACCACGGTGACGTCCAGCAAGCGGTCAAGCTGCTCGCCCATGGCCGCCAGCACGAAGGCCACGCCGCCGGCCTTGGGCTGTAACAGGTAGCGATAGGGTGACGCCTGTTTAGCGTGCTTGGCGGCGGTGAAGCGGGTGCCTTCCAGATAGTTGACCACGGTCACCGGCTGGCGCTTGAATAACTCGCAGGCGGCCTGGGTAATTTCAAGGTCGTGGCCCTTGAGCTCCGGGTGGCGTTCCACGAAGGCCTTGCTGTAGCGTTTCATGAACGGGTAGTCCAATGCCCACCAGGCCAGACCGAGAAAGGGTACCCAGATGAGCTCCCTCTTCAGGAAAAACTTGAAGAACGGTGCCTGGCGATTGAGCGCCTGGATCAACGCCGGAATATCGACCCAGGACTGATGATTGCAGACCACCAGATAGGACGTGTCTGTGCGCAGGCCCTCGGCGCCCCGTATTTCCCAACGGGTGGGAATGCACACCGCGAATATCAGCTTGTCGATCTCCGCCCAGGTCTCGGCGATCCACATCACCCCCGCCGACGCGTAGTCGCGCATGTAACCGGAGAACACCAGTTTCATCAGCGCGAACACCAGCAACGGCCCGATCAGTACCACGGTGTTGAGCAACAGCAGCAGGACCACCAGACAACCCTTGCAGAAACGACGCATGAACGACTCGTGAAGTGACGAAAAGGTCGGCAATCATAAGCACCTGGGCGGCCGGAGCCAAACTTAGATCGGCGGGCGGGAGTGTTCCATGGACGGCCGCTGCTCGACCACCGCGTACCAGGCAGCCAGCTGTGGATAACGCTGGCGCCAGCTCAGCTGCGGCTGACGGAAATCCAGATACCCCAGCACGCAGGCCACGCCGATACTGGCCAGGTCGAAACTCGCTTCCAGCTCGGCGAGGCATTCGCGCTCCAGATAGGCCAGCCCCCGTTCGATCTTCTCGCTCTGACCCTCCAGCCACAGCGCCCAATGTTTCTCTTCCGGGCGCAGGGCGTGCTCGTAGCGAATCAACAGGGCCGCATCGAGCATCCCATCGGCCAGCGAACCGAGGGTCAGGCGGCGCCACCGTGCAGCCCCGACCGCCGGTAGCAACGGGGCGGTGGAGTGTCGGGAATCGAGGTACTCGCAGATCACCCGGCTGTCATAAAGCACCTCTCCATTCGCCAGCACCAGGGCGGGCAGCTTGCCCAACGGGTTGGCTTGCACCAGTTCCGCTTCCGGCGTGACCGGGGTGGGTTGGATCGCTTTGAGGGTGACCTGATCCAACTGGCCGATTTCGTCGAGCAGCACGCGTACTTTGCGGGCGAAGGGTGAACCGGCGTTGAAGTAGAGGGTCATGCTGGGCACGGACATTGAGAAGCCTCGGCAGGGTTGAGCGGCTATTTATAGCACCGCTGGCGTTATCTGCCCTACAGGCCGGGCGCATTCTGACGCCGCCGCCATTGGCTCAGGTGCTCGGTCAGTTCCTCGACCGTGTGCAGTTCCTGGCGTCGGGCGTGGCTGAGCAACACCAGCATCAGTTCAGCCGTGACCATGGCATCGGCAGCAGCATGGTGGCGTTCTTCGGCCTGCAAGCCGAACACCCGTGCCCAGCCATCCAGGCCGGCTTCACGGGGCGCCTTGTCCGGAAGCAAGAGCGGCGCCAGCTCGGCGATGTCCAGTACTTCTGCGCGCCAGCGATAACCCAGGTGTCGCTTGATGGCACGGGCCAGCATGCGCTGGTCGAACGGTGCGTGAAACGCCAGCAGGCGGCAGCTGCCGACGAACTCGAGGAAGTCCAGCAGCGCCTCGGCCGGGTCGGTTCCGGCCGCCAGCTCGCTGGGCCCCAGGCCATGGATCAGCACGCTGGGCCCGGTGTGGGAGGCATGGTGCAGGAGCGTGCGTTCAAAGGGCTGGGAGAAGTCGATGGCGCCGTCCTCGATGACCACGGCGCCGATGGACAGTACCTCGTCACGCTGGACGTTGAGACCGGTGGTTTCGACATCCACCACTACCCAGCGCTGTTGGCGCAGCTCACCTTGGCCTGGCCGGTCACCGGCCGGCAGGGCGTCCAGACGCTGGCGCTGGGAAGCGCTCACGGTCATTTCGGATTTGCGCCACCAGTGCAGCAGGCTCACAACTGATACCGCAAGGTCAGGCTGGCTTGCAGTCGCTGGGCCTGGCGCAGGGATTCGCGCAGGATACGCCGGTCCAGGTGATTGAGGCTGTCAGGGTCCAGGCGGTTGGACCAAGGCAGATTCTCCCGGCTTTGCAACTGATGCTGTTGCATGCGGGTCTGCTGGATGAAGTGGTACGCCTCTTCGAAGGCGGCGCCGTCCTGAGGGTCGATCACCTGGCGCTTGACCAGCTCGCGCAGGCGTTCGAGGGTGTTGCCGACCTCGACACCGTTGGCCAGGGCCAGCAGCCTGGCGCCGTCGACAAATGGCATCAACCCTTGGGCTTTGAGGTCGAGAGTGGCGGTACGCTCGCTGCCTTTGCGGCTCAGGACAAAATCTCGGAAGCGTCCCACCGGTGGCTTCTGGCGCAAGGCATTTTCCGCCAGCAAACGCTGAAACAGGCGGTTGTCGGCCACCTGCCGGAGGATCTCGCCACGCAGCCGTTCGCAGCCCTGGGCATCACCCCAGACCACCCGCAGGTCGAAATAGATGCTCGAGCCCAGCAGGTTGTCCGGGGTCGCCTCGCGGATGAAAGTGGCAAAGCGCCGCGACCACTCGGCTTGGGACAGGCAGAGCTGCGGGTTGCCGGCCATGACATTGCCTTTGCACAGGGCGAAGCCGCATTGCGCCAGGCTCAGGTTGATCTGTTGAGCGATGGGCAGCAGCTTGCCGCGCAACTCGGCGGCATGGGCACTGTCGCGGGCGTCAAAGAGGATACCGTTGTCCTGATCGGTGAACAGCGTCTGCTCGCCCCGGCCCTCGCTGCCGAAGCACAGCCAGCTGAAGGGGATGCCGGGGTCGCCGTGGCTCTCCAGCACCAGCTCGATAACCCGTGACACCGTCTGGTCGTTGAGCAGGGTGATAATGCGGGTGATCTGGGTCGACGACGCGCCGTGGGCGAGCATGCGCTCCACCAACTGGCCGATCTCGCCGCGCACGGTGATCAAGGGGTCCAGATGCGCGGCGTTACGAATGGTCCGCGCCAGATGGACCAGGTCGACCCGTTGCAGCGAGAACAGGTCGCGCTCGGAGACCACACCGCAGAGGCGCCCGTCCCGTACCAGGCAAACATGGGCGATATGCCGCTCGGTCATGGCAATGGCGGCATCGAAGGCGCTGGCATCGGGGCTGAGGGAGAATGGCGTCTGGGTCATGCTGGCGGCAATAGGCCGTGTGAAATCGGGGCCACCGTCGGCCACCACCTGGCGCAGGTCGCGCAGGGTGAAGATGCCTTTGGGACGCTTGTCCGGGTCGACGATGACGATGCTGCCGACCTGCTGCTCATGCATGGCTCGCACGGCGTCGCGCAGCGGGGTTTCGGCGGTGCAGGTGATGGGGTGGCGCATGGCCAGTTCGCCCAGGCGCGTGTTCAGGGAGTACTGGTTGCCCAAGGTTTGCGCCGCTTGGCGCTGAACCTCGCGGTTGACCTGATCCAGCAGGCTGCTGACACCGCGCAGGGCGAAATCGCGAAACGGGCTGGACAAGCCCATGACCCTGATGAACGCCGGCTTGGGCAGTTGCAGGCAGAAGGTGTCCAGTGCGGCCAGATGTTCGGTCCGGGTGGCGCGCTCGCCGAGCAGGGCGGCCAGCGGAAAGCACTCGCCAGCGGCGATTTCAAAGGTGGTTTCATTACCGCGTCGGGCGCTGTGGGGCCGCTCGCCGACCACGCTGCCCTGTTTGACGACGTAGAAATGCTCTACAGGCCCATCCGCCGGCTTGATGATGCTGTCGCCGGCGACATAGAAACGCAGCTGGCACTGTTCCACCAGGTACGCCAGGTGTGCCTGTTCCATCTGATTGAACGGTGGGAATCGCTGCAGAAACCGCAGTGTGCCGTGGACGTTCTGCAGTACCGCCGTCTTGCCGGCGAGGGCAAAGGCGTCCGCTTTGTTCATGGGTGGCGTCCCGATCTATTGTTGTGTGCCCATGGTCGGCCGCTCTGGCGCGGGTGCCCATTGGACGTAAGTCTAAAAAAATACTTCTAGTGGCGTGCAATCAACCGCATCATGGACGGTCTAGAGCAAACGATCCGATGAAGTGCGCCGGGGCTACTCCCGACGCTTCGGATTTGATCAGGTGATGAAAGGCGCATGTCCGATCACAATATATTGAGCGAGGCCGAACTCGAGGCACTGAATGCCGCCATGGGCGTGGCCGATCAGCCGCCGCTGGCCGCGCTGGTGGTCGACGACCATGAGCAGACCCGAGAAACCCTCGCGGAAATCCTGTTTTTGCACGGCATCTCGTGCAGCACGGCGGCCAGTGCTGTCGAGGCGCTGGAACGCCTGCGCGGCGACAAAGGCATCGGCCTGCTGATCACTGACCTGCGCATGGCGCCGGACAGCGGCCTGGACCTGATCCGCGAGGTGCGCGACTCTGACCGCGCGGCCTTGCCGATCATCATCATGTCAGGGGATGCGGGGGTCAAAGACGCCATCGCGGCGATGCACCTGAGCGTCGTGGACTTTCTGCTCAAGCCGATCGATGCCAATCAGTTGGTGAAATTGGCGAAGCGGGAGTTGGGGGTGGCGTAAGGCGTTGAATCTTTGTGGGCCTTACCGCGGCCAAGGCCTGCTCCCACAGGTACTGCGCTGTATCTGTGGGAGCATGGCCGGCCATGTTCGCGGTTGCCCGCGAAGCGCGGTCTACAGACCGTGCTTGGCTTTGAACTCCCGACGCTTGCGGTGCAACACCGGCTCGGTGTACCCGTTCGGCTGCTTCGCCCCCTCGATCACCAACTCCACCGCCGCCTGAAAGGCGATGTTGCTGTCGAAGTCCGGTGCCAGAGGACGGTACAGCGGGTCGTTGGCGTTCTGACGGTCGACCACCGGGGCCATACGCTTGAGGCTTTGCAGGATCAGCTCCTCGCTGGCGATGCCGTGGCGCAGCCAGTTGGCCAGCAGCTGGCTGGAAATCCGCAGGGTGGCACGGTCTTCCATCAAGCCGATGTCGTGGATGTCCGGCACCTTCGAGCAGCCGACGCCCTGGTCGATCCAGCGCACCACATAACCGAGGATGCCCTGAGAGTTGTTATCCAGTTCGTTCTGGATTTCCTCGGCACTCCAGTTCGTATCCGCCGCCAGCGGCAGGGTCAGGATATCGTCCACCGAAGCGGGCGCACGCTTGGCCAGTTCGGCCTGACGGGCGAACACGTCGACCTTGTGGTAGTGCAGAGCATGCAACGCTGCGGCGGTCGGCGAAGGCACCCAGGCGGTGTTGGCACCGGCCAGCGGGTGGACGATCTTCTGTTCGAGCATGGCCGCCATGAGGTCGGGCATGGCCCACATGCCCTTGCCGATCTGCGCTCGACCTTGCAGGCCACTGGCCAGGCCGATATCGACATTGTTGTTCTCGTAGGCCGCAATCCACTTCTCGCTTTTCATGGCGCCCTTGCGCACCACGGCGCCGGCTTCCATGGAGGTGTGGATTTCATCACCAGTCCGATCGAGGAACCCAGTGTTGATGAACACCACGCGCTGGCGAGCGGCACTGATGCAGGCACGCAGGTTGACCGTGGTGCGACGCTCCTCGTCCATGATGCCGACCTTGAGGGTGTTCAACGGCAGGCCGAGGACTTTTTCGATGCGTTCGAACAGGGTGTTGGTGAACGCCACTTCGTCCGGGCCGTGCATCTTCGGCTTGACGATGTACACCGAACCGGTGCGGCTGTTCTTGCGGGTGTTCTTGCCGGTCAGGTTGTGGATCGCCGCGAGGCTGGTGATCAGCCCGTCGAGGATGCCTTCCGGGACTTCATGGCCATGGGCGTCGATAATCGCGTCGATGGTCATCAAATGGCCGACATTGCGCACGAACAGCAGCGAACGCCCGTGCAGGGTCACTTCACCGCCCAGGGGCGCGCTGTACGGGCGGTCCGGGTTCATGGTGCGGGTGAAGCTTTGGCCGCCTTTGCTGACCTCCTCGCTGAGGTCGCCCTTCATCAGGCCCAGCCAATTGCGGTAGATCACCACCTTGTCGTCGGCATCCACGGCGGCGACGGAGTCTTCGCAGTCCATGATGGTGGTCAGGGCGGCTTCCATCAGGATGTCCTTGACCCCGGCGGCGTCGGTCTGGCCGACGGGGGTGCTGGAGTCGATCTGGATCTCGAAGTGCAGGCCATTATGCTTGAACAGGATTGCGTGGGGTGCGGCGGCGTCGCCCTGATAGCCGATCAGCTGGCTGTCGTCGCGCAGGCCGGTGTTGGAACCGCCTTTGAGGCCGACGACCAGCTTGCCGTCGTGCAGCGCATAGCGGGTGGCTTCGACGTGGGACCCGGCAGCGAGGGGCGCGGCTTCATCAAGGAAGGCACGGGCGAAGGCGATGACCTTGTCGCCACGGACCTTGTTGTAGCCTTGGCCGCGTTCGGCGCCGCCTGCTTCGCTGATGGCATCGGTGCCATAGAGCGCGTCGTACAGCGAGCTCCAGCGGGCATTGGAGGCGTTCAGAGCGAAGCGTGCGTTCATCACCGGCACCACCAACTGAGGGCCGGCCATGCGGGCGATTTCGTCGTCGACGTTTTCGGTGGTGGCGTGGAACTCGTCGCCCGGCGGTAGCAGGTAGCCGATTTCCCGCAGGAACGCCTTGTAGGCATGGGCATCATGGGGCTGGTCGCGATGGGCCTGGTGCCAGCCATCGATCTGACGCTGCAAGGTGTCGCGCTTGCTCAGCAGGGCACGGTTCTTGGTGGCGAGGTCATTGATGAGATCTTCTGCGCCGGCCCAGAACTGTTCGGCCTTCAGGCCGGTGCCGGGGAGGGCTTCCTTGTTGACGAAATCCAGCAGAACCTTGGCGACCTTAAGGCCACCGACTTGAACGTGATCAGTCATTGCTTGCCTCACTCTGCGAGCTCTTCAGCTTGTCCAGACATCGATTCCAACGTTATGTAGTGCGCGAAAGCGGATACTACATGAAGCGCTGCGGTTGTGAAAATGAGACTCAAAGCGTCGTTCTGCGACCGGAATGGCTGCTGTGGTCACAGTACAGATTCAGGTGTTCTCAATAATTTGAGTAATTGTTCCATAAACAAGTGGAAACCGTACACAGCTTTCTGGTCGGCAACCGAGCCTATACTGGCGGTTCTGAACCATAAGGGGTTTGCCGTGAACGATTTAGTGTTGACTGTCATTGCAGCAGACAAGGCCGGACTGGTCGAGCGGATTGCCCAGTGCATTGCCGATCACCACGGTAACTGGCTGGAGAGCCGCATGTCACGGATGGCCGGGCAGTTCGCCGGGATCCTGCGGGTGGCGGTGCCCAGCGAATTCAATCTGGAACTGGTGCACGCCCTGCAAGGGCTCTCGGAGCACGGCATCCGCGTGGTGGTGGCCGAGAGTGGCGAGCAGTTGTCCAGTGCCTGGAAGCCGATAGCCATGGATCTGGTGGGCAACGACCGGCCCGGCATCGTGCGCGATATCACTCGGCTGTTGGCGGCCGAAGGGGTCAACGTCGAGCGCCTGACCACCGACGTGCGCCCGGCGCCCATGAGCAGCGAGACCTTGTTCCATGCCGAGGCGACGCTGGCGGTACCGCTGCACTTGTCGTTGGAGGTTTTGCAGGAGCGGCTGGAGACTTTGGCGGATGATTTGATGGTGGAGCTGACATTGCGTACGCAGTTGTGATCGCTGTTCCCGAGCAAGCTCGGTCCTACAGGGCGGCGCCTGTAGGACCGAGCTTGCTCGGGAACCAGACACCGCCGATTCAGCGTTTGCGCATCTGCTGCCAGATATCCACGCTGTACACCACCAACCCCCCCCAGATAAAACCGAACGCGGTCAAGGTCGCGGGCGCGAGCTTTTCATGGAACACGCCCACGGCCAGTATCAACACCAGGGTCGGGGCGATGTACTGCAAGAAGCCCAGGGTCGTGTATGGAAGGTGCCGCGCGGCGGCGTTGAAGCACAGCAGCGGCACCAGGGTAATGGGCCCGGCGGCCACCAGCCAGAGCATTTGGCTGCTGGCGATAAAGGTCGGCTGCAGGGTCCCGGCGTCGGGATGCAAGAGCAGCCAGCCCAGGGCCAGCGGCACCAGCAGCCAGGTCTCGATCACCAGCCCTGGCAAGGCGGCGACGGGCGCGCGCTTGCGGATCAAACCATAGAAACCGAAGGTCAACGCCAAGGTCAGGGATACCCAGGGCAGGCTGCCCACCTGCCAGACCTGCTGCGCCACCCCGACCGCCGCCAGCGCTACGGCCAGCCATTGCAGGCGGCGCAGGCGCTCGCCCAGCGCCAGCAGCCCCAGCAGCACGTTGATCAGTGGATTGATGTAGTAGCCCAAGCTGGCTTCGAGCATGCGGCCATTGTTCACCGCCCAGACGTAGATCAGCCAGTTGCAGGCGATCAGGCTGCCGCTCAGGGCCAGCACTGCCAGGCGCCGTGGGTTTTCACGCAGCTCGAGCCACCAGCCCGGATGCTTCCACACCAGCAGCAGTGCCGTGCCCAACAGCGCAGCCCAGAGCACCCGGTGAATGATGATTTCCACCGGTGACACGCTTTGCACGGCTTTGAAGAACAGCGGGAGAAACCCCCACATGAAGTAGGCGCTGAGGCCAAGGATATAGCCCCTGCGGGGGTTTACGGCGGTGTGCATCGAACGTCCTTTTAGCATTGTGGGTGGATCAGAACAGTTTCAGCGGTTCCTCGTTGAGCGCCGACAGTTGCTCACGCAAGGCCAGCACCTGGTCGCCCCAATAACGCTCGGTGCCGAACCAGGGAAAGCTGCGGGGGAACGCCGGATCGTCCCAGCGCTTGGCCAGCCAGGCGCTGTAGTTCATCAGGCGCAGGGCGCGCAGGGGCTCGATCAGGGCCAGTTCCCGGGGGTCGAAATCGTTGAACTCGTTGTAGCCATCCATCAGCTCTGAAAGCTGGGACAGGCATTCATGGCGATCGCCCGCCAGCATCATCCAGATGTCCTGCACCGCCGGACCCATGCGACAGTCATCAAGGTCGACGATATGGAACATCTCGTCACGACACATCATGTTGCCGGGGTGGCAGTCGCCGTGCATGCGGATGTTTTTGTGTGGAGTCTCGCGGTACACCTGTTCGACGCGCTTGAGCAGGTCGCGGGCCACGGATTCATAGGCCGGCAGCAGGCTGCGCGGCACGTAGTTGCCTTCCAGCAGGGTGGTCAACGAATCGTGGCCAAAGTTCTGCACCCCGAGGGCTTCGCGGTGCTCGAACGGCCGGGTCGCGCCCACGGCATGCAGGCGGCCGAGCAATTGTCCGAGGCGGTACAGCTGGTCCAGATTGCCTGGCTCCGGTGCTCTGCCGCCGCGACGTGGGAACAAGGTGAAGCGAAAGCCGGCGTGCTCGAACAGGGTCGCGCCGTTGTGGGACATGGGCGCCACCACCGGCACATCGCAATCGGCGAGTTCGGCGGTGAAACTGTGCTCCTCGAGAATCGCTTGGGTGGTCCAGCGGTCCGGGCGGTAGAACTTGGCGATCAGCGGGACGGAGTCTTCGATGCCGACCTGATAGACCCGGTTCTCGTAGCTGTTGAGGGCCATGACCCGGGCATCGCTGAGAAAACCGATGCTTTCGACGGCATCGAGGACCAGATCAGGCGTGAGTGTTTCGAAGGGATGGGACATGCGAGCTCCTGCGCACGGCCGGTTGCCGCGTAGACGGTGCATGGTAACTCAAGTGTGATATCGCCATGACCCTGCAGGACCGGAACCTTCACACTGGCGTGGCAATCAGTACGAAGGTCGGCGCAAAACCCACCACGGCCTCATCCCCTTCCTTGAGGCCCTGCAACCGCGAGGGCTCGACCAGCGCGCACAACGTCTGCCCGTTCACGAGGCGCAAACGCAGTTCCGCCGGACCCTCTTCTTCATCGAGCACCTGTTCGACACGACCCTTGAACAGGTTATAGCCTTCCGGGGCCTGGTCGACGCTGTGCAGCAGCTCGATCCAGCCGGCCTTGATCAATGCGAACACTTCGCTGCCCGCCGCCAGCTCTAGCGCCAAGGTGCTTTCATGGGTGATCTGCGCGTCGAGGAATAAACCCGCGCCGAGGTCCAGTTCGATCCGGTCGTTGCGCCCCATCGCCACCACTTGCCCGATGCGCCCATGCAGCTGGTTGCGCGCGCTGGTACGCAGCATCATGCGCCCCAGCAGATCGAGATCGCTGGCATGCTCGGCGGCCTCCAGTACCTGCGCCTGAAGCACTTGCAGCCGTTGATAGAGTTGCAGCACCCGCAAGCCTTCTTCGGACAAGCGCGCGCCGCCACCGCCCTTGCCTCCCACTGCACGCTCCACCAAGGGCGATGCAGCAAGGTTGTTGAGCTCGTCGATGGCGTCCCAGGCGGCCTTGTAGCTCATGCCCGCGCTTTTTGCGGCGCGGGTGATCGAGCCTTGTTCGACGATGTGTTGCAACAGCGCGATACGTTGTGGGCGACGTACAATGTGCTGGGTCAGCAGGCTGGGCAGTGGCATGGGCTCTGGGCTACGCAAGGCTTGGAATGCCCCGGACGTTGCCCCTGCTGCCAGCGCAAGTCAAGCATGGCCCGGTTTGGCGGTGCGGGCCAGGCAGTAAATGTCGACCCGCCGGGCACCGGCATCGCGCAGGCAGCGGGCAATCACCTGCGCTGTAGCCCCGGTTGTCAGTACATCGTCGACCACCGCGATGTGCAGGCCTTCCACGGCGGTGGGCACTTGGACATGGAAGGCCTGGCGCAGATTGCGTTGCCGGGCGCGTGCACCCAGATCTTGCTGGGCTCGGGTCTCGTGACGGCGCACGAGGCTGCGGGTATCACAGGCAATGCCGAGGCTCTTCGCCAGCCAGGCCGCCAGCATTTGCGCCTGATTGAACCCGCGCAGGCGCAGGCGCCGGCTGCCCAAGGGCACCGCGATGAGCCGGTCCGGACGTGCGAGGCCGTCCTCGAAACGCTGCTGCAGCCACTGCCCGAGCAATTCGCCCAGCAAACGGCCCAGCGGCCAGCATGCCTTATGTTTGAAGCGGGTGATCAGGCCATCCACGGGAAACCGGTACTCCCAAGGCGCTTCTACCCGGGCAAAAGCCGGCCGCCGACGACTGCACTGACCGCACACCAGCCCTTCCATGGCCAAGGGCAGGGCGCATAAGCGACAGCGCTCGCGCAGCCACGGCAGCTCTTGGGTGCAGGGCTCGCAGAGGGCAGTGGGCGAGTGGCAGGGCTCATCGCAAAGCAGACAGAGCTGGTTGTTTAATAACCACTTGTAAACCAGTAAGGCGCGATATGGTTGACAGCGCATGGCACTTCCTTAAATATGCCGGCTATCACTTGAATAGCCGTGTGGCGTCTGTGGGTATCCGTACTCCACGCCCAGCATAAGGAAGGAATCGCCGATGAGCGCCAGCACAACTGCAACCTTGCGTCACGACTGGTCCCTGGCCGAGGTCAAGGCGCTGTTCGTCCAGCCCTTCAACGACCTGCTGTTCCAGGCGCAGACCGTGCACCGCGCCCATTTCGACGCCAACCGCGTGCAGGTTTCCACGCTGCTGTCGATCAAGACCGGTGCCTGCCCGGAAGACTGCAAATACTGCCCGCAGTCCGGCCACTACAACACCGGGCTGGAAAAAGAAAAGCTGATGGAAGTGCAGAAAGTCCTCGAAGAGGCGGCACGGGCCAAGTCCATCGGCTCGACCCGTTTCTGCATGGGTGCGGCGTGGAAACACCCTTCGGCAAAGGACATGCCCTATGTGTTGCAGATGGTTGCCGGCGTCAAGGCCATGGGCCTGGAAACCTGCATGACCCTGGGCAAGCTGGACCAGGAGCAGACTGCAGCGCTGGCCGACGCCGGCCTGGACTACTACAACCACAACCTCGACACCTCGCCGGAGTTCTACGGCAGCATCATCACCACCCGTACGTACGGCGAGCGTCTGCAGACCCTGGCCTACGTGCGCGATGCCGGCATGAAGATCTGCTCCGGCGGCATCCTCGGCATGGGCGAGTCGCTGGATGACCGCGCCGGCTTGCTGATCCAGTTGGCCAACCTGCCGGAACATCCGGAGTCGGTGCCGATCAACATGCTGGTCAAGGTCGCCGGTACGCCGCTGGCCAACGCCGAAGACATCGACCCGTTCGACTTCATCCGCATGTTGGCCGTGGCCCGGATCCTGATGCCCGAGTCCCACGTGCGTCTGTCGGCCGGCCGCGAAGCCATGAACGATCAGATGCAGGCCTTGGCATTCTTTGCCGGCGCCAACTCGATCTTCTACGGCGACAAGCTGCTGACCACCGCCAACCCGCAATCCGACAAGGACATGCTGCTGTTCTCGCGCCTGGGCATCCAGCCCGAAGCCGGTTATGAGCACGCCGACGAAGTGCATCAAGCGGCCATCGAGCAAGCGCTGGTCGAGCAGAAGAGCAGCGAAATGTTCTACGACGCTGCCTCCGCCTGACGACGAGACCGCCATGCCCTTCGACCTGAGCGCGCGGCTGGCTGAACGCCGCGCCGCTGACCTTTACCGCCAGCGGCCGTTGCTGGAAACCCCGCAAGGGCCGCTGGTGCGCGTGGACGGCCAGCCGCTACTGGCGTTTTGTAACAACGACTACCTCGGCCTGGCCAATCACCCCGAGGTGATCAAGGCCTGGCGCGACGGCGCCGAGCGTTGGGGTGTCGGTGGCGGTGCGTCGCACTTGGTCGTGGGCCACAGCACACCGCACCATGCCCTCGAAGAAGCCTTGGCCGACCTCACCGGGCGTCCGCGGGCACTGTTGTTTTCCACTGGCTACATGGCCAACCTTGGCGCGGTCACCGCGCTGGTGGGGCAGGGCGATACCGTCCTCCAGGACCGCCTCAACCATGCCTCGCTGCTGGACGCGGGCCTGCTCAGCGGAGCGCGCTTCAACCGCTATCTGCACAATGACTCGACCAGCCTCGCCCAGCGCCTGGACAAGGCCGTCGGCGACACCCTGGTGGTGACCGACGGGGTGTTCAGCATGGACGGTGATATTGCCGATCTGCCGGCACTGGCGGCCACGGCGCGGGCCAAGGGCGCCTGGCTGATGGTGGACGATGCCCACGGCTTTGGCCCGTTGGGCGCCAACGGCGGCGGTATCGTCGAGCATTTCGGCCTGGGCGTGGACGATGTCCCGGTGCTGGTCGGCACCTTGGGCAAGGCGTTCGGCACGGCGGGGGCCTTTGTCGCGGGCAGCGAAGAGCTGATCGAGACCCTGGTGCAATTCGCCCGGCCTTATATCTACACCACCAGTCAGCCACCTGCGCTGGCCTGCGCCACGTTGCGCAGCCTCGAACTGCTGCGCAGTGAAGGCTGGCGGCGGACCCATCTGCAAGCCTTGATCAGCCAGTTCCGTCGCGGCGCCGAGGCGCTCGGGTTGCAGTTGATGGACAGCTTCACGCCCATACAGCCGATTCTGATCGGCAGCAGCGAACGTGCCCTGCGCCTGTCGCAATTGTTGCGCGAGCGCGGCGTGCTGGTGACGGCCATTCGTCCGCCCACGGTGCCGGCGGGCAGTGCGAGGCTGCGCGTGACGCTGTCTGCCGCCCACAGCGAGACGCAAGTGCAGCTATTGTTGCAAGCACTGGCCGATTGCTATCCGCTGTTGGAGCCGATCAATGCGTGACCGTCTGATTCTGTTGCCGGGCTGGGGCATGGGGGTATCGGCCCTTGAGCCGCTGGCGGCAGCCCTGCGTGGCCTGAACGAAAACCTGCGGGTCGACATTGAGCCCCTGCCGGACTTGGCCAGCAGCACTGTCGAAGAATGGCTGGACGAGCTCGACGCCCACCTGCCGGACAACACCTGGCTGGGGGGCTGGTCGCTGGGCGGCATGTTGGCTGCCGAACTGGCCGGGCGACGCGGCGAGGGTTGCTGCGGTCTGCTGACCTTGGCGAGCAATACCTGTTTCGTCGCCCGGGATGACTGGCCCAGCGCCATGGCCCCGGAGACCTTCGCCGCTTTTCTGGCGGGTTGCCGGGCCGATCCGGCAACCACCCTCAAGCGCTTCAGCCTGCTGTGCGCTCAAGGCGCCGCAGATGCGCGCGGCCTGGCTCGCTTGCTGGCCAGCGCGGCGCCCGCTCCGCATGGGCTGCATCACGGTCTGGAATTGCTGGCCAAGCTGGACACCCGCGCCGCCTTGCAGGGCTACAACGGCCCGCAATTGCACGTCTTCGCGGGTCAGGATGCGCTGGTACCTGCCGAAGTGGCCGGTGAGCTGCTGGCCCTGTTGCCGGATGTCGAAGTCGGGCTGATCGAGCAGGCCAGCCATGCCTTCCTGCTGGAAGATCCCCACAGCCTGGGGGCCGCCATACACGCCTTTTTCCATGAGTCGGACCATGACTGATCTGTCCCAACCGCGCCTCGACCCTGCGCCAGCCGGCCACTTGCCTGACAAGCGTCAGGTCGCAGCGTCCTTCTCCCGCGCTGCCGCGACCTATGACAGCGTCGCCGAACTGCAAAGGGATGTTGGCCATCAACTGCTGGCGCGTCTGCCCGCAGGCCTGTCGCCGGTCTCGCGCTGGCTGGATCTGGGGAGTGGTACCGGCTATTTCAGCCATCTGCTTGCTCGGCGTTTCGAGTACAGCCAGGGCATCGACGTGGACATTGCCGAAGGCATGCTGCGCCACGCCCGCACCCAGGGCGCCGGGACCTTTCACATCGCTGGGGATGCCGAGCGGCTGCCGTTGCGTTCCGCGACTTGCGCATTGGTCTTTTCCAGCCTGGCAGTGCAGTGGTGCGCGAACTTCGCTGCGGTGCTCGCCGAGGCGCTACGGGTGTTGCAGCCGGGTGGCGTGTTCGCGTTCGCCAGCCTTTGTACCGGCACCTTGCACGAGCTGCAGGAAAGCTGGCGGGCGGTGGATGGCCAGGTCCACGTCAACCGCTTCAGGGCATTGGACGACTACCAGGGTCTTTGTGGCGCCAGCGGTTTCGAGGTGATCGGTCTGGAGTGCCGGCCCCATGTGCTGCATTACCCCGATGTGCGCAGCCTGACCCATGAACTCAAGGCTCTGGGCGCACACAATCTCAACCCCGGCCGGCCGGGCGGCCTGACCGGGCGTGCGCGGCTGCTGGGCATGTTGCAGGCCTACGAGGTTTTTCGTCAGGAGGCCGGCCTGCCGGCCAGTTATCAGGTGGTATACGCCATCTTGCGCAAGCCGGAGGGCGCATGAGCGCAGGTTATTTCATTGCCGGAACCGACACCGATGTCGGCAAGACCACCATCGCCGCCGGACTGCTCCATGCGGCGCGGCTGAGCGGCCTGAGCACTTTGGCGGGCAAGCCCGTGGCATCGGGTTGTGAAGTCACCGTCGACGGCTTGCGCAACAGTGATGCGCTGGCGCTGATGGCGCAGAGCTCTATCGTGCTGCCCTACGAACAGATCAATCCGCTGGCCTTTGAACCGGCCATTGCGCCGCACCTGGCCGCCCGGGAAACCGGCGTGGTGTTGAGCGTCGATCGCTTGCTGGCGCCGATGCAGGCGTTACTGGCCAAACAGGCCGATTTCACCCTGATCGAAGGGGCGGGTGGCTGGCGTGTGCCCTTGTCCGGGCGCGCGAGCCTGTCCGACCTGGCCATTGCCCTGGGCCTGCCGGTTATTCTGGTGGTGGGCGTGCGCCTGGGTTGCATCAACCATGCGTTGCTCAGCGCCGAAGCGATAGCCCGGGATGGCTTGCCGCTGGCGGGCTGGGTGGCCAATGTGATCGATGGCAAGACCTCGCGCCTGGAAGAAAACCTTGCCACCCTCGCCGAGTGCCTGCCAGCGCCCTGCCTGGGTCGAGTGCCGCGCATGAAGGTGCCAAGTGCCGAAGCGGTGGCCGCTCATCTGCAAATAGACCTGATGGAAGGGTGACGCTCGTCGGATGTTTTTTTGGCGGCCCTTTTTTGGCGTGCTTTTGTATCGGGTTATTGCTTAAATAGTGGCATTGAGCCAATACCTCTCGGAGGTTATCGTGCAAGTCACTTCAAATGCCGCGTACTACTCGGGCTTGAGCGCCATTCAGGCCGGCCTGAACCTGGTGGACAAGGCCGCTTCGTCAGTGGCCGCGCAGAACACTGCCTCGTCCATCACCAGCCAGTCCACCACCCAGCAGGCCGAGCGCCTGTATTCGGTGGATCAGAGCCAGCAGGAAGATGCCGCCACCGGCGTGGTCCAAATGATCCAGGGCAAGTTGCAGGCCGATACGGGCGCCGCCCTGTTGGGTAGCCTGGTCAATACGTTTGCCTGATTGATTGCCGTTTTTTACAGGGCAGCCCCATGTGGGCTGCCTTTTTTTTGCCCGCCGGAAAGTGGCGCCCGGTTGAACCGCAAGGCGGACGCCCCCTTGACAACAAATAGGCGTAAACGTATGTTTCAAACATCTGTTTGACCCAAGCCCGCCCATACTCAAGGGTGACCAGGGTCGCCCCCCCCCACCCGTATTGTTCAGCAGAGGTTATCGCTATGCCTGACTACAAGGCCCCCTTGCGTGATATTCGTTTCGTACGTGACGAACTGCTCGGCTACGAAGCCCACTATCAGAGCCTGCCAGCGTGCCAGGAAGCCACCCCGGACATGGTCGACGCCATTCTCGAGGAAGGCGCCAAGTTCTGTGAGCAGGTGCTGTCGCCGCTGAACCGCGTGGGTGACCTTGAAGGCTGCACCTGGAGCGAGTCGGGCGTAAAGACCCCCACCGGGTTCAAAGAGGCGTATCAGCAGTTCGTCGAAGGTGGCTGGCCAAGCCTGGCCCACGACGTCGCCCACGGTGGACAGGGCCTGCCCGAGTCGCTGGGCCTGGCAGTGAGCGAAATGGTTGGCGGGGCCAACTGGTCGTGGGGCATGTACCCCGGTCTGTCCCACGGCGCCATGAATACGATTTCCGAGCACGGCACCCCCGAGCAGCAGGAGGCTTACCTGACCAAACTGGTGTCCGGCGAGTGGACCGGCACCATGTGCTTGACCGAGTCGCATTGCGGCACCGACCTGGGCATGTTGCGCACCAAGGCCGAGCCCCAGGCCGACGGTACCTACAAGGTCAGCGGCACCAAGATCTTCATTTCTGCCGGTGAGCACGACATGGCCGAGAACATCGTCCATATCGTGTTGGCAAGGCTGCCCGACGCTCCGGCCGGCACCAAGGGGATTTCCCTGTTCATCGTGCCGAAATTCCTGCCCACCGCCGACGGCGCGGTTGGCGAGCGCAACGCGGTCAGCTGCGGTTCGCTGGAACACAAGATGGGCATTCACGGCAACGCGACCTGCGTGATGAACTTCGATGGGGCCACCGGCTTTCTGATCGGCCCGCCGAACAAGGGCCTCAACTGCATGTTCACCTTCATGAACACCGCGCGCCTGGGCACCGCATTGCAAGGCCTGGCCCACGCCGAAGTGGCGTTTCAGGGCGGTTTGAAATACGCCCGCGACCGCTTGCAGATGCGCTCGCTGACCGGGCCCAAAGCGCCGGAAAAGGCGGCCGACCCGATCATCGTGCACCCCGATGTGCGGCGCATGCTGCTGACCATGAAGGCCTTCAGCGAAGGCACCCGCGCCATGGTGTACTTCACCGCCAAGCAGGTCGACATCGTCAAGTACGCCGAAGACGAAGCGGCGCGCAAGCAGGCTGATGCCCTGCTGGCGTTCATGACCCCGATCGCCAAGGCGTTCATGACTGAAGTCGGCTTCGAATCCGCCAACCACGGCGTCCAGATCTACGGTGGCCACGGCTTCATCGCCGAGTGGGGCATGGAGCAGAACGTGCGCGACAGCCGTATCTCCATGCTGTACGAAGGCACCACCGGTATCCAGGCGCTGGACTTGCTGGGCCGCAAAGTGCTGATGACCCAGGGCGAGGCCCTCAAGGGTTTCACCAAGATCGTCCACAAGTTCTGCCAGGCCCATGAAGGCAACACCGCTGTCACCGAGTTCGTCACGCCGCTGGCCCAGCTCAACAAGGAGTGGGGCGAGCTGACGATGAAGGTCGGCATGGCCGCCATGAAGGATCGCGAAGAAGTGGGCGCGGCCTCGGTGGACTACCTGATGTACTCGGGCTATGCCTGTCTGGCGTATTTCTGGGCCGACATGGCACGCCTGGCAGCCGAGAAACTGGCCGCCGGTACGGGCGATGCCGCGTTCTACACCGCCAAGCTGCAAACCGCGCGGTTCTACTTCCAACGCATCCTGCCGCGTACTCGCAGCCATGTGGCGACCATGTTGTCGGGCGCCGGTAACTTGATGGACATGAAGGAAGAGGATTTCGGCCTGGCGTACTGAGTCTGTGTAATGGCGCCGCAGGCAAGCCTTGGGGCTTGCCTGCGATGAGGCCATCACAGATTGAGTAAAATTCGAATCTTGCGCTAATCCTTTGCGCATCACCGCCGATACAATAGAGGCACATTGCCATAAACCCGCCATCAGTCGGGTTGGAGCCCTCTACTTGTCGCGACTGTCGGCCCTGCGCCCAAGTCATTTTTTGCCCTCCTTGCTGCTTTTGCTGGCAGGACTGGCTGCGGCTTACGTACGCGACCTCAATGTGTTTTTCACCTCGCTGTTCAACGTCCTGCCCACCTTGGTGCTCCTTCTGGGCGGCGCCTACTGCGCGGTCTACCGGCGCCAACGCGAACTGTTTCTGATGGTGACGGTGTACATCGTCTACTACCTGCTCGACACCCAGACCGACTTCTATCGCGACACCGGCAAGGTGCGCGATGATGCGGCGGTGGTGTTTCATCTGTGTTGCCTGTTGCTGCCGTTGCTCTACGGGTTGTTCGGGGTGTGGGAGGAGCGCACGCATCTGTTCCAGGATCTGGTCGCGCGATTCGCTGTGTTGCTGGCCGTGGGAGGTGTCGCGCTGGCACTGGAACAGAGTTTTCCTGCCGCATTGCTCGATGCCCTGGCGCAGATTCACTGGCCGATGCTGCATGGTCACTGGATGAGTCTGATCCAGCTGGCCTACCCGATGTTCTTCATCGCTTTCGTTGCCCTCATCGTGCAATACGTGCGCAGGCCGCGGCCCTTGCATGCGGCGCAGTTGGTGGGGCTGATCGGACTGTTCTGGATGTTGCCGAAAACCTTCATCCTGCCCTTTACGCTCAACATCCTCTGCAGCCAGGTGATGCTGATGATTGCGGCGGCGGTGGCCCATGAGGCCTATCAAATGGCGTTTCGTGATGAACTGACGGGGCTGCCGGGGCGTCGCGCCTTGAACGAGCGCATGCAGCGGTTGGGTCGCAACTATGTCCTGGCCATGACCGACGTCGATCACTTCAAGAAATTCAACGACACCCACGGCCACGATGTCGGTGATCAGGTCTTGCGCCTGGTCGCCAGCAAGCTGTCCAAGGTCACCGGGGGCGGGCGCGCCTATCGCTATGGCGGCGAGGAGTTTGCGGTGGTGTTTGCCGGCAAGACCTTGGACGAATGTCAGCCGCATCTGGACATGATTCGCGAGCTCATCGCCAACTACAAAATTCAGCTGCGCGACCCTGAGCGTCCCCGTGACGATCAGCAAGGCCGCATGCGTCGGGCCGGCGCGGGGGCTTCCCATGTGTCAGTGACGGTCAGCATCGGCGTGGCAGAGCGGCTGATCGACCACCGCACGGCCGAAGAAGTGCTGAAGTCTGCCGACCAGGCGCTGTACAACGCCAAGGGCGCCGGACGTAACTGCGTCGTGGCCTTTGCGCCGAACCGCCGAGGGGCGATACGCAACAAAGCCAGCGCATGACCACCTAGAACCTGACGGTCACAAAGCGACCCTATGTGTCCCAAAAGTTGTTGGGCTACACTGGCGCATCTGAACGCTCTGTTTATTTTGCGAGGTAGCCATGGCTGACTATAAAGCGCCCCTGCGCGATATGCGCTTTGTCCTCAACGAAGTCTTCGATGTCGCCAGCCTGTGGGCGCAGCTGCCTGGCCTGGCCGAGGTGGTGGATGCCGAAACCGTGGACGCCATCCTCGAGGAGGCCGGCAAGGTCACCGCCAAAAGCATCGCTCCCTTGAACCGCGCCGCGGATGAAGAGGGCTGCCGTTGGGAGGCCGGGGTGGTGACCACGCCCGTCGGTTTTATCCAGGCCTACCAGCAATACGCCGAGGGCGGTTGGGTCGGCGTGGGCGGTGACCCACTGCACGGCGGCATGGGCATGCCCAAGGTGGTCTCGGCCCAGGTCGAGGAAATGGTCAACTCGTCGAGCCTGGCCTTCGGACTTTACCCGATGCTGACGGCCGGTGCCTGCCTGTCCATCAATGCTCATGCCAGCGAAGCGCTCAAGACGGCTTACCTGCCGAACATGTACGCCGGCGTCTGGGCCGGCTCGATGTGCCTGACCGAGCCCCATGCCGGTACCGATCTGGGGATCATCCGTACCAAGGCCGAACCTCAGGCCGACGGCAGCTACAAGGTCAGCGGCACGAAGATTTTCATTACCGGTGGCGAGCACGATCTGACCGAAAACATCATTCACCTGGTGCTGGCCAAACTGCCGGACGCGCCTGCGGGTCCGAAAGGGATCTCGTTGTTCCTGGTGCCCAAGTTCCTGGTCAACGCCGATGGCAGCCTGGGCGAGCGCAACACCTTGGGTTGCGGCTCCATCGAGCACAAGATGGGCATTCAGGCCTCGGCCACCTGCGTGATGAACTTCGACCAGGCGGTGGGCTACATTGTCGGCGAGCCTAACAAGGGCCTGGCAGCGATGTTCACCATGATGAATTACGAGCGCCTGGGTGTGGGCATCCAGGGGCTGGCTTCTGCCGAACGTTCCTACCAGAACGCCATCGAATACGCCCGTGATCGCCTGCAAAGCCGTTCACCCACTGGCCCCAAGGCACGGGACAAGGTGGCCGATCCGATCATCGTGCACCCGGACGTGCGGCGCATGCTCTTGACGATGAAAGCTTGCAACGAAGGCGGCCGGGCATTTTCCACCTACGTCGCGATGCAGCTGGATACCGCCAAGTTCAGTGAAGAGCCCGCCACCCGCAAGCGCGCCGAAGACCTGGTGGCCCTGCTGACGCCGGTCGCCAAGGCGTTTCTGACCGATCTGGGCCTGGAAACCACGGTTCATGGCCAACAGGTCTTCGGTGGTCACGGCTACATCCGCGAATGGGGTCAGGAACAACTGGTGCGCGATGTGCGCATTACCCAGATCTACGAAGGCACCAACGGTATCCAGGCGCTGGATCTGGTGGGCCGCAAGGTGGTGGGCACCGGTGGCGCCTACTATCAGTTGTTCAGCGACGAGATCCGCCACTTCCTCGCCACGGCGGCGACGCAGCTGAGCGAATTCACCCAGCCGTTGGGCGAGGCCCTGGACAACCTCGACGACCTGACCAACTGGCTGCTGGACAGCGCCAAAAACGATCCCAACGAGATCGGTGCGGCGTCCGTCGAGTATCTGCACGCCTTCGGCTATACCGCCTATGCCTACATGTGGGCGCTCATGGCCAAGGCAGCGCTGGGCAAGGAAAGCCAGGACAGCTTCTACGCCAGCAAGCTGGCCACCGCGCGGTTCTACTTTGCTCGCCTGTTGCCACGGATTCATTCTCTGACCGCATCGGTGAAGGCCGGCAGCGAGTCGCTGTACCTGATGGAAGCCGAGCAATTCTGACGGGGTGACAGTGTGTAAGCTTTGGCTTACACCACGTGGTGGCGTTCAGCTATTTCCCTGGCTTGGATCCAGCAGTATTCTTTGCTCCAGGGACGTCGCGCAGGAAGCGCCTAGTAAAGAACAGGGACACGTAAGGAACCTCGCCAGGACGGTGAGCAGAAATGGATATCACGGGAAACAGTATGAAAGACCCCGCCTCGGCGGGGTTTTCTTTTGCCTGCGATTTGATGCGTTGATAGCCACTTGATATCGAAGCACTGAACCCTGCCGAGCCGGGCAGGTCAATCAAGCATCAATCAAGGAGCTGTACCATGGATCTCATTCGCATCATCTTCGCCATCATCCTGCCGCCCGTGGGCGTTTTTCTTCAGGTCGGTTTCGGCGGCGCTTTCTGGCTGAATATTCTGCTGACCTTGTGCGGTTACATTCCCGGGATTGTTCATGCGGTTTATGTGATTGCCAAAAACAAGTAACGGCCCGATTCATTGTTCTGCAGGACCGAGCTCGCTTGAGAAGAAGGTATCGCACTTGTTCCCGAGCAAGCTCGGTCCTACGGGGACACTGGCCGTCCACAGCGCCTGGCCCTGGACTCACCCCTCCATCACCCGCCGATAAAACAACCACTCCTGCTCAAGCGCATGGGCCAGATTGGCCGCCTGGCGGAAGCCATGGCGTTCTTGCGAGTAGAAGTGGCCTTCGGCGGCGATGCCGTTCTGTTCCAGCGCGGCCAGCATCGAGCGGGTCTGCTCGGGTACCACGACTGCGTCCAGTTCGCCCTGGAAGAAAATCACCGGCACCTTGATCTGCTGTGCGTGCAGCAGTGGCGTGCGGTCTTCGTAGCGTTGCAGGTCACGCACCGGGTCGCCGATCAGCCAGTCCAGGTAGTCCCCTTCGAACTTGTGGGTGGCCTTGCCCAGGGCGATGGGGTCGCTGACGCCGTACAAGCTGGCGCCGGCCCGAAAGACCCCGTGGAAGGCCAGGGCGCAGAGGGTGGTGTAGCCCCCGGCGCTGCCGCCGCGAATGAACGCCTGGTCCGGGTCGATCATGTCGAGCTCGGCGAGGTGCGCGACCACGGCGCAGGCATCCTCGACATCGGCCTTGCCCCATTGCAGGTGCAGGGCCTGGCGGTAATCGCGGCCGTAGCTGCTGCTGCCACGGTAGTTGAGGTCGGCCACGGCAAAGCCGCGTTGGGTCCAGTACTGGATGCGCGGGTCGAACACCGGGTAGCAGGCCGACGTCGGGCCGCCGTGGATAAACACCACCAGCGGCGGCACGGCATCAGCGTGAGCCGGATAGAAAAAGCCGTAGGCTTCGCCGTCGCCGCTGGGGTAGCGCAGCGATTGCGGCTGGCTGATCTGCTCCAGAGGCAACGGCGAACTGCCCCCCGCCAGCAAGGTGCATTGATGGCTGTGATGGTCGATGGCCACCACGGCGCCCGGCTGGGTGGGCGAAGCCACGATGGCATAGAGGTTGCGGTCGTCGATGCCCAGCGAGCGAAAGCGCGTAAAGGGTCCGGTGTAATCGTCACTGGGGCCGTCAGCGGCCATCACGCCTAACCGGGAGAAACCCTGCTCGAACCAGCTGGCCAGGTAACCGCCATCGTCCAGCGGCAGCCAGGTGCAAGCGCCGAGCTGCCATGGCGCGCCGGCATGATCGGCCGCAACGGCGGGCAACGGCGCCCAGCCCTCGGCGGTTTCCCCCCAGGGCTGCCAGAAGCCGGCCTGATCGCTCAGGCACAGCAAGCGCCCGGCGCCATCGAAGCGGGGTTGCTGCAGGCTGGCGCCTTCGGCAATGCAGCGGGCGGGTAGCTCACCGTCACGGCACATCAGGCGGGTCAGGGTCCAGGGTTGGTCCGGGCGTTGCCATTCGATCCAGGCCAGACGCTGGCCGTCCGGGCTGGCAACAGGGGAGGCATAGAAATCGGCGCCTTCGGCCAGCACGCCGAGTTCACCGCTGGACAGGTCGAGGCGGACCAGCCGGTGCTCGCGGGCTTGTTCTTCCACGGCCAGCACGCCACCGGCTGCGTATTCGAGGCCGCCGAAGCGGCGGCTGCCCTGAGTCAGAGCAACCGGTTCGCCGCCGTCCAGAGGTTGACGGTAGAGCTGCTGGTCGGTCTCGTTGACGAACACCAGCGAGTGCTCGGCGATGCAAAACGAGCCGCCGCCGTATTCATAGACGCGACTGCGCACGCTGAAACCGTCGGGGGTCAGCCGCAGGGCCTGGCCGTCACGCCACTGCCAGAGTCGACAGGCACCGTCCTGGGGGCGAAATTCATTCCAGAAAACCCCGGCAGGACCGACTTTGAGTTCGGCAAAGTCAGTGCCGGCGGCGACGGCCTGGGCGGCGGTGAAGAGGTCACCCTTTGGCGATGAGGCGCGAGTTTCGTTCATTGCGGAAGGCCAATTGTTCGATGGTCTTGGTGGCATGCTCGGCTTCTTCACGAGCTTGCAGTATCAGACCATGATGCGCCGATTTGCTGCAAACGGGGTCGGCATTTGCCGCATCACCGGTGAGCATGAACGCCTGGCAGCGACAGCCGCCGAAGTCCTTCTCCTTCTCGTCACAGGAGCGGCAGGGTTCCGGCATCCAGTCATAACCGCGAAAACGGTTGAAGCCGAACGAGTCATACCAGATGTGCTGCATGCTGTGCTCGCGCACATTGGGGAACTGCACCGGCATCTGGCGCGCGCCGTGGCAAGGCAGGGCAGTGCCGTCCGGGGTGACGGTGAGGAAGATGTTGCCCCAGCCGTTCATGCAGGCTTTGGGCCGTTCCTCGTAGTAGTCCGGGGTGACGAAGATCAGCTTGCAAGGGTTGCCTTCGGCCGCCAGCTTTTCCCGATACTCATTGGTGACCCGCTCGGCCCTGACCAGTTGCTCGCGGGTAGGCAGCAGGCCGACGCGGTTGAGCTCGGCCCAGCCGTAGAACTGGCAGGTGGCCAACTCGACGAAATCGGCTTCAAGCGCCACGCACAGCTCGATGATGCGGTCAGTGCGATCAATGTTATGCCGGTGGGTGACGAAGTTCAGCACCATCGGATAGCCATGGGCCTTGACCGCCTTGGCCATTTCCAGCTTTTGTGCAAAGGCCTTTTTCGAGCCGGCCAGCAGGTTGTTGACCTGCTCGTCGCTGGCCTGGAAGCTGATCTGGATATGGTCCAGACCGGCATCCTTGAAGTCGGCGATCTTTTGCTCGGTCAAGCCGATGCCGGACGTGATCAAGTTCGTGTAGAAGCCCAGCCGCCGCGCCTCGCGGATCAGCTCGGCAAGGTCCTGGCGCACCAGCGGTTCGCCCCCGGAGAAACCGATCTGGGCGGCGCCCATCTCCCGCGCCTCGGCCATCACCTTGAACCACTCCGCGGTGGTCAGTTCCTTGCCTTGGGCCGCGAAATCCAAAGGGTTGGAGCAATAGGGACATTGCAGCGGGCAGCGGTAAGTCAGCTCGGCGAGCAGCCACAGCGGCAGGCCGACTTCAGGCTTGGGCGGGATCACCCGCCCAGGCTGCTCAGACGAGTTCGATCCAATGCTCTGCACGGGCGACCTCCATGAATTGCACGATGTCTTCAGCCAACTCCGGCACGCCGGGGAACTGGCTGTCCAGCGCGGCAATGATGGCCTGGACGCTGCGTTGACCGTCGATCAGGCCGCCAATGGCGCTGGCGCTCTCGTTGAGCTTGATCATGCCCTCGGGGTACAGCAGGACATGGCCTTTCTGGGCCGGTTCGTACTGGAAACGATAGCCGTTGCGCCACTGGGGCGTCAGGTTTTGATCGAGGCTCACAGGGCAATCCCCTTATGCCAGGCACGCTGGTCGGTGACGCTATGGTAGGGCGGGCGGTTCAGCTCGTAAGCCATGGTCATGGCGTCGAGCATGCTCCACAGAATATCGAGCTTGAACTGAAGGATCTCCAACATGCGCTGCTGGCCTTCAGCAGTGGTGTAGTGCTGCAGGGTGATGGCCAGGCCATGTTCCACATCTCGCCGAGCCTGACCCAGGCGGGTACGGAAGTATTCGTAGCCGGCCGGGTCGATCCACGGGTAATGCTGCGGCCAACTGTCCAGGCGCGACTGGTGGATCTGCGGCGCGAACAGTTCGGTCAGCGAGCTGCTCGCGGCTTCCTGCCAACTGGCGCGGCGGGCGAAGTTGACGTAGGCATCGACGGCAAAGCGCACGCCGGGCAGTACCAGTTCCTGGGAGCGCAGCTGGTCCGGGTCCAGGCCCACAGCCTGGCCCAGGCGCAACCAGGCTTCGATCCCGCCGTCTTCACCCGGGGCGCCGTCGTGGTCCAGCAGGCGCTGAATCCATTCGCGGCGGATTTCCCGGTCCGGGCAATTGGCCAGGATCGCAGCATCCTTCATCGGGATGTTGACCTGATAGTAAAAGCGGTTGGCGACCCAGCCCTGGATCTGCTCGCGGCTGGCGCGCCCTTCGTACATCGCCACGTGGTAGGGATGGTAAATGTGGTAATACGCGCCCTTGGCACGCAGCGCCTGCTCGAATTCGGCAGGGGACATAGGCTCGCTCATGATCGCTCCTGGGCGCATTGGCAGCTGAGGGACTACAACTCGATACTCATGCCATCGAAGGCGACTTCGACATTGCGGCGGGCCAGTTCGGCGCGCTCGACGGAGTCTTCATCGAGAATCGGGTTGGTGTTGTTGATGTGGATAAGCACCTTGCGCTGCTCGGGCAGCTTCTCCAGCACTTCCAGCATACCGCCAGGGCCGTGCTGGGCCAGGTGACCCATCTCACGACCGGTGCGGGTGCCGACGCCACGGCGCTGCATTTCATCGTCATGCCACAGCGTGCCATCCACCAGCAGCACGTCGGCGTTAGCCATGCGTTGTAGCAGGGCGTCGTCCACCTGACCCAGGCCGGGGGCGTAGAACAGCGTACCGCCGGTGCGCAGGTCTTCGACGATCAGGCCGATGTTGTCCCCGGGGTGCGGATCGAAGCGGTGCGGCGAATAGGGCGGCGCGGCACTGCGCAGCGGCAACGGGGTAAAGCGCAGGTTGGGGCAGGCCGGGATGACAAAGCTGCCCTCAAGCTCGATGCGGTTCCACGCCAGGCCACCGTTCCAGTGGGTCAGCATGGTGAACAGCGGAAAGCCGCTGGTCAGGTCTTGATGAACCATGTCAGTGCACCACACCTGATGCGGACAGCCTTCGCGCAGCATCAGCAGGCCCGTGGTGTGGTCGATCTGGCTGTCGAGCAAGACGATGGCCTGGATGCCGGTGTCGCGCAGGGCACGGCCCGGTTGCATGGGGGCGAAGCCTTGCAACTGCGCGCGGATATCCGGCGAGGCGTTGCACAGCACCCAGTTCACGCCGTCATCGGAAAGGGCGATGGAGGACTGGCTGCGGGCGTGGGCACGCAGGCTGCCATCACGAAAGCCCGCGCAGTTGGCGCAGTTGCAGTTCCACTGAGGGAAGCCGCCACCGGCGGCGGAACCGAGAATCTGGACGTGCATGACGATCCTGTTGAGTGTGCCAAAACGATGTGACGCTGGAATAAAAACGCCCCGGCGAACCGAGGCGTTGCGAAGCCATTACAAATCAGCGGCTTGCGAAGTACATGGTGACTTCAAAGCCGATGCGCAGGTCGGTGTAAGCAGGTTTGGTCCACATAGGAATTTCCTCGCGAGTGAGAGACAGTTTGACTACTACACATTTAGTCCACCTCCCGAAGGAGATGTTCAGATGTTCAGGGGGTCATGTTACTAAATTTATATGTACCAAATGGTTAAATCTGTATGAAAGGCCTTTGCAGGATCTGTAACGATCAGGGCGCATCGGCCACCTGCCAGCGGTGATCAGCCTCACGGGTGTTGGCCAGCAGACGCCGCGGGGTGTCGACACCGCCCAGGGCGCGGCTGGCTGCCAGGAGCGCTGCCTGATCAACGGCCACCAAGGCCTGGCGCAGAAGCAGCAAATAATCGCTGCCATGGCCAGCCAGCCGGGCCTGCCAGAGCCATTCGCCGGCCTTGGCGGGGTCAAGGTGCTGCGGGGTGAAGCGCGCGGCCAGATCCTCGGCCTGGGCGCGCAGGTCCTCGGCGGCCAGGCCGGCGATGAGCGCGGGCAAATCCCGGATAAAGGTTTCCATGTGCGCCAGCAAGGCGGGCACCGGCGTGGCCGGCGATTGCACGCCGAAGAGCAATCCGCCTCTTCCGGCGAACTGCCGCCAGTCACTGAACACCGCATAGCCCAGTTGTAGCTCGACCCGCAGGCGTTGGTAGAAGGGTGCCTGAGCCACCTGGGCCAGCAGCCGCCACGCGGCCTCGTCGGCCAGGGTCGTGCCCACTACCGGGCAGAACAGCAGGACCGCGTGTTCGCTCGACGGCGTAGCCAGACTGTGCCACTGCCAGCCCGACAACCGCGCCGGTGGCGTGCTCAAGTGCGGCACAGGGGTACCGGGCACGCTGTGCAGGACCTCGTTGAACGCCTCGCGCTCGGCAGCTTGCAGGCCCAAGGCCAGACCGTCCCAGCGGGCTCGGGCCCAACACTGTTGCAGGGCCGCAGGGCCGACGTTTTCTTCATCGACCCTGACCGCTGCATCACCCAAGGTGACTTCGGGCAGGCGCGCAAGCAGCTCGCGGATAGGGATCTGCGCCGCGGCAGCGGGCGGGGAATGCGACCAGCAGGCGGAATCCGGCTGGCGCAGTGTCGCCAGCGCCTGGCCGAGCACAGGGGCAATGGCCGTGGCGACACCGACACAGTTTAAAAACCAGTCCGCGCCGAGGCGGGAAAAAACCAGCTTGACCCCCGCTTGTTCGGCCTCGCTGACGATTTTCTGCAGTGCGCCTTCCAGGGTTTGCCATAGCTGTGGATGTTGGCGTGCGTTCACGCGCCAACGCAGCCGGACCCAGGCTTGCGGATGGCTATCGGTCGAGCCGGCTTCATAGGTGATGGCAGGGCTGTCCGGGATGTCGTGCAGTGGGCGGCGACTCGCCCGCAGGAAGCGGTTGCGCAGGGGCAGCCGCCAGCTGGGGGCTGCGATCACCACGTCGGGGGCTTGCCCGGCATGAATCAATTGCTCGCGGCGCATCTGGCCCAGCAACGCCCGCAAGGCGACGGTGAAATCCGCCGGGGCCGATGGGTCGATGAAGTGCCGAGCCAGCTCCAGTGCGCTGCCCACCAGCAGGCGACGCTCCTGCAGGAGCTTGAACTCTTCACGCAGGCCTTCCCAGTCATCGTGGGCCTGGAATGACTCCAGCCAGTCCAGACAGTAGGCGGCCACGGCGGCGCGGTGGGATCGGCCCTTGTCGCTCAGGCGCACTTCCAGATCAACCAGCGCCTGGCCGGCATGGCGGTAAAGGGCCTTGAGCTGCAGCGATTGCGCCCAGCCCAGCCGCCGTAGTTCGCTGAGCAGGCCGCCGGTGTGGGTGCTGGTTATCCATGTGGCCAGAAAGTGTGTGGCTGGCAGGTCGCCGTCGGGCAGCTGCTCACAGGCGAAGACCAGGTTGAGGCGCGATTCGTCGGGGGGCGGATCACCGGGCGCTGGCGCGGTGAGAAGCGGCGGCGGGGCACTCTGGGCGCAGCCAAGGCCAGGTCGCAGCAAGCCGCTGGCCTGTTGCGCCAGGGCGCGCAGTTCCGACAAGGGCTGGGGGCCGACCAGGCAGAGGGTCATTTGCGCAGTCTGGTAGTGGTGCTGGTAGAAGTCCAGCAGGGCTTGCTGAAACGCCCGGCGAGGCACCGGCAGACTGTAGCGGTTGCCGGCGTGAAAGGCGCGCAGAGGATGGGCCGGGTTCAGCGGTGCGGTCAGCCATTGTTCATGACGCGCCTGCGGGTCACGGCTCCAGGCAATGAACTCGGCATGAATCACTTCGCGCTCGCGCCGTTGCTCGGCGGCGCCTAGTCGCGGCTGGCCGAGCATCTCGCAGAGCCGCTCCAACCCGCCGGCAAACGACGGGGTGGGCAGCTCGAAGAAGAAGTCGGTGGTGCGCTCCCGGGTCGTGGCGTTGAGCTGGCCGCCGCGCCGCTGCACAAAAGGCATCAGCGCCTGATCGCCGTTGAAGCGCTCAGTGCCGAGGAAGAACAGGTGTTCGAGAAAGTGCGCGAGGCCCGGCCACGCCGACGGGACGTCGTGACTCCCGGCACTGACCCGCAGCCAGGCAGCGGCTTGCTTGAGGTGGGGATGGTGGTGCAGCTGCACCCGCAGGCCATGGGCCAAGGCTTCTGTTTGTTGCACGGGGTGCATCGGGGGTTACCACCGCGTGGGGATCGTCTGGGTGGTTAGCGTAGCACCGCTATCGCCGCAGAAGCATGAGCCCGTGATCAGTGTGAGGCTGATCGCGGGCTCCCGCGGCGGGGGGGCCGATGGATCAGAATGCGTTCTTGTTAACGAAGCCTTTGAACAGGGTCATGATGATGATCTTGATGTCCATCCAAACCGACCAGTGCTCGATGTACTCAAGGTCGAACTCGATGCGTTTCTGCATCTTGTCCAGCGTGTCGGTCTCGCCGCGCCAGCCGTTGACCTGGGCCCAGCCGGTGATCCCTGGCTTGACCTTGTGGCGCAGCATGTAGCCGTTCACCTGGGTGCGGTATTGCTCGTTGTGGGCCACGGCGTGGGGGCGCGGGCCGACGATCGACATATCGCCCTTGAGCACGTTGAAGAACTGCGGCAGCTCGTCCAGCGAGGTCTTGCGCAGGACTGCGCCCAGCGGGGTGATGCGCGAGTCGTTGCGGCTGGCCTGGGTCACGGTGGCGCCGTTTTCCTGCACGCTCATGCTGCGGAATTTCCACACCATGATCGGCCGGCCATCCAGGCCGTAGCGGGTCTGGCGAAACAGCACCGGGCCCTTGGACGTCATCTTGATGGCAACGGCGATCACCAGCAGCGGGATGGCGATGATCGCGAGGATCATGCTCGACACCACGATGTCCTCCAGGCGCTTGATCAGCGCGCTGGAGCCGTCCATCGGGCTGTCCACCAGGCTGATGCTGGTCAGGCCGTTGATGGTTTCGGCGCGCGCGTGCAGCAGGTCGAACATGAACACGTCAGGGATCAGGTACACCGACACCGTGGTGTCGCTCAGGCCGCGGACCAGTTCCAGAATCGCCGGCTCATGGGTCATCGACAGGGTGATGTAGACCTTGTCCAGACGCCCTGCGCGAGCATCCACCACCAGGCGCGCCAGGCCGCCGATGACCGGTACCCGCGAGTCCAGATCGGAGAGGTCCATTTGCTGTGGGTGATCGTCGTAGAAACCCATCAGGTGCAGGCCCATCCACGGCGCGGCGGAGATCGACTGAGCCAGACGCTCGCCCACCTGGCCGGTGCCGACGATGGCCACGTTGCGGGTGTTGTAGCCACGGCGGCGCATCACTTGCAGCACGCTGCGGAACACCACGCGATAGAGGCACAGCACCACCAGCACGGAGACGAACCAGGTGAGTTTCTCCTGGTTGGGCGGGGTGTTGGGGTGCAGCAGCAGGTAGTCCACCAGCATCACGCAGACGAAGGTCACGGCCCAGTAGTTGAACACCCGCATCAGTTCGCGCTGGACGCGCTCGCCACGCCAGGAGTGGTACATCTTGTTGTATTCGGCCAGCCAGTGAAAGATCACCACGGCCAACACGACCATGGTCGCCGTGTCGCTGCCTTCGGTGCCGCCCAGCCAGTTGGCCCACCAGCTGCACAGGACGATGACCGCCATGTCCAGCAAGCGGTGGGCAACGGCAAGCACGGAATGGTGGGCGTTCAAAATACCCTTGGGTTTGGTTGACATGGCATCTCCCTGTTGGCCTGAGGCCCAGCGAAAGTGTGAAGTTGCAAGATTCCGAATACGTTGTATGTCGCGCGCTGAGTGACGCTAAGACCGCTGAGCGGCGCGAATGATCCGTAAAGTGTGGCAGAAAGCTATTAAATATTTCCCGGTGTTTCTATGCCAGCGCTGAATCACGATGGCAACGCTACAGACGTTATCGCCTGACGAACGCCACGCTTGAGCAGCACCTCAAGAAAGAATTGTTGGTAACTGTCAACCATCCGTTCCACGTCCAGCAGCGGCGCCACACTGGCACGCGCCTGGCTGGCCAAGCTTTGGCGCAGGGCTGGCTCATCCACCAGCCGCTGCATCGCCCGCCCCAGCGAATCGGCATCGTCAGGCTCGCACAGCAAACCGTTCTCCCCTTCGTGGATAATCTCCGGCAGCCCACCGCGCTGGCTCGCGATCACTGGGACCGATTGCGCGCACGCGTGCACCGCGCCCACCACCTGGGGCTCATCCCAAACCGACGGCACCACCGCCACATCGATATGGGCGTAAAAGCTTTCCGCGCTCTGCTGGCCTGCGAAATGAATGTTCGGGTTATCCCTGGCCTGCCGGCGCAGTTCGCGCTCGTAGTGCGCCTGACCGCGGCCGGCGATGTGCAGCGTCGCCGCCAGAGGCAGGCGCTGGAATTGGTCAATCAGCCAGCCGACTCCCTTGGGTTCCGACAAGGTGCCCAGGTAGCCAAAGCGCAGCGGCTCGCCGTCGGTCAGACGCCCTTGGGGCAGACGCACGACGTTGTCCTCGCCGTGGGCGCCCGTGCTGTAGATCACCCGGCTCAGGGCGCCTTTGAAGAAGCCATCATCGCGCAGGCGTTCCAGCAGAAAACGGTTCATCCCGATCACCCCGTCCACTTGCGCCGACCGCTCGGCATGCCCGTCGCGCAGATGCCGGCACAGGCTGCATTGACGCCTGCAACGCTGCTGATTCTTGAACAGGCTGGCACTGCTGCAGAGCAGGTACATGTCGTGCAAGACCTGGACCGTTGGCAGCCCCAGGCGGGCGACGGCGTCCCATACGGCCACCGACCAGCCGGCCAGGTTGTGGCAAATCACCAGCTCGGTCTGTTCGATCTCGGCCACCTGCGCGACGAATGAACCCATGCCGGCGTTGTAGCGGTCACGCAGGTTCCAGCCCAGGCGGGCCAGGGCTGTAGGGCGTTGCTGGCTGAAATGCCAGTAACTGTTGAGCAGCCCGGCGCGATAGACCTTGATCCCTTTGACCCGATCCAGATGCAGGCCGCTGGTCGGACCGGTGGCCAGCACGCAAACCCGGTGACCCCGGTGCTGCAGGCGCTCGATCACCAGCTGCAGGGCGAGATCGGCCGCACCGCCGTTGTGCGGGGGGTAGAGGCTGTTGATGAACAGCAGGTTCATGGTGCAAGCCCTCCGGCGGTGGTGGCGGGCGTCAGTAGCGGGCGTGGACTGGCATGGGCGACAACGCGCTGCGGGGAAGAATCACCCGTTGTTCGCGCTGCAACAGGTTGAGCAGGATGACCGCTCGCTCTTCGCCGTCATCGCACAGGAAAATGGCCTGGACGTCGCTGTCACCGGTGCGTGCCATGATCCTTTCTCCGTGGGTGAACTGGGCCCGCTTTGGCGTGGAACAGGCCATGCGCTGGCGGATCTGCTCGATCAGCGCGTCCTGCACGGGGCAGGGCTGCCCGCCGAACGCCACCACTCGAGACACCCCGCGGGTGGAGCGGATCGGGTACCAGCTGTGTTCCTCGTCCATGCGGATGAACACGTAACCCGGAAACAGTTCTTCCTCTCGGCGACTCTTGCGCGCCTCGCTTGTCGGGCTGTGCAACGGTCGGAAACATTCGAAGTTCTGACGGGTCAGGTGCTCCTGCGCACGGGCTTCCTGGCGCGGCTTGGTCTGGATCAAGTACCAGTTGGCGTTGCTGGAAAAAGAACTCATGGGCGTGCCTCGACGTGAGTAGTTGAAAACAACAGCACGGCGTTGTCGGGCCGCCGCTCGATGCCTTGGCAGGCGCGCGAGCGGTGTCCCGGTTGAAGCGCAAAACCAATCTGCATCAATGCAAGGGTGGTGTTCATGGCCGTCATCCTTAAGCCTGCCTGAATCTGTTACAGCGTGGGTTCGTAGCCGTAGGCGCCGGCGACGCTTGCCGTCCGTTTGACTGGCGCGTGCAACTCTCCGTTGAACACCGCCCCGCGGACCGGGGCGCCCTGATGAGCCAGGCGCTGGCGCCAAGCGTCCAGGTCGCTCACCGAATATTTGCCTTCGCGGGCCACGAGCAGCACCGTTCCTACCTGGCGGGCCAACAAAGCGGCATCCGGGCCGGAGGTCAGGGGAGGCGCGTCGAAGATGATCACGTCGTAGCGCCCCTCCCACTCTTCGAGCAGCCCTTCGATGGACGCCGCGCTGAGCAGCTTGGCAGACGCCGAGGTGGCGCGGCCTCTGCCGACGAAGTCGAGACCGGTGATGCTGGTGCGGTTGATCAGATCATCGCGATTGCCCTGGGCGGCGAGAATATCGGCAAGGCCCACAGCCGGGCGCAGGTTGAAGTCTTCATGCAGCCGACCGCGCCGCAGGTTGGCGTCCACCAGCAACACGCGCTGGCCACCCTGAGCCAGTATGACCGCCAGATTGCTGCAAATGAATGACGTACCGGCGTCGGAGCTCGGGCTGCACAGCAACAGCGCCTTGTTCGGTGCTGCCAGCATGCTCAGGTAGAGGCTGGTGCGCAGGCTGCGCAAGGCCTCCATGCTGAGGTCTTCCCGGGCGACCTGGCTAAGCAGCGGGCCTCGTGAACCGAGGCGTTTCTGCCGCGGCGACCAAGGCAGCGACGCCAGCACCGGCAACCCGGTACCGTCGATGGAGTCCGGGCCGCGGGTGCTTTCGTGAAGCACCTGACGCACCACCATCAGACCCAGGGCCGCGAACAGCCCGAGCAACGCACAGACGCCGACGATCCAGTCGACCCGGGGGCTGGCGGGGGCGTCGAGGTCGGTGTTGGCGCTGTCGATCACTTTCGCGCCCCCGGCATTCAGCCGGCTGATGGCATCGAGCATGCGGGTGGCGATGTCCGGCCGGGTGTCTTGTAGCTTCAGGTAGATCAGTCCCGAGCCGCGCGGGCCTCTGACCAGGGTCAAGCGGTCGATGAATTCCTGGGCGGAGTCAGCAACGCGATTGCGTTGCATGTACAACAGGGTGCCGGGGCGGGCCACGAGTTGGTTGATCTGGACCGTCACGCCGTTGGCCTGAACCGGTTGCCCCACTTGGCCCGAGAGCAGCAGGACTTTTTGTGGCGCGAACAGGGTGTAATGGCCATCTTCTCCGGCCACCAGTGTCAAGGTTTCACCCAGCAGGCCTACCGGCACTTCGAGGGTCTGCACATCCAGCGTTTCGCCTCCCCAGCCATAGGTGGCCATTCCCAGCAGCGGAGCGGCAACCGGTTCAGCGGGCGTGGGCTTGAAATGCCGGGCGAAGAAGTTGCCGAGCAAGGTCAGGTGGGCCACGGTATGGGTGATTTCCAGGTTGTCCCCAGCCACCAGCTTGCTGATGGCGTCCTGGGACTTCATCAGCGCCATTTGGGCACTGACAGCGCTGTCCAGGCTGGCCTGACTGCCGGTGCTCATCTGGATCAGTGCCGTGGCCTGGTAAACCGGCTGCGCCAGCTGGGTATAGCCCCAGCCGAGGCCAGCGCACACGCCAGTGCTGACCACGATCAGAAATTTGTGCCTGAGCACCAGGCGCACACCGTGGAGGATCTGCGTCAAGCTGGGCACTTTCATGCTTGTACCCTCCGCACGGCGCCGCGCGCGCCCAGATGAGGCAACCAGTCGTCGACGCAACGGGTCAGGCTGTTATAGGTATCGACAAATGCACCTTTGGGCCGGCGGAAGGGGTCCGCCACTTCCATGTCATCGCGGAAGCGGCCGATCAGGCAGACCTTCCCGCGCACTTCCGGTGCCAGCTTCAACACGCTGCGCAGGTGGTTGTGCTCCATCACCAGCACCAGGTCGGCCCAGTGCAACTGCTGCAGGGTGACTTGGCTGGCGCGATGTTCGTAGCTGGCGACGTTGAAGTCGTCGAGCACTTCCTTGGCGGTCGGCTCCATGTCGAACCCCGCGCAGGCTTGCAGTCCCGACGAATCGATCTGCACGCCTTGGGCGGTGCAGCGTTCACGCAGCATGGCCACGGCCATCGGGCTGCGGCAAATATTGCCAACGCAGACAATCAACACACGGCTGAACATATCAGCGCCGACCTCGTGACGCAGGCGCGGACAATGATGATGCGGGCAAGCAATGGGGCAACTGTGACATGGCAACGAATCCTGGTATTGATAAAAACTGCTAGCACTCAAGCGCTGGGTGGCTGTCCTGGCCGAAACCGATTCACATTGTGTTGGGCAAAGCTACCGCTAGGTCCGCCGTGCTGTGGTGTCCATCGGCCGATGGAGCATCGCATCACTGACATTACAGCCCCGCTGTCGTCTGCAGACGGTGCAGCAGCACACGCGAAGATGGCCAACATTCATGCGCCCCGGGGTCTTGTCGAGGGGAGGCAATCCTTTGAAGTTGGCAGATCGCGTTTATAAGTTTTGTCACGAATGTGTATCGCGGGACGCTCAGAAGGCACCACCGCTCCGGCACGTGCAACGGCCGGAAGGAGATATATCGGCTCTCCAGCGTGACCTGTCAAATAATTTCTACAGAATAATTCCAATAATGGCTACTTGATACCATGTTGAGGGTTAACTTGTTGATTGTTATAAGTGTTAGAAACTTGGCGCAGAAATATCGGAGTTTTTTGACGCGGCCTGGGTGATTGTCAACGTGGCGGTTTTCATCGGGGGGCTGAGACGCCGTATTATGGGCATCGGCAAAAAAGTTTCATTAAGTATTAAAATACATTGAACTTTTTTGCCCTGTTAGTCATCGCCAAAAAAATGGCTTTTCACTTGCGCTGATCGTTTATTGACCAGAATCCGGCGCTGTCGCCCAAGGCTTCAGAGGTTGGTGCGCCGATCCGTCAAATAGTCGTTGTGATGACGTGCCGCGCTGGCAACCGATGAATCGAGGGTCGCCGTGACCAGACCTTCGGCCAGTTGCCCTTGGCCTGACACATGGCCAAGCGGGTCAGCTACGCTGCTGTGGCCACAGTAGTGAATCTCTCCTTCGACTCCGCAGTAGTTGGCGTAAGCCACGTAACAGTGATTTTCAAAGGCACGGCTACGCACGGTGACGTCGGCGATGAACTCGAACGGTTGCATGTTGGCGGTGGGCACCACGATCAGCTGCGCTCCGGCCAGCGCCAGCTGACGGGCATTTTCCGCAAACTCCAGGTCGTAGCAGATCAGCACGCCCAGCTTCCAGCCTTGCAGCTCGACAACGGGGCAGTGCTCGGCCCCGGCGCTGAACATTGAGCGATCCAGGGCGCCGAACAAGTGGGTCTTGCGATAATTGAGCAGCGGGCGACCGGTACGATCGACCAGCTGCGCCGAGTTGTACAGTTGGCCATCGGCACCGCGTTCGGGGTAACCGTAGAGGATGGCAATGTCATGCTCGCGCGCCATTTGGGCAATGCGTTGCATCGACGGCCCATCGGCAGGTTCCGCCAAGCGCGACGCGGCTTGCAGTCCGATGTTGTAGCCCGTGAGGAACATCTCCGGGCAAACCAGCAAGTCGGCCTTGGCCGCGCGGGCCTGTTCTTCCAGGCGTTGGAGATTGCCAGCCACGTCCAGCGGGCGCGGCAGGCATTGGTACAGGGCAATGTGCATGGCGAGTCTCCGGGTCAGTCTGACAAGGCGATGGGGCCGATGTCGGCAAAGACGTCGCCTGGGCCCGGATTATCCGCATGAGTGTGACCACCGAAGTGGGTCATGATCCCCCAGACGGCATTGAGCGACGTCTGCACGGCCCCTTCGACCCAGGCGGGCGTCCATGATACATCGTCGCCGGCAATGAACATTCCGCGTTGCGCGGCGGGCATGTCCTGCTGCATGAAATGCGCGTACATCCGCTGGTTGTAGCGGTAATGACCCGGCAGGGCCCCCTTGAAGGCGCCGAGGAAATGCGGATCGGCTTCCCAGGACACGGTGATCGGATCGCCGATGATGTGGCCGGCGATATCCACCTTGGGGTAGATCTTCTTCAAGGCGTCCAACGCCAGCTTTACGCGCTTCTCCACCGGGTGCGGGAGCATTTTCAGGGCATCGCTCATCCACGAATAGGACAGGCAGATCACCCCGGGCTGGTCGTCGCCGTTATCGAACAAGTACGTGCCACGGGTCAGGCGGTCGGTCAGGGTCATGCTCATGACATCGCGGCCGGTCTCGGGATCCTTGTCCTTCCAGAACGGCCGATCGACCATCACGAAAGTCTTCGACGCCTGCATGTAGCGGGTACGGTCCAGCGCCATCCACAGCTTTTGCGAGAACAGTGACTCTTCGCACTCGATCTGAGTGGTCAGCAGCCAGCTCTGGCAGGTGGTCAGCACGGCCGCATAGTGGCGTGTGTCGCCCCAGTTGTCGGTCACCGCCAGACGCCCATCCGCCGCGCGGGCAATGGCCTTGACCCCGGAGCGCGGCGCTCCGTGGTGCAGCGAACTAAGGCTGGTGCCAGCCGGCCAGTGGTCGCAACGCTCTGGCGCATGGCGCCAGATACCCTTGGGCACCTGCTCGACGCCACCCACCACCAGGTGCTGGTGATCGTCACAGTTGGTCATGACCACGCGGAAGATTTCCAGCATCGAATTGGGGAAGTCCGAATCCCAGCCGCCAGTGCCGAAGCCCACTTGGCCAAACACTTCGCGGTGCTGAAAGGTCAAGCTGGCAAAGGCTTTCGAGGTGGCGACGAAATCGTAGAAGGTGCGGTCATCCCACATGGGCACCAGTGCATTCCAGAGCTCTTTAAGGCGCGGCACATCGCGATCGCGTATGGCCTGCTGAATGTCGCCGAAGCGCGAACCGGCCTCCAGCGCATCAGCCCAGGCATCAGCCACTTCCTGATACAGCTTGGGCAGGTCGGTCAGCTTCTCGGCGTAATGGGTCTCGCCTTCCAGATCGATCACCGTGCTCCCGGAAGCCCCCGTCAACGGGTTGGGAAACGGCCGAGTTTCCAGGCCCAGCTTGTCGACATAATGATAAAAGGCCGTGGACGACACCGGAAAGCGCATCCCGCCCAGTTCGGCGACGATGCCGTCAGTGCCTGCGAACGTCTGCGAGCGCAGGCGACCGCCCATCTTCGAGGCCTCATACAGCACCGGCCTGAGGCCCAGCTTCATTAGCTCATAAGCGGCCACCAGCCCGGCAATCCCGGCCCCGACAATCGCCACCTCCTCACCCCAGCGCGCCTGCGGGATACTGCCCAGCCCGGCCGGGTGCTCGATCCATTGGTCAAAGGCAAAGGGAAAGTCCGGACCGAATACGGTAACAGGCGCTTTGCCGTCGGCGGGGTGGCGGTTGTGGCTGGTCATGGCGGGCCCTTGCTGATCCTGAGAGCTGATGCGCTGGCATCAGTATAGGGAAGTCAGTCTAGGGTGGCTGTTGCCCGTAAATAAGACGCAGAGTGTCGTCTTTATGCTGTATTTCTGGTCACTATGACCCTATTGGTGATCAGACTGGCTCGGCACGGTCTATTTTGCTGCTGAGGATGATTGAGGTGGTGGTCTTTTCGACGCCCTCCACATTGCCGATCTGGTCCAGCAACTGATCCAGCTGCTCCGGCGACTCGCAACGCAACCACGCCACGTAATCGAACTCGCCACTTACCGCGCACAGCTGCTGCACTTGGGCCATGGCGCTCAAGCGACGCACCACCTCCTTGCCCGATCGCGGCTGCACGGTAATGCCAACGTACGCCTGCAACCCGCCATCGACGATCCGTTGGCTCAGCCGCACGCCGTAGCCCGTGATGATCCGAGCCTTCTCCAGCCGCGCCAGGCGGGCCGTGACCGTGGTCCGCGCGATGCCAAGCTGGCGGGCGAGCATGGCCACGCTTTCCCGCGCGTTGAGCTGGAGTGCGCCGATAAGTTGACGGTCGATGGCGTCCAAGGCAGGGGGGCGGGTGTCGGTCATGGTGGGTTCCGGTGGCGGGGGCTGGCGGGGATGATACCGGGAATGGGGCGGGATTTCCGAGCGGGAGGGGGCATGGTTGAACGCGGGTTAGTTGAGGGCTAGTTGGAAGGCACAGAGCTTTATCGTGAGCTCTCTGTATTAACGAGTGGGGCGGGGCAACTAACTGGACACACGCTCATCCTCGATCGGCTCCTGCGCCTTGCGCGTATGACTCATGGAAACAGGGCTTGGCCGCCGTGCTGGCGCTGCCCGGCCTATTGCCGTTGACCCAACTCGACATAGTTGACGTGCTAACTTTGGGCGAGTGTAATTGGACAGTGGAATGGGCCGCTCTGGCTATACGGATCGGCGCCGTCACCTTGTTTTTCGACGCCTGGCCTGTCGCGCGCGTGCTTGATCGCTCGGTCGCCTACTCCCGTAATGGCGCGGTGGTCAGGCTTGCTCTTCAGGTGGGATGAGCCAGGTGGACAGCACCCGCCGATCAAGCTCTTCCCAATCGGCCATGCCCAGTACGCGGACAGTGTTCAGCCCGCGCAGATAGCCGCGCAGTTGGTGGGCGGTGGCGTGCACCAACTCTGCGTTGGCTGACTTATCTGTCAGTACGGTTTCGTACTCGACGAGGTAGTCGGCGACCCGCTCGCGAAAGTCCGGGAGTACTGCGCCGCGAATCAGGTCGAAGGTGCGCATCGGGGCTTCCTTGGTGGTTATTGGGCCTGGGGTGCAGTCTGCACAGGGTCTGTGAAGGGATTCAAGGGGGGGTGATGACCTTTTCAGAGGCGCAAAAAAGCCGCGCAGTGCGCGGCTTTGAAGGTGGTGGGCCCAGTAGGACTCGAACCTACGACCAAGGGATTATGAGTTGCTGGGCGACGTGCTATGCCTAGAGAAATCGTTCGTAGGTGAACGTAGGTTGGCATAGCTGGAGGCCCCGTAATTACTGATGTTGAGCGCAGTTTTGAGAAGGTTGATCAAGCTGAGTACTGTACCGTGGATGTACTGAACCTACATGGAACCACCAGCAGGGTCGTAAATCATGGCTCGGCCGTTTTCAAGAGTCTGGAATTACGTTCACCTTATGCTAAATTTGCACCAAAGTGCCACCATTGCTGTAGATTGTGATTTGGGCCTTGCCCTCGAAGAGCTAGCGCTGCACCTCAGTCAGGTGCTTCAAACAGCTCCTCCGCGCCGGGATCGATGCTGAGGAATACTGACAACAAGGAGAGTGTTTTGCCACTTGATCTAAAACTGTATGTCGATGGTACTGTTGATATTGCATCCTCGTGCTTGACGATACAAAAGGTAAGAGCGGGAAGACGGTCTTTTTTGAAGTCGGAACATGGGGGCAGAAAGCTTTCAAGATACATTGGTGGGAAACTACCATACCACTATCGTGCTCCTGAAAAGATTGGTGAAGACTTCGGCGCCGAGCATGATGCTTTGGAAATGATATGGTCGTTGTTCTCACAGGCCCCAACTACTCCTAAATTCCAAAACAGTCACTGTGGGGAAATATTGTCATCTGTTTATTTGGAGGAGGTTTTAGGGTATAGAAAATTGTATAGTAAACTGACCTTGACATCTTCTCAAAATACAAACGTTCATAAGATGGATGGCTTCTTTGTCAAAACAGACGGCGATGAGTTTGAGTATCTGCTGGTAGAAGCGAAGAGCAGCATACTCCCAACTGTCAAGACTAAGTTTGCAGGGCACCGGCATGGCATACTTAAGCAAATGCTCGAGTCGATAGAAGGGTACAGTAAAGACGATGAGCGATTTGATTTTGCCAAAATTAGAGATAACTTATCCGCGTCCTTTTCAGAAAAAGAAGCACGTCAAATAAAAAGAGATTTGGTTCCGCCAGGCCCTCTAAAATGTTCTTTTCTTGGCATTGCGGTAGTTAATTCATCAACAGTACATAGCGCTGATGATGACTTTATTATTAGCTCTAATATTTCATACCCGTTCGATTTTTCGGCTATCGTTGTTGATGATTTGGCAGTGCTTGCTAGCGAGTCATATCAGTACGGGAAAACTCTTATGGACGCTATAGCAGGAAGCTAATTTATGTTCGATGCAGATGAGCTCAGCCCTTGTATGCAAGCTGAATGGTTCCTTTTAGGGTACTCGGAGCTTCAGCATAAAATATTAGATGACAGATTGGGCAAACCGTACCATGAAAATAAAACCGTCTTGGCAAAAAGAAGCCTTTTGCGATTTAGCCAGGCCGTTCTTGCAAGTGCACCTGCATGGATTGACTCGAAGTCGGGACTAGAGCGCGTTTTGTGTGTGGCCGCCGGTGATATCGAGGCGGGGTTTGGGATTGGCTCCGTAAATGAATCAGATTCTGGCGCCCAACGTAAACATTTTTTAAAGGCCGCCTTGTTATATGACCTTGCTGGGCTGCCGGGCGCATCGGCAAAAGTCGCTAGAGATTCAGCTTTCGATGATCGGGTAGAAGACTTTTTCCTAAGGCGTCGAGGGAGTTTGTGGGGGGCCTTGAAAGATACCTCAACGGACCCGGCTGAGGATAAAATACTTAGCCTAGAGGTAAAAAATTACGATGATGTTAATGGACTGGTTCATAGAGCCATAGCAGAAGCATTTTTTCAGCAGGGTGAGAACCTTCAATCGGGGAACATCAAAGCAGATCAAGTGCACTCCGTGCTTCGCGAACTTAGGGAACAGGCGGGAAGTTATCGGCTGGAGCTCGCTGGTGATGATTTTAATGCTATCTCAAAGGTACTTGATCAAAGGCGTGAATACTCGAGTCTGTCCATTCTAGAAAAATATTCAGGTCTAGATCGCTCGATCATTAATTCTTTAAGTGTTCCTCTTGAGTTTTGGCCCGTTCAAAAGCAAGCTATCGAGGAGGGGCTACTTGCGGGTGATGTAATTAGCTATGGTCTGGCCGCACCGACCGGGACGGGCAAAACTTCGCTAGCTAAGGTTCTAATTGCTTCGGCCCTGAAATCCCACCCGGATAAAAAAATAGTATATATCTCTCCAAGTCGCGCGCTCGTTCATCAGGTCACTAGAGATTTGTCGGAGTCACTAGGACGCATAGGGATAAAAGTTAGGGAGCTGGGAGCCCATTTAACAGTTCATGAGCAATTATCTACGCCTGCTGATTCTGACGCGCACGTCCTAGTTTTCACTCCAGAAAGGGCTGATCTATTGCTACGGGTAGATCAGGAGTTTGTGAGAAATATCGCGCTTGTTTTAGTTGATGAGGCGCACCACATTGAGCAGGGGTCTAGAGGCATCCTGTTGGAGTTTTATCTGTGGCGTATCAGGCAGCTTGTATCTAAAGATGCGAGAATTATTCAGCTCTCTGCAGTAACACCAAATATAGCGGATTTGGTCTCTTGGCTGAGCTTGGGCGGAAAATCTTCGTCGGTAAAAGTGGATTGGAGAACCAACCGACTACGAATAGGAACATTCGATTTTCTTTCCGGTAAGGGAGAAGTAAAATTTGAAGGATTAGGCCCTACCGCTTTAGCTGTCACGAATCATGATGATCGTCTCAGCAGATTGGCTAGCTTAGCCATAACACTTTCCGGTTCGGGAATTGTTCTGATCCTTTGCACGACAGTAAAAATGTGTGAGGATCTGGCAGAGTGTATATATCTAATGAGGCCGGAGACCGAAAATGATAAAGGTCCAGATGAGGCAGACGATCTAGAAAGATTAGACGCTAAAATTGAGCGAGAGCTATATCCTGAATCGTCTCTAAGAAACCATATTAAAAGAAAAGTAGCCTTTCATCATGCTCAACTTCCTCCTAGTGTCCGCGCATCGCTAGAAGATGTCATCTCGATGCGGAAGGTAGATATAGTTTGCGCCACAACAACATTGGCAGAGGGTGTGAATTTTCCTTTCGCAACCGTACTTGTAGAATCCTTGGTTTCAAAGAACTATCAGATAACGCCGCGATCTCTCTGGAATATTGCAGGACGAGCTGGGAGGTTTGGTGTCGACTCAGAAGGTCACTGTATTATATTCGAGCCTGAAAGCTTTGAGCATAAGCTACAAGGATTTACCCTACAAGATTATCTTGGAACGACTTTGGATTCTATACCTCCAGTACAGTCGGCTTTAGGGACGGCTTTGGCTGAGTTAAAGGAGACTATGGAGACTGGAAAGATCCAAGAAGTCGATTTGGAAAGTATCAAGCTTGGCAACATAAAAATAGATGGGAAAAATACTGCTCTTGCTAAGAGGATTCGTGGGTTAGTGAATCTGGTTCGAGTTAGCTATACACACGCAAGTGTTGCCGGACTGGTTAGTTTAAATTCCGACAAGGCTTCTGAAATTTCAACTAGTATGTTTGCATCGAAGCAGATGAGTCAGGAAGTTAAAGAGTTCGCTGACTCCTTCAGCGTGCAGCAGAAAAAAGTAATACAGAAAGCCTTCTCTTCAGATGCTGAATTAATGCACATTGCAGCTCGCATTGGATGGTCGCTGGAAGCTCAGGCTGAACTCCATGAGTGGTTGATGTCACTTGAAGATTGGCGTTTGGAAAAATTTGGTCTAATAGTAGTAGGGGGGCATATTCACAAGTTTGATGCCTTAAGCTATTTGTTGGGGCCTGTGTCAAAATTCATGTCCGAGTTTGAAGGAGATAAATTAGGGGGGGTAACGTCCTTTGTTTCTTGTATATGGGTAGAAGGCCAACCTCTCACATCAATACGGGATCGACAGACAAATAAGAATTTGGGTGAATTGGTTCGTATGATTTATTCAAAAGTTCAATATTTGCTTCCTTGGGCGCTTTATGGTGTGGCTGAACTTTTGTCCTATGAAGCGAAGCGTCGGGGAATTAAAGTACAAGGTGGCGTCAGGGACTTATCTGTACTGGCCGCAGAGGGTGTACCAAATTTTAACGCCTTGCAGTTGGTGATGGGGCTGGGCGTGGAGCGCGTAGACGCAACTAGGATTGCAGCCGCTTACGGCGCGCCCAATTGGGGGAAGCGACGGACAACAGATATAATAGGCTTTTTTAAAGGGTTAGATATGAAAGAACTCTTCAGAATCGTTCGAGGTAACGATAGGCGGCGTATAGATCCAGATATCTATGGCATATGGCTGAAAATCAACGGTAAAACCGGCGATAGTTGATACTTTAGCTGTTGGTTTTATGGCTGGTAAGTTGTCAGCATGCTAGTAACATACATAATCCGACATATTAACGTTTTTTCACTAGGCTGGGCGAGTTTTCGGGGGGATAAAAACTCCATGACAACTCTGTTTATAAGCGAACGTCTGATGCTGGTTCGGTATGGATTTTTCCCCGTCTTGCAGTAAAAGCTTGGGGAGTAGCGTACCCGAGTGTGGATCAACGTCAGCTTGGGACGTTGATGGCTAGTGGCCGGCATCACAGATGCAACGAAGGATGCGTAATCCCTGCTTTTTTCTAATTATCCTAGCTCGTTGTCTTTTGTTTTTACGTTTTTCACATCGAAAAAAAATGCGAATTGCACTATAACTAGCTCATGGAGTCTGCCGCCTGGCCCACCCACTTTTCTGAGCATGGATCATATTTATGACTTTTAAATCATTTGACCCTCTTGAATTTAAAAATACTGCTGTTAACGAGGCGGCGCTTGGAGCACTTAAGAGAGAGATTGAGAACATCCTTAGCTCTTACGTGGGTTGGTATGATCCTTTCTGTGAGCTCATCCAAAATTCACTCGATGCAGTAGAGGCGAGAAGCTCCCTTGAGGCTTCATCCGGCTCTCTTGCATCTTACACACCAAAGATAAATATTATTATTGATTTGGATGAGAATAATCTTACAGTTTCCGATAATGGAATAGGATTGGATAAAGAAAAGTTCGAACAGTTTTTAGCTCCGAATTTTTCTTTCAAATCTGGGAAAACACGGGGGCATAAAGGTGTAGGTGCAACTTACGTGGCATATGGATTCAATTTCATGCGGATTTCAACAAAAGTGCCAGATTTTCAGGCTTCAGGCAGAATTGTGAACGCTCGTAAGTGGATTAAAAATGTTACGGCAGGTGCGAATCCGAAGGTTGAGCCAATATCGACTCCGGATATCGACCCGGAATTTCATACCTTTGACAGAGGCGTCTCAATAAATGTTCGGTTCGACGATGCGACTCATCCAAAAAAACTGAATTGGCTAAAAACTGACACCGCCGAGCAGTGGTATAAAATACTTTTAATAAAAACCGGATTAGGGTCAGTTCAGTCCGATAGCACCGTAATTACTACCGTTGTAGTGAAGTCAAATGGAACAACAACAACTCACGAATCCAAAGGAACTGGTTATTTGTGGCTTCATCACTCGGCAGGTAAGAGCGCCTCGATCCGAGAGGTTGCGGATGAATCGGAAAAAACGTTTGCCAAGTATGGCGCTGGTCGTAAACTAAAAGATAAGTATAGGAACCTCGACTTTATCTATGACACGTGGACGTCTGCTGAGCTTGCCGCGATCCTAAAAGGTAGGCTTGATGAAGAAGAGTTGAATGTGCTAGAAGTTTATACACCTTCTGTTTCGGTAGAGTTTGGTTCTACAACAAAATTATGGCAACAATTTAATGACTCTTTAGGGATCAGGAGTGGGTATAAAGCACTGAACACCGGAATCCAGCTGGCAGCTAATAATATGCCGCAAGGCGAAACCCTGATTGTTCCCCTTAAGCGATATACGGGCCGGCAGAACCAAGTTCACTTTTTGATACATTTTGATAACTATACTCCTGACTTGGGGCGCAAAGGCTTTCACCGAGAGTTGTCCGATTTCGCGAAAAGCGTGGGCCAGAAGTTAATGGAGAATCACCTTTCGAAGTACTACGGATTGATGAAAGCTAACACCGGTGTTTCTCCAGATTTAGTGAGGGGTATGCTGGTTAGTAATTGGAAAAAAGACATGCTCGGGCACGAGGCTGCAAAACCGTTAGAGTTGACAAGTAAGCATTTTTTCTTGCCTGTTGAAAGAGTATCTATAACTTCGGACCCTACTCGAGAGCAGGATGTTATCGCATTGTTTCACCAGTTGATTGCGGGCGGGGTAATCCGGGGGCTGCGTATTATGTCAACGAATGAGCGATTCACCTACGATGGACTGTTTAAGATAGCATTTGATTTGAAAAAAGATCTTTATATCTATGATGACGAGATCAATCCGTTAGGTGTGTCTGAAGAGACGGCTGATGCGCTGCTGGGGGCCGTTACAGATCCAATGATACTGGAGTATAAGTTTAGCCTGGACGGATTGATTGAGGATTTTGAAAGTAATGACAAGAATATAAAAGATATAGATATGTGTATTGCTTGGCAAACTGGCGATCTGTATCTTGAGAAATATGGTATAACTTCATTGCTGATCTCTGATAATGCTTCTCAACGTCAGTATCATGGGGTGACACATGTTCTTCATGATCTCGAGACTGGCGCTAGACATTGTGATTTGATTATTTTGGAAGAGCTAATTAAACATTTGAATGATCCCGTTTCTTCCGAGGTGTACCAGGTTGAGAAGTATGAATGATTTTTTTACGCTCTTCGCCAGTACCTAACGTTATGCGGGCATAAACTTATATTGCGGCTAGATCCGGCGAGATATTTAGCAGTTTTTTGTACTCCGTAGCTATCGAATTAGGTGGGCCGCATTGAGTAAAGGACGCGATATAGTACTGCTAATACTGTAGGTGGAGTGTTGCATCGTGAATATGTACCAATGCTTAATCGGCACTCCTTACCCAGCTAGATTGTTACCAACTGCACGAGCGAGAGGGACAACGCGACGCGATGCAGCCGCAGAATGATACGAACCGCTCCCGATGCAAGCGGTTCTCCTAGTCGGCGTCTCGCAACGGTAAGCTCCAATAGGCACCAATTTGCCGAACTCAGGACGCTCGAACGTCAAACCCAAGGTAGAGTAGTGTAAGGGATCCATGAACCCCACATTCAAGACCCGCATCTGATCCCCGATGCTGTGCTCCCGAATTCTCTCAGGAGCACGCACCCATGATGCGACCCGACGCCAAAGTCGAAAAAGTCTACCTCTACCCCAAGCCAGTAGACTTCCGAAAGTCCATCGACGGGCTGGCTGCCCTGGTCGAGCTGGACATCAAGGTCGCCGTGTTCGACCCCGTGCTGTTTGTTTTCATGAATCGCCACCGTAACCGCGTGAAAATCCTTTAT
>NZ_JAAVUX010000059.1 GCF_018449655.1 Pseudomonas sp. dw_358
CCGCGTCGCCTGCATCGCGACCAAGGTCGGCTCCTACGCCGGTTGGGTTTAACCGCAGTCCAGCTGTGGGCTACGCCGGGTGGGCGCTCTAGGGCGTGAGGGTCAGGCAATTGGATATATGGGCATGCGAGACAACCTCTATAGGACCGAGCTTGCTCGGGAAGAAGGCACCGCGACCGACCGGTGAGCCTCGTTGCCCTGTTCCCGAGCAAGCTCGGTCCTACAAGGTATGTTTGAGAG
>NZ_JAAVUX010000060.1 GCF_018449655.1 Pseudomonas sp. dw_358
CAGGGCCAATGCGGGTGCGGAGGCCTTTTGCTTCCTTTTGGGCCTTTCCAAAAGGGAGTCGCTGTAAAAGCGAAAGGGGCCTTCAGCCACCCTGGAGATGCCGGATAAGCCCGCAGATTTCAGTAGCAACTCTGAGATCGTCATGGCGACCCGAATTCAAGTGAGCTAATCCGTGTTACGCAGTGATGCGCACTCACCTTTTCGCCCTTACGGCGACTCCCTTTTGGAAAGGCC
>NZ_JAAVUX010000061.1 GCF_018449655.1 Pseudomonas sp. dw_358
GGCCTTTCCAAAAGGGAGTCGCCGTAAGGGCGAAAAGGTGAGTCTGCACCAACACGTAAAACGGATTAGCTCACTTGAATTCGGGTCACCATGACGATCTCAGAGTGGCTACTGAAATCTGCTGGCTTATCCGGCATCTCCAGAGTGGCCGAAGGCCCCTTTCGCTTTTACAGCGACTCCCTTTTGGAAAGGCCCAAAAGGAAGCAAAAGGCCTCCGCACCCGCATTGGCCCT
>NZ_JAAVUX010000062.1 GCF_018449655.1 Pseudomonas sp. dw_358
ATCTAGCCAAAGACTAGAAATCAACATTCACGCACCCGTCACCGGATGGAATGCTCATTTCTAAGCTTTCAACAGCAGAAGCAGTAATGGTGGAGCCAAACGGGATCGAACCGTTGACCTCCTGCGTGCAAGGCAGGCGCTCTCCCAGCTGAGCTATGGCCCCGTATTTCTACAGGCTTTTCCCACACAAAAGTTGGTGGGTCTGGGCAGATTCGAACTGC
>NZ_JAAVUX010000063.1 GCF_018449655.1 Pseudomonas sp. dw_358
GGAGTCGCTGTAAAAGCGAAAGGGGCCTTCAGCCACCCTGGAGATGCCGGATAAACTAGCCGCATTTCGTAGCAATACGAATATCGTCAGACCGACCCACATCTCGATGGGCATATCCATTTTACGCAGAGGTGCAGACTCACTTTTTCGCCCTTACGGCGACTCCCTTTTGGAAAGGCCCAAAAGGAAGCAAAAGGCCTCCGCACCCGCATTGGCCCTG
>NZ_JAAVUX010000064.1 GCF_018449655.1 Pseudomonas sp. dw_358
TTGCTGCATCTGGTCGACCCATCGACGCAAAGCCGACTCGCCGACACCAAGCGAGCGGCTGGCCTCAATGAAGCTGTAATCCTGCTTGAGAACGAGGTCGGCAGCCTCGCGCTTGAATTCAGGGGAAAAGGTACGGCGTTGTTTGGTCATCTGACACCTCGTTCTGGCGAGCATTCTCGCCTAAATGGGTGTCCGGTTTCATTAGACCACTACA
>NZ_JAAVUX010000065.1 GCF_018449655.1 Pseudomonas sp. dw_358
CGACCAAGGTCGGCTCCTACGAAGCGTCTCGCACCTTTGATTTTCAAGTTGAAATCCAATAGGGCGATCACCCTCAGTCGCGCGTCACCCACACACCCGGCGTAGCCCACAGCTGGACTGCGGTTACACCCAACCGGCGTAGGAGCCGACCTTGGTCGCGATGCACGCGACGCGGTCCGGCGGGCCTGATGCGGCGATGGCATCT
>NZ_JAAVUX010000066.1 GCF_018449655.1 Pseudomonas sp. dw_358
AGCACAGGGTCGAACACCGCGACCTTGATGTCCAGCTCGACCAGGGCTGCCAGCCCGTCAATAGATTTTCGAAAGTCGACCGGTTTGGGGTAGAGGTACACTTTTTCGACGCTGGCGTTGGGACGCATCATGGTGAGGAGCTCCTGATAGAAATCGGGAGCGCAGCTTCAGTTGTCAGCTAGTCGCTTGGAATGTGGGGTTC
>NZ_JAAVUX010000067.1 GCF_018449655.1 Pseudomonas sp. dw_358
TCCACCGGGTCGAGCATGCCGAACTTCAGACAGTTTTTGTGAAACACCATGGCGAGGCCAATGCCTGCGATCGTCGGGAGTTTTCGCCAGGGGCCTCGCTCCATCTCGTACCCGATCGAGGCGAGTCCCTTGCTTTTCCGGAAATGCTTTACCAGGAAGTCACCTTGGGTGTAGGCCATGTGCAAGGCCACCGCCGCCCA
>NZ_JAAVUX010000007.1 GCF_018449655.1 Pseudomonas sp. dw_358
GTTCGTTCCCGAGCAAGCTCGGTCTACACAGACTGCGTAGGACCGAGCTTGCTCGGGAACAGCCCCCTACCCCTCTTCCTCCACCACCCCGCTCGCCTCCAGCCACAACGCATTGATAATGCCGAAGCTGCACGCCAACAACACACCCAGAATCCACGCGAAATACCACATAACCATCACTCCTCAATAAAGCCCATGGGGGTTGTTGTCGATGTGCGTGGTGGTGACCTTGCCCCACATCTTCACGTAGCACCACAGCGTGTAGCACAGGATCAACGGCACAAACACACTGGCCGCCACCAACATGATGGTCAGCGTCCTCTGGCTGGACACTGCGTCCCAGAGGGTCAGGCTCGATGCCGGGTCCAGGCTCGACGGCATGACGAAGGGGAACAGCGCAAAACCCGCCGTGCACAGCGTGCCGACAATGGCCAGGCTGCTGCCCAGAAAGGCCACGGCCGACTTTTTCCCGCCACGCCCCCCTGCTGCCAACGCGGCCAGCAAGCCTCCCAGCACGCCGAGTACTGGGGCAATGGCGGTCAGCGGGTAGCGCACATAGTTGCCCATCCAACCGGGGTTGCCGCTGCGCACCACCTTGGCCAGCGGGTTGAGGGCCTTGTTCGGATCAAAACCCGATGCAATGACCAGGCCCTGGATGGGCCCCAGGTCGAGCCACACCCCGGCCCCGACGAAGGCCAGCAGAAACACCACGGCCAAGGCCAGGGCCGCGCGGCGTGCCCGCACCGCGATCACGCCTTCGGTGCGCAAGCCCAGCCAGGTGGCTCCGTGCAAGCCCAGCAGGCTCAGGCTGACCAACCCGGCCAGCAGGCCGAAGGGGCTGAGCAGTTGCCAGAACGAGCCGTGGTAGCTGCTGCGCAGGCTGTCGTCGAACTGGAACGGCAGGCCCAGCAACAGGTTGCCGAAGGCCACGCCGAAGACCAGCGCGGGCACCAGGGCGCCGATGCACAGCGCCCAGTCCCAGCTTTGTCGCCAGCGCGGATCGATCAGCTTGCTGCGGTAGTCGAACCCCACCGGGCGCACGAACAAGGCAAACAACACCAGCAGCAACGCCCAGTACAACCCTGAAAAGGCCGCCGAGTACACCAGAGGCCAGGCCGCGAACAAGGCGCCACCGGCGGTGATCAACCAGACCTGGTTGCCATCCCAGTGCGGCGCGATGCTGTTGATCACCACGCGCCGCTCCAGGTCGCTGCGCGCGACAAAGGTCAGCAGCGCGGCGGCGCCCAGGTCGAAACCATCGGTCAAGGCAAAGCCGATCAGCAACACGCCGACCAATACCCACCAGATCAATTTGAGGTTTTCATAATCCAACATCTTCAGGCTTCCTTGAGGGCGAAGTGGCTCTGGGCAAGACGCTCATGGTGGTACCGGCCGCTGTGCAGGCTGCTCGGGCCCAGCCGCGCGTACTTGATCATCAAATACATCTCGATCACCAACAGCACGCTGTAGAACCCCACCAGCGCCAGCAATGAACCCCACACGTCACTGGTGGAAAGGCTGGAGACCGACAGCTGCACCGGCAGCACTTCGGCGATGGACCACGGCTGGCGGCCATGCTCGGCAACGAACCAGCCGGTCTGCGTGCCCACCCAGGGCAGCGGCAGGCTGAACAACGCCCAGCGCAACAACCAGCGCTTGCGGGTCTCGTTCTTGCGCGCCGTGGCCCAGAAGGCGCAGATGAACAGCAGCAGCATGAGTACGCCGCTCAAGACCATCAGGCGAAAACTCCAGAAGATCGAGGCCACGCCGGGGATGGAATCCAGCGCCGACTGGTGGATCTGCGCCTCGCTGGCGTCGACCACGTTGGCGGTGTACTTCTTGAGCAGCAGGCCGTAGCCCAGGTCCTTCTTCACCGCGTCGAAGGCGGCCAGGGTCTGCGCACTGTGGTCGCCCTGGCGCAGGCGGCCGAGCAACTGGTAGGCGAGCATGCCGTTGTGGATACGTGCCTGGTGCTCGACGATCAGGTCCTTGATGCCGGTGACCGGGGTGTCCACCGAACGGGTGGCGATGAGGCCCATCACGTAGGGGATCTTCACCGCGTAGTCGGTGTGCTGGGTCGCCTGGTTGGGCAGGCCGAACAGGGTGAACGAGGCCGGCGCCGGCTCGGTGTCCCACTCCGCTTCGATGGCCGCCAGCTTGGTCTTCTGCACATCGCCGATCTCGTAGCCGGACTCGTCACCCAGCACGATCACCGACAGCACCGACGCCAGGCCGAATGCCGCGGCAATGGCGAACGAACGCCGGGCGAAGCCGGTATCGCGGCCCTTGAGCAGGTACCCGCTGGAAATGGCCAGCACGAACACCGCCCCGGTCACATAACCCGAGGCCACGGTGTGGACGAACTTGACCTGGGCCACCGGGTTGAACAGCAGCTGAGTGAAGCTACTCAGCTCCATTGGTTCCTTCAGCAAAGCGCGATAGGCGGGCATGATGGCTACTCGGTGGAGATGCGCCATTCTTGTCGCCGGCCCGAGTGCCGATTTTGATTCAGGTCAATGAGGCCTCCGCCGGCCGCTGTGGCAAAGCGCCACATCTGTCAGAATGGGCGGCTCGTGTTCTCAAGGCGGGGTTGATCGATGGCCGAAACACAGCATGACTATCAGGTCCAGGTGGTCTGGACCGGCAACACCGGCAACGGCACCGCGTCGTATCGGGGCTACAGCCGCGCGCATCAGCTACATGCCGAAGGCAAACCACTGATCGAGGGTTCAGCGGACCCGGCCTTTCGCGGCGATTCAACCTGCTGGAACCCCGAAGAATTGTTGGTGGCCTCGTTGGCCGCCTGCCACAAGCTGTGGTATCTGGGTTTGTGCGCCGAGGCCGGGGTCTGTGTACTGGCCTATGCAGACAACGCGCTCGGCACCATGGTGGAAGAGCGCGACGGCGCGGGCCAGTTCAGTTCGGTGGTACTGCGCCCGCGCATCGTCCTGGCACCCGGCAGCGATCTGGAAAAAGCCCGGGCGTTGCACCACGTGGCCCACGAGAAATGCTTCATTGCCCGCTCGGTGAATTTTGCGGTGAGGCATGAGGCCTTGATGACCCTCGGCGACTGATGCCGAGTGCCCGTGCAGGACCAGGCTTGCTCGGTCCTGCACGGGCGTCAGCTCAGTCATTGAGCCTGCACATCCATGCTCAAGCGCTCGTCCTGGGCATCGTCACCGACCCAGAGGCGATAGCCGCCGCGCTGCAACACAAAGCGCCCCTCGACAGAGCTGGCCAGCACCCGGGGCTCCAGCGCCACCTCGAGTTGCCGTGATTCCCCCGCCAGCAACAGCACCTTGCGAAAGCCTGCCAGGCGTTTGGCATAGCCCTCGTTGCCCAATCGAGCCACGTAGACCTGAACCGTCACCGCACCGTCCCGTGCCCCGGTGTTGGTCACGGTGACCGAGACCTTGTCCAGTGCGCAAGCGTGCAAACCGGAATAAGCGAAGGTGGTATAGGACAGCCCGAAACCAAAGGGAAACAACGGCGTCAACTGCTCCCGCGCGTACCAGCGGTAACCGACGTCCGACCCTTCGATGTCGTAGTCGATCGGGATAATGCCGCCGATCCGTGGCGAGCCGGGGTTAGAGGTGGTGGTGGACGGATCGATCTGCCCGGGGCGGGGCAATTGTGTCTCGCTGGCCGGGAAGGTGACCGGCAACCGCCCGGACGGATTGACCCGCCCGAACAACACGCCCGCCATGGCCGGGCCGCCGCCGACGCCGGGGTACCAGGCCGCCAACACGGCCGCCACCTTTCCCAGCCAGGGCATCAGTACCGGGCCACCGCTCTGCACGACCACCGCCGTGGCCGGATTGGCCGCCGCCAAGGCCTCGATCAGCGCGTCCTGAGCGTCCGGCAGGCCCAGGCCTTGTGCGTCCAGTGCCTCGGAGCGCCATTCCTGAGCGAACACGATCACGGCATCGGCCAGACCCGCCTGGGCGGTGGCCAGGGCCACATCGTCGCCGTCGAGAAAGTCCACCTGCAATGCCTCGCCCTCCTCTCGAATGGCCTGCAGCGGCGAAGATGGCTGATAGACCTTGGCCACCGGCATGCCCATGATGTCGGTGCCCGGCACACTCAGGCTGCCGATGGGCGTGACCGCCGAGGAGCCACCCCCGCAGAGCACGCCATGATCGGCATGCCGGCCCACCACCAACAAACGTCTGGCCCGAAGCTTCAAGGGCAACAGACCGTTGTTTTTCAGCAGCACGATGCCTTCCTCGGCTTCGCGCTGGGCAGCCAGCTTGTGTTGGCTGTAGTCGATGGGCTGTGCCCGTACCACCGGGTTGTCCAGGGCGCCGACAACAATCAGGCTGCGCAGGATCCGGTGCAGGCTGTCATCTACTCGCGACCGGGGCACGCGCCCCTCCTTGACCGCCTGACGCAAGGCTTCGCCGAAGTAGTGCTGGTCATCCAGATTGGCCCCGGATTGCACGTCCAGGCCGGCCAGCATGGCTTTCTCGGTAGAATGCGTCGCGCCCCAGTCGGACATGACCCATCCGGGAAAGGCCCATTCGCCCTTGAGCACCTGGCTCAACAGGAATGCGTTTTCGCTGGCGTAGTCGCCGTTGACCAGGTTATAGCCAGGCATCACCGCGCCGGGAGCGCCGATCTCGATGGCCAACTCGAAAGCCAGCAAGTCAGACTCGCGCAACGCCGCTTCAGCCAGGTTGGAACTGACCATGACCCGCCCGGTTTCCTCGGCGTTGACCGCAAAATGCTTGACGGTGGAGACCACGCCCTGATCCTGGATACCGCGCACGGAGTGGCCAGCCAGAATTCCGGTGAGCAATGGGTCTTCGGCGATGTACTCGAAATTACGTCCGCCCCGCGGCTCGCGAATCAGGTTGGCGCCACCGGCCAGTTGCACGTTGAAGCCCTTGGCGTGGGCCTCGCGGCCCACCACCGCGCCGGTTTCATAGGCCAGCTCCGGGTTGAAGGTGGCGCCCAGCAGCAGCGAGCTGGGCAGCCCGGTAGCATGGTCGCCGGGGCGTACGTTGCCAAGGTTGCCGATGCCCAGGCTGGCATCCGACTGCTGCATGGCCGGGATTCCCAAGCGCGGGATAGCCGGGTAAAACGCCGCCGAGCCCAAGGCGCCGTCCGGCTTTTGCTGGTGAGCAAACGGGATGGCCATAGGGCCAGACAGCCAGGCGAATTTTTCGTCTTCGGTCATTTGGGCGACCAGCTCGCGGGCACGCAGATCGGCAGTTTCAAGGGGCGCAGACATCACAGACTCCAACACAGGGGGACAGGCGTGAGAGCAGCACCTGAGTCGAGGGTTCCAGCGGGTTGATGAAGGCTGTTTCACGTGCAGGTCCAGGCCGAAAACGACGGTACCGGCCAGTGAAAATACAAAAATCGCATACTCCCTACATCAACTTATGCTTTTAATGGATATTGAATTAGATCGAAAAAGACTTTTACAGACCTTATCCCTCGCTTTAGTTTCTACGCCCAACCCGACCCCACGCCTGGCGGAGGCTATTTCATCTCTCTGGAGTGAGCCTTCATGCCTGACGTGTTATCCGCTGTGGAGCTGTCTGCCGACGTCTTGATCATCGGCGGTGGCATGGCCGGCGCCTGGGCCGCCGTCGCCGCTCGCCAGACCGGTGCCGAGGTGGTGCTGGTAGACAAAGGCTATTGCGGCACCAGCGGCGTGACCGCAGCCGCCGGGCCCGGGCACTGGTGGGTCGCGCCCGAGGAACGCGAGGCCGCCGTGGACGCGCGTCACCTGTCGACCTTGGGCCTGGCCGACAAAAGCTGGATGCACCGTATTCTCGACACTACCTGGCAATGGCTGCCGGGCCTCGCACCCTGGTACCACTTCCCCCGCGACCCCTCGGGTCGCACCCACTACGCCCCCATGCGCGGCCCGGAGTACATGGGTGCCCTGCGTCAGCGGCTCGACCAGGCTGGCGTCATCGTTCTGGACCACAGCCCGGCTCTGGAACTGCTGCTGCACCGCGACGGCTCGGCCGCAGGCGCAAGGGGCTGGCGGATTCGCGATCGGCGCCCCTGGCAGATCCGCGCCGCCGGGGTCATCCTCGCCGCCGGTGGCTGCGCTTTCAAATCTCACCTGTTAGGCAGCGCCAACAACACCGGCGATGGTTACCTGATGGGCGCCGAAGCCGGCGTGGCGCTCTCGGGCATGGAGTTTTCCCGCGAGTACTGCATTGCCCAGGCGCGTACCAGCATGACCCGCAGCATGATCTATTCCTTCGGCCGTTATCAGGACGCCAGTGGCCATGAGGTGGGCGGCGATCATACGGCGCTGGCCGAGGCCTTGTTGCGAGGCCCCGTGTACTGCCAGCTGGAGCGCACGCCAGACGACATCCGCCAACAGCTGCCGGAGATCTCGCCCAATGTGCAGTTGCTGTTTGATCGCGCCGGGCTCAAGCCTTACAACGAGCCGTTCGAGGTGACGCTCCGCGCGGAGGGCACTGTCCGTGGCACGGGGGGTTTGCTGATCGCTGACAACGACTGCCAGACCCGCGTGCCCGGCCTGTATGCCGTGGGCGACTGTGCCAGCCGGGTGCCGGTGGCCGGGGCCAATACGGGCGGTGGCGCCGTGAATTCCGCCTGGGCGCTGTCCTCGGGCATCTGGGCCGGCCAGGCGGTGGCGCGCCTGGCACGTCACCAGGGCCGACGGCTGGACGAGGCCGTTCAGCCTGTTGGCGAGGCCGGTTTACGCCCTCGTGGGCAGCGCAAGACCGGCGCCCCGGCCGAGATTACCCAGCGGGTCCAGGACGAGATGTTGCCGCTGGACAAAAACTACTTTCGCACAGGAGAAAAACTCCAGCGCTCGTTGGCAGCACTGGATACTCTCTGGGATGAGGTGCGCGAGCAGCCCGGCGCCGACCCGGTGCGCAGCCGTGAAGCCGCCGCCCTCGCCGCCACCGCCCGCTGGTGTTACCGCGCGGCGCTCGAACGCAAGGAAAGCCGTGGGCTGCACCAACGCAGCGACCTGCCCCACAGCCGCGACGAGCTTGCCCACTCCATGACCGTCGGTGGCCTGGACCGCGTCTGGGTCGACACCCGAGCCACCGAGGAGCTGCCGGCATGATCGAAGTCATTGTTGCTTCCCGCTGCGACAGTTGCAGCCGTTGCGTAGATGTTTGCCCCAGCAACGTCTTCGACTTCGATACCCAGGGCCGGCCGCAGATCGCTCGCCAGGCCGATTGCCAGAGCTGCTACCTGTGCGAGCTGTATTGTAGCGCCGACGCACTGTACGTCGGCCCGGACTGCGAGCAGCCCGAGGGCATCACCGAGGCGCAGGCGCTGGCCTCGGGTACCCTGGGCCAGTACCGCCGTCACTCAGGGTGGGGCGAATGGGCCGGTCACTACCGCAACCTGCAATGGCGCATGGGCGAAGTGTTCCAGCGCGCCCGAAAGACTTAACGCCGGTTGCTGCGCCACAGATAGCGCCCGCCGTCTGCCACCAGTACGGCCACCGCCGCCCAGATCGGCAGGTAGGTCAGCCACTGCTCGGCCTTGATCTGCTCGCCCAGCGCCACGGCGGCGCCCACCAGCAGCACCGGCTCGACGTAGCCCAACAGACCGAACAGGCTGAACGGCAAGAGCTTGCCGGCCACCACGTAGGACATGAACGCCGCGGCGCTGATCACCCCCAGCCCCAGTAACAGCGCGTACAGGCGCGGGGTCTGGTGCAAGGCCTCGCCGCTCTGGCCAAGGGCGAAGTACAGCGCCAGCGGAAAGGTCAGTAGCGTGTCGAACCACAGCCCACCCAGATGCGCAGTGGCCAGGCGCCGGCGCAGGATGAAATACAGCGGCAGGCCGCCCGCCACCAACAGCGTCGGCCAGGAAATCCCTCCTGCGCGGTACAGCTCGTTGGCCACCCCGATCGCGGCGCAGAAGGCGGCGATCTTTTTCAGCGAGTTGAGCCGGTCGCCGTACATCACCCTTCCCACCAGCAGCATGGCCAGCGGCAACAGGAAGTAGCCCAGCGACACGTCCAGTCCATGACCATTGAGCGGTGCCCACATGAACAGCCATTGCTGGGCGCCCAGGAGCAGGCTGCTCAGGCACAACAGGCCGAGCAGGTGCGGCGTCTGGCGAAGGCGTGCAAAAATCGCGCTGACCTGCCGCCATTCGCCACTGACCACGATGAACAGCGTGATCAGCGGCAGCATCAATAACATTCGCCAGCCGAAGATCGCGTCGCCGCCCAAGGGGGTCAGCAGCGAGGTATAGAAATACAGCGAAGCGAACAGGCAGGATGAAGCAACCGATAAAACAACACCTTTGTACAAGGGGACTCCGTAGGGCAGGTAGAAGATCGCTGTCACCCCGGCGTCGTCTGTGCGCGCTGCAGGGTCAGGCAAAAGCGGCGGGAAGATAGCACAGTGGCGGCGTTCTGCCCGAAAGACCGTGCGGTCTGGGCTGCAGTGCACGCAACACGCCTTGTATGACGACTTAAATTCCATCCGACGACCGGCCACTTCCCCCACCAAAAGTCACTTCCATGATGAAATCAACTATGTAATATTATGACTATCATTTGAATCAAGGCACCCTTGAGGTCCCCATGAAAAGAGCCAGCTTCCACCCCATGCCCTGCCCGGTTGCCCACGCCCTGGAACGCATCGGCGACGGCTGGAGCCTGCTGATCCTGCGCGATGCGTTCTATGGCCTGCGGCGTTTCGACGACTTCAGCCACAGCCTGGGCATCGCCTCCAGCACCCTGACTCGCCGCCTGAACGACCTGGTGGCCGCCGGGCTGCTGGAACGCCAGCCCTACCAGGACAACCCGCCGCGCCATGAGTATCAACTCACCGAGGCAGGCCGTGACCTGCGTCAGGTCATCCTCACCCTGATGGCTTGGGGGGCATGCCACGGGGCGACCTCCGGCAAGGTGTTTCTCGCCGATGAAGAGACCGGCCTGCCGGTGGATCTGGCGCTGATGGACACCAACACCGGCAAGCGCATCACCGCCCAGACTCACCGCGTCCATATGGCACCCGAAGCCGACCCGCTGACCCAATGGCGCGTGCGCACCGGTCAGGCCTACCGCCAGCACGACGATCTGGTCAGCCCCTTCCCCCACTGATTCACGCCAAGGCCCATCCACCATGAACGCTATTGCCAGCCCCACTGCCGACACCACTACCCCGACACCCAAGGCTCCAGCACGCAAGAAAGTCGTACGCCTGAGCCTGCTGGCCATCGCAGTGGTCGGCGCCCTCGGTTACGCCGCGTATTGGTGGCAGACCGCACGCTTCATCGAAGACACCGACGACGCCTATGTAGGCGCTGATGTCACTGTCATCAGTGCCAAAGTCCCGGGATTCATCAGCGAGGTGGCGGTGCAGGACAACCAGTTCGTCAAGGCCGGCGACCTGCTGGCGCGCATCGACGTACGCGATTACCGCGCCGCTCTGGCCAAGGCCGATGGCGCCGTGGCCGCCCAGCAAGCCAGCCTGCGCAACCTCGACGCCACCGAGCAACTGCAACAGGCGATGATCAATCAGGCCAAGGCCCAGATCGATGCCGCCGACGCCGAGACCCAACGGGCCGCCGACGACCACGCCCGCTACCAGAACCTGGTGCGCACCCAGGCCGTCTCGGTGGAAAGTGCCCAGCGCGTGGACGCTACCTGGAAGACTGCCCGAGCCGACCACGCCCGGGTCGAAGCCGGCCTGCTCGCCGCTCGCCGGCAACTGGACGTGATCGAAAGCCAGCGCGGCCAGACCCTGGCCGCCCTGCAGCAGGCCCAGGCCGAGCGCGATCAGGCGCAACTGAACATCGGCTATACCGAACTGCGCGCGCCAGTGGATGGCTACGTCGGCAACCGCCGCGCCCAGGTCGGCGCCTATGCCGCCGCCGGCAGCCAGTTGATCTCGGTAGTGCCGGCGCAGGGATTGTGGGTCGACGCCAACTTCAAAGAGGACCAACTGGCCCATATGCACGTCGGCCAAGCCGTCACGGTGCGTGCCGATATCCTCCCCGGCCGGGCATTTCACGGCCATGTCGAAAGCCTGGCCCCGGCCACCGGCGCACAGTTCAGCGTGCTGCCACCGGAAAATGCCACGGGCAACTTCACCAAGATCGTCCAGCGGGTGCCGGTGCGGGTCCGCCTGGACAGCCACGATGCGCAGTTCGGCGCCCTGCGCCCGGGTCTTTCCGTCGTCGCCCGGATCGACACCCAGCAAGCCCCTGAGCACACCGACGTCGCTGCGGTGGCGCAGCCATGACCAGCCCGCTGCCAACCCTGACCACGGCGCAAAAGGTCGCCGCCTTCGCCACCATGTGCGTGGGCATGTTCATCGCGTTGATCGATATCCAGATTGTCTCGGCGTCGCTCAAGGACATCGGCGGCGGGCTCTCGGCCGGCGCCGACGATACCGCCTGGGTCCAGACCGCCTACCTGATCGCCGAGATCATCGTCATTCCGCTGTCCGGCTGGCTGTCGCGGGTGATGAGCACGCGCTGGCTGTTCGCCGTGTCGGCCGCCGGCTTTACCTTGACCAGCCTGCTCTGCGCGCTGGCCTGGAACATCCAGAGCATGATCGCCTTTCGCGCCTTGCAAGGGTTTCTCGGCGGCTCGATGATCCCCTTGGTGTTCACCTCGGCGTTCATGTATTTCACCGGCAAACAGCGGGTCATCGCCGCCTCCACCATCGGCGCCATCGCCTCTCTGGCGCCGACGCTGGGCCCGGCTGTAGGCGGCTGGATCACCGACATTTCCTCCTGGCACTGGTTGTTCTACATCAACCTGGTACCGGGCCTGTTCGTGACCTTCGCTGTGCCCATGCTGGTCAAGATCGACAAGCCCGACCCCTCCCTGCTGCGCGGCGCCGACTACCTCGGCATGGTGCTGATGGCGGTGTTCCTCGGCTGCCTGGAATACACCCTTGAAGAGGGCCCACGGTGGAACTGGTTCAGCGACAGCACCATCGCCACCACCGCGTGGATCGCCGCCATCAGCGGCGTGCTGTTCATCTGGCGCTGCCTGGAGATCGACGCACCCATCGTCGACCTGCGGGCCCTCAAGGACCGCAACTTCGCCTTGGGCTGCCTGTTTTCGTTCGTCACCGGCATCGGCATTTTCGCCACCATCTACCTGACCCCGCTGTTTCTCGGCCGGGTGCGCGGCTACGGCTCGCTGGACATCGGTCTCGCGGTATTTTCCACCGGCGTGTTCCAGCTCATGGCCATCCCGGTGTACGCGCTATTGGCCAGCCGCTTCGACCTGCGCTGGATTCTGATGCTGGGCCTGGCGCTGTTCGCCGCTTCGATGTGGAACTTTGCGCCCATCACCCACGACTGGGGTGCCCACGAACTGCTGTTGCCCCAGGCCCTGCGTGGCTTCGCCCAGCAGCTGGCGGTGCCACCGGTGGTGACCCTGACCCTCGGCGCCTTGGCCCCCGAACGGCTGAAACTGGCCTCGGGGCTATTCAACCTGATGCGCAATCTGGGCGGCGCCATCGGTATCGCGGCCTGTGCCACGGTGCTCAACGACCGCACCAACCTGCACTTCCTGCGCCTGGCCGAGCACCTCAACACCCGCAACGAGAGCATGAACAACTGGCTCGACCAGCTGAACCACAACGCCCAGGCCCTGGGCCAGAACAGCCTCGACGCGAGCCAGACCGCCCTGCGCCAACTCTGGGCGCTGACCTGGCGCGAGGCGCAGACCCTGACTTATGCCGATGCCTTCCTGATGATCATGGCCTGCTTCGTGGTCGCTACTTTGATGGTACCGCTGATGCGCAAAGTCCAGCCCCCTGCCCAACCGTCCGCCAACGCCCACTGATTGCCTCGCGAGGATACTTTCATGAACCGTCTACTCCCCATGGGGCGTTTTGCGCTGGCCACGCTGGTGCTTGCCCTGGCCGGCTGCACCGTTGGCCCCGACTACCAGCGCCCGGCCGATCAGGCCAGCGCGCAGTTCCAGGCCCGCGACACCCTGCTTCAGCGCGAAAGCCCGCGCCCGGCCCCGCCGCTGGACAGCTGGTGGCAAGGCTTCGACGACCCGCAACTGACCCGCCTGATTCAGGCGGTGCTGGCGCAGAACCTCGATCTGGTCGCCGCCATGGCCCGGGTCGATCAAGCCCGGGCCGTGGCGCAGCAGGCCGGCGCGGTGCGCCTGCCCCAGGGCACCCTCGACGGCCAGGTGGTGCGCCAACGCCAGTCCGTGGAAAGCCCCGAGGGCCAACTGGCCAGCCCGCAGCCCGGCTACGACCGCAACCAGACCCTGAGCAACCTCGGCGCCGGCGCCAGCTGGGAGCTGGACCTGGCCGGCGGCCTCAAGCGCGGCGAACAGGCGGCGCTGGACGATGCCCTGGCGGCCCAGGCCAGTCAGGCCGGGGTGCGCGTGTCCGTGGCGGCGGAGGCGGCCGATGCCTACCTGCGCATCCGCGGTGCCCAGCAACGATTGCGCGTGGCCGAACAGCAAATTCAAAGCCAGAGCGACCTGGTGGGATTGGTGCAGACGCGCCTGGGCCAAGGCCTCGGCACCCAGCGCGAGGCTGCCCAGGCCCGCGCCGTGTTGCAACAGGCACGCACCACGGTGCCGCCGTTGCGCACCGAGCTGACGGTCCAGCTCAACCGTCTCGATGTCTTGATGGGCGCCGTTCCCGGGACCTACGCTCGTACGCTGGCCGGTGACGGCGACCGCGGTTACGACTACAAGGTGCCGCAGATCCCCACCGACATCGTCCCGGCCCAGATGCTGCGTCGACGCCCCGACGTGATCGCCGCCGAGCGCCGCCTGGCCGCCAGCAACGAACGCATCGGCGTGGCCAGTGCCGAGTTTTATCCCAAGTTGTCCCTGGGCGGCCTGCTCGGCTTCGACAGCATGCACGGCGGCTCGCTGTTCACCGCCCAGGCTTTCCAGCCGCAGGCCCTGCTGGGCTTGCATTGGCGCCTGTTCGACTTTGGCCGCGTGGATGCCGAAGTCGCCCAGGCCAAAGGCGCCAACGCCCAGGCCCTGGCCGAGTACCGCCAGGCCATGCTGCGCGCCAGCGAGGACGTGGAAAACGCCGTGGTCACCCTGACCCAGCTCGAAGCCCAGCGCCTGGACCTGGCCGAGGAAATCAGCGCCCGCCAGGCCGCCCGTCAAGCGGCCAGCGAAGCCTATCAAGGCGGCGCGGTGAGCTTGATCGAAGTACTGGACGAAGATCAGCAACTGCTGCGTTCGCGGGATCAGATGGCCGAGCTCGACGCCAATGACGCGCGGGCGGCAGTGGCGACGTTCAGGGCGTTGGGCGGTGGCTGGTCGGGCTCGTAGCGGTCGGACCGATCACCCTGTCACAGTTTCACCACCGGCAGGCCCGCACCATTATTCATGGTTGCTGACCTGCGATTGAGCAGCATCGAGGCGATAACCCGCACCGGCCACTGGATCTGCGAGTGGCCGGCATGAAACATCGCCGCGCGATCGATGTGAGGGACTGGCAAATACCGGCGGTCTTGTTTATCCAGGATCGGCGCATCGACCCAGTGCAGATGCGGGTCCAACAGCAGGGTCTGGATCTGGTGTTGCGGGTTCATGCGGGCGCCGTTGCGGTCAATTGCATAGGTTCAAGAAAGCGACGGGAGGGCGGGTATGTGTGGGCGCTATTCGATGTATCAACCGATGGAGGCCTACCTGCGCGAGCTGGCGCCGAACCAGCGGGTGATCAGCTATGTCGACCCTGAGCCGGTGGGGCGCTACAACGTGGCGCCGTCGACGCGGGTGCCGTTGATCCGTGCCGACGAGCGCGGGCTGCACCTGAACAAGGTGCGCTGGGGGTGGGAGCCGTCATGGGCCAAGGGCAAGCGGGCGCCGACGATCAATGCGCGTAGCGAGACGGTGGCCACCAGCAGGTTTTTCAAGCCACTCTGGCCTCAGGGGCGGGTGTTGGTGCCGGCGGATGGGTGGTATGAGTGGGTGAAGGATCCCCGGGACCTGAAGAAAAAGCAGCCGTATTACATCCGGCTGAAGGGCCCGGCGCCGATGTTCTTTGCCGGGTTGGCTCAGGTGACTGCCGGGCTTGAGGCTGGTGAGGGGGATGGGGTGGTGATCATTACGGACGCCAGTGATGCGGGGATGGTGGATATTCATGACCGGCGGCCGGTGGTGTTGGGGCCGGAGGCGGCACGGGAGTGGCTGGGGGTTGGACTTGAGGCTCAGCATGCGGATGAGCTGATGCGAGGGTCGGGGCGTGGGGTGCGGGATTTCGAGTGGTACGAGGTGGGTAGGGCTGTGGGGAATGTGCGTAATGAGGGAGCCGGGCTGATCAAGGAATGGAGGGCGGGGGATCTTGAGGGGGGGGATTTGTTTGATTGAGGTTGTTTTTTTGATGCTGCCCGCGGACCTGTCAGATTATTATGGACAAGGCCGACCTCATAAACGAAAAAGCCCTGACTAATCAGGGACTTATCAAATATGTGGCGGGGAACTAGGGATTCGAACCCTAGAAACGCTATTAACGTTCGCCGGTTTTCAAGACCGCTCGAGGAAATGAGATGGGTGCTGGGCTGGTGTGCGGTTTGGGTTCCGAAAGTTTTGGACGTCTGCCGGGCTGAGAGGCCCGGCCTTGCTGGGGTAGGTTTTGGGGTTTCGGAATTGAAATCGGGGCTGAATACTGGCCGCACGCTAGGGGAATATTCGAAATGATGAGGCCTCAATGATCGAGGCAGTGAAGCACCAGGACTCGAAAACAGCTGACCTCTTCGACTGACTCGGCCGGAAGGAGAACTCGGACCAGGGACTTGAAAGGCGCCAGGCTAAAGGTCGCTTGCGATATGAACCTATTTTGGTACACTTCGCACATGACTGAGATCCCGCTGGTACTCAACGTACGCTTTTATCGCACTGACGCCGGCAACGAGCCTGTCCGTGAATGGCTGACCGATCTGCCTCGTGAACACCGTCGCCAGGTAGGCACCGACATCAAGACCGTCCAGCTCGGCTGGCCCATAGGCATGCCTGTGGTGCGCAAGCTGGACAAGGAGCTTTGGGAAATCCGTATCGACTTGGGCGATACCATCGCCAGGGTGCTTTTCACAGTCATCGGATCAGACATGGTGCTGCTGCACGGCTTCATCAAAAAAAGCCAGAAAACGCCCATATCTGATCTGGCCACCGCAAAACAACGCAAGTCACGACTATGAGGCACCGTTCATGAACAACCACATTGGCTCTGACTTTGATGATTTCCTCGCCGAGCAAGGTTTGATCGAAGAGGTTTCCGCCGCAGCGCTTAAACGCGTGATCGCCTGGCAGCTTGCCGAGACCATGAAACTGCAGAAGGTCAGTAAAAAAGCCTTGGCAGAGCGGATGCACACCAGCCGGACCGCTGTTGATCGCGCTTTGGATCAGAATGATTCGGGTATGACCCTAGCGACATTGGCCAGCGCGGCTCGCGCGCTGGGTCAACGGGTAGAGGTTCGTTTGGTACCAGAGGTTACGCCTGCAGTTTGATAGCTACAGCCATTATGGACTGCGACGCACATTTGCCCACTTCAGAAAAGCTGGCCAAGCTCCGCTGGATGCCAGTTCATGATCACCAGTTCGCCCGTCTCGGCTGCCTTGCCTTGGCGCTGATTGGCCGTTGTGTAGGTAATCCTTAGCGCCTCAGAGTGGAATTCTGCGAACACCTGGCGGATCTCTGGATGGTCATTGATGCTGACCATCACCCTACCCTTGCACCGGCGCATGAATCCCGCCATCCGCTCATAATTCTGGAAATCGAAATCGGCACCATACCCCTCGGTGCCCCAATAGGGTGGGTCCATGTAGTGAAACGTGTGGGCGCGATCATATTTCTCTGCGCATTCGAGCCAAGGCAGATTTTCCACATAGGTGCCAGCCAGCCGTTGCCATGCTGCAGAAAGGTTTTCCTCGATCCGCAGCAGGTTCACGGCCGAGGCGGTGGTGGCGGTGCCGAATGTCTGCCCCGCTACCTTTCCGCCGAAAGCGTGATGCTGCAGGTAGAAAAACCGGGCGGCGCGCTGGATGTCGGTCAACGTACTTGGCTGGGTCATTTTTTGCCACTCGAAGATCTGGCGGGAGCTCAACGCCCACTTGAATTGGCGGACGAATTCTTCCAGGTGGTTCTGGACTACGCGGTATAGGTTGACGAGGTCTCCGTTGATGTCATTGAGAACTTCGACAGATGCTGGCTGCGGGCGACTGAAGTACAGTGCAGCGTCACCGGCGAAGACTTCGACGTAGCATTCGTGGGGTGGGAACAAGGGAATCAGTCGGTCAGCGAGGCGGCGCTTGCCACCCATCCAAGGGATAATCGGGTTGTTCAATTTTTGCTAACCTCCGTTAGAGGACTCCAGTGCTAAGTACCGCTGCTACGGAGACAGCAGATAGCAGATAGCAGATAGCAGATAGCAGATAGCAGATAGCAGATAGCAGATAGCAGATAGCAGATAGCAGATAGCACGATTGAATTTGCAAAACAGGTCTGCAGACTAGATATTGGTGCATCGTTCAGTCGCCCCCTAGACAAAGGAGCCTCACCATGCATTTTCTAAAATGTCTTGAGCTTAACAATGAAATCGAAAGACGAGGCGGGCTTTTTTTCATTGATCAAACAGATTTAACATTTATTATTGAGCAGTCATTCAACATGGCTGCGGAACGATTGAATGGCTATGCCAAGTTTATTTTTGACTAATTCTACAAGCATAATCCATCGTTTACGTTTGTTGAGTGTGTATTTTTCAAGGATGTATCCACCTCTGCATTTTCATCTACTGGATATATGCCGAGCGGCCAGCCTGTTGATTTAATCGGAATCAGCCACGGTACATGGATGACATTAGTTTATATGCATTCAAGAGCATTAGCTGACCCTCGAAATTTCCCTTGGATTGGAGATCCGGAATTAGAGGGCCAAAATCTCTCACCCACATTCCTCACCCCTGATGTTTTGACATACGACTTAGACTTTGTATGGCCCCAGTGCCAAATACGTCGAAGCTACGCGATTGAGCTAGCGATGACGTCACTGTCCTTCTTATTCCTCCATGAAATTATGCATCTACGAAACGGCCATATAAACTACAAGGCTCAACTCAAAAAAGACGGGGGAAAAATTGACACAATTACAAACCAAGCTTTAGAACTTGACGCTGATAATGGCGCATGCATTTATTTGTTCAGAGGATCACTAAATAATGCAAATTACATTGACACTATTCATGACAAAATGAGCCCGCACCAGCAGTCTATATATGCTTTAACTTATGCACACGACCGGTTATTGATCAGAACAATCAGCTATGCCGTATACTTCATGTTCAGGTTGTATAATAGCCCACTGTGGAATTCGCAAATCCAAGATCGCATACCTCACCCACTACCGCCCGTAAGAGCGAGAAACTTCCGTGATACGCTCATGAATGCATTTGCTAACGAAAGCATGCCTGAAAGCAATCGCAATATCGCATTTACTGAAGTGGGCACAATTTTCGACATCGCTTTGCAGGATGCTGAAGTGGCATGCGCGAACATCCAGGATGAACTGAGCATTCCGGCAGTCAACAATACTAACCCTCAGGTAATGGCAATATCCAAGTACTCCGAAGAGTTGCTAACAAAACTAAAAGAAATAAAGCCTAGGCTAGAGAGGCACCGCAGAAGCTAGCACTACGCGCTATAAAACCCACAAGACAAAACACCCAGCAGAGATTATTGAATGCACCTATACAAGCCCTACAACAAGCACGTTTCAGACAATGACATCTGAGACAAAATAAAAAACTGTTAAACCACAAATTTTGCGTGCGAGCAGCCACAATATAAATTACTTAAGCGCATGGTAAATGATATGAAGATCTTAACAAAACTAGCATCTATTTTTCGCGCATTCCTACCACGCAAACACATAGTCAAATATATTTTACCGCATCGACATGCGCTCACAGCAGCCACAACCCTAACAAACTACTTTTTTTTAAATACGCTTAGCACTGAGGATAGCTGCCATCACGTTGATTTCATAGTTCATGATTTAAGGTTTGCGGAGCAGTCAACGCTCCTCCACACCGTCCTACTTTATTCATCTACACGCAATGCTCGGATATAATTTTGGCAAGCGCCAAGAGCGATCACTGCCCTGTCGCCATCATCTGTGATCCTGACAATTCGTCCAGCAACCGCTCCGTCAAGTTCGCCTCTCTGGGCACCATAAACCAAGCCGCCGGCGGCGGCACCGGCGGGCACATCACCATCGCCTCCGGCAACCGGCTGGGCAAGTAAGACCGACAACCGCAAATCAGCAGTAGCAATCCGATCCCGAAGACGTTTTTGCTTCTCTTGAACATGGCTCAACTCCAAATAATGACTTTCATCCGCACGGCTCAACCGCTCTTGCAGCACCAGGTACTCCTCCTGCAGCCGCCGCGACTGATCAGCCGATGCATTCCCAATCATGCTGATATCCGCTTGATGCCCCAGTGCTTGGCGAGCCAGAAGCGCCTCATAATGATTCGACTGCCAACTCCATGCCGCTGCAGCCCCCACCGCCGCGCAGGCCAGTGCCATTACCCATGCCCCACCCATCACACCAGCACCCCGCCAGCCGCAAGATACTGGGCAACCAAGAGCTCAATCCGATGCTCACGCTGCCCATACCCCGCCCCCGGCAAACTCGCCCAAATATTCCGGCACTTGTGCACCGCCAGTTCAAAGCGCCCTGCCAGGACATCCGGTAGCGCCCGGCACTCACGAACATGCTGAATAGCCAACCTGTCCTGACTCAGCGGCCCAAAGTTCGGCAACCGCAGCAACGCCCGATAATGCGGCCAGTCTTTCAGCATCTGCTGATACCGCCCCGCCGCATTGGAAGTGAGGCCGCTGCGATTGATCCGCTTCGACTGCCGCCCGCCCTCGAACGGATGCGTTCGATAGTCGCTGAAGACCTCCCAGGTCTTGTCGACGCCGGTGACGATGACGTCATAACCATCGTTGAGGGTGGCCGGCGAGGTGCTGGTGCCTTCACTCCAGGCCAGCATGTCCAGAAAGGCAGGCACACAGGGGCCGCCGACGTGTTCTTCGGTGATGTAAGGCATGAGGATTATTCCGAGGTAGCGAAATATTGGAGTCAGAGCTCCAGCACTTGTGTAGGTGCTTTGGCTTTAATACGACCGGCAGTCTTGGCCTTGCCGGTCTTGCCTGCGTTGCACTCGACGGTGGTGGTCCAACCTGCAGCCGTGAAAGTCTGTTCGGCCAGGTCCACCAGGTACTCGCCATCCAGCTCGGGCTTGAAGCCCTGCGCATAAATGAGGCGTTCGGCGAACAGGTCCGTGCGCCCCGGCATGTCTAGGCGTACGGCTGCAGTGGATCGATTGAAAGCGGCGAGCCGGGCTTTGGCGGCTTGCTCTGCGGCGGATCGATCTGGATGCAGGTGTCGGTCGGTGTGTACCGGGGGCAGGCCATTGGGTGCGCCTTCGTTCTCCAGATCCAACACCACCAGTTGGCCGGTCTTGGGATCTTGATAACGAGTGCGCACCGCTTTATGAGTCGTCCGATCGCCAAGGCGGAACTGCCAGCGGCTGACGTCTCGGCGCTGGAGGGTCACCACACCCAGGGGCCGACCGCTGGCGCTCTGCCCGCCTTGTCTTGGCATGACCAGGAGCTTGCCGTCAGCGAGTTTGGCGGTGCAGTCGTGCTCGCGAGCCAAGCGGGTGATAAAGCTGAAGTCTGACTCGCCAAGTTGGTCGGCCCGCGGTATCAAGGTGGTCACCGGGCAGACGGCCTGCCAAGTGTTGCGGGCCGCAACACGGGTGACGATGTCGGCCAGTGCCACATTTTCCCAGCTGCCACTGCGAGTGGTTTTACCCGACCCACGCAGGTCAGCGGCCTTGCCACGAATGACCAGGGTGTCCGGGGGGCCGGATAATTCGATTTCATCGACGGTATAACGACCCAGCCGTGCCAGGGCGCTGCCGGCGTAGCCCAGATGAACCTCGATCACCGCGCCCCGACTGGGGAGGCTGATGGCCCCTTCGCGGTCGTCGAGGCGCAGCTCGAACTCGTCCGCTTCCAGCCCCGGGCGGTCGCGGGTACGCAGTAACAGCAGCCGGTCGTTGATCAACGCGGTGATGTCGGCGCCATCGGCGACGAGGCGAAATTGCGGTTGCATGGTTCACCTCGTTCAGTTCCACAGGACGATGGCGTCATCAGCCGGTGACGGTATGTCCGGAAGGATGATCAGCAGGCCGGCGCGCAGAGGCTGGGGCTCGTCGGCCAGGCCTTGATTGGTGGCGAGGACCGCTTCCACAGTGCCTCTAAGGTGTCCGTAGAAGTGTTGGCAAAGGGTGTCGAGGTAGTCCCCGTCAGCGGTTCTGCAGGTCGTCGCCATAGCGGACAAACTCCAAGGTAAATGACTGTTTGCGCGGCAGCGCGCCCTGCAGCAGCGCGCTTTGTTCCTCGTCAATGCGGGTCAGGCACCAGGTGCCGAGGACCTGGCCGTAGCCGGTGGTGAGATCAAAGGGTTTAAGGGCCGCGCCGATGCTGCGCAGGGTGTCGAGCTGCTGCAAGCCGCCCTTGAAGCCGGGGTAGATGGCACCTCTGAGGGTGATCTTGTCATCGCCCTGCCCCACGGCTTGCTGTGCCGGGCGGCGGGTCAGGCGTTCCTGCAGGGCCCAGCGAAAGTCGGTCTGACGGCGCAGCTCGTTGAACGCAGCGGTGTCGAGGTTGAAGTAATAGGGTTGGGCGTCTGACGGGTGTGGATGGAGAATCAGCAGGTGTGCATAGGGCATGACTGCTTCGCTGGCTGGGGTACTGTCAGGGGCGAAAGCCGATGTAGGGATGATGCTGGCCAGCAGGGGATCAACCCTGCCGGCCATTTGGTTGACAGCCGCGCCCGCTCTGCCGACCTGCTCACGCAGGGTCTGCAGACGCTCGTCGATCTGAGAAACAGCACGAGCGGCCTGGCCGTAAGTATTGGCCACGGTGCCGACTTTGGTCTGTGCGGCATTGATGGCGCGCAGGGTGCGCTGCAGCTTTTCGCCTGCGCCTGCAGGCAGGCCGGGCAAGCCTTCGAGGGAAGAGGCGGCACCCGTCAGGTCGCCAATGGCACCATTCAGAGGGCCAAGCAAGTCATCGAGGTTGCGACGGCCCGATTCGCCGGCACTGACCAATGCACTCAGGGCCGCCTGCAGTTGGGCGGTGTAGGTCATGGGCTCTCCGTTACTCCAGGTGCGGAGCGTCATAAAGGTTACTGTCAGCCGCTTGCCGAGCGAACTCAGTCCAGAGGCGGCGCAGCGCGGGTTCCATTTCCTGGACCAGACGCTGGGGATCTTTGACGTCGCCATGGATGGTGATGGGCATCACCGGTGCAAAGGTGAACGTGGGTGCGGCGGTGGCCGGTGTGACCAGCGGTGTACTGTTGGCTGGCGACTTTTCGAACGACTTGGCCATCGACCAGGTCCGCGATCAGCGGGGCGTAGTCCACCGACTCCTGCCACTCGATACCCTTCTCGATCAATGCGCCCACCGCGCGGGCCAGGGCCTGTTGGCCCATGCCTTTGGCTTGGGCTACCCGGCTGATACGGTCGGCCATCTCCTGTTCGGCACTTTCACCGGCTGTGTGGGCCCAGAGCGCCATTTGCCGGATCAGTGCCTGATAGTCGCCCGAGATTTTGGTGGGGATCGCCAGTGCCGCGGTGCCGGCCGCCGCGACGCCGAGGCTGGTACGCAGGCCTTCGCGGCCCGCACTGATCTGGGCAGAGCCTGCGGCGTTCAACTCGGCGCTGCGGGCGGTCTGGCCGAGCGTCTGGTAAGACTGGGACAGGTTCGCGACTTCGACGCCTTGCCTGCGCAGAGAATCCAGGTTGCGATCAAGCTGGCGCAGGAGCGTCCCGGCGCTGGCCTCGCCGGATTCGTGGGCTCGTTTCCATTCCTCACGCAAGCGCATGGTGTCGCCGATAGTGGTCTGCAGGACGCGAGCCTTGGCGCCCTTGGACGCCATCTGCTGCATGCGCCGCTCGACGTCCTTGAAGGCGACGCCGACGGTGGGGCTGACCATCCCACCGATCACCAGTCCGAGTGCTAGTTTAGTGGCCATGATTGGGTCCTAAGTAAAGTCCGGGGAATCCCAAGCAGATTTTTCACCCTTGGCACTCCTACAGCCGAACGATGATATGCTTGCTCGCGTATTTTTTTGTTAGTACGATTAAACCCATGATCATTTACGACGAAAACAAGCGCCAATCCAATATCGTCAAGCATGGTCTGGATTTGGCGAAAGCCACACTGGTATACGACGCGCCGGACAAAATCACATTCCGCACGCATCGCCAAGGCGAGGATCGATTCATGGATGTGGCTATGGTCGACATCATGGGCATGATTCTCGTACTCGTGTACGTAGAGCGCGGCCCCGACATACGTGCCATCTCGATGCGTCGTGCATCTAAACTGGAGAGAAAGCTCTATGAAGACCGAGGATCTGAGTGACTGGGATCGGGTCAAACGTGAGGCCGCAGCTGATGCGCCCATCGCGCATGACGACGATGACCTTTACGACCCCAACGACGAACAAGCTGTTGCCGCATTCTTCGCACAAGCTACGGTTGTTCGCCGCCGTGGCGAGCGCGGCCCTCAAAAGGCACCCGTGAAGTCGCGTGTCACTTTGCGCCTCTCCCCCGAGGTCGTGGACTACTTCAAGGCGAGCGGAAGCGGCTGGCAGACCCGGCTGGACCAAGCGCTCAAGGAGTACGTGGTTGAGCACCCGCGGCCGATCGGCTAATCCGTCAGCCACCAAACCATCTCGTCATACGGCATCGAATCGATATCGCTCGCCGAGAAGTTGAATTCCGTGGCCAGCCGCTTAGCCAGCAACTTTTGCAACGGCAGGCCAAAGTTCATCATCCTGCACCAGGCAAAAGTAGGCGGCCTGCAGACGGTGGTAATCCGTCAGCGTGAGCCCCTCCAGTTCCCTTTGTGCGGCCTGGGCCATGCTGGCGAACAAGGCCAGCTCGTGGGCTTCGTCATTGCCCTGGGCGATAGCAGACGCGGCCCGCACGTCTCGCACAGTGGGCGCGCGCAGGGTCAGGCGGTCAGTGCTGACGTCGGCGATTTTGATAGGCGTGGCCAGGGTGACTACGGCGCCCTGCTCGCCCAGTTGCAGCCAGCTGGGCAGTCGGGTCTTGTCGATCGGTTTGTCTTTGAGGTTCATGCTTACATCCCCAGTGCATTGCGCATGTCGGCCAGCTGGTCGACGCCATCGATGACGCGTACAGCGGCCACCATGTCGATCTCGTAGATCAGCCGTCCTGCGACTTCGAGTTTGTAGTAGTGCACGGCCATCGCGTGCTTGATCTCGGCCTTGTCGCCAGGCTTCCAGTCACCGGGATCGACTTCCTTGAGCATGCCGCGCAGGGTGGCAATCACCGCGGTGGTCTGGCCCTTGAGGCCTACGAACGAACCACGAAACACCGCGTTGCAGGCAGTCTGGTCGGCCAGACCGAAGAAACGCAGCGCCTCGCGCCGTACGCCGTAGGTCACGAAGCCGGCTTCCATTTTGTCCAGACCCACGTCCATCTCAATGGCGCCTGCCATGCCGCCGCCGCGATACTCCTCGGTCTTGAGCGAAATCTTGGGCAGCGTCAGGCTTGGGACGTCGCCGGAGAAGCTGACACCATCGACAAACAGGTTAGTGTTGCTCAGGATTTGCGGAATCATTCAGGGCCTCCTCAGGCGGTTTCCAGGACTTCGGTCAGCCACTGATCGGTGACTTCCACGCGGAAGGTCGGGTTCTCAGCTGGTGGGACGTCGGTGAAGCGGATGTTCCAGTACACCTTGCCCTGGCCGAGCTGGCTGGCGGTGTTGAGTGCAGGGTCGGCGAACACTTCGAAGTTGATGACGGCGCCCTGGTTCTTCAGGTCGCGCATGAACGCTTGCAGGCCTTCGGTGACGTCCTTGACGTAGGTCTTGGTGATGGAGCGGTCCACCGCCCATTTATGCCCGGCAAGGATCGCGTCCATGACGATGTCCACCGTGCGTACCCGAGTGACGAATGCCCATTTCGAATCGCTGGACAGCGTGCGATTACCCCAGAGGCGGAAGCCGTCGTCGCGGATGATGGTGGTGATGTTGGCGTTGTTGAGCAGGTTGGCGCGGCAGGTTTCATCGCCGTCGAGAAACTCGATCGGTCGGGAGGTGCCGGTGATGCCGACGAACTCCTTGTTCGATGGCGAGGCCCAGAAGCCGTACTCGCTGTCGGTGTAGGCGAACAGGCCGGCGGCCCAGGCCGAAGCCGGGGCGTTGACGGTGGTGCTGGTTTCGGTGTCCCAGTACTGGACGCCTGGGTCGACCATGTAAAGGCGCTTGCTGCCGAAGTTTTCGGCATGGGCCAGCACTGCGGCGTCCGTGGTGTTAGGCCCGTCGATAATGGCGATGGCGCGTAGTTTGGTCCCCAGCGCATCCATCGCCGTGGCCACAGCCTGGGTGGCGGAGTGAGCAGGTGCCACCAGCAAGCGGGGCTGCGCGTTGAATTTGCTCTTGCCGTCCAGCAGCGCCTGGAGGCCTGTACGCTGGCCCGTTACCAGAACACCGCCAATGATCGCCGACGTCTGCTGCGCAGGGTCTTCGAGCTCCGTCACGCCGCACGCCACGATGACAGCCTTGGCCCGCGCAAAAATGGCTTTCGCCGCACGAGTGATGGCTGATGCCTCGCCAAATGCCGCGACGGCCTCGCGCTCACTGGTCAACAGCACCAGTTCGTTGGGTTTGGCGGTGGTAGTGAGGCTAGGCAAGAAGGTGTCACAGAGGCCGATAACCGAGGATGAAGGTAAAGCGATGGTTCGCGTTCCGGTATCAACCAGCGCCACGGTAACGCCGTGAAAGAAACTCATAAGTATCGTTCTCCAGGAATGAAAAAGCCCCGGCAATGCCGAGGCTTCAGGGGTAGTACGAGTGTTCAGCGCAGCATCGCTTCTACTCAGGGTTTAGGTGTGTTGACCAACCGTGTGCCGCGTCCAATCCTCAAGGCTCTGGAGACCAGGTTCCTGACCTGGTTGTCGACCACGCCCAACATCCTCAGCCCCGGCTGCTCCGGCCTGCCGCTGAACGACGTCACATGGAAGTACTCATCACCGTGCGGAGACTGCTGCGAAAAATAGTAATTGGATACGCAGCAGCGCGGCTCAGACCCCGTGATTGCACTCACCGAGTGCCACGACGTTTTATTGGTTTCCATCACCACCAGCCGGTTGAACAAGGGCGCGATGGCCTTGCCTTGGCTCACATCTGGATTCCATAGCTCCAGGCTCCCGCCGTGTTCATCAGCCCAGCCCGGCGACACGTAGTACAAAAGGTTCAGCCGCCGATAAAGCTTGCGAGCACCGTCGTGACTGTTATCGATATGGGGGTTGAGGAAGTCGCCCTGGCACATCATCGATAGGCCGCCGGCGTAGAGGCTGGCATCGGGTGCGATGCCCTCAATCGCGACCAGGTCGGCAATCTTTCCCACTACGGCGGGGTCCTGGAAGGCATAAGTAACCTGGCCAAGTATCGCCGAGCTCTTCGACAAATCGGTCAAGGTCTTCTTGCGCTCGCGGAACGATTGCCGTTGATGGAAGCCTTCGGCTTTGGACGGAAAAGCTTGATAGATGGAGTGTGCGAGGTGGCTGGGCAACAGGTCGTCGACCACGAAGTATCGCGTGTGGTCGCCGTTGCTGGCGGTCCACTGTTGCACAATATCGGGGGCTGCCTTTTCCAAACTGTCAGCGATCAGGCTGGCGATTGCATTGGCGGTCATTTGGGTTCCTTGGCTGATGCCGTATGTCTTATTGGAACCCGCTAGTCTGCCGCCACAGACGCGCATCGCTAAGGGCATACATGTTTCGTAGTGTTTCACTCCACTGTTGAAAGCCCCATCCATGGCAGGGCGCGAGGGCGACTGGCAGGTGCCGGGTAGTCGGGTGCCTTGGGCCATTGACGGACGGTTCGACGCCAGCGCAGCAACTCGGCGAACTGTTCTGCGCTGATATCGGGGGCCTCGCCGAGATCCAGTTGCTCGCGGTAATGGGTGACCATCTCTTCAGTGGTTTTGAGGTGGTCCTCGATCCATGCCCGTGCGGCAAGTGCGGGGTCGATGGTCACGACGATATCCTCATCATACGGATGGCTTGCACCGCCTGCCTGGACGAAGCACTCGACCTGAGTCCACAACTCTGGATTGTATTCAGGCGTCGCATGACAACGCAGGGCGTTGATCGTAACGACGTAGGTACCGTCCGTTTTGCGCGCAATATCCGTGAACTCAAATGGGCTCTCGGTGACCGGTGAAACGCGTTCGGATTTCATCCGCTGAACCTCCAGGCGAAGCCATAAATCGTGTGGCCCTCGCCAAAGGTGATCACGCTGCCGCCCGGGGCGACTCCGCTTCGACCGACTGCTGCGGCCCCGCTGGAAAAGAACTGCATCAGTGAATAGCACCAGGTGCCACCGGGGGGCAGCGTGACGGAAGCGGCGTGATTACCCACGGCGAGGAAGTTGTCGCGTCGATCAACATCGACTTGGCGATAGCTTCCCGGTTCGACTCCCTCCGGCTCGGCGATCTGCTCCATGAGTGCGGCAGTCGCGGTCTCGATAGCCTGCGTGACGTGTTCATGAGTCGCCAACACCGGCGTGTCATCAATCATCAGCGTGACATTCGCATCACCCGCAATGGCCAGGTTCATCCGCACCACCTGGGTCTTGCCCGTCCCTTCGCTGATGATCGGCTTATAGCTGGCCGGACAGTTGGCCACGGCGATCAGGTCGCCGTCACTGTCATACAGCGCCAATTCACGAATCCACCAGCCACCCACTGCCGCAGGGATGACCAGCTCGGCCCTGATGACTCTGACCCGGGTGGCCGTGATCACCACCTGATTGAGCCGCGCCCGTTAGCGTTCGTTGATCAATGCCGCCTGCCCCGGAGCGGGAACTGGCTCGCGGCCATTGGCATCGCCCACGCCCATGTGGGTCCACACCCATGGCAGATTCGCTGCAATGGCGGCGGCCTGTTTGCGCTCGCCGAGCTCGGTCAAAACCGCGACGAAGCGGCTGTCTTGATAAATCATGCTTGCGCCTCCCTGGGCGGATAGATGTCGATGACTTCGCCTTCGTTGATGCACGCGGCTATCCAACTGGAGGCGACCGTTTAAACTCGCAGAGTCAACATCAAAGCCCTCACACCGGGGGTGCATTATGGAATCTGAGATTCTCTCCGACGACGAATTGGTCGATATCACTGGCTACAAAGCCCGCGCATGCCAGATCCGCTGGCTGATCGAGCGTCATTGGGTGTTCGTCGAGGGCCGACACAATCGGCCCTTGGTAGGACGCCACTACACACGAATGAAACTGGGCGCCGTTGTGACTCCTTTGCCCAATCCCTCAAGCGAACCCGCGGCCCCGACCTGGGTCCCGGACTTCTCCAAGGTCAAGTGAATGCGCCCCCGCAAGACAGAGAACAGGGACCTGCCGCCGGGTGTATATCGGCGGCGGCGCCCTATGAAGAAGGGCCCCGATTGGGTGGGCTATTACTATAAGAATGCCCAGGGCAAGGAAATCGCCCTCGGTACCGACTTTGACAAGGCACGCATCAAATGGGCCGAACTGGAGTCCACCAAGATCCCGGTCGACCTGACCACCATGAAGGGGATCTTCGATCGATATGAGCGAGACATCATCCCGAAGAAGGCTCCGCGTACCCAGCAAGACAACCTGGGGGAACTGCGCCAGCTACGACCCCTGTTTGACGGGGCGCCAATAGACTCGATCACCCCCTCCATGATCGCCCGCTACCGTGACGCAAGATCAGCCAAGGTCCGCGCCAACCGTGAGATCGCTCTGCTCTCTCATGTATTCAACCTGGCAAGGGAGTGGGGGCTGACGGAAAAGGAAAATCCGTGCCAAGGCGTGCGCAAGAACAAGGAAACGCCTCGAGACTACTACGCAAATGATTCCGTGTGGGAGGCCGTCTACAAGACTGCCAAAGGTGGCCTGCGCGACGCGATGGACCTGGCCTACCTCACAGGCCAGCGGCCCGCCGACGTCCTCAGCATGCGCCAGGACGATATCCAGGGCGGCTACCTACTGGTCCAACAGGACAAGACCACCAAGCGGCTTCGCATCCAGTTGACCACGAAAGGCACGTCGAACCGCCTGGGGCGGTTGATCGAAGAGATGGTCAGCCGAAACACGCAGCGCCTCTCGAACCACCTTGTCGTCACTGACCGAGGACGGCGCATGACGAAGCCCATGCTGAGAGTACGCTGGGACGAAGCGCGCGATTGTGCGAGGGCAGCCGCCCTGGAGGCAGGCGATTCGACGCTGGCGGTGAGGATCGCCCAATTCCAGTTCCGCGATATCCGCCCAAAGGCAGCCTCCGAAATCAAGGACATTGAGGATGCCAGCGCCCTACTCGGGCACTCAAAAGGGGAAATCACGAAGCGGGTGTATCGCCGTATTGGCGCCGTCGCCAAGCCCTCAAAAGAGTGAAGTTTCGGAAATGATGCTCAATAGTTTCGGAAATGATCTACGCCGGCGGCCTGAATCACCAAACCCCGGAAACGAAAAAGCCCTGACTAATCAGGGCCTTATCCAATAGGTGGCGGGGAACTAGGGATTCGAACCCTAGAAACGCTATTAACGTTCGCCGGTTTTCAAGACCGGTGCATTCAACCACTCTGCCAATTCCCCGGATGCTGATCGGTGCGGTGTGCCTTCAAGGCCGCTGCCACGCCTCCAGATTTGCTGCGGGCGCCATGATACCGGAATGTCACACCCTGTCAAACTCTTGCGCTGGCTGCTTTTGACTCGTCTGGTATGATTCTGCTTCTAAACATTTCAACACGAGATTTTCTCGTACGAAACCTGCTACAACAGTCACCAGCGTTACCATTACCGCACCATTAGGAGTGTCCGCCATGCGCGAACAGGATTATGCAGTCAATAACGGCTCGCAGGCACAGCAGCTGGAAGTTAGCCGCGTCCTGCGCAATACCTACGGCCTGCTGGCCCTTACCTTGGCCTTCAGCGGCCTGACAGCTTATGTCTCCCAGCAGATGCACGTGGGCTACCCCAACATTTTCGTGGTCCTGATCGGGTTCTACGGGCTGTTCTTCCTGACCAACAAACTGCGCGACTCCGCGTGGGGACTGGTGTCGGCATTCGCCCTGACCGGTTTCATGGGTTACCTGCTGGGCCCTATCCTCAACCGCTACCTGGGAATGCAGGGCGGTGCCGAGGTCGTGAGTTCGGCCTTCGCCATGACAGCCCTGGTATTTGGTGGTCTGTCGGCCTATGTACTGATCACCCGCAAGGACATGAGTTTCCTCGGTGGCTTTATCACCGTCGGCTTCTTTGTTTTGCTGGGAGCAACGTTGGCCAGCATGTTCTTCCAGATCAGCGGCCTGCAACTGGCGATCAGCGCGGGTTTCGTGCTGTTCTCGTCGGTGTGCATCCTGTTCCAGACCAGCGCGATCGTGCAGGGTGGCGAACGCAACTACATCATGGCGACCATCAGCCTGTACGTGTCGATCTACAATTTGTTCATCAGCCTGTTGCAGATCTTCGGCATCATGGGCGGCCGAGACGACTAAGACTTTCAGTCTCTCCCCACCACAGAAAGCCCGCTGAAATGCGGGCTTTTTTGTTGTTCTGCGTCGCGTTGACGCCTTGGCGGGCTTTTTTAGCGTTCAGGCCTTATCATTCTGCTCAGATTCATCTCAGAGCCGTCCATGAAATTCGCGATTGCTGTTTTTGCTCCTGCTCATGCCCCTGCCTCACGGCGGGCATTGCTGTTTGCCCAGGCGGTTCTGAACGCCGGGCACGAAATCGTCCGCCTGTTTTTCTATCAGGACGGCGTGCACAGCGCGTCCAGCAATATCGTGGCGCCCCAGGACGAGCAGGATATCGCCGGGCAATGGCGGGCGCTGGTCAGCGTCAACGGTCTGGATGCCGTGGTCTGCATCGCTGCTGCGCTGCGCCGTGGCGTCCTGGACGACAAGGAGGTCGCACGCCACAGTCGCAACGGAGCCAACCTGCAGGCTCCATGGGAGCTGTCGGGGCTGGGTCAGTTGCACGAAGCGGCTCAAACCGCCGATCGCCTTGTCAGCTTTGGAGGTGCTTGATGGCAAAGTCCCTGTTGATTGTCAGCCGTCAGGCGCCCTGGACAGGTCCGGGTGCCCGTGAAGCGCTGGACATTGCCTTGGCAGGAGGCGCTTACGACCTGCCGCTGGCCATGCTGTTTCTGGACGATGGGGTGTTCCAGCTCGCGTCTTCGCAGCAACCGGTGCAGTTGCAGCAAAAGGACCTGGGTGCCAACCTGAACGCCCTGCCGATGTTTGGCGTTGAAGACCTGTACGTGTGCGTCAGCAGCCTGGTCGAACGCGGCCTGTCGACCGAGGGTCTGACGCTGCCGGTGCGGGCGTTGCAAGCCGCCGAACTGACCGGACTTTTCGACCGATTCGACCATGTGATCACGCTCTGATGACGACCCTGCACGTACTGTCCCACTCCCCCTTCGCCGACACGCGCCTGACCAGCTGCTTGCGCCTCCTGGGCGCGAGTGATGGCCTGTTGCTCAGCGGCGATGCGGTGTATGCCTTGCAGCCCGGCAGCGCGCCACGGGCGGCACTGGAGCAACAAAAGCCGCGCCTGTATGCCTTGCAGGAAGACTTGCAGGCACGGGGGCTGCGCGCCGATAGCAGCGTCACACCGCTGGACTACCCAGCCTTCGTCCAGCTGACGCTGCAATACGACAAGGTCAACACCTGGCTATGAGCGAGCTGACGATCGATTCACGCGCCATCGCCTTGGACAAGGACGGCTTTCTGGTCGAACTGAATGACTGGAGCCCGGCCGTGGCCCAGGCCCTGGCCGAGCGCGAGGGCCTGGCGCTGGATGCCGGGCACTGGGAAGTGATCGAGTTGTTGCGCCAGTTCTACGGCGAGTTCCAGCTGTCGCCGGCCACTCGCCCCTTGATCAAATACACCGCACTCAAGCTGGGTCCCGACAAGGGCAACAGCCTGCACCTGAACCGCCTGTTCAACGGCACTCCCGCCAAACTCGCCGCCAAACTGGCGGGCCTGCCCAAGCCGACAAATTGCATATGACTGATATCGCCCCGCTGATGCTGGAAACACCGGCCGAACATCCTTTCGCGGTGTTCGTGCGCATTCTCGGCAAAGGCAAGCGCGGCGCGCGCAGTCTGACCCGCGAGGAGGCCGGCGCGGCCATGGGCATGCTGCTGGACGGCAAGGTCGAGCAGACGCAGCTGGGTGCCTTCCTGATGTTGCTGAGGCACAAGGAAGAAAGCGCCGAGGAGCTGGCCGGCTTCACCGATGCCCTGCGCGCTCGTGTCCAGCCGCCGAGTCTGGGGGTGGACATCGACTGGCCCAGCTATGCCGGCAAGAAGCGTCACCTGCCCTGGTACCTGCTGGCCGCCAAGTGCCTGGCGGCCAATGGCTGGCGGATCTTCATGCACGGGGGTGGTGCCCATACAGCTGGGCGTCTGTACACCGAACAACTGCTGGAGACCCTGGAAGTTCCGCTGTGCCGCGACTGGGCCAGTGTGGAGACGGCCATGGAGGCGGGCCTGCCGGCCTTCATGCCCTTGGCCGACTGGTCGCCGGCATTGCAACACATGATCGATTTGCGCAATGTCCTGGGCCTGCGCTCGCCGATCCACTCGCTGGCGCGCCTGCTCAACCCGCTGAGAGCGAAGCTCGGCTTGCAGAGCATCTTTCATCCGGGTTACCAGGCCGTGCACCGCGATGCCAGCGGGCTGCTGGGGGACAACGTCATCGTGATCAAAGGTGACGGCGGCGAAGTCGAAATCAATCCGGACACCATCAGCCATCTCTACGGTACCCGCGAGCACGAGGCGTGGGACGAAGAGTGGCCTGCGCTGGCCGAACAACGCCATGTCAAGCCCGCCACCCTGGACCCGACGCATTTGCTGGCTGTATGGCACGGCACCCAGACCGACAGCTACGGCGAAAAAGCCGTGGTAGCCACCATCGCCCTTGCCCTGCGTGGCCTGGGCCAGACCCGCGAACAAGCGTTCGACACCGCTCTGCACTATTGGGCGTCACGCACGGTCTGATACAGACTACGAAACACATTTGATACGGGGCAGTTGCACATGGGTTTGCTGATCGACGGGCGCTGGCATGACCAGTGGTATGAAAGCAGCAAGGACGGCGCCTTCCAGCGTGAAGCGGCCCGGCATCGCAACTGGGTCACTGCCGATGGCGCCCCAGGCCCCAGTGGCGAGGGCGGCTTTGCCGCCGAAGCCGGCCGTTATCACCTATACGTGTCGCTGGCCTGCCCTTGGGCGCACCGCACTTTGATCATGCGTCAGCTCAAGGGGCTGGAGGGTCTGATCGACGTGTCCGTCGTGGCGTGGCTGATGCGTGAAGATGGCTGGACTTTCGACAAAACCCACGGTTCCACCGGGGATGCCTTGGGCCAATTACAGTTTTTGCACCAACTGTATACGCGGGAGAAGCCCGACTTCAGTGGCCGAGTTACTGTGCCAGTGCTGTGGGACACCCATCGCCAGCGCATCGTCAGCAATGAGTCCTCGGAAATCATCCGCATGTTCGACAGCGCCTTTGATGGCCTGACCGGCAATACGCTGGATTTTTACCCTCCAGCCCTGCGCTCACGCATCGATGAGCTGAACGACGCGATCTATCCCGCCGTGAACAACGGCGTGTACCGTGCCGGGTTTGCTACCCAACAGGCCGCCTACGAAAAGGCATTCGACGAGGTCTTCGCCGAGCTCGACAAGCTCGAAGCCCTGCTCGGGGAGAATCGCTACCTGGCGGGCGAGCAGATGACCGAAGCCGATATTCGCCTGTTCACCACCATTGTGCGTTTCGACGCCGTCTACCACGGGCACTTCAAGTGCAACCTGCGGCGCATCGTCGATTACCCTAATCTGTCGGGTTGGTCACGGGAGATGTATCAGTGGCCGGGGGTGGCTGAGACCGTGAACTTCGAACACATCAAGCATCACTATTACATGAGCCATGTGACCATCAACCCGAATGGGCTGGTACCAAAGGGGCCGCAGCTGGATTTCGAAGCGCCCCATGGACGTGACGCGCTATAACCCCAGGCCCCTGGTCAATCTGCAGGACCGGGCCTGCTCGGAAAAAGCGCCGACCCGTCAGCGGGCGCTGGGGCTTCCTTCCCAAGCAAGCTCGGTCCTGCGCACCTCAAACCGTGCCCTGCGCGCCCTCGAACCACTTCAACTTGTCCCGCAACTGCACCACTTCCCCCACGATCACCAGGGTCGGCGCATGCACCTCATGCTCGGCTACCAACCTCGGCAAATCCGCAAGGGTTCCGGTGAATACTCGCTGGTTGACCGTCGTGCCTTGTTGCACCAGCGCCGCCGGTGTGTCCGCGGCCCGGCCGTGCTTGATCAGCTCGGCGCAGATGATCGGCAGGCCGATCAGTCCCATGTAAAACACCAGGGTCTGCGCTGGCGCAACCAGATCGGCCCACGGCAGATCACTGGTATGGTTCTTCAGGTGACCGGTGATGAAACGAACCGATTGCGCATAGTCACGATGAGTCAATGGAATGCCGCCGTAAGCGGCACAACCACTGGCAGCCGTGATACCCGGCACCACTTGGAACGGGATGCCATGGGCCGCCAGCTCTTCGATCTCCTCGCCACCGCGACCGAAGATGAAGGGGTCGCCACCCTTGAGCCGGACCACGCGCTTGCCTTGACGGGCCAGATCCACCAACTGCTGGTTGATCTGTTCTTGCGGCACGGCATGATCGGCGCGGCGCTTGCCCACGTAGATGCGTTCGGCATCACGACGGCACAGTTCGACGATCGCCGGGGCCACGAGGCGGTCGTACAGCACGACATCGGCCTGCTGCATCAAGCGCAGCGCCTTGAAGGTCAGCAGGTCCGGATCACCAGGGCCGGCACCCACCAGGTATACCTCGCCCGGCGCATGGGGCGGCGCGCCGGCCAGCTTGGCCTCCAGCAGCCGTTCGGCTTCGGCGCCCTGCCCGGCCAGCTGGCGATCGGCGATAGGGCCTTGAAACACCTCCTCCCAGAACGCGCGGCGTTGCTGCACATCCGGGTAAAGCTGTTTGACCCGCTGACGAAAGCGCGCGGCCAGCCCGGCCAGATCACCGTAAGTTGCCGGTATCCAGGCTTCCAGCTTGGCCCGGATCAACCGTGCCAGGACCGGCGCATCGCCGCCACTGGAAACTGCCACCACCAAAGGTGAACGGTCGACAATCGCCGGAAAGATCACACTGCACAGCGCCGGCGCGTCAACGACGTTGACCGGAATGCAACGGCGCTTGGCATCGCTGGACACCTGAGCGTTCAGCGAAACATCGTCGGTGGCGGCAATGATCAACTGGCAGCCATTCAGATCCTGTTCCTGATAGCCTCGCAGCAGCGCTTCGCCGCCACTGCCCACGATCAACGCGTCCAACTGGCTGTCGATGCTCGGCGCAACCACCCGCAGAATGGCGCCGGCATCGGCTAGCAGGCGGGATTTGCGCAAGGCAATCTCGCCGCCGCCCACCACCAGCACCCGACTGCCACGCAGGTTGTGAAACAGCGGCAAGTATTCCATTCAGCCGATCACCTCCAGGCCACCCATGTAGGGTTTGAGGACTTCAGGCACGCGAATCGAACCGTCGGCCTGCTGATAGTTCTCCAGCACTGCCACCAAGGTGCGACCGACCGCCAGGCCCGAACCGTTGAGGGTGTGGACCAACTCCGGCTTGCCGGTTTCCGGATTGCGCCAGCGTGCCTGCATGCGGCGGGCCTGGAAGTCACCGGTGTTGGAGCACGACGAGATTTCGCGGTATTTGTCCTGGCTTGGCACCCAGACTTCGAGGTCGTATGTTTTCACGGCGCTGAAGCCCATGTCGCCGGTGCACAGCGCCAGAACGCGGTAGGGCAATTCCAGTGCCTGGAGGATGCGCTCGGCGTTGGCAGTCAGGCCTTCAAGCGCTTCCATGGACGTGGACGGCTCCACCACCTGAACCATCTCGACCTTGTCAAACTGGTGCTGGCGGATCATGCCGCGCGTATCACGACCCGAAGCCCCGGCCTCGCTGCGAAAGCACGGGGTATGGGCGACGAATTTCAGCGGCAGCTGCTTGGCGTCCAGAATCGCGCCAGCGACGATGTTGGTCAGCGAGACCTCGGCCGTGGGGATCAGGTACAGGTCGGCTTCGCCTTCGCGGCTGATCTTGAACAGCTCTTCCTCGAACTTGGGCAACTGACCGGTCCCTTGCAGCGCAGGCGCTTGAACCAGGTAAGGGGTATAGGCCTCTTCGTAGCCGTGTTCGCTGACGTGCAGGTTGATCATGAACTGCGCCAGAGCGCGGTGCAGGCGTGCGATCGGGCCGCGCAGCAAGGCAAAACGCGCGCCGGACAGCTTGGCGGCGGTTTCGAAGTCCAGCCAGCCGTATTTTTCGCCCAGGGCCACGTGATCCTGGATCGGGAAATCGAACACGGTCGGACTGCCCCAGCGGCGCACTTCGACGTTGTCGTCTTCGTCCGTGCCCACCGGCACCGACTCGTGAGGCAGATTGGGGATGCCCAGCAGGATCGAATCCAGGTCCGCCTGCAAGGCGTCGAGTTCAGCCTTGCCGGCGGTCAGCTCACCGGCCATGCGGTCGACGTCAGCCATCAGTGGCGCGATGTCTTCGCCGCGCTGCTTGGCCTGGCCGATGGATTTGGAACGTGCGTTGCGATCGGCCTGCAATTGCTCGGTGCGGGTCTGCACGGTCTTGCGCTGGGCTTCCAGCGCTTCGATGCGCGCCACGTCGAGGCTGTAGCCACGACTGGCAAGGCGGTCCGCTACGTCCTGGAGTTGGCCACGTAACAGTTTGGAATCGAGCATTGTAGGTCTCTCGCAGGTCAGATTTTGGTTCAGAGCTTTGATTGGGAGCGCAGTGATTTAAAGCTTGGTCAAGGCCAGGCCGGCCCAGGTTGCAAACAACCCACCGAATACACTGATGGCGCAATAGCCAACAGCGACCAGGCCTTGCCCGCTTTCCAGCAAGCGCACCGTATCCAGCGAAAACGAAGAAAACGTGGTCAAGCCGCCGATGAAGCCGACGATCAGGCCGGATCGCACTTCGACCGGAATCTCCGGGCGAATCAGAAACAGCCCGTACAGATAGCCGATCAGCAGGCAACCGACGATGTTCACCGCCAGGGTGCCACCGTAGAAATAACGCGGCCAGTTGGCCATGACATAGGTGCCTGTGGCGAAGCGTAACAGCGTACCGATGATGCCGCCCAGTGTGACGGCAATAATAGTAGGGATCACTCGGGTCTCCGGCGACGCGGGCTGTTGCGGTCCAGCACAGCCAGATGGCTGAGTTTCTCGCGAATCTTCAGTTCGAGGCCCCGGGGCACGGGCTGGTAGTAAGGCCGTGGTTCCAGCGCCTCGGGGAAATAATCTTCGCCAGCGGCATAAGCGTCCGGCTCGTCATGGGCGTAGCGGTACTCGTCTCCGTAGCCCAGCTGTTTCATCAGCTTGGTCGGCGCGTTGCGCAGATGCAGCGGCACTTCCAGCGAGCCATGCTCGGCGGCTTCACGCATGGCCGCCTTGAAGCCCATGTACACCGCGTTACTCTTCGGGGCACAGGCCAGGTAGACAATGGCCTGGGCCACGGCCAGCTCACCTTCAGGGCTGCCCAGGCGCTCCTGCACGTCCCACGCCGACAGGCACAGGCTCAAGGCGCGAGGGTCGGCGTTGCCAATGTCTTCACTGGCCATGCGCACCACGCGACGGGCCAGATACAGCGGGTCGCAGCCACCGTCGAGCATCCGCGCAAACCAATACAACGAGGCGTCAGGGTTGGAGCCGCGCACGGATTTGTGCAGCGCGGAGATCTGGTCGTAGAAGGCTTCGCCCCCCTTGTCGAACCGGCGACGGGTATCGCCCAGCAGGCTTTGCAGCAGCTCGGTGCCGATCTCGTCACCGTCCTCGGCCAGGTCCGATGCATTTTCCAAGAGGTTCAGCATGCGTCGGCCATCACCATCGGCGGCGGCCAGGAGCATTTTGAACGCCTCGTCGCCCAGGCCCAGGCGGCGCTGCCCCAGGCCTTTGTCCTCACCCAGAGCACGGTCCACCAGCTTGCGCAAGGCAGCTTCGTCCAGACTCTTGAGCACATAGACCCGTGCCCGGGAGAGCAAGGCGTTGTTCAATTCAAAAGAAGGGTTCTCCGTGGTAGCACCGATGAAAATCAGCGTGCCGTCTTCCACATAGGGCAGGAAGGCGTCCTGCTGCGACTTGTTGAACCGGTGCACCTCATCGACGAACAGGATGGTCCGACGACCGTATTGACCCGCCTGCTGCTTGGCGATTTCCACCGCCTGGCGGATCTCCTTGACACCGGCCAGCACCGCCGACACGGTTTCGAAATGGGCATCGGAGACCTTGGCCAGCAGTCGCGCCAAGGTGGTTTTACCCACCCCGGGCGGGCCCCAGAAAATCATCGAATGCAGGGCACCCTGCTCGATGGCCTCGCGCAGCGGTTTGCCTCGCGCCAGCAAGTGCTCCTGGCCGACGTATTCGTCCAGGTTGCTCGCCCTGAGCCGGGCGGCCAGGGGTTGCGCGATAGGTTCGCTACGGAACAGGTCCATGGACGGGTGGGCTCTTTATTCCTGGATGACATCGGCGCCCTTGGGCACGTCGAACTTGAATTTGCTGGCGTCGATCGGCTGATTGGCCTTGACGCCCATGAACAGGATGTTGGTGCGCTGGCCGACGCTATCGATCAGTTGCATGTCATTGATCACCCCGCCGCGAAACGACAGGCGCAGGGAGTCGAACAGGGTGTCCTTGGACTTGGGCTTGAGGATAAAGTCGATCACATCGCCCTGCTCCTTGGAGGTGATATCGAAGCTCTGGCTGATCTTCGACACGTCACCGGACAACAGCAGCGCGGGCGTCTGGGTCAGGCGCTGGTCAAGGGTCTTGATGGTGACCTGTTCCAGGTCCGGGTCCCACAGCGAGACCTTCTTGCCGTCCGAAACCATCAGCTGTTCCTGAGGCGCATCGGTGTGCCAATTGAACAGACCGGGGCGCTGCAGGGCCATTTCACCGGCGGTTTCCTGCAATTGGGTACCGCTGCCGTCCAGGGTCAGCTGAGAAAAGCGACCGGTCATGGTCTGGGACTTTTCCAGCAACTGGGTCAACTTGGTCACATCACTGTCGGCGGCGCTGGCCGGCGTGGTGATCGCCATGGCCGTGAACAGGGGCAGTGCAGACAGCAGCAGCATGCGAATAAGGCGCATGGAATTCCTCATGAATGGGTTCGATTAATCGCGCATCGGGCCGGGCGCGATGACTTCCCGGGAACCGTTGGTGTTCATTGGCGTGACCACGCCGGCCATTTCCATGGCCTCGATCATGCGCGCGGCGCGGTTGTAGCCGATCTTCAGCTTGCGCTGCACCGCCGAGATGGAGGCGCGACGGCTTTCCAGCACGAAGTTGACCGCCTCGTCGTACAAGGCATCACTTTCGCTGTCGTCATCACCGCCGCTGCCACCGCCGCTCTCGAAGCCGCTGCCGGCCTCTTCGACGCCAGCCAGAATGTCTTCGTTGTAATCGGGCACGCCGCGCTGCTTCCAGGCCTCCACCACCCGGTGCACCTCTTCGTCGGACACGAACGCGCCGTGTACCCGGATCGGCAGGCTGGTACCAGGCGGCATGTAAAGCATGTCGCCGTGACCGAGCAGCTGCTCGGCGCCGCCCTGATCGATGATGGTCCGCGAGTCGATCTTGCTCGACACCTGAAACGCCATGCGCGTGGGAATGTTGGCCTTGATCAGGCCAGTGATCACGTCCACCGAGGGCCGCTGGGTCGCGAGGATCAAATGAATACCGGCGGCCCGCGCCTTCTGCGCGATACGCGCGATGAGTTCTTCGACTTTCTTGCCGACGATCATCATCATGTCGGCGAATTCGTCGACCACCACCACGATGGTGGGCAGGGTTTTCAGCAACGGCGCCTCGTCGTGCATGCTCTCGCGCTTGTACAACGGATCGCTCAGCGGCATCCCTTCGGCTTCGGCATCCTTGACCTTGCGGTTGAAGCCAGCCAGGTTGCGCACCCCCATGGCCGCCATCAGCTTATAGCGCCGCTCCATCTCCGCCACACTCCAGCGCAGGGCGTTGGCCGCGTCCTTCATGTCGGTGACCACCGGGCACAACAGATGCGGAATGCCCTCATAGATCGACAACTCGAGCATTTTCGGGTCGATCATGATCATCTTGGCGTCTTCGGGGCCGGACTTGAACAGGATCGAAAGAATCATCGCGTTCACGCCCACCGACTTACCCGAGCCGGTGGTACCGGCCACCAGCAGGTGGGGCATCTTGGCCAGGTCGGTGATCACGGGTTTGCCGCCGATGTCGTGACCCAGGGCCAAGGTCACCGGCGAGGTGGCGTCGTCATACTGTGGCGACGACAGCACCTCGGAAAATCGCACGATCTGGCGGTCTTCGTTGGGGATCTCGATGCCCACCGTGGTCTTGCCGGGAATCACTTCGACCACCCGCACGCTGAGCACCGCCAGCGAACGCGCCAGGTCCTTGGCCAGGTTGGAAATGCGGCTGACCTTGACCCCGGCGGCCGGCTGAATCTCGTAACGGGTAATCACCGGGCCCGGGTGGATCGAATCGACGCTGACCTCGACCCCGAATTCCTTGAGCTTGATCTCCAGCAACTGACCCACGCCTGCCAGTGACTCGGGGGAATAGTTGACTTGCTTCTTTTCGGCAGGATCGAGGATGGAGATCGGCGGCAAGGTGCCGGCCAGACCGTTATCGACGAACAGGCTGGACTGCTTTTCCTTCTCGACCCGGCGGCTGGTCTCGGCCGGTTTGAAGGGCCTGGCCGCGGCGGTCACACCGTTGTTGGCTTCTCCCAACGGCTGGATCGGGATCGACATCCGGGCCAGCAAAGGGTCGATGCCGGGGGCCGCGGGCGCAGGAGCCACAACGGGCCGTGGCGCAGGGGCGACGACGGGCGCGGGTCGGGTCGGCACCGGCTCGGTACGCGATTCAGTCAACTGAGGCTCGCGCTTGGGTTCAGCCAACAGCGGCTCGACCACGCGTGGTCTGGGGCGCACCGGTTCCACAGGCGCAGCCTTGGCCACCACGGGTGCATCCACGGCGCGCAATTGCGCTACCAGTTGCTTGCGTTCATTGCGTGCCGACCACCAGCGCCCGGCAGCACCCTGGACCAGCTCGAACAGGTCGAGGGTGATCTTGCCGGTGACGTCCATCACTTTGAACCAGGAGAGGTCGGTGAACACGGTCAGGCCGAACAGGAACAACGCAATGAACAGCAGGGTGCTGCCCTGCACGTTCAAGGCATTGCGTGCCAGATCACCCAGGCTCTCGCCCAGCGCCCCACCGGCCGAAGCCGGCAGATTCGGGGCGGAATGGAAATGGATATGGGCCAGCGCCGCGCCTGACAGCACCAGAAAGACCAGACCGATCAAGCGCCAGGAGAACAACCAGCCACTCCACTGCCAGGGCTGGTGCCGCTCGCGAAAGATCTGCCAGGTCTTGACCGCCAGCAGCAGCGGAAACACGTAGGCGAAATAGCCCAGCACCATGAACAGCATGTCGGCCGCAAACGAACCGGCGCGGCCAGCCGCGTTCTGGACTTGCGCCGAGTGGCTGGAATGGCTCCAGCCGGGGTCGGTCTGGTCGTAGGTCAGCAGCGCCATCAGCAGGTAGAGGCACAAGGCGCCCATGGCAATGAGCGCACCTTCCTTGAGCCGATAGTGCATGTGTTGGCGCCAGAGCGGCACGGGAGCGGATGTTGCGGTGGATTTCTTCAAAACGCTTCTATTCCTGCGCGTGACAGCGCGTCCAAACTAAAGAATGACTGAAAAGACGCTGCCGCTGCACGACAGCCAAAAATGGACGAACGCATGAACTGCACATTGTACGTATTTGCCAAAACGATGCCACGATGGCTAGATAATTGCGCAGTGGCTAGCCAGACATCTGAAAATAGGCCTGATTTGACCATGCATTCCGTTGTGTGACAAAGGCTTATGCGATGTTTTTCCAGCATAATCGCCTCTGACTCTGTTTTCGCCGATAAATTGCATGAAAGCGCTCGGGCGTGACGTGCAAGGCCGCAGGTGCTAGCGTTTGCAGGACCGCCCTCCCCCGCTGACAGACCCTAAGCTGATGCTCACCTGGCTCAAACGCAACGAACTGACCTTTCCGCCGCTGCACAAGGCCATGCGCGAACCCAACGGCCTGCTCGCCGCCGGCGGCGACCTCAGTGCCGAGCGCCTGATCGCTGCGTACCGGCATGGCTGCTTCCCGTGGTACGAGGACGGTCAGCCGATTCTATGGTGGTCGCCTGACCCGCGCACGGTGATGTTCCCGGAGCAGTTGCACGTCTCCCGCAGCCTGGCCAAGCTGCTGCGCCAGCAACGCTACCGAATCAGTTTCGACCAGGCCTTTGCCGAGGTCATCCAGGCCTGTGCAGCGCCGCGCAGCTATGCCAGCGGCACCTGGATCACCGACAGCATGCAAGCGGCCTACATCCAGCTGCATGAACGCGGCCTCGCCCACTCGGTGGAAGTCTGGGATGCCGACAGGCTGGTAGGCGGCCTTTATGGCCTGGCCATGGGCCAGCTGTTTTTCGGCGAATCCATGTTCAGCCGCGCCGACAATGCTTCCAAGGTGGGTTTCGCCACCCTGGTGGGCCACCTGCGCGAAGCTGGCTTCCAACTGATCGACTGCCAGATGCCCACCGATCATCTGCTCAGTCTGGGCGCCACCTCCATTGGCCGCGACGTGTTCGCAGACTACCTGAGCCGCTACCTGGACACCCCCAGTCAGGCAACCTGGGTTCGCTAGGCGAGTTGCCCGCCACTGGCATACACTTGCCGTAAAGCTTTATTCCGAGGGTTGATCATGACCGAGTTGGCGCGCCTGAAGTTTTATGCCACTCAACCCCACTCGTGCAGCTATCTGCCCGAGGAGCAAGCCACCACGCTGTTCCTCGACCCCAGCCAGCCGATGGACGCCAATGTCTACGCCGACCTGTCCGAGATGGGTTTCCGGCGCAGCGGTGATCACCTCTATCGCCCGCACTGTCAGCGCTGCAACGCCTGTGTGCCCGCCCGCATCCCCACCACCGCGTTTCTGGCCAGCCGCCAGCAAAGACGGATCCTGAAGCGCAACACCGATATTGAAGTGACCTGCACCTCGCCTACCTTCAGCGAGGAATACTTCGAGCTGTACCAACGCTACATCGAGCAGCGCCACGCCGACGGCGACATGTATCCACCCAGCCGGGAGCAGTTCACCACCTTTCTGGTACGGGACCTGCCGTTTTCACGGTTTTATGAATTTCGTGTGGCTAGCCGGCTGCTGGCCGTTGCCGTGACCGACCTGCTGCCCAACGGCCTGTCGGCGGTGTACACCTTCTACGACCCAGCCGAGGAGCGTCGTAGCCTGGGCCGCTTTGCCATCCTCTGGCAGATCGGTGAAGCACAACGTTTGGGGCTGCAGGCGGTGTACCTGGGCTACTGGATCAAGAACTGCAAAAAGATGAATTACAAGACCCAATATCGGCCCATCGAGCTACTGATTAATCAACGCTGGGTCACTCTTAACTGATAGCCCTTGGCTTGACCCCTCTTTTTCGGGCACAATGCACGCCGCTTTTGCCTGGCGCAGTTGCACCGGGCCATTAACTGGATACCGAGGGTTTTACTGCATGTCGAAAGAAGACAGCTTCGAAATGGAAGGCACTGTCGTCGACACCCTGCCCAACACCATGTTTCGTGTGGAGTTGGAAAATGGGCACGTCGTAACCGCGCATATCTCCGGCAAGATGCGCAAGAACTACATTCGTATTCTGACCGGTGACAAGGTACGCGTTGAGCTGACGCCCTATGATTTGAGCAAAGGGCGCATCACCTACCGCGCCCGCTAAGCGCCCTTGATGCTGTCGGCAACCCGAGCGACAGCGACAAAAAAGCCCGGCAGATGCCGGGCTTTTTTGTGTGCGCCGCAGGAGATCAGGCCATTTCGGCCGTGGTCTCGAACTCGAACGTCAGGTCACCATCCTTGACGTCGATGTGTACCACGCCGCCGTGCTCCGACAACTCGCCGAACAGAATTTCCTCTGCCAGCGGACGCTTGATCCGATCCTGGATCAAGCGCGCCATCGGCCGAGCGCCCATCTGCGCATCATATCCGCCCGCCGCCAGCCAGCTGCGCGCAGCATCGGTAACTTCCAGCAGCACACGCTTGTCTTCGAGCTGAGCCTGCAGTTCGGTAAGGAACTTGTCGACCACGCTCTTGATGACTTCGACACTGAGGCGACCGAATTGGATGATGGTATCCAGGCGGTTACGGAACTCCGGCGTGAAGCTTTTCTTGATCACTTCCATGGCATCCGACGAGTGGTCCTGATGGGTAAACCCGATCGAGGCCCGTGCAGCAGTTTCGGCGCCGGCGTTGGTGGTCATGATCAGAATCACGTTGCGGAAATCCGCCTTGCGGCCGTTGTTGTCCGTCAGGGTGCCGTGATCCATGACCTGCAGGAGCAGGTTGAAGACCTCAGGGTGAGCTTTTTCGATCTCGTCGAGCAACAGCACGCAGTGCGGCTGCTTGGTGATTGCTTCGGTCAACAGACCGCCCTGGTCGAACCCGACATACCCGGGTGGCGCACCGATCAGACGCGAAACGGTGTGACGTTCCATGTATTCGGACATGTCGAAGCGCACGAGCTCGACACCCAGCGCCTTGGCCAACTGACGCGCGGCCTCGGTCTTGCCGACCCCGGTCGGGCCGGAGAACAGGAACGACCCCACCGGCTTGTCAGGCGACTTGAGCCCGGCACGGGACAGCTTGATGGCGGTGGACAGCGAATCGATCGCCGCATCCTGCCCGAACACCGTGAGCTTGAGATCGCGCTCAAGGTTACGCAGCAGCTCTTTGTCGGAGCTGGATACGTGCTTTGGCGGAATCCGCGCAATTTTCGCGACGATGTCCTCGACCTGCGGCACTTCGATGCGCTTGACCCGGTTTTCCACCGGCTGCAGACGCTGATAGGCGCCTGCCTCATCGATCACGTCGATAGCCTTGTCGGGCATGTGCCGGTCGTTGATGTAACGGGATGCGAGCTCGGCAGCAGCCCGCAGCGCTTCATCGCTGTACTCGATGCTGTGGTGCTGCTCGAAACGCCCCTTGAGGCCGCGCAGTATGCCAATGGTGTCTTCCACCGAAGGCTCGCTGACGTCGACTTTCTGGAAGCGCCGCGCGAGCGCGCGATCCTTCTCGAAAATGCCGCGAAACTCCTGGAAGGTTGTGGAACCGATGCAGCGGATATCACCGGAAGACAGCAAGGGCTTGAGCAGGTTGGAAGCATCCATGACGCCACCGGAAGCCGCACCTGCACCGATGATCGTGTGAATCTCGTCGATGAACAGGATCGCCTGAGGACGCTTCTTCAACTCGCCCAGCAGTGCCTTGAAGCGCTTCTCGAAGTCGCCACGGTATTTGGTGCCCGCCAAAAGCGCGCCCAGGTCGAGGGAATACACGACGCTGTTGGCCAACAGTTCCGGCACCTGGTTATCGACGATACGCTTGGCCAGACCCTCGGCGATGGCGGTCTTGCCGACACCGGCCTCACCCACCAACAAGGGGTTGTTCTTGCGCCGACGAGCGAGAATCTGCGCCACACGCTCGACCTCGTTCTCGCGCCCTACCAGCGGATCGATACGTCCTTGGCGAGCCAGTTCGTTGAGGTTGCTGGCATAGGCATCCAGAGGGTTGCCCGAAGAGGAAGCTTCACCGCCCTCGTCATCCTGCATATCTTGCTCACCCTCGGAATGTTCACCATGGCCGGGCACCTTGGAGATGCCGTGGGCAATGAAATTGACGACGTCGATGCGCGCCACGCTCTGTTGCTTGAGCAGAAACACAGCCTGGCTTTCCTGCTCGCTGAAGATCGCGACCAACACGTTGGCGCCAGTGACTTCGCGCTTGCCCGAGCTCTGCACATGGAACACTGCGCGCTGCAGCACACGCTGGAAACCCAGGGTCGGCTGCGTCTCGCGGTCTTCGTCATGGACGGGGATCAGAGGGGTGGTGGAGTCGATGAACTCTTGCAGGTCATGCTTGAGCTTGTCGAGGTTGGCGCCGCAGGCACGCAGAACGGTGGCGGCGGCTTCATTGTCCAGGAGCGCCAGCAACAGATGCTCGACGGTCATGAATTCGTGACGCTTGGAGCGCGCTTCCTTGAAGGCAAGATTGAGCGTGACTTCGAGCTCGCGGTTTAACATAGCTTCACCTCATACCCAAGTGGTCGGCGTTAACCGTCCTTCTCGATTTCACAGAGTAGCGGATGCTGGCTTTCCCGGGCGTACTGGTTGACCTGCATTGCCTTTGTTTCGGCGATGTCGCGGGTAAACAATCCACACACTGCCCGCCCTTCCGTGTGTACGGCCAGCATGACCTTGGTCGCCAGCTCGCGATTCAGGTTGAAAAACACTTCCAGCACCTCGACCACGAAATCCATCGGCGTGTAATCGTCGTTGAACAGGACCACCTTGTACATCGGCGGCGCCTGCAGGGCCGGCTTTGACTCTTGTACTGCCAGGCCCGCACCATCGTCCTCGTGCGTTTGCGGGCGATCCTGATTGAAGGTTAGTCGAATCTGGCTGATTGGATGCATGTCAGAGAAAGTTCGTCGTTGAGCTAATAGAATTGGGGGGGGTTGACCCTGTGGTCGAATTCTCATCCGGCCGCCGCATGACCTTGACTATCGGCAAAACGGTGTTACAAACAATAGAACCCACATTGGGGAAGAAAGGTCCGCGCAGTCAATGAAAATTTTCAAATCGACCCGATAGCGCTTCTACCCATTGGAAATTGGTGCTACGGGTTCGACGCTGGGCGGGTGAAGTGGATGATACTCCAGAGATGGGGTCCTATGCAGAGGGATATGAGCATGGCAAGTGGTAAAGTCAAGTGGTTCAACAATGCCAAAGGCTATGGCTTCATCATCGAGGAAGGCAAGAACGAGGATTTGTTCGCCCATTACTCGGCCATCCGTATGGACGGTTACAAGACACTCAAGGCGGGCCAACCGGTAAGCTTCGAAATCATTCAGGGCCCTAAAGGCCTGCATGCCGTGAATATTGCCGCTGCTCTGGACGCTCATGCGCCAACTGCTACTGCCACTACTGCCTCGGAAACGGTCAGCGACGCTGTCACCGCCTGAGTCCCGCCGGCCTCGGGTGTGCCAGCGCCTGCGGACGGCCTGAAAGCCGCAAAGTCGCCAAGAACCGTACGGTTTGCAATGAACCGCGCGGCTCTTGTGTGTGTGCGCGACTTTTTGTCCTATTGCAATGGCCGTTGATCAACTGCCACAAGACCCTCCTGCGCAATGCCAGACCAATGGTATACTCCTGCGGTGACCAGCGAGTCATCGGGGCCGGCGCCGCCTGACAAGGCAGCCACACCAGCCCTGGAAGGCCGGGCCGTCATCAGGTGAACGCTGTCAGGTTGTGCAGCTTCAGACGCCCGACCGCTTGACGCTCTACTGATGCAACCCACATCACCGCGGCGAATCCTCGACTTTCGGCTCAAATCGATTTTGAGCGAAAGCGCCTACCCTGCGCATCTCGAGATTCCGTGCACGCTCAGCAAAGACGAGAGTTAATCCGAATGCCCACCCGATCGAAGATCATCTACACCTTTACCGACGAAGCGCCTGCCCTCGCCACCTACTCGCTGCTGCCGATCATCGAAGCCTTCACCGCTTCTGCCGACATCGCAGTGGAAACGCGCGACATCTCCCTGGCGGCCCGTATCCTTGCCAGCTTTCCCGAGCGACTGAAGGGCGGCAAGACCGCTCCGGACGACCTCGCAGAGCTGGGCACGCTGGCCACCACGCCAGAAGCCAACATCATCAAGTTGCCGAACATCAGTGCGTCGGTTCCCCAACTCAAGGCGGCCATCAAGGAGCTGCAAGCGCTGGGCTATGACCTGCCGGAATACCCGGACAACGCGACCAGCGACGCCGACGTCGATGCGCGCGACCGCTACGACAAGGTCAAGGGCAGCGCCGTGAACCCGGTGCTGCGCGAAGGCAACTCCGACCGCCGCGCGCCGCTGTCGGTCAAGAACTACGCACGCAAGCACCCGCACAAGATGGGCGCCTGGGCCAGCGATTCGAAATCTCACGTGGCACACATGACCAGTGGCGATTTCTACGGCAGCGAGAAATCTGCCGTGATCGAGGCCGATGGCAGTGTCAAGATCGAGCTGGTGAGCAAAGACGGCAACACCACCGTGCTCAAAGAGAAAACCAGTGTCCTGGCAGGCGAGATCATCGACGCCGCCTCGCTGAGCAAGAACGGCCTGCGCCGCTTCATTGCCGCCGAGATCGACGACGCGAAAAAACAGGGTGTGCTGCTGTCGGTGCACCTCAAGGCCACCATGATGAAGGTCTCCGACCCGATCATGTTCGGGCAGATCGTTGCCGAATACTATAAAGATGCGCTGGAGAAACACGCTGACGTGCTCAAACAGGTTGGCTTCAACCTGAACAACGGCATCGGCGACCTGTACTCGCGCATCAAGGCCCTGCCCGCCGAGCAGCAGGCGCAGATCGAAGCCGACATCAAGGCGGTGTATGCCTCGCGTCCGGCGCTGGCCATGGTCAACTCCGACAAGGGCATCACCAACCTGCATGTGCCGAGCGATGTCATCGTCGACGCCTCGATGCCGGCCATGATCCGTGACTCCGGCAAGATGTGGAACGCCGAAGGCAATCTGCAGGACACCAAGGCGGTGATCCCGGATCGCTGCTACGCCAGCATCTACCAGGCGGTCATCGAAGACTGCAAGAAGCACGGCGCCTTCGATCCCACCACCATGGGCAGCGTACCGAACGTCGGCCTGATGGCGCAGAAGGCCGAAGAATACGGCTCCCACAACAAGACCTTCCAGATCGCGGCCGACGGCGTGGTTCGCGTGACCGACAACAACGGCACCGTACTGCTGGAAACCAGCGTTGAAGCCGGAGACATCTGGCGCCTGTGCCAGACCCGCGACCTGCCGATCCAGGACTGGGTCAAGCTGGCCGTCAATCGTGCCCGCGCCAGCAACACCCCGGCCGTGTTCTGGCTGGACCCGGCCCGGGCGCACGATGCCGCCATGATCACCAAGGTCGAGAAATACCTGAAGGATCACGACACCTCGGGCCTGGACATCCGCATCCTCTCCCCGGTCGAAGCCATGGCTTTCTCGCTGGACCGCATCCGCGCCGGCAAGGACACCATCTCGGTCACCGGCAACGTGCTGCGCGACTACCTCACTGACCTGTTCCCCATCATGGAACTGGGCACTTCGGCGAAGATGCTCTCCATCGTGCCATTGATGAACGGCGGCGGCCTGTTCGAAACCGGCGCTGGCGGCTCGGCGCCCAAGCACGTGCAGCAACTGGTGGAAGAGAACTTCCTGCGCTGGGATTCCCTGGGTGAATTCCTCGCCCTGGCCGCTTCCCTGGAGCACCTGGGCGTCGAGTACGACAACCCGAAAGCCAAAGTCCTGGCGGCCACGCTGGACAAGGCGACCGGCCAGTTCCTCGACAACAACAAGTCGCCCTCGCGCAAAGTCGGCAACATCGACAACCGCGGCAGCCACTTCTACCTGGCGCTGTACTGGGCCCAGGCCCTGGCGGCCCAGACCGAAGATACCGCGCTGCAGGGGCAATTCAGCGCCCTGGCCCAGACCCTGACCGAGAACGAGGCGAAAATCGTCGCCGAACTCAATGCTGTCCAGGGCAAGCCAGCCGAGATCGGTGGGTACTACTCGCCCAACCCGGAGCTGACCGCGAAGGTGATGCGTCCAAGCGCGACCCTCAATGCCGCGATCGATGCATTGAAGTAAGCGCTTTGCGTTGAATCAGACCCCGGCCTTGTGCCGGGGTTTGTGTTTCAGCCGCAGGCCGCAGAGCCCTATCGCGGGCAAGCCCCGCTGCCACAGGCATACCTTGAGCCCGAGGCCAACATGCAGGAGCAGGGCTTGCCCGCGATGAGACCATCAGCACCCAACCACCTCCCGGAGCAACTTTATGATCTGGCAACCCCATATCACCGTCGCCACCGTCGTCGAGCACGATGGCAAGTTCCTGCTCGTCGAAGAACTCAAGCACGGCCAACGGGTCCTCAACCAGCCCGCCGGCCACCTCGAAGCCAACGAAACCCTGCAACAGGCCGCCATCCGCGAAACCCTCGAAGAAACCGCCTGGGATGTCGAACTGACCGCCCTTACCGGCATCTACCTGTACACAGCCCCGAGCAACGGGGTGACTTACCAGCGCGTATGCTTTGCCGCCAAAGCCGTTGGCCATCACCCCGGGCGGGAACTGGACAGCGACATCACCCGCGCCCTGTGGCTGACCCGCGAGCAGATCCTCGCCGAACGCGAGCGCTGGCGCAGTCACCTGCTATTGACCTGCATCGACGACTACCTCGCCGGTCCGGTAGACAGCCTGGCACTGATCCGCGATTGAACGGTGTGATAGAATCCCGTCCTTTTTCGAGACCCCCAGCCAGAATCCCATGAGCGACTCAGAGCGTCCTACCCCAGCCCCCCTAGACCGCGCGCCGCTTCGCGTGATCGTCGGCATGTCCGGCGGCGTCGATTCTTCCGTCTCCGCCCTGCTGCTGCTCGAACAGGGCTATCAGGTCGAAGGCCTGTTCATGAAGAACTGGGAAGAGGACGACGGCACCGAATATTGCACCGCCCGCGAAGACCTGGCCGACGCCCAGGCCGTGTGCGATCGCATCGGCATCAAGCTGCACACCGCCAACTTCGCCGCCGAGTACTGGGACAACGTGTTCGAGCACTTCCTGGAAGAGTACAAGGCCGGGCGCACGCCCAATCCGGACATCCTCTGCAACCGTGAAATCAAGTTCAAGGCGTTCCTCGACTACGCACTGATGCTGGGTGCCGACCTGATCGCCACCGGTCACTACGTGCGCCGCCGCGACATCGACGGCCGCACTGAACTGCTCAAGGGCCTGGACCCGAACAAGGACCAGAGCTACTTCCTCCACGCGGTGGGCGGCGAGCAGATCGCCCGCACGCTGTTCCCCGTGGGCGAACTGGAAAAGCCCGAAGTACGCGCCATCGCCGAAAGACACGGGCTGGCCACGGCCAAGAAGAAGGACTCCACGGGCATCTGCTTCATTGGTGAACGGCGCTTCAGCGATTTCCTCAAGCAGTACCTGCCCGCGCAGCCCGGCGTGATCAAGACCACCGACGGCGATGTGATCGGCCAACATCACGGGCTGATGTACCACACCATCGGCCAACGCCAGGGGCTGGGTATCGGCGGCCTCAAGGACGCCGGGGACGACCCGTGGTACGTGCTGGAAAAGGATCTGGAGCACAACGTGCTGGTGGTCGGCCAGGGCAATGACCACCCGTGGCTATTCTCCCGCGCCCTGCTCGCCTCCGAGATCTGGTGGGTCAACCCGCTGGACCTGACCACGCCGCGCCGCCTGACCGCCAAGGTGCGCTATCGCCAGGCCGATCAGGCCTGCACCCTGGAGCAGACCGCCGCCGGCTATCGGGCCGTGTTCGATGAACCGCAACGGGCCGTGACCCCCGGTCAGTCCGTGGTGTTCTATGACGGCGAGATCTGCCTGGGCGGCGGCGTCATCGAAGCCGCCGAGCCCTGGACCCGCCACCACGAAGCCGGCCAGGAAGCGGTGCGATGAGCCCCATTCAGGAGCAGTTGGTCGCCTTGGGCGGCGTGTTCGAGGCTGCTGTGCTGGTCGACCGCATCGCCAAGACCGGCCAGGTGGCCGAGGCCAGTCTGGGCTGCATGCTCGGCAGCCTGCTGATTCGCGATCCGCGCGACACCCTGGAGGTGTTCGGCGGTGACGACCTGCACCTGCGTGAAGGCTACCGCGCCATGGCCAGTGCCCTTGAGCGCGACCCCGGCAGCCTGCAACGCGAGCCGCTGCGTTACGCCCTGGCCATGCTGGGCCTGGAGCGGCAACTGGCCAAGCGCGAAGAAATGCTTGAACTGATCGGACGGCGCCTGCCGCAGATCCAATCGCAAGTGGAGCACTTCGGCATCGCCCACGAAAACGTCATTGCCGCCACAGGCGCCTTGTACCAGGACACCCTCAGCACGCTGCGCCAGCGCATTCAAGTCAATGGCGACACCCGCCATCTGCAACAGGCCAGCAATGCCTCGAAAATACGTGCCTTGCTGCTGGCGGGCATCCGCTCCGCGCGCCTGTGGCGACAGCTGGGCGGACACCGCTGGCAGTTGGTGGTCAGTCGGCGCAAGCTGCTTAAAGAGTTGTACCCGATGTTGCGCGGCTGATCCGCTACGTCCGTCCGGCAGGCATCAACGCCTGCCGGACGGTTTTTCATGTATAATCCGCCCCCCATTTCGTCGCCCGACTGTCCGAGACCACCCCATGCAGCTTTCCTCGCTCACTGCGGTTTCCCCTGTTGACGGCCGCTACGCCGGCAAGACTCAAGCCCTGCGCACTATTTTCAGCGAATACGGCCTGATCCGTTTTCGCGCCCTGGTCGAGGTGCGCTGGTTGCAGCGGCTCGCGGCCCACCCGCAAATCGCTGAAGTTCCAACATTTTCGGCCGAGGCCAACGCCCTGCTGAACGTCCTGGCCAGCGATTTCGCCGTCGAGCACGCCGAGCGCGTCAAGGAAATAGAGCGCACCACCAACCACGACGTCAAGGCCATCGAATACCTGCTCAAGGAGCAGGCGGCCAAGCTGCCGGAGCTGGCCAAGGTCAGCGAATTCATCCATTTCGCCTGCACCAGCGAGGACATCAACAACCTGTCCCACGCCCTGATGCTGCGTCAAGGCCGCGACGATGTGATGTTGCCGCTGATGCGTCAGATCGCCGGCTCCATCCGTGAATTGGCGCACACGTTCGCCGACGTGCCGATGCTGTCGCGTACCCACGGCCAACCGGCTTCGCCCACCACCCTGGGCAAGGAACTGGCCAACGTCGTCTACCGCCTCGAGCGGCAGATCGCGCAAGTCGCCGCCGTGCCTCTGCTGGGCAAGATCAACGGCGCCGTGGGCAACTACAACGCCCACTTGTCGGCCTACCCGCAGATCGACTGGGAAGCCAACGCGCGCGCGTTCATCGAAGATGAACTGGGCCTGGGCTTCAACCCGTACACCACGCAAATCGAGCCCCACGACTACATCGCCGAGCTGTTCGACGCCCTTGCCCGCTTCAATACCATCCTGATCGACTTCGATCGCGATATCTGGGGCTACATTTCCCTGGGCTATTTCAAGCAGCGCACTGTGGCCGGCGAAATCGGTTCCTCGACCATGCCGCACAAGGTCAACCCGATCGATTTCGAAAACTCCGAAGGCAACCTGGGCATCGCCAACGCGCTGTTCCAGCACTTGGCGAGCAAACTGCCGATCTCCCGCTGGCAGCGCGACCTGACCGACTCCACCGTACTGCGCAATCTAGGCGTGGGTTTTGCCCACAGCGTGATTGCCTACGAAGCCAGCCTCAAGGGCATCGGCAAGCTGGAGATCAACGAACAGAAGATCGCCGCCGACCTGGACGCCTGCTGGGAAGTGCTGGCAGAGCCGATTCAGACCGTAATGCGTCGCTACGACATCGAAAACCCCTACGAGAAGCTCAAGGAGCTGACCCGCGGCAGGGGCATCGGCCCCGAAGCGCTGCAGACATTCATTGACGCCCTCGACATGCCTGCCGAAGCCAAGGCCGAGCTGAAGAAACTCACCCCGGCCAATTACATCGGCAACGCGGCAGCACAAGCCCGCCGCGTCTGACGTAACGGCGTCCCGCTTGAACGCCCGGCTTGGCCGGGCGTTTTTATTGGCACCATAAAAGCATTTATTTTCAGCAGGTTACACATGAATTCTGATATCCCTCTGCAACTTCTCGGCGGCCTTACTGCACGGGAATTTCTGCGTGATTACTGGCAGAAAAAGCCGTTGCTGATCCGTCAGGCCTTTACCGACTTCGAGAATCCCATCAGCCCGGACGAACTCGCCGGCCTGGCACTGGAAGAAGAAGTGGAATCGCGCATCGTCATCGAGCAGGGTGAGCGCCCCTGGGAAATGCGCCGCGGCCCGTTCGCCGAGGACGCCTTCAGCCAACTGCCCGAGCGTGACTGGACTCTGCTGGTCCAGGCCGTGGACCAATTCGTCCCGGAAGTGGCCGAACTGCTCACTCACTTTCGCTTCCTGCCCAGCTGGCGCATCGATGACGTGATGATCAGCTTTGCCGCGCCGGGCGGCGGGGTCGGCCCGCACTTCGACAACTACGACGTGTTCCTGCTGCAAGGCCACGGGCAACGTCGATGGCAGATCGGCCAGATGTGCAATTCCGACAGCCCGCTGCTGGAGCACGCGGACCTGCGCATCCTCGCCGACTTCCAGCAAAGCGACGAATGGGTGCTGGAACCCGGCGACATGCTCTACCTGCCACCGCGCCTGGCGCACTGCGGCGTGGCCATCGACGATTGCATGACCTACTCGGTGGGTTTCCGCGCCCCGAGCGCCGCCGAAGTGCTGACCCACTTCACCGACTTCCTCAGCCAGTTCCTGCCTGACGAAGAGCGCTACAGCGATGCCGACGCCCAACCGGTGAGCGATCCGCATGAGATCCAGCGCGACGCGCTGGACCGCCTCAAGGCCCTGCTGGCCGAACACATGAGCGATGAGCGCCTGCTGCTGACCTGGTTTGGCCAGTTCATGACCGAACCGCGCTATCCTGAACTGGTCACCGGCGACACGCTGGAGGAAGCGGACCTGCTCTCGGGCCTGGAACAAGGCACCGTGTTGATCCGCAACCCCAGTGCGCGTCTGGCATGGTCGGAAGTGGACGATGACCTGCTGCTGTTCGCCAGCGGTCAGAGTCGTCTGCTGCCGGGCGAGCTGCGCGAGCTGCTGAAGCTGATTTGCGCCGCCGATGCGCTGCACATCGACAACCTCGGCCCTTGGCTGGCCGACGAACAGGGCCGCACCTTGCTGTGCGAATTGGTCAAACAAGGAAGTCTGGGATTCGCTGCCGATGAATAAAGTCCACGTACGCGTTGCCGATTGGCATAAAGACAACACCGATATCCGACGCATTCGTGACGCTGTGTTCATTGCCGAGCAGCACGTTGCTCCCGAGCTTGAGTGGGATGCCGACGATCCCGGCGCCCTGCACTTCCTGGCCTGCGAGGGCGATTACGCGGTCGGCACAGCGCGCCTGTTGCCAGATGGCGAGATTGGCCGAGTATCGGTCCTCAAGGACTGGCGAGGCCTGAAAATCGGCGACATGCTGATGCATGCAATTCTCGCCAAAGCCGAAAGCCATCACCTCAGCGCCCAGGTCCAGGCCGCTCCATTCTACGAGCGATTCGGCTTTGTGGTGGAAGGCGACGAGTTTCTCGAAGCCGGGATTGCCCACGTGCACATGGTGCGCGTGCTCTGAAATCACCCGCCTGTGGGAGCGTGCGAAGCCCACAGGCGGTCCGAGCCCAGACCCTGCCATACTGTCCGTTACCCCCTCGCGGAGATAACGGATATGCTGCGCTCCCTGCTTGCCATTCTGCTGTTGGCCCTGTGCTTGCCTGCGCTGGCCGCCACCCAGGTCATTCCCCTCAATTACCGCACCGCCGACGACATGTTGCCCATCGCGCGCAACTTCATCGGTCGCGACGGCAATGTCAGCGCCTACGGTAACCAACTCATCATCAACGCCGACCCTGCGCGAATCGCCGACCTCACTGCCCTCCTCGGCCAGCTCGACAAGCCTGCTCGCCGGCTACTGATCAGCGTCGACACCAGCGACAGCAACGATCAGAACAGCGGCGGCTATTCCGTCAACGGCAACCAGGGCCGGGTTATTCAATACGGCACGGCCAACCGCACCGGCGGCGTGCAACAGGTGCAGGCCAGCGAAGGCACCCCGGCTCTGATTCAAGTGGGTCAAAGCGTGCCGCTGACCAGCAGCCAGACCGACAGTTACGGCTACTCGCAGAACTCCACCCAGTACCGCAACGTCACCCAGGGTTTTTACGTTACGGCCAGCGTGACCGGGGACATTGTTCACCTGAGTATCAGCACCAATAACGACCGAATGAACCAGCAAACACCCGATGTAGTGGATATCCAGAGCACCGACACAAACGTCAGTGGCAAGCTTGGCGAGTGGATTACCCTGGCCGGAACCAATGAGCAAAGCCAAGCCAACCGCAGCGGCTTCAGCCGCCAATATTCCACGCAGGGCAGGAAAGACATGACGTTGAAGGTCAAAGTCGATGCGCTGGACTGAAGACCTCCTAATACACAACCGACCGTCCAGTCCCGACTGAAAACCCAGAAAATGACCCGAGGGTCGAGAATCTGCGAAATATGTAGTGCTTTTTATTTTTCACTACATTTCCGTTGACGCCCTGAAACCCCGCAGGCATGATGGCCTCGCTCCCGCCAGATCCGGTCGTGAGCGGCGCTCCGGCCACGCACCGGAGCACCGCCAGCGCTGGACGGCCGGAGCCGTTTTTTTACAAAAATCTACGGGACGAGGCATCTCCAATGGCACAGACACGCGAACAACAAATTGCCGCTATCGAAAAAGACTGGGCCGAGAATCCTCGCTGGATAGGCGTCACTCGCACCTACTCGGCCGCAGACGTTGTGCGCTTGCGCGGCTCGGTCCAGCCGGAACATACCTTCGCTCGCCTGGGCGCAGAAAAACTCTGGAACCTGGTGACCCAGGGCGCCAAGCCGTCGTTCCGTCCCGACAAGGACTTCGTCAACTGCATGGGCGCCCTGACCGGTGGCCAGGCCGTGCAGCAGGTCAAGGCTGGTATTCAGGCAATCTACCTGTCCGGCTGGCAGGTGGCCGCCGACAACAACTCGGCCGAGAGCATGTACCCCGACCAGTCGCTGTACCCCGTGGACTCGGTGCCTACCGTGGTCAAACGCATCAACAACTCGTTCCGCCGTGCCGACCAGATCCAGTGGAAAGCTGGCAAGAACCCAGGCGACGACGGCTACATCGACTACTTCGCGCCCATTGTCGCTGACGCAGAAGCCGGTTTCGGCGGTGTGCTCAATGCCTACGAGTTGATGAAGAGCATGATCGAAGCCGGCGCGGCAGGCGTGCACTTCGAAGACCAGCTAGCGTCGGTGAAGAAGTGCGGGCACATGGGCGGCAAGGTGCTCGTTCCTACTCAGGAAGCCGTGCAGAAACTGACCGCCGCACGCTTGGCCGCTGACGTGGCGGGCGTGCCAACGATCATCCTTGCGCGCACCGATGCCAACGCCGCCGACCTGCTGACGTCGGATTGCGACCCTTATGATCAGCCGTTCGTGACCGGCCAGCGCACCCAGGAAGGGTTCTATAAGGTGCGTGCCGGGTTGGATCAGGCGATCGCCCGCGGCCTGGCCTACGCGCCCTATGCCGACCTGATCTGGTGCGAAACCGCCAAGCCGGACCTGGCCGAAGCCCGCCGCTTCGCCGAGGCGATCAAGCGCGAGTACCCGGACCAGTTGCTGTCCTATAACTGCTCGCCGTCCTTCAACTGGAAGAAGAACCTGGACGATGCCACCATCGCCACGTTTCAGCGCGAGTTGTCAGCCATGGGTTACAAGCATCAGTTCATTACCCTGGCCGGTATTCACAACATGTGGCACAGCATGTTCAACCTGGCCCATGACTATGCCCGCAATGACATGACCGCCTACGTCAAACTTCAGGAACAGGAGTTTGCCGATGCGGCAAAGGGTTATACCTTCGTGGCGCATCAGCAGGAAGTGGGCACTGGGTACTTCGATGACATGACCACTGTGATTCAAGGCGGAAGTTCTTCGGTGACGGCACTGACCGGTTCGACGGAAGAAGAACAATTTCACTAAACATACGGGTCTGAAAAAACCGCCGATGGGCGGTTTTTTCAGTGCTGTTTTTGGCCGTAGCGCCGGGTCAAAGGTAAACCAACTCAAGCGTCGATTGGCCATTGATCTCGATCTCGTCTTCAAAGGTCATCCCCTGATCATGGGCAATACCAGCGCTGACCCTGATCACGCCCATCAAATCCGGTACCCCTCCGGGAGTCGTCGTGTTGCCAAACCCGACCATGTAGTTCTCGCTCAAGCGCTTGGAAATGTTGGGCAACCATCCACCGAAGAAAGAGGTCAGCACGTTGTACGGAAAGCCGGTGCCAGGATTGCGCGCAGCTTCATTCACTTCGACAATGTAACCGCCAATTTTGTGGCCATTCGAGTATCCGAGGCCATTGACGACCTCCGCGCGGTCATGAATGCGGCCGTTGTAGTCGGGTAAATCCAACAAGACACGGCTGGCAATATCGCGGCTGCCGAGGCGCAAAGCGAAGGCTGCCGGTGCAGTGCAGGTAATCCGAAACGGGGTTTCGATGGGCGGCAGCAGGGTGGTGCCGGTGCGGCTGACCCTGTTCGAGTCGATCTTGCCAAGGTTGAAAATTCCGCCGTTGATCAAGGCTAGATTACAGGCCTCAGGGGCAAGGGTAGCAGTTACGCCCAAACTGGCCTCAGTGGCAGCAGACGCAGTGCCAGCACAAACAAGCCCAAAAGACAAAGCCACTGCATGGAATGTGAACGTTTTCATGAAACACCTTTTTGAAATTAGCACATCAGCATCGCTGTGCGCACATGATAAGAAAGTAAAGAATGGCTAGAAGGAGACCGATCAATCGCTGTTCATAAATAAACAATCTCGATCGTCGCCGACCCATCCAGATCTATGTCCTCACTGACATCCAGGTCATTCATCGGCGCAATCAAGGGGGACACCTCGATGACACTGGTCAATTGCGCCAATTCGTCTGGCCCACCCGTGCCCGCCGTTCGGGCAAAACCAACCAGGCTGGCCTGCAGCAGGGGTACCTCCTGCCCCACACTGTCCCAGGTGGTGCTACCCCGAAGAGCCAGCAGCGCGGTTGCACCGCCCCAGTCATCGGCCTGGATCTCACTCAAGGCGAGGGCGTAATGCCCCACCGGGTTGCCCCCGCTGAGCCCCAGACCGAAATAGCCGTTGCCGTCGATCAGCGCCGAGCCATTGCGGTTGTCCACTGTGCCCAGGGCAAAGAGCGCCAGGGCGTCGCAATTGACGGTCAGTGTCACCCGCTGGGTGGGCAGCATGGTGGTTGTCGCCCGGTTGAACGTGCTCACCGAGCGCCGGCCATAATCGACCCGGCCACCGCTACTGAGCACCGGCGTGCAGGCCACCGGAATCAGGGTCGCAGTGAGACTTAGCTCTCGGCTCGCTTCCCCGGCGAAGGTTTCGATCAACGCCGGTGCCAGCCATTGGGTTTCGTCGCGCACGCGCGTGGCCGCCAGGGGCGCTAGCGCCGTGATGTCGATATGCGCCTGCAAGGAGGTGCCACGCACCACCCGGCCCTCCTTGACCGGCGCGACCCCGTGCTCCGGGCGCCAGTGCATGCTGCGGTCGGTACGACCGATCACACCACGGTTGACCCCGATCTCACCGAGGTCCACCGGCACGCCATCTACCACGGCATCGCGCACCCGCAGTTGATAGTGACCCTGTGGGCCGAACCTGAATCCCTCGCCGTCCTGGGCTGCGGCCCGGTAAAACAGGGTCAAGTCGCTCTCGACGTCACACTGCAAGTCCAGGCTCAAGGTGCGCTCGCCCAAGGTCGCGAGGTTGCCGTTGACCTGCAGGGTGTCTCGCTTGAGGGTGCCGAAATCAACGTCTGGCTGGCTTGACACCAAGGTGCACGCCGCCCATGCGGGTGCGGACCATAGTCCAGTGGCGGCCGCCAGCCCGAGCGCGAGCGAGGTGGCCGAAGCCTTGACAAGTGACATATCCATTACCTCGTGGCAGCGGCGCGGCAGATAGCCGGCACGGTTTCGTAAAGGCCGTCGGTGGTGACCTTGGCCGGCAAATCAAACTGCAATTGGCAGCGCGGCAACAGCGGGCTGCTGACGTACAGCCGGCCGATATCGACCGCATTGGCGATGAACACCGTCGCGTCGTCGCCCACCAGACCCAGCACCTCATCCTGTTCGTTGACCACCGAGGCACCGGCAGGCAGCGGTTCGCCAGAAGCACCGGTCGCCTGGAGCAGCACCCGACGGGTCACCGTCACGCCGAAGTCGAGCCTTTCGACCGCACCGCGGCCTGCACGCACTTGCTGCACACCCTCGTCCAGGTCCATGTTGCGCGGCAGCGAGCTGGGCAATACTTCGATAACATCGCGACGGTAGGCGCTGAGCCGCGGCACCACGGCACGCCCCTGCCCGTCAGTCCATACCGGTCCGCTCGGGGTCTGCACCCTGACACCGGCCGCCTCGCCCACCTTGACCACCGCAAAGGTATCGCCCACCGGATAGGCCGAGGGCGTGACGCCATCGCCCTGCACCACCAGGCCGCCACGCAGGCCGCCGTTGACACTGTGCAGGTCTTCACCGTCGCCGCTGTAACCCAGGTCCAGCTGGGCGTAGCGCGGGACCATGGAAACACCCGTGCTGAAGCCATCGCGGCCTGTGGTCAGGTTGCGGTCGGCGCTGACCCGATAACTCAGGGCATCGCTAGGCGCATCACTGAAACTGGTGCTGATGCGCTGGCGCTCGTTGCTGTCGCTGTAGGACGTGCGCAAGCGCTTGCGCCCGCCTAAGGGCACGCTGACGCTGGCGTACAACGCGGTACCGCCGCCACCGACCCTGCGCTCGTCCTCCCAGCTCGTGCGCGGGGTCAAGTCCCGCTCGGCGGTGAGCGTGACCGACGCATGCTTGAACGCCTTGGACCACGCGGCGCTCAGGCGGCTGCTGCTCGAACCGTCAAACTGCGACGACTGCGAATAAGCCGCACTGAAACTGCCCAAGCCGGTGTCGGACCAGCTCAGTCCGCCGTTCCACTGCCGCTGCGGGCGCAAATTGGCGCGCTCATCGCCCGTGCGGTAGGCGCTGTCCAGCAGCTCTCGATAACCTTGGCTCTGCTCGGTCAGGGCGCCGTTGATCGACCAGCCCTGACCCAGGTCCTGGCTGGCCGACAGCCGCGTCTGCACGCCGCTGACTCGTTCAGCGGCCGAGCGGGTCGCGACCAGGTCGGCGCGCACCTGTGCCCCGACCCACGGCTGGTGCCCAAGGCTGGCACCGGACGAGGTGTAGTTGTTCGACAGCATGGCGCCAGTGCTCAGGCTGGACTGGCGGCCCAAGGACCCGGTCCAGCCAGCGCTGACCACCGTGTCCTGCGGCGCATCGGCAAGGTTGCGCAACTGACCGACGCCCACTACATAGCCACTGCTCGGAGTCTCTATCCCCGCCTCGGCCGCCGAGACCGTGAACCCGTGGGTATTGCCGTCAGCTTCGATCACGGTGACGTCCAGGGCGCTGCGCTGGCTCACCCGCGGCACATCACGCAGCAGGAAAGGACCGCCGGGCACCACCGTGGTATAGATCAGGTTGTTGCCCTGGCGCACTTCCACCCGTGCCGGGCCCTGGGCAATCCCCTGCACCTGGGCCAGCTCACCCGGCGTGCGCAGGCCTTGCTCGTCCATCACCTGCACGCCGGTGATCTGCGCGCCGCTGAGCACCGGGTTACGCAGCTGGATTTCACCCACTTGCACCACGGCGCCGAGACCGGCAAAGGTTCTCTGGGCGTAGGCGTCAATGTGTTGCATCTGCGCAACGCCATTGCTATCGGTGTACAGCTGGTTGCTGCGCACGATCCAGTCGCCAGCGTTGAACCCCGCCTCCAGCCGCGCCGAGGTACTGCGGTTGCTGCCGTGGGCAGACTGGCTGGAAATGCCCAGCAATTCATAGTTGAAGACCCCGGCCACGCCACCCGAACTGAAACCACTGAGGTCACGGGGCGCCTCGCGCAGGGCTTCATCCGGTACCACCAGCTCGACCTCGCCAACCTCGGGGCGAAGATGCACCTGGGTCAATGCGAAGCGCCGAGTGAACGATGCGCAAGCCAGCGCCCCGTCGGATTCAGGCGATTTCAGGCCACCCGCTTGCAACAAGGCAGCATCGATGCACAGCTCGCCGTTGTCGTCGAAACGGGCGTTGACGCTGCCGCGTCCGCGCCCATTGACCACCAGTTTGACTTGATGGACACCCGGGCTGAAACGAGGTGCGGCGCTGAAATAATCCGCCAGTCGCGGATCAATACCGCGCTGGCGCAGGAGCTCGGCGTCAAACTCGGCGCGTTCTTGTACCGCCAGCGCCTCGCCGGCCCCCAGCGAAAGTGCAAGGAGCAAACCCGCTCGCAGCGCCGCATCTCGCTCAGGGCTGTCAATTATCGAGAACATGCGGACACCCCTACTTCAGCGCGGCTTCATAAGCGTCCACGGCAAAACCGTAGACCGTTGCCGGATGCAGGCGCACGCTCTGGGCGCCCGCAACAGGGGTGGGCGTCTCCACGCTCAGGTGTTCACCCGGGAGGATATAAGTGCGCGGCAACCTGCCCTCGATGAGCGTTGGCAGCAGCGTGACCTGCTGTGACAGACGCACCACATACGGCGTGTCGTTGCGCACCGTCAGCTGCCCGCTGTCAAGGCTCCACGCCAGCGCGGTCCAAGGCTGCCGGTTCGGCGCCAGGCCTTTGGGATGAATGATCACCGGCAGGTTCTGGCGCACGCCCATGCCGATGCGAGCCGTGCCCTTGGCGTTCGGGTCGGTCTGGGCAATGCCTTCAAAGGTCACTCGCTTGAGCCGCTGGGTCTTCAAGGGGCCGTCTTCGGTGCGCAAGATGAAGCGCACCAGTTGGCTCTTGCCAGCGTCCACGCGGGAGACCGGGGGCGTGACCAGTAACAGCGGCTGGGTGTCTTCCGGAATGTTTTGTACCGTCACGTGCAACAGCGCCGTCTTGGCGTCGCTGTTGGTGACTTTGATCGTGGCCTCGCCTTGCGCTTCGTTGACGATCACCACGGAAGTTTCCGGGACCATGCCATCGGCGTGCGCCACACCACTGATACCTTGGGCCACCACCAGGGCGACAACTAACGCGCGCCACAGAGTTGAATGAAAAGAAGCATTAAGAAGTTGCACCGTAATTCCTCCCGCCCGCAGGCGAACCGTAACGATGTCCACCCGCAAACAGGATGGAACTGCCATCAGAGAGTGGCCAGACACACACTCGATTAATAAATACTGACTCAGTGAACACCGTGCTCTTTGCGAGCACTGCAACTGCGGCGCCGCGGCAACACTGGCGACGGGGAGGAAGAATAAAGAGAGGATACCGGGGGCGGTATCGGAAATTTCTGAAAGTCATGTACCTCTATTTTCAGTGACGCCAGCGCCCCGTTATCAACGAGGCGCAGCGCCGGGGCACAGGTCAGAGGTAGACCACCTCGAAGGTCACGTTGCCCTCCAGTTCCACTTCGTCCGACAAGGTCAACTTTTGCCTTGGGGCAATGAAGCCATGGACCCAGAGTGTTGTGGTCAGGTGGCTGAGGTAGCTCACTACGGCAGGGCCCGGTACGCCAAACGCCAGGTAGTTGTCGCCGTGGCTGAACCTGTAACCGGCCCATGGGTCATCGGCGCCCCCCCCCGGATCAAGGTCCACCGGAATGCCAGTCCAGGTGATTTTGTCAGTCGAGCCGAGGGCGAGCACAGAGACGCCATCGCCCATAAGATCCCCTCGATTGAGCCGAACGGTGTAATAACCGATGGGTTCGCCGCTGTCGGTGAGGCCAAGACCATAATAGTTATCGCCTTTGCGATAAGCGCTGCCGAGGGCATTGTCCACCGCGCTCAAGGCGAATAACGTTGGCGCATCACAGTGCACGTCCAAGGTCGTAATATCCTCGCCCACATCGGTCTCCTCGGTGAGACTCAAGTCACGCGAAAGATGGGCGCCAAGATCGACAAAGTCGTAGGCAAGCGTGATTTCACAGGCGCGCGGCGAAAGTATGCCGGTGACCGAGAGGTCAGCCGCGGTCGCCGCAAATGCAGCGGAACCTGCCATAAGACTGACACCCAGGAGCGCGCTTGACGCCGTTTTTTGAATGTTCATTTTCAGACCTGCAATAGAATGAGCATGGGCATGTGCCCGGGCGCAGCGACAGCTCGAAACGATAATTGGAAAGCGAAGGAGAAGGCTGCAGAAGCGGCAAGGATAAATAACGTGCAACACCGCGTATCTAGGAAAATTCTTGAATGATTGGCAATACGGACCCATGGCCGTAGGGAACAACAGGAAAAAAACCGGCGCCTCTCATGAACCTAAGTGTGTTGGCGCGGGAAAGTAACGAGCGCAACACTCAGGGCCATTGTGAAAACATCGTGACACGATCAACCGGTCACTTATCCATCAAGCATTTTAGATTGAACAAGGGCCCGATCCAAACGACCGGGCCCTCTTTCAATGCTGCCATCCAACGGCTGCGACAGCCTGCCGGGGATTACAAGTACATCACCTCGATGGTCGCGCTGCCGTCAAGTTCGATATCATCATTCAGGTTCAAGTCTGAGGTGGGGGCAACGAAGGTCCGCACTTGCAAGGTACCGTTCAGCTCGGTGATCTCCTTGACGCCTGCGGCCACCGTCTCGCCGAATGCCAGGTAGTTGGCCCCGTGGTTCAAGGCAGGACCCGTCACAGCACCTGGACCGGCGTCAGGTGCTGTCGAGGCTTCGGCCCAGGTGGCCTTGTCGACGGACGCCAGCCCCAAGACCGATGTGCCGTCGGCGTCCAAAGTGCTGCCGTTGAAGCGCATGGAGAAATAGCCGATCTTCGCATCCCCCTCGGCAAAGCCCAGACCGAACGAGGCCGAGTCGTCACGCAGGGCGCTGCCAGCGCCGTTATCGACGGTGGCCAGGGTAAACCTGGCCGGTGCATCGCACAGCACATTCAGGTCGACCGTATCGGAGCGCAACTCGTTGATGACAGTGGCGCTCAAGGCCTTGGAGTTGATGTTGCCCAGATCCACAGTGTATTTACTCAACGTGATATCACAGGCCGTCGGGGTAATGGTGCCGATAACGGACAAGTCGACGGATTCATCGGCAAAAACGCCGGAAGTGGCGGCGAGGCCCAGACCCAATACCACACCGAGACTGATTTTTTTAAATGTCATGTTCATAAACCTTTATCAATACCGCACGCAACGTGCAGAGCAGGGATGTCAGAGCCGCAGTCTTCATAAGGAAGTGCGGCACAGGCAAGCCAAGATAAAGAACCCGAAGCAAAGAGTCTTTAGGACAACTCCTAAAGCAGGAGCAACCTGCTCAAACGCCCTGCCACCGGTCGTCCCTGCACGACGGACCGGAACCTTGACACAGCGCAATGCCAGTCACCACGACAACGCCCCCCTGAATGGCGAACGACAAGCTAAGCAACAGACGCTATTGATTATCATTTATCATACAGGCTCGCTTCATGAATATTTTTTCTTGAACGCCGATCCCCCACACATTCCGCTGGCTTGAGCTACATTGAGAGTCACTATGTACGTAATGCTACGAATTAATTTGCTTAGATAAATTTACTTGCCGGCGCTTTACCCATAAAATCGCTTCCGATTGCTTCACTGCGACATTTCGTCACTGCGACATCACATTCACTCACGGTGGGCCAGAGCCCTCCGTTAAGGATTTCGAGAGATGCCCGATTCGACTGCACTGATCGCCCACAATTGGGGCTTTGCCGTTTTTCTTCTGGGTGTCATCGGTTTGTGCGCCTTCATGCTCGGGCTTTCCAGCCTGCTGGGCGGCAAGGCTTTCGGGCGAAGCAAGAACGAACCTTTTGAATCCGGCATGCTGCCGGTCGGCAGCGCCCGTCTGCGCCTCTCTGCCAAATTCTATCTGGTCGCGATGCTGTTCGTGATCTTCGATATCGAAGCCCTCTTTCTCTTTGCCTGGTCAGTGTCCGTCCGCGAAAGCGGCTGGGCCGGATTCGTCGAAGCATTCGTTTTCATAGCAATTCTGTTGGCAGGACTTGTCTACCTTTGGCGGGTGGGGGCTCTCGACTGGGCGCCCGAAGGTCGCCGCAAGCGGCAAGCGATGCTGAAACAATGAGGCTTTGGCAATGCAATACAATCTCACCAGGATCGACCCGGATGCGCCTAACGAGCAGTATCCAATCGGCAAGCGCGAAACCGTTTCCGACCCGCTAGAAGACCAGGTTCACAAGAACATCTTCATGGGCAAACTTGAAGATGTGCTCAGTGGTGCGGTCAACTGGGGGCGTAAAAACTCCTTGTGGCCTTACAACTTCGGCCTGTCCTGCTGCTACGTGGAAATGACCACGGCCTTCACGGCACCCCATGACATCGCCCGTTTCGGTGCCGAAGTCATCCGGGCGTCACCGCGCCAGGCCGATTTCATGGTCATCGCCGGTACCTGCTTCATCAAGATGGCGCCGATCATTCAGCGCCTGTACGAGCAGATGCTGGAGCCCAAGTGGGTGATCTCCATGGGCTCGTGCGCCAACTCCGGTGGCATGTACGACATTTACTCGGTCGTTCAGGGCGTGGACAAGTTCCTGCCCGTGGACGTCTACGTGCCCGGCTGCCCGCCTCGTCCCGAGGCCTTTCTGCAAGGCTTGATGCTGTTGCAGGAATCCATCGGACAAGAGCGGCGACCGCTTTCCTGGGTCGTGGGTGACCAAGGCGTGTACCGCGCTGAGATGCCCTCGCAAAAGGAACAGCGGCGCGAACAGCGTATTGCTGTGACCAACCTGCGCAGCCCCGACGAAGTCTGATCCGTTCTGGTTTCACAAGAACCGCGAAGAACCCGGATTCATTCTCACCGTTGACCGATAGCGACCGAGACCATGACAAAAGCGGACACCGCTCTGTATATCCCGCCCTACAAGGCTGACGACCAGGATGTGGTCGTTGAGTTGAACAACGAGTTCGGCCCCGAGACCTTCGGCGCTCAGGAAACCCGCACCGGCATGCCGGTGTTGTGGGTGGCCCGTGCCAAGCTGGTTCAGGTGTTGACCTTCCTGCGCAACACTGCCAAGCCCTACAGTCTGCTGTACGACCTGCACGCCGTCGACGAGCGCCTGCGCACCCACCGTCGGGCCGTGCCTGCCGCCAGCGACTTCACCGTGTTCTATCACCTGCTCTCGGTGGAGCGAAACAGCGACGTGATGCTCAAGGTGGCCCTCGATGAAGGCGACCTCAACCTGCCCACCGTCACCGGGATCTGGCCCAACGCCAACTGGTACGAGCGGGAAGTCTGGGACATGTTCGGCATCGACTTTGCCGGCCACCCCCACTTGTCGCGCATCCTGATGCCGCCGACCTGGGAAGGTCACCCGCTGCGCAAGGATTACCCGGCTCGGGCGACCGAATTCGACCCCTACAGCCTGACCTTGGCCAAGCAACAGCTGGAAGAAGAAGCCGCGCGCTTCAAGCCGGAAGACTGGGGCATGAAGCGTTCCGCCACGAACGAGGACTACATGTTCCTCAACCTGGGCCCGAACCACCCTTCGGCCCACGGTGCATTCCGTATCATCCTGCAGCTGGACGGCGAAGAAATCGTCGACTGTGTGCCCGACATCGGCTACCACCACCGTGGCGCCGAAAAAATGGCCGAGCGCCAGTCCTGGCACAGCTTCATTCCTTACACCGACCGCATCGACTACCTGGGCGGGGTGATGAACAACCTGCCCTACGTGCTGGCGGTGGAAAAGCTCGCCGGCATCAAGGTGCCACAGAAGGTCGACACCATCCGCATCATGATGGCCGAGTTCTTCCGCATCACCAGCCACCTGCTGTTCCTGGGCACCTACATCCAGGACGTCGGCGCCATGACTCCGGTGTTCTTCACCTTCACCGACCGGCAGAAAGCCTACACGGTGATCGAGGCCATCACCGGTTTTCGCCTGCACCCGGCCTGGTACCGCATCGGCGGTGTGGCCCACGACCTGCCCCGCGGTTGGGACAAGCTGGTCAAGGACTTCGTCGAGTGGCTGCCCAAGCGCCTGGACGAATACACCAAGGCGGCGTTGCAGAACAGCATCCTCAAGGGCCGTACCGTGGGCGTGGCCGCCTACAACACCAAAGAGGCCCTGGAGTGGGGCGTCACTGGTGCCGGCCTGCGCTCCACCGGTTGCGACTTTGACCTGCGCAAGGCGCGCCCCTACTCGGGCTACGAAAACTTCGAATTCGAAGTGCCGCTGGCCGTCAACGGCGACGCCTACGACCGCTGCATGGTCCGCGTCGAGGAAATGCGCCAGAGCATCAAGATCATCGACCAGTGCATGCGCAACATGCCCGAAGGCCCGTACAAGGCGGATCACCCGCTGACCACGCCGCCGCCCAAGGAGCGCACCCTGCAGCACATCGAGACCTTGATCACGCACTTCCTGCAGGTTTCATGGGGCCCGGTAATGCCGGCCAACGAATCCTTCCAGATGATCGAAGCGACCAAGGGCATCAACAGTTATTACCTGACGAGCGACGGCGGCACCATGAGCTACCGTACCCGGATACGCACCCCAAGCTACCCGCACCTGCAGCAGATCCCTTCGGTGATCAAAGGCAGCATGGTCGCGGACTTGATCGCGTACCTGGGTAGTATCGATTTCGTTATGGCCGACGTGGACCGTTAAGCATGAACAGCACGCTTATCCAGACTGACCGTTTCGCCCTGAGCGAAACCGAACGCTCGGCCATAGAGCACGAGCTGCATCACTACGAGGATCCGCGCGCGGCGTCCATCGAAGCCCTGAAGATCGTCCAGAAGGAGCGCGGCTGGGTGCCTGACGGCGCGATCTACGCCATCGGCGAGTTGATCGGCATCCCCGCCAGCGACGTCGAGGGCGTGGCCACCTTCTATAGCCAGATCTTCCGCCAGCCCGTGGGCCGGCACATCATCCGCGTGTGCAACAGCATGGTCTGCTTCATCGGCGGCCATGAAGCGGTGGTCAGCGAGATCAAGAACACCCTGGGTATTGCCCCTGGCGAAACCACCAGCGACGGGCGTTTCACCCTGCTGCCGGTGTGCTGCCTGGGCAACTGCGACAAGGCCCCGGCCGTGATGGTCGATGACGATACCTTCGGTGACGTGCAGCCTTCCGGCGTCGCCCAGATGCTGGAGGCTTACCCATGACCCTGACTTCTTTCGGCCCCGCCAACCGCATCGCCCGCACCCCCGAGACGCACCCGCTGACCTGGCGCCTGCGCGACGACGGCGAGCCCGTGTGGCTCGACGAGTACCAGACCAAGGACGGCTACGCCGCCGCGCGCAAGGCTTTTGCCAATTCGGCGCCCGATGACATCGTGCAACTGGTCAAGGACTCCGGCCTCAAGGGCCGCGGCGGTGCGGGTTTCCCCACCGGGGTCAAATGGGGCCTGATGCCCAAGGACGACTCCCTCGATATCCGCTACCTGCTGTGCAACGCGGACGAGATGGAACCCAACACCTGGAAAGACCGCATGCTGATGGAGCAACTGCCCCATCTGTTGATCGAAGGCATGCTGATCAGCGCCCGTGCACTGAAGGCCTATCGTGGCTATATCTTTCTGCGCGGCGAATACGTCACCGCAGCCAAACACCTGAACCGCGCCGTGGCCGAAGCCAAGGCCGCGGGCTTGCTCGGCAAGAACATCCTCGGCACCGGCTTCGATTTCGAGCTGTTCGTCCACACCGGCGCTGGACGTTACATCTGCGGCGAAGAGACCGCACTGATCAACTCCCTCGAAGGCCGCCGCGCCAACCCGCGCTCCAAGCCACCCTTCCCCGCCGCCGTCGGCGTGTGGGGCAAGCCGACGTGTGTGAACAACGTCGAAACCCTGTGCAACGTGCCGGCCATCATCGGCAACGGCAACGACTGGTACAAGTCCCTGGCCCGTGAAGGCAGCGAAGATCACGGCACCAAGCTGATGGGCTTCTCCGGCAAGGTCAAGAACCCCGGCCTCTGGGAACTGCCCTTCGGCCTGCCGGCCCGCGAGCTGTTCGAAGACTACGCCGGCGGCATGCGCGACGGCTTCAAGCTCAAGGCCTGGCAACCGGGCGGTGCCGGCACCGGCTTCCTGCTGCCGGAACACCTGGACTGCCAGTTCTACGCCGGCGGCGTGGCCAAGGTCGGTACCCGAATGGGTACTGGCCTGGCCATGGCCGTGGACGAGAGCGTCAACATGGTTTCCCTGCTGCGCAACATGGAAGAGTTCTTTTCCCAGGAATCGTGCGGTTTCTGCACCCCCTGCCGCGACGGCTTGCCATGGAGCGTGAAGATCCTGCGTGCCCTTGAAAAAGGCGAAGGGCGTCAGGGCGACATCGAAACCTTGCTCGGCCTGGTCGGTTTCCTCGGCCCCGGCAAGACCTTTTGCGCCCACGCACCCGGTGCCGTGGAGCCCTTGGGCAGCGCCATCAAATATTTCCGCTCGGAGTTCGAGGCCGGCATCGCGCCGACGCCCCCGGGCAGCCTGACCCAGGTCGTGAGTGCGACCATGGTGGGTGCATAACCGCTTTTGCGGGCCGGCCGGCACAACCGGCGGGCCACTGCTCGAGACGCCATCACGTGCGCCGGGCGCATAACAAGATTTCCATTAGCCACGCCCGCCCACCAAGCGGGCCAACGAAGACCTTTGAACCATGGCCACTATCCACGTAGACGGCAAAGCGCTCGAAGTCGATGGCGCAGACAACCTGTTACAGGCCTGTCTGTCGCTGGGCCTCGATATCCCCTACTTCTGCTGGCACCCCGCGCTCGGGAGCGTCGGGGCCTGCCGCCAGTGCGCAGTCAAGCAATACAGCGACGAAAACGACAAGCGCGGCCGCATTGTCATGTCCTGCATGACCCCGGCCACCGACGGCAGCTGGATCTCCATCGATGATGAAGAGGCGAAAGTGTTTCGCGCCAGCGTCGTCGAATGGCTGATGACCAACCACCCTCACGACTGCCCGGTCTGCGAAGAAGGCGGCCACTGCCACCTGCAAGACATGACCGTGATGACCGGTCACAACGAACGCCGCTACCGCTTCACCAAGCGCACTCACCAGAACCAGGACCTCGGTCCTTTCGTCGCCCACGAAATGAACCGCTGCATCGCCTGCTATCGCTGCGTGCGTTTCTATAAAGACTACGCGGGCGGCACCGACCTGGGCGTCTATGGCGCCCACGACAACGTTTATTTCGGCCGGGTCGAAGACGGTGCGCTGGAAAGTGAATTCTCCGGCAACCTCACCGAGGTCTGCCCCACGGGTGTGTTCACCGACAAGACCCACTCCGAACGCTACAACCGCAAGTGGGACATGCAGTTTGCCCCGAGCATCTGCCATGGCTGCTCCAGCGGCTGCAACATCAGCCCCGGCGAGCGCTACGGTGAGCTGCGCCGCATCGAGAACCGTTTCAACGGTTCGGTAAACCAGTATTTCCTGTGCGACCGTGGCCGTTTTGGTTACGGCTACGTCAACCGCAAGGACCGCCCCCGCCAGCCGCTGCTGCGCGAGGGTACGCTCAAGCTGAGCCTCGACGGCGCCCTGGACAAGGCCGCCGAGCTGCTGCGCGGGCGTAACATCGTCGGCATCGGCTCGCCCCGTGCCAGCCTGGAAAGCAACTACGCCCTGCGCGAACTGGTGGGCGCCGAGCACTTCTACAGCGGCATCGAAGCCGGCGAACTGGAGCGTATCCGCCTGGTCCTGCGAGTGCTCAACGACAGTCCGCTGCCCGTGCCGAATCTGCGCGATATCGAAGACCACGACGCGGTATTTGTCCTCGGCGAAGACCTGACCCAGACTGCCGCGCGCATGGCCTTGAGTCTGCGCCAGTCGGTCAAGGGCAAGGCCGAGGCCATGGCCGACGCCATGCGCGTACAGCCTTGGCTCGATGCCGCAGTGAAGAACATCGGCCAGCACGCCATGTACCCGCTGTTCATTGTGAGCCTGACCGACACCCGTCTTGATGACGTCGCCGAAGAATGCGTGCACGCCGCCCCCGACGACCTCGCCCGCCTCGGTTTTGCCGTGGCCCATGCCATCGACGCCAGCGCCCCGGCCGTGACCGGCCTGGACAGCGATGCGCTGGACCTGGCCCAACGCATCGCCGACGCCCTGCTCGCCGCCAAGCGCCCGCTGATTGTCAGCGGTACTTCGCTGGCGTGCACGGCGTTGATCGAAGCCGCAGGCAACATCGCCAAGGCCCTGGCCCTGCGCGAAAAAGCCGGCTCCCTGAGCTTGATCGTGCCCGAAGCCAACAGCCTGGGCCTGGCCATGCTCGGCGGCGACTCCGCCGACGCCGCGTTGCAAGCAGTGATCGACGGCCACGCCGACGCGCTGGTGGTGCTGGAAAACGATCTGTACACCCGCCTCGACGCCGCCAAGGTCGACGCCGCCATCAACGTTGCCAAGGTGCTGATCGTTGCCGATCACCAGCACACCCGCACCGTCGAGAAAGCCCACCTGGTGTTGCCGGCCGCCAGCTTCGCCGAAGGCGACGGCACCCTGGTCAGCGCCGAAGGGCGCGCCCAGCGCTTCTTCCAGGTGTTCGACCCGCAATACCTCGATGCCGGCATCCTGGTGCACGAAGGCTGGCGCTGGCTGCATGCCCTGCGCGCCACCTTGCTGGGCAAGCCGGTGGACTGGACCCAGCTGGACCACGTCACCGCCGCCGTCGCCGGCAGCCAGCCGCAGCTGGCGCGCATTGTCGACGCAGCGCCTTCGGCCTCATTCCGCATCAAGGGCCTGAAACTGGCCCGCGAACCGCTGCGCTACAGCGGCCGCACGGCCATGCGTGCCAACATCAGCGTGCATGAGCCGCGCACCCCGCAGGATGGCGACACCGCGTTTGCCTTCTCCATGGAAGGCTACTCGGGCTCGGTCGAGCCGCGCCAACAGGTGCCGTTCGCCTGGTCGCCGGGCTGGAACTCGCCGCAAGCCTGGAACAAGTTTCAGGATGAAGTCGGTGGTCACCTGCGCGCAGGCGATCCCGGCACCCGCCTGATCGAAAGCAGCGGTGACAAGTTGGGCTGGTTCAGCGCCATTCCCGGTGCCTTCGCGCCCGCTCGCGGCACCTGGCAAGCCGTGCCGCTCTACCACTTGTTCGGTTCCGAAGAGACTTCTTCGCGGGCCGCTCCCGTGCAAGAACGCATCCCGGCGGCCTATGTCGCGCTGGCCAAGTCCGAAGCCGACCGCCTGGGGGTCAACGACGGTGCGCTGCTGAGCCTGACCGTCAACGGCCAGGCCTTGCGGCTGCCGCTGCGTGTCGACGAGGAATTAGGCGCGGGCTTGGTCGGTCTGCCTTCAGGGCTGGCCGGTATTCCGCCGGTGTTCGCCGGTGCCAGCGTTGAAGGCCTGCAGGAGGCAGCACAATGACGTGGTTTACCCCTGAAGTGATCGACGCGATCATCGCGGCCCTGAAGGCCATTGTGATCCTGTTGGCCGTGGTGGTCGGTGGTGCCTTGCTCAGCTTCGTCGAACGCCGCCTGCTGGGCTGGTGGCAGGACCGGTATGGCCCGAACCGGGTCGGCCCGTTCGGCATGTTCCAGATCGCCGCCGACATGCTGAAGATGTTCTTCAAGGAAGACTGGAACCCGCCCTTCGTCGACAAGGTGATCTTCACCCTGGCGCCGGTGGTGGCCATGTCCGCCTTGCTGATCGCCTTCTCGGTCATTCCGGTCACCCAGACCTGGGGCGTGGCCGACCTGAACATCGGTCTGCTGTTCTTCTTCGCCATGGCCGGTCTGTCGGTGTACGCGGTGCTGTTCGCCGGCTGGTCGAGCAACAACAAATTCGCCCTGCTCGGCAGCCTGCGGGCCTCGGCGCAGACGGTCTCCTATGAAGTGTTCATGGGCCTGGCGCTGATGGGCATCGTGGTCCAGGCAGGCTCGTTCAACATGCGCGACATCGTTGAATACCAGGCCCAGCACCTGTGGTTCATCATTCCGCAGTTCTTCGGCTTCTGCACGTTCTTCGTCGCGGGTGTGGCTGTGACTCACCGTCACCCCTTCGACCAACCCGAAGCGGAACAGGAACTGGCCGACGGCTACCACATCGAATACGCGGGCATGAAATGGGGCATGTTCTTCGTCGGTGAATACATCGGCATCATCCTCATCTCGGCGCTGCTGGTGACCCTGTTCTTCGGTGGCTGGCACGGGCCGTTCAACATCCTGCCGCAGTTGTCATTCCTGTGGTTTGTGCTGAAAACCGCGTTCTTCATCATGCTGTTCATCCTGTTGCGCGCCTCGATTCCGCGCCCACGCTATGACCAGGTGATGGACTTCAGCTGGAAGTTCTGCCTGCCGCTGACTCTGCTCAATTTGCTGGTGACCGCTGCGGTCGTGTTGCTCAACACGCCAGCTGTTGCGGCCCAGTGAGGATTTGACTCATGTTCAAATATATCGGCGACATCGTTAAGGGTACGGGTACCCAGCTGCGCAGCCTGATCATGGTTTTCGGCCATGGCTTTCGCAAGCGCGACACCCTGCAATATCCGGAAGAGGCGGTGTACCTGCCGCCACGCTACCGCGGTCGCATCGTCCTGACCCGCGACCCCGACGGCGAGGAGCGCTGCGTGGCCTGCAACCTGTGCGCGGTGGCTTGCCCGGTGGGCTGCATCTCGCTGCAGAAAGCCGAGACCGAAGACGGCCGCTGGTACCCGGACTTTTTCCGCATCAACTTCTCCCGCTGCATCTTTTGCGGCTTGTGCGAGGAAGCCTGCCCGACCACCGCGATCCAGCTCACGCCGGATTTCGAAATGGCCGAGTTCAAGCGTCAGGACCTGGTGTACGAAAAAGAAGATCTGCTGATCTCCGGCCCCGGCAAGAACCCTGACTACAACTTCTATCGCGTCGCCGGCATGGCCGTGGCCGGCAAGCCCAAAGGCGCCGCGCAGAACGAAGCCGAACCGATCAACGTGAAGAGCTTGCTCCCTTAAGGAAGAAAGATGGAATTCGCTTTCTATTTCGCATCCGGAGTTGCTGTCGTGTCCACCTTCAGGGTGATCACCAACAAAAACCCCGTGCACGCCCTGCTTTACCTGATCGTCTCCCTGATCGCCGTCGCCATGACCTTCTTCTCCTTGGGTGCGCCCTTCGCGGGCGTGCTGGAAGTGATCGCCTACGCCGGTGCCATCATGGTGTTGTTCGTCTTCGTGGTAATGATGCTCAATCTGGGGCCTGAGTCGGTGCAGCAGGAACGCACCTGGCTCAAGCCCGGCATCTGGGCCGGGCCCGTGTTCCTCGCCGGCATGCTGTTGTTCGAACTGCTGTACGTGCTGTTCAGCAGCGACAGCGGTGCGGCCATCGGCACCACCACCGTCAGCCCCAAGGCTGTCGGCGTCAGCCTGTTCGGGCCGTATCTGCTGGTGGTGGAGCTGGCCTCGATGTTGCTGCTCGCCGCCGCCGTCACGGCATTCCATCTTGGCCGTACCGAGGCGAAGGAGTAACCCATGCCCGCTATCCCTCTCGAACATGGCCTGGCGGTTGCCGGTATCCTGTTCTGCCTCGGCCTGACCGGCCTGATGGTCCGCCGCAACATTCTCTTCGTATTGATGAGCCTGGAAATCATGATGAACGCCTCGGCTCTGGCGTTCGTCGTGGCCGGTGCACGCTGGGGTCAGCCGGACGGACAGATCATGTTCATCCTGGTGATCAGCCTGGCAGCCGCCGAGGCCAGTATCGGCCTGGCGATCCTGCTGCAGCTGTACCGCCGCTTCCACACGCTTGATATCGACGCTGCCAGTGAGATGCGCGGATGAACCTGATCTTTCTGACCTTCGTATTTCCCCTCATCGGCTTCCTGCTGCTGTCGTTTTCCAGGGGACGCCTTTCCGAAAACCTCTCGGCGCTGATCGGCGTCGGCGCCGTCGGCCTGGCCGCGCTGTTTGCCTTCATCGCCATCTGGCAGTTCAACGTCTCCCCTCCCCCGGGCGGTGTGTACACTCAGGAGCTGTGGCGCTGGATGTCGGTGGACGGCTTCGAGCCGAACTTCACCCTGTACCTGGACGGCCTGTCGGTGACCATGCTCGGTGTGGTCACCGGGGTGGGCTTCCTGATTCACCTGTTCGCGTCGTGGTACATGCGTGGTGAAGAGGGTTACTCGCGGTTCTTCTCCTACACCAACCTGTTCATCGCCAGCATGCTGTTCCTGGTCCTGGCCGACAACCTGCTGTTCCTGTATCTGGGTTGGGAAGGCGTGGGGTTGTGCAGCTATCTGCTGATCGGCTTCTATTACAGCCATCGGGAAAACGGCAACGCCGCGCTCAAGGCGTTCATCGTGACGCGCATCGGTGACGTGTTCATGGCCATCGGCCTGTTCATCCTGTTCCAGCAACTGGGCACCTTGAACATCCAGGAACTGATGGTCCGTGCGCCGGCGCACTTCCAGGTCGGCGACTTCTGGATCGTCATGGCAACCTTGATGCTGCTGGGCGGCGCCGTGGGCAAATCCGCCCAGCTGCCGCTGCAGACCTGGCTGGCCGACGCCATGGCCGGCCCGACCCCGGTCTCGGCCCTGATCCACGCCGCCACCATGGTCACCGCCGGCGTCTACCTGATCGCCCGTACCCACGGCCTGTTTGCCCTGGCGCCGGACATCCTGCACCTGGTGGGCATCGTTGGAGGCGTGACCCTGGTGCTGGCCGGGTTTGCCGCGCTGGTGCAGACCGATATCAAGCGCATCCTCGCCTACTCGACCATGAGCCAGATCGGCTACATGTTCCTGGCCCTGGGCGTCGGCGCCTGGCAGGCGGCGATCTTCCACCTGATGACCCACGCATTCTTCAAGGCGCTGCTGTTCCTCGCCTCCGGCTCGGTGATTCTGGGTTGCCACCACGAACAGAACATCTTCAAGATGGGCGGGCTGTGGAAGAAGATGCCGTTGGCTTACGCCAGCTTCCTGGTGGGTGGCGCCGCACTGTCGGCCCTGCCGCTGATCACCGTCGGCTTCTACTCCAAGGACGAGATCCTCTGGGAAGCCTTCGCCAGCGGCAACACCCACCTGCTCTACGCTGGCCTGCTCGGCGCGTTCATGACCTCGATCTACACCTTCCGCCTGATCTTCATCACCTTCCATGGCAAGGCGCACACCGAGGCCCATGCCGGCCAAGGGATTTCCCACTGGCTGCCGCTGAGCGTGCTGATCGTGCTGTCGACATTCATCGGCGCCTGGATTCATCCGCCGCTGGCCGGCGTGTTGCCGGAAAGTGCCGGACACGGCGGAGGCGAAGCCAAGCACAGCCTGGAAATCGCCTCGGGCGCCATCGCCCTGGCGGGGATCCTGCTGGCTGCCGTGCTGTTCCTGGGCAAGCGTCGCGTGGCCACGGCCATCGCCCAGAGTGGCCCGGGGCGCTTCCTGTCGGCCTGGTGGTTTGCCGCCTGGGGCTTCGACTGGTTCTACGACAAAGTGCTGGTCAAGCCATACCTGGCCATCAGCCACATTCTGCGTCGCGATCCGCTGGACCAGACGATCGGCCTGATCCCGCGCCTGGCCAAGGCCGGCAACAGCGCCTTGAGCCGCACCGAAACCGGCCAGTTGCGCTGGTACGCGGTGTCCATGGCCGCCGGCGCGGTGCTGGTGCTCGGTGCCATCCTGGTGGCGGTATGAACATGAATCCTGCCACTGCGCAGCATCCAGCTTCTCTTCAAAAGGAAATGAGCCTGTCATGATTTTGCCCTGGCTGATCCTGATCCCCTTCATCGGTGGCTTCCTGTGCTGGCTCACGGAGCGCACCGGCCCTACCGTACCGCGCTGGATTGCGCTGCTGACCATGACCCTGGAATTGGCCCTGGGCCTGTGGCTCTGGGCCCACGGTGACTATCACCTGGCCCCGGCCCCTGGCGCAGACCCGGTCTGGGCCATGGAATTTCATGCCCGTTGGATCGAACGCTTCGGCATCAGTGTGCACTTGGCGCTGGATGGCCTGTCGCTGCTGATGATCCTGCTCACCGGCCTGCTGGGCATGCTTTCGGTGCTGTGTTCGTGGAAAGAGGTGCAGAACCACGTCGGCTTCTTCCACCTCAACCTGATGTGGATCCTGGGCGGCGTCATTGGCGTATTCCTGTCCCTGGACCTGTTCTTGTTCTTCTTCTTCTGGGAAATGATGCTGGTGCCGATGTACTTCCTCATCGCGCTCTGGGGTCATAGCTCGGCGGACGGCAAGAAGACCCGGATCTACGCGGCGACCAAGTTCTTCATCTTCACCCAGGCCAGCGGCCTGATCATGCTGGTGGCGATCCTTGGCCTGGTGCTGGTCAACTACAACACCACGGGCGTGATCACCTTCAACTACACCGATCTGTTGAAAACCAAGCTGGCACCGCACACCGAGTACATCCTGATGCTGGGCTTCTTCATCGCCTTTGCGGTGAAGCTGCCCGTGGTGCCGCTGCACTCCTGGCTGCCAGACGCCCACGCCCAGGCGCCCACGGCCGGTTCCGTGGACTTGGCGGGTATCCTGCTGAAGACGGCGGCCTATGGCCTGCTGCGCTTTGCATTGCCGCTGTTTCCCAATGCCTCGGCCGAGTTCGCGCCCATCGCCATGACCCTGGGCCTGATCGGTATCTTCTATGGCGCCTTCCTGGCGTTTGCGCAGACCGACATCAAGCGCCTGATCGCCTTTTCCAGCGTCTCGCACATGGGGTTCGTGTTGATCGGAATCTACTCCGGCAACGCGATGGCCCTGCAAGGTGCGGTGGTGCAGATGCTGGCTCATGGTCTCTCGGCAGCGGCGCTGTTCATCCTCAGTGGCCAGTTGTACGAGCGCCTGCACACCCGGGACATGCGTGAGATGGGCGGGGTCTGGTCACGGATCGCCTACTTGCCCGCCATCAGCCTGTTCTTCGCCGCCGCGTCCCTGGGCTTGCCGGGCACCGGCAACTTTGTCGGCGAGTTCCTGATCCTGATGGGCACCTTCATGCATTCGCCGGTCGTCATCACCATCGCCACCTTCGGCCTGGTGGTCGGGTCGGTCTACTCGTTGATCATGATCCACCGGGCCTACTTCGGGCCGGCCAAGTCCGACACGGTCCTGGCCGGCATGGACGGTCGCGAACTGACCATGGTGCTGGGGCTGGCGGTCCTGCTGGTCTGGCTCGGCCTCTACCCGCAGCCATTCCTGGATACCAGCGCGGCGACCATGCACGGTGTCAGCCAATGGCTCGGCACCGCCTTCACTCAACTCGCTTCGGCCCGGTAAGAGCGCTATGGACCTGACGATTCAACACTTTATCGCGCTTGCTCCGCTGCTGATCACCAGTGCCACCGTTGTGGTGGTGATGCTGGCGATCGCCTGGCGGCGCAATCATTCGCAAACCTTCCTGCTGACCTGCGCCGGGCTGAACCTGGCGTTGCTGTCGATCCTGCCGGCCCTGAAAGTCACTCCCATCAGCGTGACCATGCTGTTGCAGGTGGACAACTTCGCAGCGCTGTACATGGCGCTGATTCTGGTGGCCACGCTGGCCTGCGTCACCCTTGCCCATGCCTACCTGGGCGAAGGCAGCGGCGCGGGCTTTCCGGGCAATCGCGAAGAACTGTACCTGCTGATTCTCATGTCGGCCCTGGGCGGCATGGTGCTGGTCTGCGCGCAGCACCTTGCCGGGCTGTTCATCGGGCTGGAACTGTTGTCGATCCCGGTCTACGGGCTGGTGGCTTATGCCTTCTTCAACAAGCGTTCGCTGGAAGGCGGCATCAAGTACATGGTGCTTTCGGCCGCCGGCTCCGGCTTCCTGCTGTTCGGTATGGCGTTGTTGTATGCCGATGCCGGTACCCTGACCTTCGGCGGTATTGGCCAGGCATTGGAAGCCACCGGCATGCCGAGCCTGCTGGCGCAACTGGGCCTGGGCATGATGCTGGTGGGCTTGGCGTTCAAGCTGTCGTTGGTGCCTTTCCACCTGTGGACCCCGGACGTCTATGAGGGCGCCCCGGCGCCGGTGGCGGCGTTTCTGGCCACGGCCAGCAAGGTCGCGGTATTTGCCGTACTGGTGCGGCTGTTCCAGCTCTCCCCTGCTGCGAGCAGTGGCGCAATGAACGACGTGCTGTCGATCATTGCCGTACTGTCGATTCTGGTAGGTAACCTGCTGGCGGTCGTGCAGTCCAACATCAAGCGGATCCTCGGTTTCTCCTCCATCGCCCACTTCGGCTACCTGATCATCGCTTTAGTGGCAAGCAAGGGGCTGGCGCTGGAAGCGATCGGCGTGTACCTGGTCACCTACGTGCTCACCAGCCTGGGCGCCTTTGGTGTGATCACGCTGATGTCGTCGCCCTACAGCGGCCGCGACGCCGACGCGCTGTACGAGTACCGTGGCCTGTTCTGGCGCCGTCCGTACCTGACCGCCGTGCTGACGGTGATGATGCTGTCGCTGGCAGGCATTCCGCTGACGGCAGGCTTCATCGGCAAGTTCTACATCATCGCCACAGGCGTTGAATCGCACCAATGGTGGCTGACCGGCGCGCTGGTCATCGGCAGCGCCATTGGCGTGTTCTACTACCTGCGGGTGATGGTGACTTTGTACCTGATGGAGAAATCCCTGCGTCGTCGCGATGCGCCGTTCAACTGGGAACAGCGCACCGGTGGGGTGATGTTGCTGGCCATCGCCATTCTGGTGTTCGTGCTGGGTGTGTACCCGCAGCCCTTGCTGGATCTGGTGCATCACGCCGGCTTCCAGTTGCCGGGCTGAAGCCTCGACGCCAGACAAAAACACCCCGCCTTGTGCGGGGTGTTTCGTTCACAGCTCGGTCATCTCCACCTCCTGTTTCAACGCATCACGTGTGTGCTGCATGACCAGCTTGTGGATTTCCCTGTCGCGCTCCTTATTGAGACTGGCGCTGCGTTTGATAAAAGTGGCCTCACTGATAGCGCCGCTGGCGGCATCGGCACTCGCGACCTCCAGGCGCTTGTGCAAGCGCTCGTCGATTTGCGCAAAGGCGTCTTTGAATATCTTGAGTCTGCGCGTGTTATCTACCCAGAAATCCCGGGCCGCAATTGACGCGACCATCTGCTCGGAATCATCGAGCGCGAAAACGTCAGCCTGTGCCTGCGCAATGCTGGCATCGCTGACGCCAGCCAGCGCCTCGAATCGCATCTCTTTTGGCTGGCCGGGCAGATCCAGCGCATCTGCCAGCGCCGTGCGGTACCGCAGGATAACCTCGACCTGGTCGGGAATCATGTCGTCAGTACGAGCCGCAATATCCGCATAAGCGATCTTTTGCACCTCGTCCAACCGGAACAAGCCCTTGGCGAGCTTCAAGAGCGGTCCCTCGCTGGCCTCACCACTGCCATCCACCCTCGCCTCATGCACCAGGGTGCTGACCTCAAGGGTGCTGAACAGATAACTGGCACCGTCACCGCAGGTGCGCGGATGGCCGGCCTGATTGAACAGCTCTTCACGCAGTGCGGTGTGCTCGTATGCCGCCTCGATCACTTTACGGACCCGCTCGCGCAGCCCCGCATAACCGATGCCGCGATATTCTGCCGAATCCTTGAGCCCTTCGATCACGTCGAAAAACGCTTCGCACTGTGGCTCGGTTGCCAGCGCTTGCCACTTCTCTACAAGGCTCCCAGCAGCCTCTTTGGGCATACCCGCAACCCAGCGTTGCAACCCGGTGCGCCCGACCGGCCCCGCTGCCGACCATGCCTCCGGCCAGCCGAACGCATTACCGCGAAGCTGCGAGTAGACCCGGATTCTGCGTAACGCTTCGGGCCCAAGTGGGTTATCCGCCAGAAGCGTGCCTCGGTTGATTCGCTGTACGCGATCAAGGGTGTCAGTACCTGGGGCCAGCACTTGCTCAGGCACCTCGGTCAGCTGATTGCCGCGCAGATCAACGGTTTCCAGCATAGGTAGCCCTAACACGCTCAGCGGGTACTCCGACAGCTGGCAGCGCGGCAGGATAGCGCCGCGCAGCCTCAGCAAGCGAGAGACCTCAGGCGCTCGCCCCAACGGGTTATAGCTCAGGTTCAACTCCATCAGAGTGGGCATCAAATCGAGTATGCCTTGAGCCTGGTCCGTCCAGACGAGGCCGTTGTTGTTCAGGCGTAATCGAGTCAGTGCGGGCAGCTCGGTCAACGTCTCAGGCAGGGCCGTCAACGGGGTCTCAGTGATGAAGAGATGGCGCAACTGCGGACAGCGACGCAGTAAAGCGTCAGGCGGCTCGCTCAACAAGGTACGGTTCATGCTGATCCGTTTGACAGAGGCAAAATCAGCCGGCAGTGGCGGCATGCTGCGCAGGTCCAGCCCATCGAGGTTGAGCTCGTGGCCCACTGCCTGGCCATCGGCGGTCACGACAGGGGGTGAACCGCGCCGCCATGCTTGCTCCAGGGCACTCGTCACCTCTCCCCGATGATACGCCTGGCGTTCATCGCCGGTTTCGGTGCGCCATGTCTCAAGGCGCGGCAGCCACTCGGCCAATTCGCTTTCACGCGCCAATAGCCACTCCTGCAACAACGACTCTGACACGCCCACTTCGGCCATCAATGCATCAATCTGCGGCGCCTCTAGTGAGGGGTATAACGCTTGCATTCGCGCTCGATGGGTGGCGGGTAAACGACCGCGGCCACTGGCCGGGTACCCGACCCGACGACCGACCCGCACCGGGCGTTGAAAGGCGCCGCGACGCCGGCGGATACCTAATAACTCGGCTGCCTGATCACGATCCAAAGCGGAGATGGAGGGGTTATTGCCCCAGGCAGCCTTCAATACCTCGGTGTCGGCGTTACTCAAAGCAGGCTGGTAAAGCCCCGCCATGGCGCGGCTGATCCGTTTCTCGCGCAACAGGGCGCGCGCGGCTTCGCCCATCCGTAGCGGTACTCTGCCTGCGTTCAGCCGCTTGAGTTCTTCGAAGGTCGCACCTTCGAGCAGCTCTCGCCGTTGAGCCTGCTCAAGACCGGGGAAATCACGGCCGATAACGGCTTCGCCGGCTTGAAGCGGCAGCCGGTCAGGTGCAGGCGGCTGCAGGTGATAAACCTCCTCGAACAGATCGCGGCGTACTGCACGCAGGTGTTCGGCCAACTGCGTGCGCACCCCTGCAGCCTGTCGCGTAACATCGGACGCCGCGCCGCCCGCCAGGCGGCTGGCGTCTTCATCGCCCAACGTGAGGAGCAGTTTTTCGATGCGATCGGCGTGCACAAAGTCATGACGCGACATCGTCACAGGCTCACCCGCGGCCGTTGCAGGCATACCGTATAGCTTGAACTCGCCCCATAGCTCCGGGCCTTCGAATACCTTGAGCATCCTGTCAGCCGGCCAGCCCGGCAGCTCAGTCACCCGCTCGACCGGCAAACGGTACACACTGGTGACCGGCTGGCCCGCACCCAGCGCCTCGATCACACGGTCTATCTCTCGGGCCGCAGCAAAGCGCTGCAAAGTATCGGTCAGGGCCACAGGCACAGCTGCCTGGCAGGTGACCATTGCACGCAATATCGGCTCCTCGACATCGGCGATCCTCAAAGCCTGGTCCAGGTCCGCCTCCTCCAGCACCCATGCTTGTGGCTCCGCTCGGCGCAGCAATTTATAGCGATCCCAGGCGAGCGGTTCCTCACCCTGATGCAGCCATCCGCTACGAGCCGAACCTCGCAACATCGGCTCAAGACTCCCCGGCGCGGCCGGCCGCACGATCAGACGCTCGCCGGTCAACGCATCGAGCCGCGTCGGGTAAAATTCGCCGTCGAGTGGCAGGTATTCCACACCACCCAGGGCGTAAAGCCCGCTCGCATTGGGCTGCCAGCCAGTGTCGACGGCAAGATCGGCCGCATAAGGCGTGATGTCGGCATTCCATAGCCGGGTCACACCATCCGGCCCCTCGGCTCTGAGTACGTTGTCGGTAAAAGCCGCCACATTGTTCGACGCCCACACAACGCCGTGCACCGCTCCCATCAGCCCCAGGTTCAAGGCGATACCTGTCAGGTGGCTCCAGCCCGCAGCCTTGTCTCCCTCGGCCAGGTCCGCCAAGCCGTGATACAGCTCGTTCATGGTCTGCGCAGCCATGACCGACATGAGCGTCGGACCCAGCACCGGGATGAACATCGCCGCTAAATTGAGCAGGTCGATGCCACTGTCCAGATACCCTTCCCAGCGGTCCAGCGTGTCCAGCTGATCGACCCGCGCGGTGGGGATCGCCTGGCACTGGCCCTGACTCAGCAGCCACAGCCGGTGACGGCGCTGCAGGTGGTCGAACAGCGGCATTTCACAGGGTTGGGTGTCGACGGCCAGGTTGGGGTGGGTGTCCAGCAGCCGCTTGGCCAATCGCTCGCTGATGGGCACGCGCATATTGAGGTTGATCCGCCCGAGAAACTCGGTCAGGTAGGCGGCGTCATCCAACCGCCCCAGCAGGTCGCGCATGAACGCACCACTGTTTGCGTAGCGTTTGAGCGGCACCTGCGAGTCGCCCGGTATCCAGGCGATGCACGGCTCGGTGCTGTGGTTGTCGATGGGCACAAACAGCACCACGTCGTGCAGTTCGGCCCCCAGCACGCTCATGCGTACGGCTTTCATCGGCTTGTCGGCGCACGTCAGTGCCTCGCCGTCGTGGCAACGTTCGAGCAAGACAAACGCAGCGGCGTCGATATCGCCCTTGAGCAGCGCCACCTGGCAGAGCGTCGCGAACTCGGCCTTGCGCAGCTCCACCAGCGCCGCAGTGACCGCCCCGGGGGCAAAGGTGGCCGTCAGGTAATCCTGATACAGTCGGCCCAGGTCCAGCTCGCGGCACAGGGTCGCAAACTCGGCCGGTTTGATGGGCAGGCGCGCCTGGGGTTTGAAGCGAAACAGCGGATAGGGGTTGCTCTGGGGCTGCAGCTCGATGAAGTCCAGCTGGAAATCACCGTAGTTCTGCGGCGCCAGGCGCAGCTGCTCGGGGGTCACGTTCTCGATGTCATAGCCGTTGGCAGCGACAAGCCCGGCGTTGGCGTCGAACGTCTGACCTTCTGTGAAGTTATGCAGCGCGGCCAGCAGCAGGCTTTGCTCGACGGGCTGGTATTGCTGCATCAACCCGGCAAACGACGCACTGCCGCGCACGTACACCAGTGAGTTGGCGTGCACGTCGAGCTCGAGGTTGAAGCGCTCCTTGATTCGCGCTTGCAGCAAGCCTTCGGTGAACGCCATCACGGTCTTGAACGAGGGGATCAGCGCCGAGACAGTACGGCGGCACGCGGCGCGCCGAGCCTGACGCGTCAGCAGCGTCTGGCGCTGGGTGTCGCTGGCCGAGGTGAACCAGAGGTCGGAACCGACGCTCTGCTCCAGCAACAGCGTGTCGCCCAAGGTGGCGAGGGTGTCGCGGTCGAGTGCCTTGACCCAATTGGGCAGGCGCTCGGCGACGAATAAGGTGGTGGGATGAAGGGTCATGAGGCAGGCGTCCTGAAGAAGAGGATCGACAGGACACCAGAGGGTGCGCGGGCCAGTGACCTATATATTGCTGGGGTCAGGAAAGTCCGGGCATCAGTCCAGATGCAGGGCCTCTACCATGGGCTGAGTGAGCTCCAGACGCAAAGCCGTCAGCGCTTCTTCGCGGCGCTGATTGACGACCTGGCTCAGCAACCGGGCGTCGTCATCGTTCAATAACACCCGCTGCGGTTGATTCTCCGGTTGCCACGGCAGATCGGGCAGATAACTGCGGAAATCCTGCAAAAGTGTGTCAGGCAGGAGAACCTCATCCGGCACATCACGGCTCAGCTCGAAGACAGCGGCGCCGTACTCTTCCCACCTTGTGTCCAGTTCGGTGAACGCCTGGGGATATAAGCGTCGCAGAAACGAGCGCCAGTACGGCTGCCCCTCCAGCCAGGTCAGCATGCCCTGGCTGGTGAGAAGGCCCTCGACCAAGCCGGCCACTGTGTTGACTGTCGGCGCGCGCAGCGTCTCGGTATAGAGCATGTCGAGAGGGGCATTGGGCAAATCGAACCGATCGGCCAGTGCCCAGCGCAGGGCCAGACGCAATTCAACTTCATCCGGGGCCGTTTGCAACTCTTCGTCAGTGATCATGTCGCTGGGGTGCAGATACTGACGGCCAGGTGCCAACTCCTGAGCGTTCGCAGCCAGCTGCGGCGCAAGGGCCTCCTCGGCATTGGCCGGCGCAAGGTAGATGTGACTGCGCCGCATCACTCGACCATTGATGATCTCGCGGGCGAATCTGTCGACCAGATCCAGTGTGTACAAGCGCCTGCTATAAGGCAGCGCGGGCATGAAATAGATCAGATCCGGACCGTTTTCGTCCGTCAGAAGCCGGTAGATCTCCACCAGATTTTCAGCCTGGTTGAACACCAGCTGCCGGCCATCACCGCACGTTCTTTCGGCCTCCTGCGCGAGTTCGAACAGCTCGTGGCGCAGATCCGTGATCCCCGGCCGCGGTGGCTGGGGGGTCAGACCTTCGACCACTCGACGCAGGCGCGCGCGCATACCCACTGGGTCATGCCGGTAATCAGCGGTTCGCGAGACAACTTGCAGGATATCCATGAAAGCCTCGGCACCGGGCTCATCACGCAGTGCCCTGAATCGCGTGGTCAGCTCCTCATCGGCGGTTTCCATCCATATGGGTGGATTGGCCAGCAGGGGAGTGATACCGATCTCACGCAAGCGACCTATGCTCGCCGAAGACAGGCGGGCATCGTCCATGACCAGATGGCGGAAGGGAAATGGTCGCTCTGGCCCGGCAAACCGCGCCGCTAATAACGACGGCACTTCGGTGATGGGATTTTGCAACAACCACACTTGTTGAAGTGCCGGTGGCTGGGCCGTCAGCAAGGTCTGCAGGCCGTCCGGCCACTCGGCAATCCCGGTGAAAGAGAGCTCCAGATAAGCCAAGGCACGCAGATTTTCCAGGTGCGGCGCTCGGCCCAGTCGATTACCGGCCAGATTGAGCGAGCGCAGTTCAGGCATGTGATCGAAAGCACTGGCAGCCTGCTCATTCAGCACAATCTGGTTGTCTTGAAGATCCAGCTCTTGCAGATTCATTTGCGCAAGCACTCGGAAATCGGCGGCGGTCAAAGCGAGCTGGGCGTCGCGCATCACCAGCCGCCTCAGGCTGGTCAACCGATTGAGGGCCAACACACCCTCCCCCGAAAGCACCAATGGATTGCGACTCAACTCCAGGGACAGCAGGTTCGAGCGTTCCAGGGGTTCGAACATCTGCGCTTGCCAAGCGAGGCTGTTGTCGCTGAGGTCTAGCACGCGCAGACGCCCCATCGCGGATAGCTGACTGGGCAGGCCCGTCAGCCCGTTACCTGGCAGGTACAGACGGGTCAGCTGATTGAAGGGCAGCAAAAAGCCTTCGAGACTTTGCCTCGTGAAACCCATTCGGCCCAGGTCCAGCCAAAGGAGGTGATCCATGCGGGCAGTCAGGGTCGGTAACGCTCCAATCTCCAGTCCCGAGAGATCCAGGCCCAACCCCGGCCGGACGATACGGGGGGGGATCGCGGTCGCCGGTTCTTGGCGCCATGCGGCAACGATGCGCGCATGCGCCTCTTGACGGGCGGCTGCCTGCGCCGGTGATGCAAGGTTGACCCATTCATCGAGTGTTCGCAGCAGCACCTGGTGCTCCATCTCCAGCCGCTGCAGCCCCGTATAGAGATCTCTGCCCAAGCGGTTTCTGATGCCGGTCAGCCCTGGCTCGTCCATGTTGGGATAGAGCGCCCTGAGGCGATTCTGTACGGACCCGTCATGCTCCAAAAAACGCCCCCAGGTGCCCAACCGGCCACGCCCGCTGGCCTCGTAACCGATGCGGCCATCAATGAGCCGGGTCGGAGGTCGGAAGGCCATCGGTGCCTCGGCTTGACCCAAGGCGCGGGCGCTGCGCAGACGCTCGGTAAGGGCCGACTCGGCCAACACGCGCTCCAACGAACCACCGTCTTGCAGGGAATAACCCAGCGCCGTCCGATCTGCAGGCAGCATGACCGTCAGCAGCGCCTGGCCCAGGCTGGGGGTTTCAGGCAGCGGTCGACCGTTGCTGTCGTAGGGCACAAAACGACCCTGACTGTGGCCGATCAGCCGAACCTGCCCAGCCTGTGCCGAGCCCGAGGCGGCCAGCAACGGCCCCGCGGCAGTGCCATCGCGCAGTTCTATGCGCGCGTCTGCGCCCCACCCTGGCTGGTGTTCCAGCGCGGCCATCAACACCCGTTGACTGTCGCCAGTGCGCCCCGGGAAGTAAGCGGCATCGAGCAACGCCTGGTTCAAACGCCTCTGTCGCTGGACGCGATGGGCCTTCTCGGCAAGCCGCAACGGGAGCCGCTGCTTCTCCAACAAGGCGCGTTCGGCGGTGGTCGCGTCAGCGAGCACGGCACGTGCCAGCCGCTCGTTCAAAGAAGGAAACCGCCCGGTGACGACCCGCTCGGCTGCATCCGGCAAGGGCGCACTGCCAATGCCCAAATTGCCCTGCTCTTGCGCGGTGTGCCATTGCTCGAACAAGTCGTAGCGCTTGCCTTGCAAATGGTCGGCGAGCCGCTGTTCGATCTGTCGGGTCTGTTGGGCTTCGGTTTCGGCCATTGTCTCGCCGAGCAGGCTGCGAACCGCTTCTTCACCCATTTTGATGCGGATATCGTCAATACGCGCCCCTTTGCCAAAATCCTCGCGCACGACTTCTATACGCCGGGCGTTGAATGACTCGAGGTCACCATACTCGGTGAACGGCCCCCAAGCGTCGCTGCCGTCGAAAACCTTCAGCGCCAAACCTTCGGGCCAGTCAGGGAGCTCCACCAACGCCGCCACAGGCAAAGGATACGGGCTGGTCAGCGGCTGCCCGCTTCTCAGACCGGCGATCACCCGGTCCAGCTCCTGAATCGTGGTCATCCGTTCGAGCGTGTCAACAAGCGACCAAGGCACCGGCAAACCTTGGTCGAGCGCCTTGCGCACCGTGGTTTCATCGACATCGGCAATCAGCATGGCCTGCTCCAGGTGCGCATCGTCCAAGGCCTGAGCCTTGGGTTCCATGCGCCTCAGCAGTTGATAACGGTCCCACGCGGCAGGTTGATCGCCTATATGCAGCCAACCATTGCCGCCCGCTTCGTCCAAAGAAAGCGGGCACGCCTGGGCGTCACTCGGATGGACGATGTGTCGCGCGCCGGTCACTGAGTCCACCTGGGTCGGATAAAGCCGGCCATCCCTGGGCAGGTACATCACCCCCTCGACCTCATATAGCCCCATGGCGTTGGGTCGCCAGGCCGGGTCGATGAGCCGGTCGGTGGCATAGGGCGCGATATTTCGGTCCCATAAACGGGGGACGCCGTCAGGGCCTTTGAGTTGGAGCAGTTCGTCGGTAAAAGCCCCCACATTGTTCGACGCCCACACAACGCCGTGCACCGCTCCCATCAGCCCCAGGTTCAAGGCGATACCTGTCAGGTGGCTCCAGCCCGCAGCCTTGTCTCCCTCGGCCAGGTCCGCCAAGCCGTGATACAGCTCGTTCATGGTCTGCGCAGCCATGACCGACATGAGCGTCGGACCCAGCACCGGGATGAACATCGCCGCTAAATTGAGCAGGTTGATGCCACTGTCCAGATACCCTTCCCAGCGGTCCAGCGTGTCCAGCTGATCGACCCGCGCGGTGGGGATCGCCTGGCACTGGCCCTGACTCAGCAGCCACAGCCGGTGACGGCGCTGCAGGTGGTCGAACAGCGGCATTTCACAGGGTTGGGTGTCGACGGCCAGGTTGGGGTGGGTGTCCAGCAGCCGCTTGGCCAATCGCTCGCTGATGGGCACGCGCATATTGAGGTTGATCCGCCCGAGAAACTCGGTCAGGTAGGCGGCGTCATCCAACCGCCCCAGCAGGTCGCGCATGAACGCACCACTGTTTGCGTAGCGTTTGAGCGGCACCTGCGAGTCGCCCGGTATCCAGGCGATGCACGGCTCGGTGCTGTGGTTGTCGATGGGCACAAACAGCACCACGTCGTGCAGTTCGGCCCCCAGCACGCTCATGCGTACGGCTTTCATCGGCTTGTCGGCGCACGTCAGTGCCTCGCCGTCGTGGCAACGTTCGAGCAAGACAAACGCAGCGGCGTCGATATCGCCCTTGAGCAGCGCCACCTGGCAGAGCGTCGCGAACTCGGCCTTGCGCAGCTCCACCAGCGCCGCAGTGACCGCCCCGGGGGCAAAGGTGGCCGTCAGGTAATCCTGATACAGTCGGCCCAGGTCCAGCTCGCGGCACAGGGTCGCAAACTCGGCCGGTTTGATGGGCAGGCGCGCCTGGGGTTTGAAGCGAAACAGCGGATAGGGGTTGCTCTGGGGCTGCAGCTCGATGAAGTCCAGCTGGAAATCACCGTAGTTCTGCGGCGCCAGGCGCAGCTGCTCGGGGGTCACGTTCTCGATGTCATAGCCGTTGGCAGCGACAAGCCCGGCGTTGGCGTCGAACGTCTGACCTTCTGTGAAGTTATGCAGCGCGGCCAGCAGCAGGCTTTGCTCGACGGGCTCGTATTGCTGCATCAACCCGGCAAACGACGCACTGCCGCGCACGTACACCAGTGAGTTGGCGTGCACGTCGAGCTCGAGGTTGAAGCGCTCCTTGATTCGCGCTTGCAGCAAGCCTTCGGTGAACGCCATCACGGTCTTGAACGAGGGGATCAGCGCCGAGACAGTACGGCGGCACGCGGCGCGCCGAGCCTGACGCGTCAGCAGCGTCTGGCGCTGGGTGTCGCTGGCCGAGGTGAACCAGAGGTCGGAACCGACGCTCTGCTCCAGCAGCAGCGTGTCGCCCAAGGTGGCGAGGGTGTCGCGGTCGAGTGCCTTGACCCAATTGGGCAGGCGCTCGGCGACGAATACGGTATTGGGAGAAACAGTGGTCATGGGGTGATGCTCCAGCGGCAAAAGGGCCGCCAGAAGACCACACCCGCCCCAGACCCGGGTCTTACATAGTTAGCTCAATGAACCGCATCCACCAGCTTGAGGTCACTGCGCGCCTTGGCCACTTCCTGCGCGTGAACCTCAGGCGCAGCGTTGCCCCAGCTGTTGCGCACAAAGGTCAACACGGCAGCGATGTCGGCATCGTTCAGCTTCCACGCGAACGACGGCATGCCGGCGGCGGTGACGTTGCTTTCGGTAGCGGCCGCGCGACCGCCCTTGAGCACCGTGCCCACCAGATTCGCCGCGCTCGGCGCACGAATGCCCGAGTTGTCGGTAAAGGCCGTGACCATGCCCTTGATCCCCTCGCCGCTGACGTTGTGGCACGCCATGCAGTTGGTCTCGTACAGATGAGCACCCCGTTTCATGACCGGGTTGTCACCCGCCAGTGCGGTCGGTGCCTGGGCGTTGGAGCCCGGCAGGGACTTGAGGTAACCCGCAATGGCGGCGGTATCGGCATCGGTCAGGTACTGGGTCGAATGCTCCACCGCCTCACCCATGGCGCCGGCCGCGACCGCCTTGTCGTTACTGCCGGTCTTCAGGTATTGGGCCACCTGCGGCTCGCTCCAGTTGCCCAGACCCAGGTGCGGGTTGTTGGTGATTTCCGGTGCATAGCCGCCCAGCAGCTCAGCCCCTTGCAGGTAGGCCGAGGTGTCGCCACCCAATGCGTTCTTGCTGGTGTGGCAGGCCGCGCAATGACCGGCGCCGTCCACCAGGTAGCGACCCCGGTTCCACGCGTCCGACTGTTTAGGGTCGGCCACGTAGCCTGCGTTGTTGAAGTACAGCAGGTTCCAGCCGAGCATCGCCAGACGGATGTTATACGGGAAGCCCAAGGTGTTGGGGGTCGGCGCCTGACTCACTGGCTGCAGGGAACGCATGTAGGCCCACAGGTCATGCAGGTCGGCATCGTTCATCTTCACGTAGGCGTTGTAGGGCATGGCCGGGTACAGCAGGGCGCCGTCCTTGCGCTTGCCATGACGCACCGCGCGGAAGAAATCGCGTTCGGTCCAGTCGCCGATACCGTGAGTGCGGTCCGGGGTGATGTTGCTGGAGTTGATAGCGCCAAATGGCGTTTGAATGGCATAGCCGCCAGCGTAGGGCTTGCCGCCCGGCGCGGTGTGGCAGGCCGCACAGTCGCCTTGGGCGGCCACATAGGCGCCACGGGTCACGGCGGCGGCATCCGGCTTGGCCGGGTCGGCGGCGGTCATTTGGTTGTCGGCCACGTCATCGGCGCGGGTATTGCCATTGTTGTACAAGGCAATGCCGACACCGGCGAGGACCACAACGACCACGCCTGCGAATAATCTGCTTTTTCTCATCGATGCGTGTCCTTATGCCTGTACCAGCGGGCCGGGGTTTTTCAGGTACTGTTCCTTGATCGCCTTGGCCGTCCACAGCGCCATCGCACCGATGGTGATGGTCGGGTTGAAGCCGCCATTGTTAGGGAACGATGAGGCGCCAAGGACAAATACGTTATGTACGTCCCAGCTTTGCTGATAGCGGTTCAGGGCACTGGTCTTGGGGTTCATGCCCATGACCACGCCACCGATGGTGTGGGAGGAGTCGTTATTGCGAAACGGCGTGTAATGGTCGGCCGCGAAGTTGTACGACTCGATCTGGGTACCGCCTACGGCGTGGGCAATGGTCTCGCATTGCTTGCGCACGAACTCGCCGGAGCGCTTGTCATTGAGGTTGTAGTCGAAGGTCATGCGCATCAGCGGCCGGCCGTACTGGTCCTTATAGGTCGGGTCAAGGTCGAACCAGGCGTCTTCGTGGGAGTAGCTGGTGCCCTGGCCCTGGACCATGGCCCAGTTCTGGTAGCTGTGCTGGAAGGCCTTCTTGTAGCCCTTGCCCCAGGTCGGCGCGCCTTTGGGCAGGTTGCCGGACATGCCGATGGGCAAACCGTTGTTAGACAATGACTGAATACCCGCACCGCCAATGAAGCCCAGGCCCGTGTGGTCGAAGTTGTCGGCGTTGTAGTCGTCGATCTGGATGGCCAGGCAACCCGTATTGATGAACGGGTTGAGGTACTCGTTCTCGAACCACAGGTAGGCGTAGGACAGGGTCTGGAAGCTGTAGTTACGGCCGATCACGCCCTGCTTGGTCTTCGGGTTGTACGGCTCGCCGATGCCCGACAGCAGCATCAGGCGCACGTTGTCCAGTTGGTAGGCGGCAACAATGACAATGTCCGCCGGCTGCTCGCCGACCACACCGTCCTTGCCGACGAAGCTTACGCCGGTGGCGGTCTTGCCGTCGGCGGCCTTGTTGATGTGCAGCACCTCGGTCTCGGTCATCACCTCGAAGGTCGGCTGGCGCATCAGCGCCGGCACCACGCAGGCGTTGGGGCTGCTCTTGGACCAGTTGCCGCAACCGAACAGCTGGCAATAGCCGCAGTAGGTGCAGGGGCCCATGTGCACGCCCAGGGCGTTGACGTATGCCGTGGAGATGGTGCCGGCCGGCACCGGGAACGGGTGCAGGCCCATCTCGGTGGTCTTCTGGGTGAAGATGTCGTTCCAGCGGCTGGGCACCAGCGGCGGTGTCGGGAAGTCGCGGCTGCGCGAGCCTTCGAACGGGTTGCCGCCGGGGATGATTTTTCCGTTGATCTTGCCGGCCTGGCCACTGGTGCCGGCGATGCGTTCAAAACGGTCGTAAAAGGGTTCCAGTTCGTCGTAGGTGATGCCCCAGTCCTGCACCAGCAGACCTGGCACCAGTTGGTCCTTGCCGTAGCGTTCGATGGTGGTGCTGTACGGGGTGAAGTCGAACGGGTTGAAGCGCCACGACGCAGCGGCCCAGTGGGTGCCGGCGCCGCCGACGTTGTAACCGAGGGTCAGGTTGCTCCACTCGCGCACCGGCAGCGCATCCTGGGAGGCGTTGTTGCGGAAGGTGTAGGTTTCCAGCTTCGGTGGCTGGAGGATCTCTTTACGGGTCGACCAGCGCAATTCGTCCGTGTCCACCGACGGCGGGAAATCCGTGGCAGTATCACGCCAGGCCCCGCGCTCGATGGCGACCACCTTGAGGCCCGCGCGGGCCAGTTCTTCAGCGATGACCGAGCCGGACCAGCCGAGGCCGATCACCACTACGTCCGCTTTGGGTCTTGCATTTGCCATGGGTCAATCCTTGTTACGCGCAGTCAGGCGCGGCGCTGAAGCCGGGCGCCTGGCTCGCAAAAAATGGGGTCGGCAGCGTCACGCAGATCACGCGTTATCGATCAGGCTCACCGGGTCGAGGTTGAGCGGTACGCCCTTCTTGTGGATGTACGGGCGATAGTCGTAACGGGCGCCGGGGAAGCCGATCAACTTCCAGCCCACCATGCCTTTGTTGCCGCCGTAGATCGGGTCGGCCAGGTAGCCTTCGCGCACGTTCTGCAACAGCAGGGCAAAGAAGTCGGCCGCCGGGGTGCTGGGGAAATTGATCTTGCCGTCCTCCAAGGCGTGCAGCAGGGTCACCTGGGTGTCTGCGTCCAGCGCGCTGAAGGCCTTGCCGTGCTGGCTCTGACAATAGGCGCCGAGGTCCTTGAGCCCGGCGCGGTAGCGCTCGGCCGGGGTCTGGCGAAACTGCGGGCCTTGCTGCGGCGTACCGTCCTTGAACGGGCCGAGGCGATAGACGCTGGCCGCCTGGCCGAACGGGCCGGCCAATTCGCGATCGAGGAAGTCGACGCAGCCGGCTTCGCTGGCGCTGATGCCCAGTTCGTCGTGGGGGATCAACTGGTCGAAGATCGCCGCCACTTCCTTGGCTTCGTCAGGGGTCAGGTAGGTCAGGCCGCCCTTGCGCGGGATGCGCGGCAAGGCGTCCGGCTGGGTGCCAATGGGAAGTTGGGTGTTCGCGTTGATGACATTGGCGCTGGCCGTTGTCGCAACACCCAATGCAGTCAGTTGCACGAGCGAGATCAAGGCGTCTCGTCTATTCATTTAGATACTCCTTCAGGCGACACGGTACTCACATGAGTTCGTTAGCGCGCTACCAGCTCCGGAAGAAATAGATAGCAAACTAACTAACATGAGGCGAAGTGTCGCAGAAGGGCAACGGCAGAAGATAGCTCAAGCCCCGGTATTACGGGTAAATCGTTGACGCGAACCCCTCAAATGGTCTCGGTTTCAAACGACGTCGGCTCACCCTCCAACAGGAACGGTAAAGCCTGGGCCAACAGTTCTTCAGGCACCTCTTCGGCCAGATAGTGGCCGGCGGGCAAGGCCTGCCCTGTGACATCAGTGGCGACCTTGCGCCATTCCTCCAGCGGATTGAACAGTTGCCCCACCGTGCCATGGCTGCCCCACAGCACTTGCAGCGGCAGGCTCAAACGCCGTCCGGCCGCGAGGTCCTCGCGGTCGTGCGCCAGGTCGATGGAGGCACTGGCGCGGTAGTCCTCACAGATGCCCCGCGCCGAGCAAGGGCGGCGCAGGCAGCGCAGGTATTCGGTGAAGGCGGCCTCGGTGAACGGCGCCATGCCGGCGTGACGCGAGCCCATGACGCTGCGCAGATAGCCTTCGGGGTCGGCGTCGATCAGGGTTTCCGGCAAGGGGGCCGGACGGATCAGGAAAAACCAGTGCCAATAGGCCCGGGCGAAGGCCTCGTTCGTCTGCTCGTACATGGCCACCGTCGGGGCAATGTCCAGCAGGGTCATGCGCTCCACCGCCTGGGGAAAATCCAGCGCCAGTCGATGGGCCACCCGCGCGCCGCGGTCGTGGGCCAGCACCCGAAAGCGCTCGAAGCCCAGGGACAGCATCAGTTCGAAGCCGTCCCGGGCCATCTGGCGCTTGGAGTAGTTGTGGTGCGCCTCGTCGGCCTCGGGGCGAAAGCTGTCGCCATAGCCGCGCAGGTCCGCCAGCACCACAGTGAAATGCTCGGCCAGCCGCCCGGCGACCTTGTGCCACATGGCATGGGTCTGCGGATGCCCATGCCACAACAACAGGCCCGGCCCCTTGCCCCCGACTCGGTAGGCGATTTCGATGTCGTTGACGGGGCGCAGGTCGCGTTTGAATCCTGGGAACATGGTGGCGGGTCCTTGGCTACGGCAGGAGATGAGTAGCAGATGACTGTTTTGGCAGGGCTGGGGTTCAATGACGGCACGTGTGCCCCCACCGATCATTTCGACATTCCCCCCCGCCACCCATTAAACTCCCCCGCCCCCCTCTCCAGGCCCGTCAAAATGCCTCACCTCGCCCGCGTCGCCCAGATCAGCGCCCGCATCGACCGACTGCCTCCGGTAGCGACGTTGTGGAAATTGGTGACCCTGCTCTCCATCGGTGGTTTTTTCGAGCTGTACGACCTGTTTCAGACCGCCTACATCAGCCCCGGCCTGATTCAGGCCGGAATCTTTGCCAACGGCAGCGCAGGCGCCTTTGGTGTTTCCGACCAGGCGGCATTTGCCTCGGCGACCTTTCTGGGTCTGTTCGCCGGGGCCAGCCTGCTCAGCCCGTTCGCCGACCGCTACGGGCGCCGCGCGGTATTCACCTTTGCGTTGCTCTGGTACACCGTCGCCACCGTACTGATGGGGCTGCAGAGCAGCGCCACCGGCCTGATCCTGTGCCGCTTCGTGGTGGGCATCGGCCTGGGCATCGAGCTGGTGACCATCGACGCCTACCTCAGCGAACTAGTGCCCAAGGCCATGCGCAGCGCGGCGTTCGCCTTTGCTTTTTTTGTGCAGTTTCTTTCCGTGCCAGCGGTGGCATTGATGTCCTGGTGGCTGGTGCCCCAGGCGCCTTGGGGCATGGCCGGCTGGCGATGGGTGGTGTTGGCCAGCGCGGTGTTTGCGCTGGTGATCTGGTGGTTGCGCCGCAGACTGCCGGAATCGCCGCGCTGGCTGGCGCAGCAGGGCCGCCTGGACGAGGCCGAGCAGGTGCTGGCAACGATCGAAGCACGCTGTCAGCACGATCGCGGGAAGCCATTGGCCGCACCGGATCTGGAAGACGTCCCGGTGGCGATCGAAGGGCGCTTCGCCGACATCTGGCAGCCGCCCTACCGCAAGCGCGCCCTGATGCTGATTGCGTTCAACATTTTTCAGGCCATCGGCTTCTTCGGCTTCGGCAACTGGCTGCCGGCCCTGCTCAACGGTCAGGGCGTCGGCCTGACCCACAGCCTGGCCTATGCCTTCGTCATTACCCTGGCCTACCCGCTCGGCCCCCTGCTCCTGTCGGGCGTGGCTCACCGCATGGAAAATAAATGGGGCATCGTCGGCTCGGCCCTGGGCACCGTGCTGTTCGGCACCCTGTTCGCTTTTCAGCGTTCGGCCCTCGGGCTGATCGCCTGCGGGGTCATGATCACGTTCTGTAACGCCTGGCTGACCTTCAGTTACCACGCCTACCAGAGCGAAATGTTCCCCACCCACATCCGTGCTCGGGCGGTGGGGTTCTGTTACTCGTTCAGCCGGCTGTCAACGGTGTTCAGCAGCCTGATGATCGGCTTCTTCCTCCAGCACTGGGGCACGCCGGGAGTGCTGGCCTTTATCGTGGCGAGCATGCTGGTGGTGATGGTGACCATCGGTGTATTCGGCCCCAAGACCCGTAACCTGGCCCTGGAGCGCATTGCTCACTAGACGCGCCGCAACGGAAACTGCGAGGCACAGCTCCAGGCGACGAAGTCGTATTCGACCATGGGCCGGGAAAAGAAGTAGCCCTGGGCTTCGTCGCAGCCGAACGACTTGAGCAGTTGCAGGCATTTGAAGGTCTCCATGCCCTCGGCCACGGTGCGATAACCCAGCTTGGCGGACAGGTCGATGATGGAACTGACGATCAACTGGCAGCGGGTGTCGTTTTCCAGCTCCGTGACCAGCGACTTGTCCAGCTTGAGCACATTGGCCGGGATCTCGTGCAAGTACGAGAAGTTACTGTAGCCGGTACCGAAATCGTCGATGGCTACGTCGATGCCCAGCCCGCGGATCTCCGCCAGTTCCTTGAGCACCTGGGGGTTGGAGCGCAACCATTCGCCCTCGGTGATTTCCACTTCCAGGCGTTCCGGGCCGACGTCATAACGGCTGCAGGCGCGCTTGAGCACCCCGGTGATGTCGTGGCCTTCGAAATCCTGCGGCGAAAGGTTCAGCGACAACTTGGTCGAGCAGGCCGCCGGCCAGCCCGCCAGCTTGCCTACGGCGGTGTCGATGACCCAGCGGGTGACTTCATGGACCAGCGAGTTTTTCTCCAGCACCGGAATGAACTCGGCCGGCGAAATCGGCCCCAGCCTGGGGTGTTCCCAGCGCAGCAAGGCCTCGGCGCTGACCTGGCTGCCGTCGGGGATGGCAAAGCGTGGCTGGAACATCAGATACAGCTGCTCGGTGACCATGGCTTCGCCAATGTCCGATGCCAGGCTGAAGGCCCGCCGATGCACGGCATCCTGCACCGCGTCATAGGCCGACCACGACTGGCGCGCCGCCAGCGACAACTCGGCGGCGTACATGGCCTTGCGTACAACATCCTTGAGCACCTGCGGGTTGACCATGAAGTCAACACTGCCGGCCCGTACCATGGGCCGGATCGGCAAGCCATCAATGATAGTCGGTGCCCGCAGGCTGCCGATCAGGGTGTCGATGAAGAGGCCAAAGTCCTGTACCTGGTCGGGGGTCAGGAAGGCGAAGCGCTTGACCCCGATGTGATAGACCCGCGTCACCTCGCCCAGCTGCGCCTTGAGGCGCGTGGCGATGCAACGGATGATTTCCTCGAACGGGCGAATACCCATGGCAAGAGTCAACTCATGGGCCCAGGTCATGTCCAGGGCGTCGATGACCACCAGCGAGCGCCGCTCACCCAGCGCATCCTCGGCCAGCTCTTGCAAGTCGCTGGCAAACTGTTCGCGGTTGGGCAGGCCGCTGACGTGATCATGACGCAAGGCAGCATGGCGCTGCTCGATCTGCTGCATGACCATCGCCCCCAGGTCTGCCAGCAGCGAGCGCTCGGAGGCACTGAGCTGATGGGGCAACACGTCGATCAGGCACAGTGAGCCGATGGCGTGGCCACTGCCGGTCACCAGCGGGGTCCCGGCGTAGAAGCGCACACCGTCGCGCGCCGTCACCGAGGGCAGGTCACGGAAGCGCGGGTCTCTGCGCGCGTCCGCCACCTCCAGCACGCCGCTGCCCTTGATGGTGGTGGCGCACATGGACTCTTCCACCGGGGTCTCGCTGGCCTCGAACCCGACCCGCGCAAGAAACCACTGGCGGTCACGATCCACCAGGGAAATCAGCACTGTCGGCACCTTGAAATAGGCAGCCGCAAGGCGGCAGATGCGGTCGAAGCATTCGTTGCTTGCCGTATCCAGCAATTGGAGCGCATAGAGCGCGGCGAGCCTTTGTTCCTGAGCTCGCGTCGCTGGGGTCATGAACACTCTCGGGTCTCCAACTACCATAATGCCAGAATGATATCAAAATAGAGGCGCAGGCCGTTTAAAGCTAGCCCTCCGTCGCCTTTGGACGGGCGTCAACTTGCACACCCGACGGATGGCACATAGGCTCCCCCGGACGCCAACCTAAATTAATCTTCAGAAAGTCATGTGCGTTTACTTGGCACAATGGAGGCCTCTACTGGACAAATCCCCGGGTAAAACGAACATGACTCGCGTATTAACCATCGAAGACGATGCTGTTACTGCCAAGGAAATCGTCGCCGAACTGAGCAGCCACGGGCTGCAAGTTGACTGGGTTGACAATGGTCGTGAAGGCCTGGTCAAGGCCGTCAGCGGCGCTTACGATGTCATCACACTGGACCGCATGCTGCCTGAGCTTGATGGCCTGGCCATCGTCACCACCCTGCGTACTATCGGCGTGTCCACGCCAATCTTGATGATCAGCGCGCTTTCCGACGTCGACGAACGTGTGCGCGGCCTGCGTGCCGGTGGCGACGACTACCTGACCAAGCCTTTCGCCTCCGACGAGATGGCTGCGCGGGTCGAAGTGCTGCTGCGCCGCAAAAGCACCGTCGCTGCTGCCGACACGTCGCTGAAGGTCGCCGACCTTGAGCTGGACTTGATCAGCCGCGAAGCCAAGCGTGCCGACCAGTCGCTCAACCTGCTGCCGACTGAATACAAACTGCTGGAATTCTTGATGCGCAATGCCGGGCAGATCCTCACCCGGATGATGATTTTCGAAGAAGTCTGGGGCTACCACTTCGACCCGGGCACCAACCTGATCGACGTTCACATCGGTCGTCTGCGCAAGAAGATCGATCCACCTGGCGTGGCCCCGCTGATCAAGACTGTACGAGGCTCGGGTTATGTCATCGCCGAACCCCTCTAAGGGCTGGCGCTCCTCCAGCAGTCGATTGCTGGCGCTTTACAGTTTCCTGTTTGTGGCCTGGAGCAGCATTCTCATGGGAGTGCTGTACTACGAAGTTTCTGATTACCTGGGCAGCCTTGCCCGGCACTCGTTGATGCAGCGCCAACACCTGTTCATGCGCTTCACCGGCGTGGCCCTGGACGAAGCCCTGGCCGCGAGCGAGACCTTCGACGAGCGTGCCTTTGATGCGTATGGCCTGTTCGACAACGAGCTGCAGCCGCTGGTTGGCCAATTGCGCTCGGTGCCCAAGGGCCTGCCGCTGGACAACCGCATCCACGAACTTGACGACTGCGTCGACTCCGACAACCCGAAAGTCCCGCAGAGCAGCTGCGACGCCACTGCCATGCGCACCCACGATGGCCGCTGGCTGGTGCTGGTGCGTGACAACGGTTCGCTGTTTGCGGTGACGCGGATCATCCTGCACGCGTTGCTGTGGGGTGTGTCGCTGACCATTATTCCGGGGGCGGCGGGCTGGCACCTGTTGCGCAGGCGGCCAATACGCCGTATCCGGGCGATCCAGGCCAGTGCCGATGCCATCGTCGCCGGCGATCTGCAAAGGCGCCTGCCGCTGTCCGATCGCCGTGACGAGCTGGACATGCTCGCGGCCATCGTCAACGCCATGCTTGAACGTATCGAGCGGCTGATGATGGAGGTCAAGAGCGTCAGCGACAACATCGCCCATGACTTGCGCACGCCGTTGACGCGCTTGCGCGCCCAGCTGTACCGCATTCAGCAGCAGGCGCCGGAGGATTCCGAGCATGCCCTGCAGCTGGATGAGGTGATCGCCGAAACCGATACACTGATGGCGCGCTTCCGCGGCCTCTTGCGGATTTCCGAGCTGGAGGATCACCAGCGCCGTTCGGGCTTCGTCAAACTGGAGCCGCGGCCACTGGTGCACGAACTGCACGATTTCTATCTGCCGCTGGCCGAAGAAACCGAGGTGCATCTGCACCTGCATGTTCAGGACGATCTGCCGACCTTCAATGGCGATCATGCCCTGCTGTTCGAGGCCATCGGCAACTTGCTGAGCAACTCGATCAAGTTCACTCCGCCCGGCGGAATCGTGGTCTTGCGCGCCACCCGGGTCGGCGACAGCACCGTGATCGAAGTGACAGACAGTGGCCCGGGAATTCCGGCCCACGAGCGTGAAGCAATCTTTCAGCGCTTCTACCGGACCGATGATGGCAGCAAGTACGCCGGCTTTGGCCTGGGCTTGTCCATCGTGGCGGCCATCGTGGCGTTGCACGGTTTTACTCTGGAAGTGGGGGGCAGTGAACAGGGCGGTGCCCGTTTGACTCTCTACTGCCGTCAAAGCAAGGCGTTGGTATAACCATGAGTTTGCTCTATCTCGCTGATGTGGCTGACCCTACCCTGCTGCGCGCGTTCGCCGACAGCGGCTGGGTGGTGCACGCCGCCACCACCGACGAAGCCGACTGGGCCCTTGAAGGCAGCGACTTTCGCTTTGTGCTGTTGGACCTCAAGGCACTGCGCCCGGACTTGCTCAAGCGTTGCCTGGACGCCAGCGGTTCGGCCGTGGTCCTGGTGCTGCTGGGCGATCCCGATCGCCAGGCGCGCATCGAGGCGTTGCGCGCCGGTGCAGAGCTGTGCCTGTCGCGACCCCTCGCGTTCGTCGAGCTGCAAGCGCGGCTCAATGCCCTGTCCCGGGAGTTCAGCCCGGCGGTGAACATGGGTGAGAGCCTGCTGTGGCTGTCACCCACCCGCCTGTTGCTGGGCCGCGGCACGCGCCATCAGGCGGTGACTGTGAGCGAGCAGCGGCTGCTGGCGATCCTGGCGCGCAACCCGGGCGCAGTCAGCCGTGACCTGATCGAGCAGCACCTGTGGGGCAGCGCCCAGGAATCGCGCAGCGCGCTGATCGAACGGCATGTGTGCAACCTGCGCCGCAAGCTCGCCGTGCTGGATGCCCCCAATGCGTTGCAGACGTTGCGCGGGTTCGGGTACAGCTTGCGCGAGACGGTGCATTTGCGCATGGATTGAGGGGGGCCTTGGGGGCGTGTGATGGCACATGGCGGCCCTCACCCACCCCCTCAGGCCCTTGTCACTCAGACCTTGTAATGGGCCTGCAACGCCGCCAACCCCCCCTCGTACACCCCCTGAAAAATCCCCTCGACCTCGGCAGCGCTCACTCCCACCGGCTGGAATGTCCCACCCCAGGTGACGCGGCAACTGCTCTCCCCCGTCGACTCGACCCTGAGGGTGGCAAGGTAATCGCTGACCGGAAACGGCCCTTCGACAATCGAATAACTGTAGGTATGCGCCTCGGCGTCGTAGCTCTGCAGGCGCTCGATCACCACTGCGCCGTCTTCGGTGCGCAGGTGGCGTACATGGCCACCGTCCTCCGAAATGGATGAGGCAATGAACGGCAGCCAGTCCGGCAGAGCGTGGAAGCCACCGATCAACTTCCACACGTCGTTGATGGCGACCGGCAGGTCCAGGGTAGCGCTTGCTTGCGGCATGGGATTCTCCAGGGGGAAAGGTTCAGTGCCCCAGCACTTTTCTGACCATCGCCGACAAGGCCTGCGGGGCGTACGGCTTGCTCAGCAGATGGGTGTCAGAAGCGAGCTGGTGGTTATGGGAAATGATGTCGCGAGTGTGCCCCGAGGTGAACAGCACTGCAACCGGCGGCGTCTGGCGTCTGGCCCAAAGGGCCAGGTCGGCGCTCTTGACCTGACCGGGCATCACCACGTCGGTGAAGATCAGATCGACCCGCGGCTCACGCTCCAGCAACGCCAGCGCCTCGTCACCGTTGGCGGCCACCAGCACGTTGTAGCCGGCCTGTTGCAGCAATTCCACGGCGGTCAGGCGCACCCCGCTGTCATCCTCCACCACCAGCACCCGCTCGTTGGCACCGCTGGCGGCCTGTGGCAGCGCCTGCTGTTCCTGGGTTTCCGGTAATTCGCTGCGCGGGAAATACAGGTGCACGGTGGTGCCTGCATCGACTTCGCTGACCACCTCGATGTGCCCACCGCTCTGTTTCACGAAACCAAATACCATGCTCAGGCCCAGCCCGGTGCCGTGGCCATCGGGCTTGGTGGTGAAGAATGGCTCGAAGGCGTGCTCGAGCACCTCGGGGCTCATGCCACTGCCGTTGTCGCTGACCGACAGGCGCACGTAGGACCCCGCCGCCAGCTCCTTGCCTCGGCAGAAGGCTTCGTCCAACTGCACGTTGTGCCCGCTCAAACGCAGTATGCCCTCCCCCTGCATGGCATCGCGGGCATTCAAGGCCAGGTTCAGCACGGCGTTTTCCAGCTGGTTGCGGTCGACATGGATCGACCAGGACGGCTCCGGCAAGCTGACGTTCAACTGGATGGTTTCGCCCAGCGCGCGGGGCAGCAACTCGCCCAGACTGTCCTGCAGCCGGCGTACACTGTAGACCGCCGGCGACAGCGGCTGGCGCCGGGCAAACGCCAGCAGTTGCGCCGACAGCTTGGCGCCGCGGTCGACGGCGGCCATGGCCGAGTTGACCCGACGTTGCAACGCCTGATTATCGGGGTCCTGACGCGCCAACAGGTGCAGGTTGCCGGTGATCACTTGCAGCACATTGTTGAAGTCATGGGCCACGCCCCCGGTAAGGCCACCAATCGCCTCCAGCTTCTGCGACTGGCGCAGTTGCTCCTCGGCCATGGAGCGCGCCTGCACTTCGGCGCTGACGCGTTGTTCAAGGTGATGGGTCAACTCGCGAAGTGACCGCTCGGCCAGATCGCGCGACTGCTCGGCCCGTTCCCGGTCGGTGGTCTCGACCACGATGGACATGACCCCGGCAGGCCGGCCGTCTTCACCGGGCACGGGGCTGTAGTACAAATCCATCCAGACGTCTTCGGGATGGCCGCTGCGAAACAGCTCCAACTGCAGGCTGCGGTACGACAGCGTGCCGCCGGCCAGGCAGGTATCGACGACATTGCGATTGAAGGCTGCGACCTCGGGCCAGCCCAGTTCGACGGGTTGGCCCAGCAGGTAGGGATGACGGCCACCGGCGAAGCCCGAGTAGGCATCGTTGTAGAGCATGTAGCCTGGACGTCCCCAGAGCATCACCAGAGGCACCGGCGAGCCCAGCAGAAACTGCACCGACTGGCGCAACGCCGAGCTCCAGCTCGCCACTGGCCCCAACTCCGTGGCCGACCAGTCGAAGGCCAGGATGCGTGCGGCCATGTCGCCGCGCCAACCTTCGCAGTCGTGGCTATCGGATAGAAAATGCATCGCATGACTCGTGAGCAGGACAGCAGGAAGGCCATAGCGCGTTAGAAGGCCACTCCGGCAAAAAATTCCGTGTCATATAACCCATTCCACGCGGCGTCCGCAACGTCAGCCAATGCTGCCGAAACGCCCACGCTGGTAGTCGTCGATGGCCTGCATGATCTCTTCGCGGGTGTTCATCACAAACGGCCCGTGGGAGACCACCGGCTCGCCAATGGGTTGGGCATGACCGAACAGCAACACCGCCCCGCCGACCGATTCTATCCGCACGCTGTCGGCGCCCTCGGCAAACTGCAGCAGGTGATGGCGCTGGGCGGCTTCACCGTCCACTTGCAGGTCGCCGGCCACGGTGTAGAAAAACACCTGACGACCCGGCGGCGTCGGCAAATCCACCCGGCCACCGGCTTTCACAGAAACGGTCAGCAAGGTGATCCCGGTCAGGGACTGGATCGCCCCTTGCTGCTCCTCGAAACTGCCGCTGACCAGATCGACCTGCACCCGCCCTTCGTCCAGTAACACGGTGGGGATCTGCTCACGCTGCAAACCAACGTAGGCAGGGGGAACCATTTTCAAGCGAGCCGGCAGGTTGACCCACAATTGCAGAATCTCCAGGGGGCCGCCGCTGCGCTTGAAGGCTTCCGGGGACAACTCGGCATGCACAAGGCCCGCCCCTGCGGTCATCCACTGCACGCCACCGGCCTTGATGATGCTTTCGTGACCACCACTGTCCAGGTGCGACAGTTCGCCTTCGAGAATGAAGGTGACCGTCTCGAATCCGCGATGAGGATGGGGGCCGAACGGCAGGCCCTGGTTGTTTGGGCCGTAGATCTGCGGGCCGTGGTGGTTGAGGAACAGAAATGGATCGAGCTGCTCGACCTTTGGCCCCGGCACCGGCCGGCGCGTGGTGAGGTCGGCGATATCATCGCGATAAGCCGGGTGCTGATGAATGATGCGTGATCGAGCCAAGATGCTCTCCAGTCCAACGCCTGTGAAAAGCAGACAGGCAAAGCCGCCAGCATAAAGGCAAACGGCTTTGCCTCGGCAGGCTTACTTGATGAAATTGTCCACCAGCAAGTGTTTGACGTCGCCGGCCCGGCCGCCCAGCACCGCTTTGGCGGAGTAGAGCGCCATGCCGGCCACTTGACCCAACTCGACCTTGGGCGGCATCACCAGCTCTTCCGGGTTGACCTTGACGTCCAGCAGCGCCGGCCCGGGATGGGCAAGAAACGCCTGCACCGCCTCTTCAAGATCCCCGCCGTTGCTGACCTGTCTGCCGTAGAGGCCCATAGCCTGAGCGACTTCGGAAAAGTCGGGGTTGTGCAGGTCGGTGTAGTTGTCCAGCAAGCCTTCAACCTTCTGCTCGATCTGCACGAAATTCAGCGAGGCATTGTTGTACACCACCACCTTGATCGGCAGCTTCTCCTGCACGGCCGTGAGCAGATCCCCCAGCAGCATGGCCAGACCGCCGTCACCGGACAGCGAAATCACCTGGCGGCCCGGGTAGGCTTTCTGCAACCCCAAGGCTTGCGGCATGGCGTTGGCCATGGTGCCGTGGCGCAGGCTGGTCAGGGTGCGGCGGGCACCGTTGACATTGATGTGACGCAGGACCCAGACCATCGGTGAGCCACCGTCGGCGGTAAACAGCGCATCGGGAGTGGCGTGCTTATCCAGCAGGTGGGTGAGGTACTGCGGGTGGATCAACGTGCCCTCGGTGTGGCGCTGGTCGTGGGCCAGAGTCTTGAGGGTCTGCTGGCGGTGTTTCAGGCATTCCTCCAGCCAGCTCACCGTGGTCTTCTCTTCGATCAACGGCAGCAACGCTTGCAAGGTCGGCAGCACGTCGCCCACCACGCCCAGGTCGATCGGATGACGGCGACCCAAATGCGCACCTTTGCGGTCCACCTGAATGACCTTGGCGTGACTGGGATAAAACTGCTTCCAGGCAAAATCGGCGCCCAGCAACAGCAAGGTGTCGCATTCCATCATGGCGTGGTAGCCGGACTCGACCCCGAACACGCCGGTCATGCCCATGTTGTAGGGATTGTCGTACTCGACGAAGTCCTTGGCCCGGGACGTATGAGCGATGGGGGCCTTGAGCAGGCGGGCCAGTTCGATCAGTTCGTGGTGGGCGCCTTCACAGCCAAAACCGGCGTAGATCGAGACTTTCTTGCCGGCCGCCAACAGCTTCGCCACGGCTACCAGCTCTTCGGGGTTGGGCTGAGTGACCGGGCGTGGATAATGGGCACTGAAGGGCTGATCGGCCTTGGTATCCACCTCGGCGACACTGATGTCCGAGGGCAGGATGATCACCGCCACACCGCCCTCGTTCAGCGCCGTCTGCGCCGCCAACGCAGTGACGCGCCGCGCCTGACCCGGCGTATAGACCTGTTCGCAGAACACCGTGCACGGGCCGTAGATGGCCTTGAAGTCAACTTCCTGGGGGAAATCCATGCCCAACTCGCTGGTAACTACCTGGCTGGCGATCAACACCATGGGGGCGCCGTTGCGCTGGGCCTCGAACACCCCGTTGATGAAGTGCAGACCGCCCGGGCCGCACGAGCCGGCACAGGCCGTGAGGCGACCACTGATGAACGACTCGGCGCCAGCCGCAAAGGCCGCCACCTCTTCGTGACGCACATGGACCCATTGGATCTCGCTGCGGTGAATCGCGTCGGTTACATGGTTGAGCGTATCGCCGACGATGCCGTAGCAATGCCGTACCCCGGCGGCCTGCAACGTCTCGATGACAATCTCGGCAACTTTTTTGCTAGCCATTCAGGCCTCCTCGGACAGTGTGTGCACGTATGGGCTTTAGTCACGAGGCCAGCGGCGGGAGTTCAGGTGCAAAGGTGAAAGACGCTGATGCGTCAGGGGAAACATTCAAGGACGAATAACGAACGGTCGGCCTCATTGCGAGGCCGACAGTATTAGAACGCTTTCAAGCGCCGTGGCGTTTGGGGCCGTAGTGCGCAGTGGTTGCACCGGGGTCTTGAGAACAAACAAACAGAACAGCTTCTTCACGAGGGGCAGTTAAAAAGGTGGCACCACTTGATTCCATATCGCCATTATTCAGTGCGGGTCCGCTGGATGACGGATCTTGAAACGCAGTGAATAACGCATCGCGCCGAGTGGCCACGCCACCGCCAGCGCTGGGCCCCGACGGCCCGGAAGCGGACGGGTCTTGAGACGACGTAAAAGGATTCATATCTCGTTCCTGAGCGAATGAAGGGGTCGAAGGCACCGCGGATCATGTTTCAATTTCAAGAGGGTGTGACGGGCAATCCGAGTGCAAGTTCCCGTCGCTCACCTTAATTAACCTTAATCCCCCTCGGTGGGCACACGCCTGTTTTATTTCAGCAGAAAAGAGCCGCCGGTAAAGCCGCCGTAAAGCCGCTGATTTAAAACTGCCGTCGCCGTCACAGTCAAAAAGGCGACGCCAATTTAATCACGTTAAAACACACTCACCTCGGTAAATATTTTACCGGTACCCCCTTGTGCTTTAACGCGGTAACTTTAAAGTAAGCCAAGCTTCTGCAACGCAGTGGGTCCTGCCCTGTCCCGATGTCGGGAAACCCACTCTTTTATTTGTCTTATTGCAGCAGTGTCCCATGTCGCACGGCTCGAAACGGCTCACGCAGCGCGTTCAACGTGGTTTTCGTCCTGGTTTGATTCTTCTTTCGCACTTTTACCGGCGCCCCTGTTAACAGGACGCCGGTTCTGTCGTGGTGCTTGATGTGCTGTCGCCGATCGGCGGCACGGGCGTGTATTTTAAAACGTCATTGACTGTTTAACTGCGGTGCTGACGGCGCCGTTAATGAGTAGTGGGTTTCAACGCTTCATCCCGACAACACTTATATTCCGGCTTATTGAAGGAGCCTCACCATGCCACTCACTACTTACCCTTCGGCTTACCGTTCTTTGTCGCTGCTTAAACGGTGGCGCACTCAGGTGAATCGGACCCGTCTGACGCTCCTGTTCCGCGCCGGTGTATTGTTGTGCCTCGCGGCCTCGCTGCAAGCCGCTTACTATCAGTTTACCTTGCCCACCGTGACCGATATGCAGATCACCACCGGCAGCACCGAGCAGGTACGCACCCAGGACGCGCATGTTTACGCCCTGGCCGTGCGGCTTGATGACCAGTTGATCAGCCTTTCCGGGGTGTGCTCAGGGTATCGCAAAGGCGAAGCCAACCTGGAGAACGGCGAACCGGTCAAAGCCTGGGTGGCCCATGGCGAGGTCTATCAGTTGCAAAAACTGAACGGCGAGACGTATCGACCCCGCCAAACTGCCTCGCCCTGCTCTCTGTTTTCGACCATGGACACCGCCGTGGTCAGGCCAAAAATTGCCTTGGGCATCGCCGCCCTCGGTGCATTGATAGCCGTGTTCAGCCTGTGCGTTCTTGCGGGCGGACGAGTGCCCACTCGAAACAGCCCCGCCTGATTAAATAGCGCTTGCATAACCCGGACTAAACCGCCTCTACTGTCTGCCAACTATCGGTGTACGGTAGAGGAGCATGTCCGCGATGTCTGACTGGCGCCGCACGTACCTGGGCGAGGGCCCTCAGGTGTATCAGACGTTACGCGACATTCGCGCGTGGCGTTATCGACTTGACCGCGACGTGCGTGTTGAATGCGCTTATACCGTGGCATTGGAAGTGTCATCGATGCGTATCTTTGTTTATTTCCCGCCGGGCAATACCCGTTTGGCCGATGCGTTTCACGCGCCACTTTGCGAGCCACCCGAGTTTTCTCGCGTGCACCTGGCCGAGTTGTACAAAGAGCAATTCCCGCTGCGCCCCGTGGTCGGCCTCAACGGCCTGGACAAGCCCCTCTCACTGCAACCAGACGAATGGCAGGATCTGCTGGACGCCAGCGATACCCCCGCCCCGCCCGCCTGATCAATTGCTGGCCACTTCACCCGGTGCTATCAGTGCCCGCAGCGAACCGTCGAACTGTTTCAAGGCATCGAGTTGCAGCTGACGTTGCTGGTCGATCTGCGCGGCAATCTGCTCGGCGCTCCTGTCATGGACCCACACCGCAGACAATTGCTGGTCGGCCGCCCCCGCAGCGTGGCCGATGTACTGCAAATTGGCGTCATAGAACGTGGCCTCATAACGGGCCTGCACCTCAGTGTTGCGCTGAGTCACCAACTGGCTGTAGGTGTCGAGCATCACGGTGACATCCGGGTGCGCCTGCACCAGCGCATCGAGAGTGTCGTAAACCGTGACCGAAGCGAAGTTCTTCTGCAGCGAGCCCAGCAGCCGATCAATGGCCAGGCGCGGGTCCGAACTGGTGACGAAAGCCGCGCGGATGCGGCCATCCAGACGGCTGTCTTTCGCGCCCTCCAGCGCCATGCTGTGGTAGCGCTGCAGGTAGGCCAACGTGTTCACGGTGTTTTCGCTGTACAGCACACCCACCGTTTGCGAAGGCTTGAGCACTGTGTTGCTGTTGGCCACCGGTAACAGGTGGCAACTGTCCGCGCTGGTGGCCGAGGCCGTGCCAATCACAGCCACGCTCAACAGGGCCACAAGAGTGAACAGAGTAGAAAGCCTCATCGCAGGTATCCTTCGAAAACCGGTGGTATGACGCTATCTTCCTCCTTTGCTGTGGAAACAGAACTTGCGATCGGTGATGGTGACTATTGATTACAGCGATGGTGCGGATTTATCCGCGACGGGCTCCTCGCTGGCTGCCGTGCGTGCCGTTTCGGCCTTGATGAAGCCGATGGCCAACTGCTGATAAAGCTCCGGCCCCAGGCTCGCGCTGACGGCCTTGGCGATCAACGCGATGGCCATCAGGCTGATGACCATGCCATGACTGTCGATCATTTCCATGACGATGATCGCCGAGGTGATGGGCGACTGCGTCACCGCCGCGAGGAAGCCGGCCATGCACAAGGCAATGGTGGCCTGGGGAGCGAGGTGGAACAGTTCGGCGGCGTTGGAACCCATGGCCGCCCCCACCGCCAGCGCCGGGGCGAAGATCCCGCCCGGCAGCCCCGAATAATAAGTCGCCAGGGTCGCGATGAAACGGGTCAATGCGGCGTACCAGGGAATCGCCTGGCCGTGGTTGATCAGCTGCGTGGTGATGCCATAGCCGCTGCCGAAGGACAGGCCGCCGCTGGCAAATCCCGCCACGGCCACCACCAGCCCGCACAAACCGGCAAACATCACCGGCCGCCGGGCGCGCCAGGCCCATACGGGATGCTGGGCAAACCGCTGGGGCAACAGCAGCAGGCGACTGAACAGCCCGCCGGTCAAGCCACAGAACACCCCCAGGTACATCACCGGCAGAATGATCTGCACCGTCAGGTCGCTTACGTTCAGGCGACCAAAATAGTTGTAGTTACCCTGCAAGCCGATGGCGATCATCCCGGACAGTATGATCGTGCTCAGCAGCACACCGCTGGTCCGGGTTTCCAGCTTGCGGCCCAGTTCCTCGACGGCAAACGCGATGCCGGCCAAGGGCGTATTGAACGCGGCCGCAATACCCGCCGCCCCGCCGGCCAGGATCATGTCCTGGACCCGCACCACGCGCAGATTGGGCAGAAAACGGTGCGCGGCGTGCATGATCGAGGCCGCGACCTGCACCGAAGGCCCCTCGCGCCCAGCGGAAAAACCGGCCCCCAGTGCGACGGTACCCAAGCCGATCTTGGCCGCGGCAATGCGCAGAGAGACCAGGCGCTTGACTGGGCGCCCGGTGGCAACCATGCGAGTGGCGGCGATGACTTGCGGGATGCCGCTGCCCTGGCTGCCCGGGAAAAAGCGCTGGGTCAGGTACACCACCACCATGCCCAGCGTCGGTGTCAGCAGAAACGGCAGCCATGGTCGCCCTTGGGTGAGGTCGCTGAACCCGGTCAGCGCCAGGTCCGCCAGCCGCGCAAACATGACCACGCACAAACCGGCCAAGGTGGCCGCACCCCATAAGGTCACACGGGTTCGCCACCGAACGGAACCGAAGCGTCGGCGCAGCAGCATAAACCAGAATTTCATGGCAAACCTCACAGCCTCGCGGGAGCCGAAGTCTGGAGGGTGGCAGAAGGCCTGTCAAACAGCCGGACGTCTGGCCCGGCCGTTTGGCCGATGGCTAGCGGTCCAGCAAGCGCTCGGCGGCGACCGGCTTGAGCCGAGGGGTCAGCAAATGGATCACCAGAATGGCCACCAAGTACATGCTGCCAGCAACGATGAAAATCGGCTGATACGACTTGAACACTTCAAGAATGTAACCGTTGTAAGTGGTCATCAACATGCCACCGATGGCCCCCGCCGTACCGCCGATACCGATCACCGACGCCACCGCCTGTTTCGGGAACAGGTCCGACGGCAAGGTCATCAGGTTGGCCGACCAGGCCTGATGGGCAGCCGCCGCCAGACCAATGATCCCTACCACGACCCACAGGCTGGAAACGAACTGTGCGGTGACAATGGGCGTTACGGCCAGGGCGCACAGCAGCATGGTGGTCTTGCGTGAGGCGTTGGCGCTGCGGCCCTTCTTCATCTGTTTGGACGAGCCCCAGCCACCCAGTACTGATCCGACGTCGGCGAGCACGTACACGGCAATCAAGGGCGGGCCGAAAGACTTCAGGTCAAGGCCATAGGTCTTGCCGAGGAAGTCCGGCAGCCAGAACAGGTACAGCCACCAGATCGGGTCGGTGAGGAATTTGCCCGCCGCGTAGGCCCAGGTTTCGCGGAAGGTCAGCAGCTTGAACCAGGAAAATTTCGCTGGCGTGGCGTCCACCGGCAGCGACGGATCGGTGTCCGAACGGATGTAGTCCAGTTCCTCGGCGCTGACCTTGGGGTGGTTCTGCGGGCTGCGATACATCAGCAGCCAGGCCACCAGCCACAAGGCCGTGACAATACCGATGGAGATAAACGCAGCGCGCCAGCCCCAGGCCAGAGTAATGGCAGGCACCAGCAACGGCGTGACGATCGGCCCGAACGCGGTCCCGGCGTTGAAAATACCGGTGGCTTGCGCCCGCTCCTTTTGCGGAAACCATTCAGACACGGCCTTGAGGCTGGCCGGAAAGCTGCCTGACTCGCCGAACCCCAAGGCAAAACGCGCCATGGCGAACTGGGTGACGCCGTTGACCAGCCCGTGGCAGATGCTGGCGATAGTCCACAAGGTAAACGCCAAGGCATAGCCGATACGCACACCCACCTTGTCGATGACCCGGCCAAAGGTCAGAAAGCCAATGGCGTAAGCGCACTGGAACCAGAACACGACACTGGCGTAGTCCGTCTCCGACCATTTCAGGTCAGCGGTCAGGGTCGGCTTGAGGATGCCGATCATCTGGCGGTCGATGTAGTTGATGCCGATCGCCACAAACAGCAAGGCGCAGATGGTCCAGCGATAACGACTGGTAAGGGTTCTTTGTTGGGGAAGGGACTGAGGCGCTGCCTGGGCTTTGGGCGCAGGACCGATGTCTGCTGTCATGCTGGGCGTTCCTTTTATTGTTTTTATTGAACCGGTATTTTTATTGAACCGACAAACCCATTCGAAAGCGGGCGATGGATTTATCAGACATCGTATGACGTGCTTTTGAGGGTGTCAATTCGACCTAGGTGTCAACCGTCAGTCGCCTTTGACTTTATAAAAGATGAATTTATCGGTCTCCGCTGTCCTGATGTACGCCTTGCCCCAGCCCGGCGTCACGTGCCGATCATGGAAGAACACTGCACCGCCGGTGCTGTCCTTGAGCTGTTGATTCAGCGCCTTGCGCGCGATCTCCTTCGCGACGCTGTAGCGGTCCTCCTCCTGGACCTGGTCCGAGCGGCCATCGCACCACCAGGAAAACTGGCAGGCCTTCTTCTCGGCGCCTTGCTTGACCACCCCGCAGACGGTGTCGGAAAACCCTTCATGACCCAGGCGGTTGACCACCACATCGGCCACTGCTTCCATATCGGCCGGCCCACCGCCCTTGGCTTCCCAATAGATCGTCCGCGACAGGCACGTGATCGCATCGTCCACGGACTCCTTGCCCACCGGGTCCACCGCCTGGACCTCGGCGGGCGTAATGGCCTCGGACGTGGGCGCAGGTTTGGGCGTTTCCTTCGCGGCAACTTTCTGCTCCAGGACCTCGGCCTTGTCCACGGCCACGGTCGCTGCAGCAGGCCGGTCTTCGGCAATCGCCCTGCAAGCGCCGCCCAGGGCAGTCAGCAAACACAACATGAGAGAGATGACGCGCATGGCTTGACCTGCTGGTTGAGGATGGATAATCGACTGCATGGCGGCAGAATGGCTCTGCACGACCCACAAAATAAGGGCAGGCTTTAAAGTTCCATTTATTCAGCGAGTTGTGCACTTTTGCTGTGGAACGGCCTGTGGATAACCTCTGCAAAAGCCCGTTGTGCCCCGTGCCAACGGACCTGTGGCGCCGCTGATCACTTTGTGTTCGATTATTAGCACATGAAGGCTAGCTGCCAGCATCTTTGCCGGTTAAAACCGTACAATGGCACTTTTGCCATGCCTAAGGACTGTGTCATGCCCCAAGATGGAAACCTGTTACAAGCCGCCGTCGTATTTCTGTTCGCGGCTGTACTCACCGTTCCGCTGGCCAAACGCCTGCAATTGGGGTCGGTACTGGGTTACCTGTTCGCCGGGGTGCTGATCGGCCCGCAAGTGCTGGGTCTGATCGGCAACCCCCAAAGCGTTGCGCATATTTCCGAACTGGGCGTGGTGCTGCTGCTGTTCATCATCGGCCTCGAACTGTCGCCGCGCCGGCTGTGGGTCATGCGCAAATCGGTGTTCGGCGTCGGCTTGGCCCAGGTGCTGTTGACCGGGCTGGTGATCGGCACCATCGCCCTGCTCGGCTTTGGCCAGCCACTGCCCAGCGCGGTGGTACTGGGCCTGGGGCTGGCGCTGTCGTCCACCGCCTTCGGCCTGCAGAGCCTGGCCGAACGCAAGCAACTGAATGCCCCGCACGGTCGCCTGGCCTTTGCCATTCTGCTGTTCCAGGACATCGCCGCGATTCCGTTGATTGCGTTGGTGCCCTTGCTGGCCGGAGGTGGCGATTCGGCAGCGTCAGGCGATGGCTTGAGCCACGGCCTGCGGGTACTGGGCAGCATCGCGGTGGTGGTGATCGGTGGTCGCTACCTGTTGCGGCCGGTGTTTCGCGTGGTGGCCCGCAGCGGCCTGCCCGAAGTGTCGACGGCCACGGCGCTGCTGGTGGTGATCGGCACTGCCTGGCTGATGGACCTGGCCGGCGTGTCCATGGCCTTGGGCGCCTTCCTCGCCGGCCTGCTGCTGGCCGATTCGGAATACCGCCATGAACTTGAATCGCAGATCGAACCCTTCAAGGGCCTGCTGCTGGGCCTGTTCTTCATCAGTGTGGGCATGGGCGCCAACCTGTCGCTGCTGTTTGCCGACCCGGTGGCAGTGCTGGGTCTGATGTTGCTGCTGGTGGCCATCAAGCTGCCTCTGCTGATGCTGATAGGGCGCCTGGCCGGTGGTCTGGATCGGGTGAGCGCGGTGCGCCTGGGGGTGGTGTTGGCCGCGGGCGGCGAGTTCGCCTTCGTGGTATTCAAGATCGGCCGCGACCAGGGGCTGTTCGACGCCCGCCTGTACGACACCCTGTTGCTGACCATCACCCTGTCCATGGCGGTGACGCCGCTGCTGCTGTTGGCGTGCGCCCGCTGGGTCCGCTCGCGGCCAAAGCCGGCCAAGGAAATTCCCGAACACCTGCGCGCCATCGAGAGCGATGCTCCGCGGGTGGTGATCGCCGGCATGGGCCGCATGGGCCAGATCGTCGCGCGAATCCTGCGGGCACAGAACATTTCCTTTGTCGCCCTGGACACCTCGGTGGACAGCATCGAGCTGATCCGCAGCTTCGGCGACGTGCCGGTGTTTTATGGTGACCCCCTGCGCCCGGAAATCCTCGCGGCGGCCAAGACGGGCGATGCCGAATACTTCGTCATTGCCACGGACGACCCGGACGTCTCCACCCGCACCGCCGAGCTGGTCAGTCGCCTCTATCCACACCTGAAAATCATCGCCCGCGCGCGCAATCGCCAGCATGTCCATCAGTTGCTCGATCTGGGCGCCCAGGCGGTGCGGGAAACCTATTACTCAAGCCTGGAAATCAGCCGCCGCACCCTGGTTGGCCTGGGCCTGTCCAACGCCCAGGCCGACGCTCGCATCCGCCGCTTCAAGACCCACGACGAACAAGTCCTGGCGGCCCAGCACCTGGTCTATGACGACGACGCCAAGGTCCTGCAGACGGCTCAGGAAGCCAGGGCCGAACTGACCCGCCTGTTCGAGTCCGACAGCCTGGAGGAGCAGAAAGCGGCGAAGGCCAAGGCCATGTAATGGCCACGACATTGCGCCCGGCCCGATGTGTCCTACCCTGTTGTGAGTGTTTCCCCGGTCGCGCCCGCCGGGCCAGATCTCGCCTTCCGAGGAGCATTTCCAGATGCAGCCATCCGGACAGACCATCATCGGCCAACGCAGCTTCATCGCCCAGGGCGTAGCCGTGCAGGCCTTCGCTGCCGCTACCGGCGAGCCGCTGGGCCCCACGTTCGGCGCCAGCACGCTGGAGGACGTCAAACAGGCCTGCACCCTGGAAGAGCAGGCCTTTGACCCGTTTCGCAGCCTGCCCGGCACGTCGACAGGTCAGCCCATGCTGTTTCGCACGACCTTCGCCCAGTTCAGCGCCCAACCCCGCCTGGCAGAAGAAAACTTCGGCCCCAGCGCCTTGCTGGTGGTGTGTGACAGCCTTGAGCAACTGCATACCGCCTTGGCCAGCCTCGAAGGCCAATTGACCACTACCTTGCACACCGGGCCTGGCGACGAAGCCACAGTGCGTGCCTTGCTGCCAAGAATGGAGCGCAAGTGCGGACGGATCCTGTTCAACGATTTTCCTACCGGTGTGGAAGTCTGCAACGCCATGGTCCACGGCGGCCCGTTCCCGGCCACGTCTGACAACCGCAGTACCTCGGTGGGAACCGACGCCATCGAACGTTTTTTGCGGCCGGTCTGCTATCAGAATGTGCCGGAGGAGTTTTTGCCACCTGCACTGCATAGGGCCAACCCTCACGGCATCTGGCGCCTGGTCAACGGGACGCCGAGCCAGGAGTAGCCTTGAGGGTGGCGACGCGTGCCAGGCCAGGTTTGAACCTACGGGTTGAAAGGCGGGTACTGCGGGTCATCCACCCCGCTGTCCGGTTCCACGTCCGGCTCGCCCTCCGGTACCTTGGCCGGGTGAGACGGATCGTGTTGCGGATCTTTCAAGTCAGGTGAATCTTCGTCAAGACCGGCATCGCCAGGACCTGGAATATCAGTGATCGAGAGCATGGCAACCTCTTTATCATTGCCCGGGATATCCAGGCACTGATCGTTCGACTGTCGTACCGATAATGAGTGCCCTGAATCGACTCATTGGCCGCTGGGTGGCCGCGCAGTGCCAGGTTGACCTGGCCCCCCATCTGATGCAAACGCGCGCTGACCGTGTCGGTGCGCCTGCAACGAACCGATCAGCCCAACAACCGCGCAATCAGCGGCGACAACACCACCATCAACACCCCACTGAAAATCATGGTCAGACTCGCCACCGCACCCTCTTCCGGGCCCAGGGTGCGAGCGATGGTCAGGCCAAACCCGTGGGCCGCGCTGCCGAACGGCGCGCCACGAGCCATGCGCGTGCGCAACGGCATCAACATGAGGATTGCCTCCCCCAGCACGATGCCGAACAACCCGGTGATGATCACGAACACCCCCGTCAACTGCGCGGTGCCGCCCAGGTGCGCGGTGGCTTCCAGAGCGAATGGCGTCGACACCGAGCGCGACAGCAGGCTGCGCGCGCTGCTGCTGTCGATGTGCAGCAACCGGGTCAGGCCCAGGGTGGTCAGGATCGACACCGCGATGCCCACCAGGCTGCCGGCACACAGTGCCAGCCAGTATTTGCGGATCAGCCGGCGGCTTTGGTAGATCGGCAAGGCGAAGGACACCGTCGCCGGGCCCAGCAGCCACACCAGCCAGTGGGTGTCCTGGAAATACACCGTGTAGGAAGTGGCCGTCAGTTCCACCAGCGCGATCAGCAGCAGGGAGGTGGAAATCGCCGGAATCAGCCACACCCGCTTGTGCCGGCGGTAGAGCGCCTGGTTGCCGTAGAAGAGCCCGATGGTCACCGCCAGGCAGATCAATGCAATGATCGAGTTGCTCATCGGATGCGCGCCAACTGATGCGCGCGACGCCGCTGCAGGTGGCGGCGCAAGGTGCGTTTGCGGGTCAAGGCGCAGACCCACTCCACCGTCAGTGCGGTGGCCAGCATCACCGAGATGAAGCCGATGCCGATGGCCAGGAACAGCTTGAGGCCTTCACTCTGGATCAACGAGGTGTATTGGACAATCGACACCACCAGCGGAATGAAATACAGCAGCATGTTGGCCAGCAGCCACTCGGCACCTTTTTCGATCAGCGGCGGCTTGACCAGGCCACTGAGCAGCAAGGCCACCAACACCAGCAGACCCAGCACCCCACCCGAGACGGGTAGATGCAACAGGGCCGCCACGCGGTCGGCAACGAACCAGACGCCAGTCAACAGGACCATCTGGCCGAGGACGCGCGCCCAATCGATCAAGGTGGCGCGCGCGGCGGGCTGACGACCGAGCGCAATGACAGGGGCTTGGGAAGACATGATCGAGGTTCCGTAATGCATATTAGCCTGAGCAGGCCGACTGATTTTAGCGATTTGACTTGCAAAGAGATAATGAATTAGTTTTATCAAAATCATGCATAAATGGAATGGACCGTGGATATTCGGGCGCTGCGCTACTTCGTCGAAGTGGTCAACCAGCAAGGTTTTACCAAGGCCGCAGCGCGGTTGCACCTGACCCAGCCCACGGTGAGCAAGATGGTCCAGCAACTGGAGCAGACCTTGGGCGTCACCTTGCTGGCCCGCGAAGGCAAACGCTTTACTGTGACCGACGCCGGCGACATCGTGCTGCAGCGGGCCCGGGAAATACTGGCCCTGCACGACCGCATGCAGGTCGAAGTACAAGACTTGCAGCGAGTCGAGCGCGGCGCTCTGCGCATGGGCCTGTCGCCCGCTACGCACTCCATTCTCGCTCCGGTGTTTGCGGCCTATCACGCCAGCTACCCGAAGATCGAACTCAAGCTCTTCGAGACCGGCAGCAATGCCACCATCGGCGACATGCGCGACGGCACCGTCGAACTGGGCACCTTGCTGGACTTCCCCCGGGTGGCGGACATCTGGCACGAGTTCGAGGCGCTGCCGTTGTTCGAATCCCCGTTGTGCCTGCTGGCCCCCAGCGACTCGCCGTGGCAAGGCCGGCAGAGCCTGGCCCTGAAGGAACTGGCCGACAGCGACTTCATTTTCTATGGCGACACCTTTGCCCTCAATGACTTGGTGCTGGATGCCTGCGCCGAGGCCGGCTTCGTGCCGCGCATCAGTGGACGCAGCGGGCAGTGGGATTTCACCGCGTCACTGGTCCGGCTGGGGGTGGGTATCGCCCTGCTGCCACGGATGTTCTGCGAGACGCTGGATGCACGGCACTTCACCCTGGTGGATATCCAGGACCCGGCGCTGACGTGGAAACTGGTGCTGGCCTGGCGCCGCCATGGCCAATTGTCGTTTGCCGCCCAAGCCTGGTTGAAGTTGGCCAAGGGGTTGCTTACAGCGGGCCAACGTTAAAGGTTGCTCAAGATGAAACTAGGGCGGTGAACTTGGCACACGGCTTTCCCTGAAGAGTCATTCAGTTATAATCGACAGCGATTTCCTGAACGCACGTGACACATCCACAACGGCCAGGTGCCGCCTATTCGATCCACATTGAACGACCCGTCATGAAATTCATTATTCTCGCCGTGTTTGTCTGCTCCATTGCCGTTGTGCACTTTCGTGGGCGCGTGCGACATAAGATCACACGCCAACTGAGTGATCACTCCAGTTTCCTCGCCCCGATCAATGCCTTCCTTTATCTGTTTTCCAGACTGCCGGCCCGGCCTTATCTTGATACCCGTGACTTTCCGGAACTGGCGCCCCTGCAACAGCACTGGCAAGAGATCCGCGAAGAAGGTGTGCGCCTGATGGAAATGGGCGAGATCAAGAAGTCCAGCGGGCATGACGACGTCGGTTTCAACTCCTTCTTCAAGACCGGCTGGAAACGCTTCTACCTCAAGTGGTACGGCGCCAGCCATCCGTCTGCCGCCGAGCTGTGCCCGCGCACCACTGAGCTGCTGGCCGGTATCGGCTCGGTCAAGGCCGCGATGTTCGCCGCCCTGCCCCCGGGTTCGCGGCTGGTTCGCCATCGTGATCCGTACGCTGGCTCGTACCGTTACCACCTGGGCCTGGACACCCCGAATGATCCAGGGTGTTATATCAACGTGGACGGCGGCGACTACCACTGGCGTGACGGCGAACCGGTGATGTTCGATGAAACCTATATCCATTACGCCGAAAACAAGACCGAACAGAACCGCATCATCCTGTTCTGCGACATCGAGCGACCCCTCAAATACCGCTGGGCGAGCGCGTTCAATCGCTGGTTCAGCCTCAATGTGATGGCGGCCGCCGCCGCGCCCAACAGCGAAGGTGACCAGGTGGGTGGTATCAACCGCCTGTTTGGCCGCGTCTATAAAGTTCGCGAACGTGGCAAGGCGCTAAAGAAGCGTAATCGCCTGCGTTACTATGGCGAGAAATGGGCAGTGGTCGCCATGTTGATAGTGGCGTTCATCTATATCTAAGTCATCAATGGCACTGATAGACACGCCCAAGTTGCTGTTCAATTCACCGTGTATTTCAAGTTCCGAGATAACGCCTTCCGGATCAAAAGGCCCCTCCCGTGGGCAGTATGTACGACGTTTTGTTGCGATACCCTGTTGCAGGTTGATGCCCTGCTGTGATCGCCCCGGCTGGCGGGGGGGCTGCTGTTGTTCATGCGCAGGCTCATTGCCGTCAATCAGACGCGAGGCTCAGCGGCGGGTGTCACGACTCAAGCGAAGCAACAGCGCCTCCATCAAGCCTTGTTCGCCAGCGGACCACCGCCCGTTCCTCGCTGCCCCGCAAGCGCCCGGCGATGGCGATAGCGTGGATACGCTGCCTGATGGAACTCAAGACTCCGGCGTGTTCTTGCGGCTGTGAGACACCACGTAAAAAACCACCGCACCCACCACCAGGGTGACGCCGACGATGCTGATAAAAGCTTTCATGCTCGGTGACAGCTGACCAATCACCGGAAACCAACTCGACAACGCTTGCATAATCCCTCCAGGCTTTTGAATCGCAAAATGGCTGACATCATACGCTATGCAGGCGCTGAAGATTCGCGGGGCTGCCCTTCGGCGCGTGGGCACGATCGGTACGCATCGACGAGGTCGGGGTCGGTGTCAGTGCTGTTGGCCGGGCTGATGCTGCCCCTTGTGGCCCACGTGCCGGGGCGAACTGTCTTGCACCGGCGGCACCGCCAACATGTCTGACAAGTATGCCGAAAAACGAAATCCACATCCCTCTCGCCATGGTAGTTTTGCGCGGTAAAGCTCAATGATGCCCGCAAATTCGACTAAAAATCCGCGCGCGACCTATTGTCGCACCCATCAATCAACTTGTATGATGTCTGCCAACACGACCGCATCCAATCATAATGACACGCGACGTAGGCCCCATCATGACAGCTTCCCCCCCTGTATCTGTCCCATCTGGCGACCCAACGCTGGCGCGCGCCATAACCAAGGTCAAACGTCACGTCTTGCCGCTGTTCGTCATCATGTTCATCGTCAATTATATCGACCGCGTCAACATCGGCTTCGTCCGCGCGCACATGGAGCATGACCTGGGCATCGGCGCGGCCGCCTATGGTTTCGGGGCCGGGCTATTCTTCATCGGTTACGCGCTGTTCGAAGTGCCGTCGAACATCCTCCTGCAGAAGGTCGGCGCGCGGCTGTGGTTGACGCGGATCATGTTCACCTGGGGCATCACTGCCACGCTGATGGCCTTTATCCAGACCGAAACCCACTTCTATGTCCTGCGGTTTTTGCTGGGCGTGGCCGAAGCCGGCTTCTTCCCCGGGGTCATCTACTACTTCACCCGCTGGTTGCCGAGTACTGAACGGGGCAAGGCGATCGCGATCTTCCTCAGCGGCTCGGCGCTGGCGTCGTTGATATCCGGCCCGTTGTCCGGCGCCTTGCTGCAGATCAACGGCCTGGGCATGCACGGCTGGCAGTGGATGTACATCATCGAAGGCCTGGCGTCGGTGCTGCTGTGCTTTTTTACCTGGTTCTGGCTGGACTCCCGGCCCCATGAGGCAAAATGGCTGAGCCGCGAGGAGCAGGACGCCCTGGTCGGTGAAATCGATCGCGAACAGCGTGAGCGCGATGCCGTGAACACGGTCAAGCCGAGCCTGGGGCGCTTGCTCAAGGATCGTCAGATCATGCTGTTCTGCGCCTTGTACTTCTGTATCCAGTTGACCATCTACGCCGCCACCTTCTGGCTGCCCAGCATCATCAAGCAGATGGGCGACCTGTCGGACCTTCAAGTGGGCTTCTATAACTCCATTCCCTGGCTGATCTCGATCATCGCCATGTACGCCTTTGCCGCCCTGTCCAGCACATTCAAGTTCCAGCAGGCCTGGGTGGCCGGCGCCCTGCTGATCGCCGCGCTGGGGATGTTCCTCTCCACCACGGGCGGACCGATCTTCGCCTTCGTGGCCATCTGCTTCGCCGCCATCGGTTTCAAGTCGGCTTCGTCGTTGTTCTGGCCCATGCCGCAGGGCTACCTGGACGCGCGGATCGCGGCAGCAGTGATCGCCTTGATCAACTCCATCGGCAACCTCGGCGGTTTTGTCGCCCCGGCCACCTTCGGCTTTCTGGAGCAGTCCACCGGCTCCATTCAGGGCGGCTTGTATGGATTGGCCGCGACCTCCGTCATTGCGGCAGTCCTGGTGTTCTTTGCCCGCACATCGCCAAAGCCTGGCGCTGCAGTCACTCACGCCATTGCAGCGGCAACCTTGGGCAAGCCGCACTGATCTCACACTGAATTGAAGAGGCAATCACATGAACAGCGAACAACTGCACTACGCCGCCAAAGCCCCGGTCATCACCAGCCTGCAAGTGATCCCGGTCGCCGGCCATGACAGCATGCTGCTCAATCTCAGCGGTGCCCATGGCCCGTTCTTCACCCGCAACATCGTCATTCTCAAGGACAGCGCTGGCAACACCGGGGTCGGCGAAGTGCCGGGCGGCGAGCGCATTCGCGAAACCCTGGAAGACGCACGCAGCCTGGTGGTCGATCAGTCCATCGGCAAATACCAGAGCATCCTCAATGCCATGCGCACCCGCTTCGCCGCCCGTGACTCGGCGGGTCGCGGCCTGCAGACCTTCGACCTGCGCATTACCATCCATGCCGTGACCGCCGTGGAAGCTGCCTTGCTCGACCTGTTGGGCCAGCATCTGAACGTCCCGGTGGCCGCCCTGCTCGGCGAAGGCCAACAGCGCGACGCGGTGAAGATGCTCGGCTACCTGTTCTACGTCGGCGACCGCCAAGAAACGGACCTGGCCTACCGCAGCGAAGCCGAGGGCGATGACTGGACTCGCCTGCGCCACGAGAAAGCGCTGACCCCCGAGGCTGTGGTGCGTCTGGCCGAAGCGGCCAAGGCCCGCTACGGCTTCAACGACTTCAAGCTCAAGGGCGGCGTACTGCGCGGCGGCGAAGAAATTGAAGCGGTCACCGCCCTGGCCGAACGCTTCCCCGATGCGCGCATCACCCTGGACCCGAACGGCGCCTGGTCGCTGAAGGAAGCCATCGCGCTGTGCCGCGACCAGCACAAGGTGCTGGCCTACGCCGAAGACCCCTGCGGCGCCGAGAACGGCTACTCCGGGCGCGAAGTGATGGCCGAGTTCCGCCGGGCCACCGGCCTGCCCACGGCGACCAACATGATTGCCACCGACTGGCGGGAAATGGGCCACGCCATCCAGTTGCAATCGGTGGACATCCCGCTGGCCGACCCACATTTCTGGACCCTGCAAGGCTCGGTGCGGGTTGCGCAGATGTGCAACGACTGGGGACTGACCTGGGGTTCGCACTCCAACAACCACTTCGACATTTCCCTGGCCATGTTTACCCAGGTGGCGGCGGCCGCGCCGGGCGACATCACCGCCATCGACACTCACTGGATCTGGCAGGACGGCCAGCGTTTGACCCGCGAGCCGCTAAAAATCGAAGGCGGCTTCGTCAAGGTCCCCACCCGGGCCGGCCTGGGGGTGGAGATCGACATGGACGCCGTGGCCAAGGCGCATGAGCTGTACAAGGGCATGGGCCTGGGCGCGAGGGATGACAGCGCGGCGATGCAGTTCCTGATTCCCGGCTGGAAGTTCGATAACAAGAAGCCGTGCCTGGTGCGTTGAACCTGTGGCGGCGAAGCCCACGATGAGGCCGGTGCACATTGCGCGTCCCGCCATTCGTGCGTTTCGCGCGCCTGTAAAGCAATGATGGCATTGCAGTAGCGCCGAGGGCGCATCCACCCGGCTTTTCTACTATGCTGGACAGACTTGGCGTTAGCCTGCCGCTGTACCTGTCGAGTTGCCCTCATGCGTGATCGTTCCAAATGGCCCCGTCGTGCAGGCCCGAAAAAACACATAACGCTGGCCTGCGCGATATCCACGGTGCTGTTATCGGCCGTGGCCTGTGCCTCGTCCCGGCCAACCCTGGACCTCTATTTGCTCGACGCCCCGCCCCTGACTTTGCTCGGCCAGGACGGTCGCTATGGCATCGTCGGTGACGCCACCTTCAAGGCTGCGGCCATGGCCGGCTACGATCTGCACCTGGTATCGCTGCCCTGGGCGCGCGCGCAACGCACCGTGGCGGCAGGCGAGGACCAGTTGATCATTCCGCTGTCACGCACCCCGGACCGCGAAGACCGCTACACCTGGGTGGCACCCATCATGACCATGGATCGTGCCTTCTTCAGCCTCGACAAGCGCGTCGACAGCTTCGAGGAGGCCCGTCGCACCTACCACCGCATTGCCGTGGGCATGGGCAGCGCCCAGGAAATCAAGCTGCGCGAAGAGGGCTTCAGCAACGAGCAGATCTACCCCCTCAAAATCGGCGAAAACCCGGCGCAGATGCTACTGCTCGGTCGCGTCGACGCCTGGTTCAACGGCGTGCCCGAGTCCCGGCATATCTGGGGCGAAGTTTCTCGGCGTACCCTGCTGATGAGCCCGGCGCTGATGACCGCCGATCTGTACCTGGCTTGTTCCCGGCGCTGCGCCGAGCCAATGGTCAGCCGGTTGCGGGCGGCATTGGAGGCCTTGCGCGCCAACGGCACTCTGGAGCAGATCGTCGAAGACTACTCCCGCGAACCGCCCAGCCTGGATTCCCCCGCCCGCCCCGTGTCGAAATAGCCCGGCCCGCGACGAGCAACTGGACGGCTCATCGCGCCGCCAGCTGTCACCCCTGCTTTCACGGGCAGTTGTTGGTCTTCTGAATCCACTTCGACAACACCGGCCACTGCGGCCGCGCCACGCCATTGATCGGTTCGATGGCCACCGGGTCCTTGCCCCACCAGGGGCCGGCCGCCCAGTACGCCACCGGCACACAATGGTCGTGCATGTAAGACAACAGGTTGTCCATGGCCGTCAGCCAGCGCGGGTCGTTGTCCGGCACACCGAACTCACCCAGCTGACCGCGCTTCTTGTTGCGCGCCAGCCATTCGACGAAAGGCTTGGCGCGATTGACCCCGACCATCGGGTCGAACTTGCCGGTGATGGGCTTGGCGTACTGCCCGCTGCTGCCGTCGTCGAGATACAGGTGCGCCGAGTAGATCAGGTTGTCAGACGGGTCCTTGAGCAACAGCAGGTCGGCATTGAGCGTCGCAAACTGCGCCGTGCTGGAGAAGGAACGCCCTTCGACATAGATCGGGTGCACCTTGTCGAACGCACGTACGCCATCGATACCGGCCTGAGCGTTGGCCTTCCAGTACTTGTCGGCGTCGCCGTAAGGCTCGTTCATCAGGTCGTAGCCATGGGTGCCCGGGTTCTTCGCCCAGCGCTGGGCAACCCGCTTCATCAGGTCCTGATAAGCCGAGGTCGGCACGGCCGGGGTGCCGATGATGTTCTGGCCATTGAACCGACCGTAGTTGTGGATATCGATGATCACCCCCATGTCCCGCGCGGCCGCCTGGGCCAGGAAGGTGTCGATGCGCTGGGCATAGACCGGGGCAAAATCGCCCATCAGTTTGGGTTGCAGGCGCTCCCAGAGGATCGAGAAACGGATCACCCGGATCCCGCCCTTCTGCCATTTGTTCAAATACGAAGCGTCGGGAAAGATGTAGTTGCGCCCTTCCACGCCCGGCAACGCGGTGCCACCCCAACCCGCTGCGGCCACGTTCAGGTGGATCAGCGGTGCGCCCTTGCCGTCCGTCAACGGTTGCGCTGCGTATGCAGACGGTAGCGCAGCCCATGCAGCCGCCAATACCATTGCTTTCATCAGGCTTTTCATTCGATGCCTCTCCTGGTCTGCTTCGGTGCGCTCGTTTGCCAGCAGCTAAGACCATAGCCGTGACGGTTAGTGCGCACCCTGAGCCCGTCTGGGAGCTGCGCAAGGAGCAGAGCCCTGTGTTCACTCGATGCAGACGGGTCAAATCGTATCGGCCGTGGACAGGAAACCTGAGCGGCGCCCGACGGATGCCATGTCGTCCGTGAGGCGCCAGGCGAATCTGGATGACAAACCCAACAGCTGACGCAACGCCGCCGCCGAGGTGTTGGCTCGAAATCCCTTGCTCGCTTGGGATCGGTCGACAATGAGCATGGATCAATCATTCGGTCACATCCAGCCGCGCGACATGACAAAGACGTTTATGCTGTGGGCGGTTTTTCAATACCCCCGCTCGCCCTACCCCAGCCGGACGTCCCATGACACCCAACGCAGAACGCTACAACCCCTCCACCGATTACGCCGACAAACTGATTTCGCGCATCGGCCAGACACCCGCATGGATCGCCAAGCGTATCGGCGTGACCGACAAACGCATCAAGTACATTCTGGAGGGTGAACGCACAGTCAAGGGAGAGACCACGGCGATTCAGATGACCTATCCGGAGCAGTTTGCCCTGGAGTGTCTGGTGGCGGAGGCTCAGGCGTTGAAGGTTCGGTAAGCGGCGCAGTGCATCGTTTGAAGACCTGAGGAATGCCATGAACCTGGCGATCAGACGGACAAGGATCGCTCCGCTGTCGGGTGCACGCTCGAGCGCTTTGCCATCGTGCGTTGGCTCGTCGGTTCATTCCATTACCATTGCCCAAATGGCTTGACGATTACAGGCGCGGGGCGTAGCCGAACGTGTGGGCGCAACCCTTGGGGCGATGACATCACCGCGCAATTCTCTCGTACCCCATAAAAAAAACAGATAACTGCATAACCACTTCGCGGCCAGAGAAAAGTCGTTCCACGCTACTGTGGCATCACAGCGCGCGAGCGTAATAAAAAAAAGAGAACACCGCCGATGAAGACCTCTAGTGCAATTGACGTCAAAGCCTGGATCGACTCCCGCTCGATTTCCCGTTATCAATGGTTCGTCCTCGGGCTGTGCGCGTTGATTATCCTGTTCGACGGCTACGATGCCGCCGTCATGGGCTTCATTGCTCCCGCGCTGATGCACGACTGGGGCATGGCCCCGGCGCAGATGGGCGTGATCCTTGGTGCAGGGATGTTTGGCGTGGCGTTGGGCGCGCTGATTGCCGGGCCGTATTCCGACCGCCTGGGCCGCAAGCGTGTGTTGCTGGTTTCCGTGCTGTGTTTCGGGGTGTTCTGCCTGCTTAGCAGCTTTGCTCGCGGCCCCAATGAAATGGCCGTGTTGCGCTTCCTGACAGGGCTGGGGCTGGGCGCGGTGATGCCCAACTGCGTAACGCTGGTCTCGGAGTACATGCCGCAAGGTCGTCGCGGGCTGATGATCACCCTGATGTATTGCGGCTTCAATATCGGCTCGGGCGCAGGCGGTTTCGTCGCGGCCGCCCTGTTGCCTGTCGGCGGCTGGAAAGCCGTGGTGATGCTCGGGGGGCTGTGCCCGCTGGCGATCATTCCTGTGCTGCTGTGGATGCTGCCCGAATCGGCCCTGTACATGGTGGTGCGCAACAAGTCCCAGGACAAGATTCGACACCTGCTGCAACGCATGGGCGGCGTGTTCGAGCCCGCCACCCGCTTCGTCTTGCACACCCCGGCCATCGACAAGAAAGCCCAGGTTTTGAAACTGTTTTCCAACGGCTATGCCCAAGGCACGCTGATGCTCTGGCTGACCTATTTCATGGGCCTGTTCGTGATTTATCTGCTCAATGGCTGGCTGCCCACCATCATGCGCACCAACGGGTTCAGCATGGAGAAAGCCGCCATCACGGCCGGCCTGTTCCAACTGGGCGGTACCTTGGGCGGCCTGCTGGTGGGGACGCTGATGGACCGTTTCCAGGCCAAGAAGCAGGTCATCGGCATGGCCTATCTGTTGGGCATGAGCTGCCTGCTGGCCGAAGGGATCTGCGACTTCGGGCCTTACTGGCTGGCGGTACTGGTATTTGTCAGCGGCGTCTGCGTGAATGGCGCACAGACCGGCCTGCAAGCCTTCTCGCCGAGCTTCTACCCCACCGAAATGCGTGCCACCGGGGTCAGCTGGATGCATGGCATCGGGCGCAGCGGTGCGATCATCAGCTCGTCCATGGGCGGCCTGTTGCTGGGCGTGTTCCCGGGGACCACCAGCATCTTCATCGTGCTGTCGATTCCGGCGTTCTGCGCGGCCATGGCGATCATCAACCACCGCAAGGCCAGCCCGGCCGTCACCCTCAAAGGTGCAGACAGCGACACACCCTTGCAGCTCAATACTTCAACTCAGTGAGCCCTACATGAGCGTCATGACCCAACCCAAGATCGACTGTCACCATCACTTGTTCGACCCGGTGCATTACCCCTACGTGGCCGATACGGCGTATCGGCCCGAGGGCCACGAGCTGGGGACGGTGCAGCAATACCGGGCGGTCATGCAGGCGTACAACATTCAACACTCGCTGATCGTCGGGCCGACATCGGGCTATAACACCGACAACCGCTGCCTGCTGGCGGCGATCGCCGAGCATCCGACAAGGTTTCGCGGAATCGCCGTGGCGCCCCTGGATATCGGCAGCGATGCGCTGGCAACCCTCAAAGCCCAGGGCGTGGTCGGCATTGCCCTGAACGTGGCCATGCTGGGCACCGCGCGCTTCGCTGACATCGATGGCTTGATGGGGCGCCTGGCCGAACTGGAGCTGCTGGCGCAGATCCAGGTGCTGGACGACCAGCTACCAGACCTGATGCCGTTGCTCAAACGCACCCACACCCGTTTGCTGATCGACCACAGTGGCCGTCCGGATGTGGGCGCCGGCCTTGGGCAACCGGCCTTCCAGGCCTTGCTGGCGCTGGCCGGGCACGGCCGCACTTACGTCAAGCTGTCCGGCCTGTCGAAGTTCTCTCGCCAACCGTACCCCTATGCCGATGGCCAGCCGTACCTGCAAGCCCTGCTCGAGGCATTCGGCGCGGAGCACTGCATGTGGGGTTCGGACTGGCCATTCTTGCGGGCCACCGAACGCATGGACATCGGCAGCTTGCTGCTACTGGTGGAACAGCTGATCCCATCGGCCCGACAGCGTGAGCAGGTGCTATGGGACACGCCGCGGCAGCTGTTCGGGTTCACCGATCACTGAGCGCTCGATCAGCTCGCCACACCCAGAATGATGTGCGACGCCTTGATCACCGCGGTCACTGCCACACCCGGCGCCAGCCCCAGCTCCTCGGCGGCGGCGCGGGTGACAACAGAGAAAACTTCCGCGCCGCTGGGCAGCTGCACCACGACTTCGTCGTTCACCGCGCCTTCGATCACCCGCGACACCGTGCCTTCCAGGCAGTTGCGCGCCGACAGGCGATAGCCGCCCGCATCTGTCATCAGCATGACCCAAGGCGCCTTGATCAGCGCCACGGCGTCTTTGCCCACAACCAACCCCAGGCTCTGGACACTGGCCATCGTGACCACCGCAACCAGCTTTTCGCCGCCAAAGGTCAGTTCGACCTCGGCATTCACGGCGCCGGGCAGCACTTGGCTGATGGTGCCTTTGAAAACGTTACGGGCGCTGACTTTCATAGGAGGGATCCTTATTGCCGAGAATGGCGGCAAGGATCCCCGCGAGCGTTATGTAGTTACCAGCCCAACGCCCGAAACGCTCAAGCCTTGATATAGACCCAGGCCGAGTACACCGACGCCAGTTGCACGGACACCCGCGGGTAATCCGCGACTTTGCAGGCGTTGATGGCGGCGCCGGCGGACGCTGTCAAAGTGCTGACACACATAGTTTCAGCCGTTACAACCCGCTCTAAAATACCCATAGAATGGCGCCACAATCCGTCTTTCCAATCGCGCAACAGACAGGGTTATCGTGATGCTCATCAATGAGTCTTTGACCTTAGGGTCGTTCACGAAGATCCTCAACCCATCCAACCCATCGAGGTGTGCCATGCCCCACAGCAATAGCTCCAAGACGCCGCGCCAAGCCCTGACTGAACGCGTTCTGCTGGCCAAGACCGCCAGGAACCTGACCTGGGCCGGGCTCGCCGAAGGCACGGGTTTGAGCGTGGTCTACGTGACCGCCGCCTTGCTTGGCCAGCACCCGCTGCCGGAGGCGGTGGCCGAAGTGGTTGCCGAACGCCTCGGGCTGGACGCCGGCGCCGTGGCCGAGCTCAAGACCATTCCGCTGCGCGGCAACGCCGAGGACGTCTCCCATGACCCGACCATCTACCGTTTCCACGAAATGGTGCAGGTCTATGGCACCACCTTGAAGGCGCTGGTGCACGAGCAGTTCGGCGATGGCATCATCAGTGCGATCAATTTCAAGCTGGACATCCAGAAAGTCGAAGACCCGGAAGGCGGGTCGCGCGCGATCATTACCCTGGACGGCAAATTTCTGCCCTACCGGCCTTTCTGAGGACACCCCACCATGGCTGAAGAAAAACGCTTGCCACTGCCGCCCTTCACGTTAGAGACCGCTATCCAGAAAGTCCGTGGCGCCGAGGACGGCTGGAACTCCCGCGACGCCGCGAAAGTGGCGCTGGCCTATACCGAGGACACCTATTGGCGTAACCGCAGCGAGTTCATCGAAGGGCGCGCCCAGGCCCAGGCGTTCCTCGAACGCAAGTGGCGCAAGGAGCTGGACTACCGACTGATCAAGGAACTCTGGGCCTTTGCCGACAACCGCATCGCCGTACGGTACGCCTATGAATGGCATGATGACTCCGGCAACTGGTTTCGCTCCTATGGCAACGAGAACTGGGAGTTCGCTGCCAACGGCTTGATGCAGCGGCGTTTTGCGTGCATCAATGACCTGCCGATCAGCGAGTCCGAGCGCCGCTACCACTGGCCGCTGGGAAGGCGCCCCGACGATCATCCGGGGCTGAGCGATCTGGGCCTTTGATGCGCCATTGCCCCGCCGAGACTGTTACCCTGTGCGCCGGTTTCAAGGCGCAAGACGAAGTTGATCCAGGGTTTTCAAGACGAGTGCAACGCAAATGAATCGCCGCAAAAAGATCCAGCAGCTGTTGAAAGCCCATGCCAGGAAGGCCAGCGCCAAACTGGCGCCGGCCAGCAAGTCGAAATACATCAGCAAGGCCGACCGCCTGAAGCTGGCGGAGCAAGCGGGCGACGAGCCCATTGTGACGTCTGATCAGTGAGCTAACGTGCCCGCGCGACGCACCGCACCCGACGCTCGTCCACGCGCTGGGCGTACCAGGCCGTGGTCAGGTGGCGAGTGATCTTCGGGCTCTCCAGGGTGATGCCGGGCAGGATCGCCCGTGGCAGCGGCCGCCCTGCCACCTGGTCGGCCAGCTCGAACACCCGCTGATAGACTTGGGTATCTTCAAAGTCCAGCTGTTCACCCTTGGCCAGCGCCCGCTGGATCTCGTTGTTGCTCATGTTCAGCCGTGAACCCAGCGAGCGCACGGCCATCTCGGTGTGCCCCGGGGAGTTGGATGAGTAGTCGACCAGATCGCCGTCCAGCGCCAGCCGCATCTTCACCAACCGGTTGAGCGCCGCCTGAAATGCCGCATTGCGGCTGGCGTACCAGCCGGCGTTGAAGTCGGCGAAACGGTACAGGGCGTGGGTGTAATGGGCCGGGTAGCCCAGCAGATGGACCGTGCCGTAGTACACGCCGCCACGCCGGCTGAACACTTCCTGGCGCACCGTGCCCTGGTGGGGATAGGGGTAGCGACGGGCGTTGCGCTCGGCAAAGTCCACCGCCACCTGCATGGGGCCGGCGGTGTGCACCGGATTGAAGTTGCCAAACAACTGCTGGCCCAGGGGCACCATGCCGATGAAGTCGTCGAATACGGCGCTGAGCTCGCGTTCCGAATGCACCGCATTGATACGCTGAGCGTAAGTCTTGCCAGTGGGAGACGTGAGGTCCAGGGCAGCGCTGACCAGAAAGGCCGGAACATGCAGGCGTGCCGCGCGGCGGTCGATTTCTGCACGTGCGATGCGGCCCAGCCCGGCCACTTGCGGGTCAGCCTCGAAGTTGGATTCCTGTTCGATGACGGCGATGACCGAGCACAGGTTATCGGTGCTGGGATCCAGCCCCTGCGCCTGGAACGCCACCTGAATGTCCCCGGCCCACCCTTGGCGATCACTGGCCGAGGGCGGCAGCAGGCGCAGGACAGCGGCCCGCACCTGCTCCGGCGTGGCGGGTGGGGTCTGCGGCTGATGGCTGCAAGCGGCCATGGCGAACGCCCCCAGAATCAGCGCCAGCGACTTGAACGGGCTCAATGACTCACCTGACCCGCGCCGCCTTCATCAAGCACCCCCCTGATCCAGTCAACCTCACGGATGAGGTCCTGCCTTCTCGCCTCGACGTCGGCCTGTGGCCGCTCGGCAAAATGCGCCAGGGTCTTGAGTTTCAGCCGTAGCCGACGCTGCCACTTGGCCAGAAACGCCGGGCTGCGCGCATGGAGCTGTAGCGGGCCGAAGTACAATTCCCGGGCACTGTACGGCACAGGGCCCGTTCGCTCGGCGACGATGATCTCGTAATCGAAGCGTCCTTCGCGCAACACGTCCTCGGCAACAATACGGTAGTCATGCGTCATCAGCCATTGACGCAACGGTTGCTCGCCGCCATTGGGCTGCAAAATCAGTCGCTCGCCACCCCTCAAGCGCGCCTGGCCGATGTCGAGAATGTCGCGGATGGTTTCCCCGCCCATGCCGCACAGGCTGATCACCGTGATCCCGTCGTGCGGCTCGACCGCTGCGAGACCGTCAGCCAGACGCACCTGAACGCGCCCCTCCAGTTCACGCTCGCGCACCGTGCGCTGCGCTGCCCGAAACGGCGTCGCCGCCACTTCCCCGGCCACCGCCCAGGCAATCACCCCGCGCTGTATCAGGGCCACCGGCAGGTAAGCGTGATCCGAGCCGACATCCGCCAGCCGCGCACCGGAAGGCACATGGGCGGCGACACCTTGCAGGCGAGTGGAGAGGGTGTGTTCGTTCAATCGAGAGCCTCTGCGGACCAGTGACGTATGGCCTGGAAGGCAAACGTAGACGCGCGACTGTGGCAAATAAAAACGCCCATGACAAATACCGCTGGGTCGCACCTGCACGTCTGCGCCTGTGTATCAATCTCCTGAACGCGTCAAATCGCCCCCCAACACCCTGATCTGCCGCCCCGCTTCATCAAAGTTGTCCGCCGCCAACCACACTTCGAACGCGGTCTTGCGTGCCTCCCACTCACTGTCGATGACGGAAAACCATGCCGTGTCCCGGGTGCGCCCCTTGTACATTACGGCCTGGCGGAAGATCCCTTCGAAGCTCAAGCCCAGTCGCAGCGCGGCCTTGCGTGACGGGGCGTTGAGGGCGTCGCACTTCCATTCGTAGCGCCGATAGCCCAGTTCGTCGAAAGCAAATTTCATCAGCAGGTACTGGGCCTCGGTGGACATCGGTGTGCGCTTCATCAAGGGCGAGAAGGTGACGTTGCCGACCTCGATCACGCCGTTGTTGACGTCGATACGCATCAACGACAGGGTGCCGACTGCCTGGTCGGTGGCTTGGTCGATCACGGCCCAGTGCTGGGGGTCGCTGGATGCGGCGGCGGCCTGGGCGTAACTCAAATAGTTGGGGAAATCCGCGAAGGGTCCGACAAACAGATAGGTCCAGTCGCTGCCGTCAGGCATCTGCCGGTAGGCGTCGTACAGCTGCTGTGCATGTTTTGCCGGGTCCAGGGGTTCGAGGCGGCACGTGCGGCCCTGCAGCACCTGGCGGGGGGGATGCTGGCGCGGTGTCCAGCCGTTCATGGCAGCGCCGATGGGTTGCCCGTAACCGTTGAGAAGTGTCGACACGAGGAGGCCTTTTGAGTCCGCAGAGAAAGTCTGCCTGCAGATTAGGGCGGCCAATGGACTAAAGAAAGAGCCATTTCAAAGGATTCTCAGTGGACCAATCCTGATCAAACCGCCCCCTGGACCAGCCAGCGAACCACCTTGGCCAAGTCCGATGACGCCGGCGGCTCATGGGCGGTCAGCAGATAAAAACCGGCCTCGGTGGCCAGCCGGTAGCGGGTGCTCAAGGCGCGCACCAGGCTGCCGTTCGCCAACGCATCCGCCACCAGCACCGGTGGCACCAGCGCCACGCCCAGCCCGCGCTCGGCCGCCTCGATGGCCAGGCTGGTCTGGGAAACGGTCTGGACGCGAGAGGTCCATCCAGGGCAGTCGAACACGGTGAACCATTTGGACCAGTTGTCGTGAGAGTCGGCGATCAAGGGCGCGTCATGGGCAAGATCGGCAGGTGTCTTCCAGCGGTGCCGCTTTTTTACCGGCGCCGAGCACACGGCGATGGCGTCACCCTCGTGCAGCCGTTGCGCGTGACAACCCTCAAAAGGCGGCGCACCCCAGCGGATGGCCATGTCCACGGCATGCGGGCCGTGCAGTGCACGTTGTTGATTGGAGGCATCGATCATGATCGACACGTCGGGCTCGGCTTCGTTGAACTGCGCCAGTTTGGGGATGAGCCAGCGGCTGGCGAAGGCCGGTGTCGTGCTCAGCGTCAGCGCTGCGCCGGATGCGTATGGCGCTGTGAGGTCGCGTGTGGCTTCGTTGATCAGGCCGAGGGCCAGTTGCACCTTGCTGAAAAACCCGTGGGCATGAGGGTGCAAGCGCGTGCCACGGGCCAGGCGCTGAAACAATTCCATGCCCAGCTTTTGCTCCATGAGGCGCACCTGCTGGGCCACGGCACCGGTGGTCAGGTGCAGCTCGTCGGCTGCCGCGCGAAAACTGCCCAGGCGGGCCGTGGCCTCGAACGCCACCAGTTGGCCGATCAGGGCATGACCCGAGACCGATGTGGGCGATTTTGCCATTGAGAAGTTGTCCGTCAGCCTGCAGTTTTTCTACATCCTCACACAAAAGTGATCACTGGCGCACCTCTGCGCAGCCGCCTAGATTGTTCAGGTCCTCATTGTGCACAGGAATCCGCGTCATGACCGAGCAAAAAGTCGCCCTCATCATCGCCGGTGGCAGTGGCATGGGCGCTGCCGCCGCGCGCCACCTGGCCGCCGATGGCTTCGAGGTGGGCATTCTGTCGTCGTCCGGCAAGGGCGAGGCCCTGGCCCGAGAGCTGGGTGGCCTCGGCGTGACCGGCTCCAACCAATCCACGGCCGACATTGCCCGGCTGGTGGACGCCGCCAGCGAGCGCTGGGGCCGTATCGATGTGTTGGTCAACAGCGCCGGGCACGGGCCGCGCGCGCCGATTCTGGAGATTTCCGATGACGATTGGCATCGAGGGATGGAGGTCTATCTGCTCAATGTGATTCGCGCGACCCGGCTGGTCACGCCCCTGATGCAACAGCAGAAAGGCGGCGCGATCATCAATATTTCTTCGGCCTGGACGTTTGAACCCACGGACCTGTTCCCCACCTCGGCGGTCTTTCGCGCAGGGCTGGCGTCGTTTACCAAAATCTTCACTCAGACCTATGCGGGCGACAACATTCGCATGAACAACGTATTGCCCGGCTGGATCGACAGCCTGCCCGCCACCGAGGCGCGTCGCGACGGTGTGCCGCTCAAGCGCTATGGCACTCGCGAGGAAGTGGCCGCCACCATCGCGTTCCTCGCCTCGCCGGGCGCCGCCTACATCACCGGGCAGAACCTGCGGGTGGACGGCGGCGTGACAAGGTCGGTCTGAAATGGCAGGCAACGCGCCTTGACCCTGCGCCCCCCGTGCACGACGTCCTCGGTGAACGTTCTTTTATCCGAGAGCGGCCTGCACGCTGCCTGGCCAACCCTGGAATCTCCGATAGGCTGCCTGTTACGCCCGGGAGGCCAGCGCCGTGCGATGGCCCGGCACACGTCGCACCATCCAGGCAAACAGCCACAGCCCCAGGTGGACGACGCCCAGGGTCAGCAACCCGGCCTCAAAAAAGATCAGGCCCAGCAACACCGCGTCCATCCGGCCGGTGGTGTCCGACAGCGCATTGAATAGAATCAACGCGCCCAAGGCACTCGATAACGCCAGCGGAATCAGACGAAAGACTTGCGCCACTTTCCAATAGGGCTTGGGTTGGAACCACTCAGGGCAATCCAGGAGAAACTTCAAGATGTCGCGCATGCTTCGCCGCTCCGAGGGTAGAAAATGTGATCGCTCGCAGGGGGCCCGTACTGCTGAACCTGTGCCTTTGAACCTGGCTGTTATGAACATCTGGCCATCAGTTTGGTTCAGAATTTGTGACACGCAAGTACATCGCCACTATCATTCTCAAAAGCTATCAGCCTGAGAAAAACTTATCGATTTACGAATCACCCCTCCCCGGCAAATACTCGAGCGTCCCCATCACCGTCGAGTCCTTCCATGCAAGAGCTATCATGGGCATCCCCCAGCGTTCGCCAGACTTTGGCGGCGCTTAAAAAATCTCCCCCCTTCGTCTACGGCCAGACCAATTACATCGCCGCCAACCTGAGCGCCAATATTCTGCTGGCCGTAGGTGCCGGACCGGCCATCGGTGCCGCCATGGACTGGCCGCGCTGCTTCGGCGCCGGCGCCAACGCCATGTGGCTCAACACCGCCGCGCTGATGAGCAGCGGCCCGGAAGCGATCTGGACAGCCGCCGAATCCGCTGAAAAGGCCGGCACTCCCTGGGTGCTGGACCCGGTGGCCATGGGTGCCGGCGCGCCGGAATACGATCATGTGGTGCGCAAGCTCCTCACCTTTCACCCCACGGTGATCCGCGGCAACGCCAGTGAACTGATCGGCCTGGCCGGTGGCAGCGGCGGCGGCAAGGGCGTGGAGACCACCGCCAGTTCCGATGACGCCTTGGCCTTCATCAAGCAACTCGCGGTGGACACGGGCGCCATCGTTGCGGTCAGCGGGCCGGTCGACTACATCACCGACGGCACCACGGTCTATGCCGTCAAGGGCGGCGACGTGCGCCTGACGCAGGTCACGGGTGCCGGTTGCAGCCTGGGCGCCTTGATTGCCGCCATGCTGGCCAACGCCGATGACCCCCTGCTGGCCGCCGCCGCCGCCCACGCGATCTATGCGGTGGCGGCCGAGCGTGCCTCGGGCGCGGTGGGCACGGCATCCTTCGCCATGGCCTTCGTCGACCAGCTGTCGCTGCTGGACCCTGCTGAATAATCCACCCGTAAAGGAGTCCCGACATGGCCAAGCGCCGGATGCACCTCGCCGCCTTCATGAACGCCGGAGCCCAGGGCACCATCGGCTGGCGCCACCCGGACGCGTCGGGGCAGTTTCTCTCGGCCGCGTATTATGCCGACATCGCCCGCACGCTGGAGCGGGCCTGCTTTGACATGGCTTTCATTCCCGATTCGCTGGCGATGCCGCGCAGCCTGGGCGGCAGCTTCGACCCGGCCGTGCGCTGGGGCAGCGGCACGCCGCGGCTGGACCCGATGCCGGTGCTGTCGATCATGGCGGCCGCCACCACCCACCTGGGGCTGGCGGCAACGGTTTCCACCGGGTATCACCAGCCGTTCAACCTGGCCCGAGCGTTTTCCAGCCTTGATCATTTGAGCGGCGGGCGCGCGGCGTGGAACGTGGTCACCAGTTTCCAGGACGCCGAAGCGCAGAACTTCGGCGAAGCACGCCTGCCACCTCGGGACGCGCGTTATGCCAAGGCCGAGGAGTTTCTCAAGGTGACCGCGCAGCTATGGGACAGCTGGGGCGACGACAGTCTGGTGATGGACAAGGCCAGTGGCGTGTTCGGCCGACCCGAGACGGTCAAGGCCACCGACCATGTCGGTGAATACTTCAAGGTCCAGGGCCCGCTGGGCGTGCCCCGCTCGCCCCAGGGTTACCCGGTGATCGTGCAGGCCGGCTCATCGCCGGCCGGTCGCGATTTTGCCGCGCGCTGGGCCGATGTGATCTTCTGCAGCCACGAATCCCTGGAGACCGCCGTCGCGTTTTATGCCGACATGAAAGCGCGGGCGGCTCGCCATGGTCGCGATCCTGACCAACTGAAAGTCCTCCCCGCAGCCACCACGGTGATCGGCGACACCGCCGAGGACGCCCTGGCCAGGCACCGCGCCTATGAAAACCTGGTAGAACCCGAAGCGGGCCTGTCGCGGCTCTCTTACCACGTTAACGTCGACCTCTCGCGCTATGACCTCGACGGCCCGATGCCATCGCTCGAAGAGGTCGGCGTCGAGGGGCATTACCGCGAAGTCCTGGAGTTTGCCGAGCGCGAGAAACTGTCCCTGCGCGAGATCGGCAAATGGTACGGCGCGCGCAACGAGGGCGACATGATCGGCACCCCCGAGCAGATCGCCGACCGTATGGAGTTGTGGATGGACAGCGGCGCGGCGGATGGCTTCATGATTCAGGCCACCCACCTGCCGGCGGCCTTCGAAGACTTCGCCCAGCGGGTGGTGCCGATCCTCCAGCAACGCGGCCTGATGCGCGAAGCCTACAGCGGCCAGACTCTGCGTGAACATCTCGGCCTGACGCGCCCGGAACGGGGCGAGTGGCGCCGCCGTGCGCTGGAGACCACACCATGAGTGTCGCGGATCCACGGGTGTCCGCGCAGTGGTTGCGCGAGCACCTGGACGACATGAACCTGGTCGTGCTGGACGCCCGCATCCATCGCGGTGTCGATGCTCAGGGGGCAAGCTTGTATGCCAGCGGGCGCAACGACTTCGAGCAATCCGGGCATATTCCCGGGGCCGGCTTTGCCGATCTGTTCGGCGGGTTCTCTGCGGCCGACGGGCGCTTTCTGTTCACCCGGCCCACAGCCGCGCAGCTGCAGGCCGAGCTGCAACGGCTGGGTGTACACGAGCGCAGCCATGTGGTGGTGTATGACTCGCTCAACGGCGTCTGGGCCGCCCGGGTCTGGTGGCTGTTGCTGGCGTATGGGCAGGCCAGGGTCAGTGTGTTGGATGGCGGCCTCGCGCAGTGGCAAGCCGCCGGCGGCGGGCTGGCCTTCGGCCAGGCCGCGCCGGTGGTACCGGGCGATGCGTGCAGTCAGGAAATTGCCGGGCGCTTTGTCGACCTGGCCGAGGTCAAGGCCTGGCTCCGGCAGCCGGGTGACGGGCAACTGGTCTGCGCCCTGCGCGGCAGTGAATACGCGGCCGGACACATCCCCGGCAGCTTGAGCCTGCCCTATGCCGACTGGCTCGATGAGCAGGGACGGCTGGACGTGCACAAAGTCCATGAAACCACGAGCGCCCTGAACGTCGCCCCCAATGCCGAACTGACCCTGTACTGCGGCGGGGGCGTCAACGCCTGCGGCCTGGCACTCGGGCTGCTGGCCGCCGGTCATGCCGTCGAGCACCTGCATGTGTACGACGGCTCGCTGAATGAATGGCGCGCTCACCCCGAACTGCCCCTGGTGAGTGGAGCGCAACCGTGAACGATACCGATTTGCTGCGCCTGGACGCCCACCAGCTGAGCCACGCCTACGCCGCTGGCGAGCTGGACCCCGAGACCGTCGCCGAAGCGGTGCTCAAGGCGGCCGAACGGGCCGGGCAAGCGTATAACGCGACGACCTCGCTTAACGCCGACGACGCGCTGGCCGCCGCCCGGGCCAGCGCCGAACGCTGGCGAGCGGGCACCCCGCGTGGCGCCCTTGACGGCGTGCCGATCACCTTCAAGGACAGTTTCAATGTCGCCGGACTGCCGCGTTGGCATGGCTCGGCGGTCAATACCGGAGCAGTCTCCGGCGCCGACTGCGCACCGGTAAAGCGCGCACGGGAAGCTGGCATGAGCGTCATCGGCAAGACCTCGATGCCCGATTACGGCTTGCTGATGTCCGGCCTCAGCTCCCACTCCGGCATCGTCCGCAACCCTTGGAACCCGACCCATAACACCTCGGGATCGAGTGCCGGTGCGGCGGCCTGCCTGGCGGCGGGCGTAGCACCGCTGGCGTTGGGCACCGACATGGTCGGCTCGGTACGGTTGCCGGCGGCGGTCTGCGGCCTGGTGGCGATCCATGCCACCCAGGGCCGCGTCGCCTACGACCCGCCTGGCAACTATCGCGGTGCCGGGCCTATGGCCCGCACCGTGGCCGACGCGGCGGCCTTGCTGGCGGTAGTCGGGCAACATGATCGCAGCGATCACTTTGCTCTGCCCGGCGCCTTCGTCCACGACGCACCCCCGTTCAAACAGCTGCGCGGCGTGCGCATCGCCGTGCTGCCGCGGCTGAGCCATGGCACGCCGGTGGACAGCGTCACGGCCAGGGCAGTGCAACAGCAGGCCGCCCTGCTCGGCGAACTGGACGCGGAACTGACCTGGCTGGGTGACTTCGACCTCGCGCCCGAGGACTATCAGGCGGTGTACCACGTGATGGTGCACAAGGGCCTGGCGGAGCTGTATGCGCAGCCGCCCGAGCGGCGCGCGCGGGTCTTGCCGCCGATCGGCGAGATGCTCGACGGCGCGTTGCTGCAGACCGCCCTGGAAATGGACCAGGTGCACCGCCGCATCGCCCAGGCGGTGGCCCGTCTGGAGCGTCAGCTGGCGCCCTTCGACTATGTGCTGTCACCGGCCCTGCCGGTACGGCATTTCGCGGCCGAGGCCATCAGCCCGTCACCGGAGATGGGTGCCATGAGCCACATGGGCTTTGCCTGCTGGTTCAACCAACTGGGGCGACCGGCCGGCACGGTACCGGTCTATCAGCCCGGCGATGGTGGTTGCCCGGTCAGCGTGCAGATCGCCGGGCGGCGCTTCGACGACAGCGGTGTGCTGCAACTGATGGCCTTGCTGGAAAACCTGCGTGGCTTTGCCATCGACTTCCCGATCGTGAGCCTGGAGGCGTGCCCATGAAGACGCTGGTGATCTTCGACATTGACGGCACGCTGGTGGACAGCACCCGCGCCCACCACGCTTCGCTAACGGCGAGCCTAGCCGAATTCGGCCTGGACCCGCACCGTAAACCCTGGGCCGAGTACCGCCATTACACCGACTCGGGGGTGCTCGACGAATTGCTGCTGGACACCCGTCAGCAGGGCGCCAGCGCCGCCGAGTTGCAGCGTCTGGACCGCCTGAGCAGCGCCAGTTACGGGGCCATCTGCGCGGCCGAGCCGGTAGGCGAAGTGGCCGGTGCCCGGGCGCTGCTGAACGCGCTGGGCAACGCACCGGACATGCAGATTGCGTTTGCCACCGGCTCCATGCGCGGCCCCGCCCTGCTCAAGCTGGCCAGCCTCGACGTGGTACCCGACAACCTGATGACCGGGTCGGAGTTTCTCAGCCGCCAGGACATCGTGCGCGGCACCCTCGCGGGCAGCGGTGCCGAACGGGTGGTGATCCTGGGAGATGGTCGCTGGGACCAGATCACCGCGCAGGCGCTGGGGATTCCCTTTGTGGCGGTACAGACCGGGTTGTTCGTGTTTGGCGAGGGGCCGGTGTGCATCCTGGAGGACCTGACGGCGTTAACCGTCGAGGCGTTGCGTGGGTATGCGCAGCCTCTCCCGTAGGAGCCCTTGGGGCCATCATGAGCTGCGCGCCCGCCTACGGTGACGGGAGCACTGCCCGCGCCAGCGCCAGGTAGCGCTCCACCACCGGGTTGGGGTCGCCTTCGCGCCAGACCAGGCCCACGTCCCAGGCGGCGTTGCCGTCCATCACCGGGCAAACGTTCACCGTCTCCACAAGCCCGCCAATGGGCCGCAGCGCCGATTCGTGCATCAGCCCCACGCCGAACCCGGCCGCCACCAGGGTCAGCAAGGTCAGCGACTCGTTGACCCGGTGCATCGCCACCGGGGTGAAATCCCGCGCGGCGAAGATCGCCTGGATTCGCCCCTCCAGCCCCGGAGCGAACTCCGGTTGCAGGCCGATGAAGGCGCGCTCGCGCACACGTGGGTCGTCAAAACCGCTCAGCGTCGACTCACCCTCGCGGGGGAAGACGAACGCCAGCCGGTCCTGAGCCACCGGGTGGCTGGACAAGCCGGGTTCCACCGGCAGGCGCACGAAACCGACGTCCAGGCTGCCGTCCTTGATCCGGCGAATCTGATGCTGGGACGAGATGTCTTCGAAGGTCAATTCCACCTGGGGAAACTCGGCCTGAAAGCGCAACAACACCCGCGACATCACCTCCACCGAGGAAAAGGTAAAGCCGATCCGCAGCCGCCCTCGCTCGCCACGCGCGGCCCGCAGCCCGTTGTCCCAGACGTAGTCGGCATGGCGCAGCACCGGCTGGATATCGGCAAGGAAGGTCCGGCCCAACGCTGTCAAGCTGGTGCCTTGGCGCCCGCGCTCGAACAGCGGCGAGCCCAGCAGGTATTCCAGGCGCTGGATCTGCTTGCTCAAGGAAGGTTGCGAGATGCTCAGGCGACGCGACGCTTCGCCAAAATGGCACACCTCGCCGAGCACGGCGAAGGACTTGAGCAGTTCGAGGTTCATGGGCGGCGGTCTCGAGACGGATAGCGCACAGGATAACAGGCCACTGCGATGGCCCTATGCCGTCATTTAAACGTAACAACTTCGCAGTATTTTGCTTGCTCTCCAGATCGGATGCCTGTGCAGTGACTCCGAAATCCTCATCCTCACTGGCATTCTTGCGTTTGATGCTATGGGTTATCTGTGTCGCGACCCTGGGTTGCCTGTGGGGGCTGTACGCGCAGCAGAAAGCCACCGCCTTTCACGAGGCAATGAATGCCAAGGCCGCCGAACACCTGAACCTCGCCACCATCGCCGCCGAGAACCTGCAACAGCTGGTGGACCGCGCGCAGATCACCGGCACGGTCGCCCGCGAAGGGCTGGAAGGTACCGACCCGCATCACTGGAGCCTGGTGCGCATGCTGGCCGGCGATCCGGTGCTCAAGCGCATGGCCCTGTTCAGCCGCGACGGCATCTCGCTGGACGCCACCCGCCAGGACGATCCGCCGCCATTGTCCGATACCTGGCTCGCGCAACTGCACGCTCATATCGCTCACTACGGCTTTACCCCGCTGATGCCCGCGCCGCCTGCCAGCACCGCACCGGGCGCCGCGCCCAGCTGGCGCCTGCCGTTCTTGCTACCACTGGTGGACCCGGCGACAGGCCAGCTGGAGCGGATCCTGCTGATGCAGTTCGACATCGGCTATATGGCCGCCCTGTTCGAACACATCGACCTGGGCCCCAGCGGCATGCTGCGCCTGCTCGACGACAACGGCGAAGAACGCCTGCGCATCAGCAACAACGGCGTGGTGATTGCCGGACACGTGTTGTCCCCGGCCTTGCCCGACGGCGTCGAAACCTCCGGCGAGTTTGTCCAGCAACTGGGTGATGTCGACTACCAGAGCTTGTATCGCCGGGTGCCGCAGCGCGGTTTCAGTGTCATCGTCAGCCAGCCACGCGAAGAAATCCTCGCCGCTGCGCAGATCACATTCCGGCGCCAGCTGGCCCTCAACCTGGGCATGACCTTGTTCATTCTCGCCGGCCTGTCCTGGACCCTGCGCGCACTGGGTCGTCGACAGGAAGCCTTTATGGCGCTGGAGGACGCGCAGCGCGTCAACCAGGAGCTGATCAGCCGTCTTGAGGAACAGCATCGCCTGAGCAGCAAGGCGGCGGCCACCGACCATCTCAGCGGCCTGCACAACCGTCGGCGTTTTCTCGAATGTGCCACCCCGCTGCTGGCCCGGCAGCGCAGCAAGCGCCTCTTGACGGCCATTCTGTTCATTGACATGGACCGTTTCAAATCCATCAACGATTCCCTCGGGCACAAGGTCGGCGACCTGCTGCTGCAGGCCATTGCCGGGCGCATCAGCCGGCTGCTCACCCCCACCGATGAAGCCGCTCGCTTTGGTGGTGACGAGTTCATCGTGCTGCTGGGCGGCGAACGCACCGAGGAGCAGATCGAAAGCTGGGTGCGTCATCTGGTGGAGCGGCTTTCGGCGGTCTACTCGCTGGACGGCCAGGAGCTGATCACCAGCCCCAGCGTGGGCGTGAGCATCTGCCCGCGAGACGGTCAGGACCTCGAGGACCTGATTCGCGGCGCCGACGCAGCGATGTATTCGGCCAAGAGCGTCGGCCGTGGCCAGTACCGTTTCTTCGACCCGTCGCTGAATGTCACCGACGTCAACGAGTTCATCCTCGAACAAGCCTTCGTCGGGGCCCTGAGCGACCATCAATTCGTCCTCCACTTTCAGCCCCAGGTGCGCCTGGACACTCTGCTGGTGGAGGGTTACGAAGCGCTGGTGCGCTGGCAACACCCGGAGTTCGGCCTGCTCTATCCGGACCGCTTCATCGGCCTGGCCGAACGCAGCGGCTTCATCGTCGCCCTGGGCTGGGAGGTGCTGCGCCTGGCCTGCATCGAGCTATCGGACTGGAAAGCACAGAAACGGCCGATGCGCATGGCGATCAACGTCTCGACCCTGCAACTGCGCCAGGTCGACTTCAGCCAACGGGTGCTTGCGCAATTGACCCGATACGGCCTCGATCCCGGCCGGCTGGAACTGGAAATCACCGAAACCATCATGCTCGACGACGAAGCCCAGGCGATCGAACACCTGCAGACCCTGCGCGATGCCGGCCTGAACATCAGCCTCGACGACTTCGGCAAGGGCTACGCGGGCTTTGCGCACCTGCAAAACCTGCCGCTGACCAAGCTGAAAATCGACCGCTCGGTGATCGCGCCGCTGTCCAACAGCCCGGATGACAGCCCTATCGTCACCTCCACCATCATCCTGGCCAAGCGCCTTGGCCTGGAGGTGGTCGCCGAAGGGGTGGAAACCCGCGAGAACGTCATCTGCCTCAAGCTCGCCGGGTGCGACGTTGCCCAGGGGTACCACTTCAGCCGCCCCCTCTCGGCCAGCCAGCTGCGGGACTATCCACCCTTCATGAACATCCTGGAAAAAGCCTGCACGCCGTAGGCGAGGACCGGTCGGGTGATCACTCGGTTACACGGCCCCGTTCAATGAGACGACACATACGCCGACACCCCGACGGGTGCCGGCAAGGCGTAGGTCGCCTTCATCCACTCGATCTCCGCCTGGGGCGTGCGGCCGAAGAAGCGTTTGAACTCGCGGCTGAATTGCGAGGCGCTTTCGTAGCCGACCGTGAAGGCGGCCGTCGAAGCCGGCATGGCGTTGCGCAGCATCAGCAGGCGCGCCTGATGCAGGCGGGTCGACTTGAGGTACTGCATGGGCGAGGCGTCTGTCACGCTGCGAAAATGCAGGTGGAAACTGGGTACGCTCATGCTCGCTTCCTGGGCCAGCGACTCCACGTCCAGGCGCTGCTGATAACAACTGTGGATCTTGCGAATCGCCCGCGTGACCTTGCCAAAATGGCCCTGGCGAGCGAGCGCCGCCCGCAGGGTGCCGCCCTGCTCGCCGGTGAGGATGCGGTAATAGATCTCGCGCACCAATGCCGGGCCGAGAATCTGCGCATCGCCGGGGCGAGTCATGACCTCGAGAAAGCGCAGGGTCGAGATCTGCAGCAAGTCATCCATGGGCGAGGCGTACATGCCTTTGGGCGGCGCAGCGCTGGGCCCGAGGGTTTCATCCACTTGCAGCATCAGTTCGCTGGCCAACGGCATGTCCAGGCGCATGTACACCGCCAGCATCGGCTCGGCCTCGCTGGCGTCGGTCTCCATGGTGAAGGGCACCGGCACCGATACGACCAGGTAATGTCGGGCGTCATAGAGGTACACGTTATCCCCCAGGTAACCGCGCTTGCGGCCCTGGCAGAGGATGACGACGCCCGGCTCGTACAACACCGGCGTGCGGGTCAGTGGACGGTTGGAGCGCAGGAAACGGATGTCGTCGAGGGCGCTCAAGTTATAGCCCTCCAGCGGCGCCAGTTGCGTCATCAACTCCACCATGCGCGTGTCGATCGGGTTCACAGTCTTCCCCTTTGCCGGACGTTCAACCATCGGTGGACCGGCTCAGCGCTTCCCATTGATCCCTGTCACGGGCCATCTGGCCCAGCTTGTCGCGCACCAGCGTGAGTGCATCGCTGCCCAACAACAAATGGGCGGGCGGCGTCGGACTGGCGATGACCTGCAGCATGGCCAAGGCAGCCTTGCGCGGGTCCCCCAGCTGTTTGCCGTGCTTGTTTTCGCGCGCCTGGCGGATCGGATCGAAACTGGCGTCATAGTCGGCGATGCTGCGCGGCGTGCGTTGCATGGAGCGCCCGGCCCAGTCCGTGCGAAACGATCCCGGCGCCACAGCCGTGACGAAGATGTTGAACGGCTGCAGCTCCTTGCTCAGGGTATCGGAGATCCCCTCCAGCGCAAACTTGCTGCCACAGTAGTAGGCGATGCCGGGCAGAGTGATGGTGCCGCCCATGGAGGTGATGTTGAGGATATGCCCGGCGCGCCGTTCGCGAAAATAGGGGACGAAGGCCTTGGTCACCGCCACCGCGCCGAAGACGTTGACTTCGAACTGCTGACGCATCGCCTCGAGTGGCGACTCTTCAAAGATGCCCTCGTGACCGTAGCCGGCGTTGTTCACCAACACGTCCACCGGCCCGTGCTCGGCCTGGACAGCGGCGACCACGCAGTCGACCCGCGCGAAGTCGGTGACGTCCAGCAAGACACCGTGGGCGCGCTCCGCCGACAGGGCCTGGAACGCCTGGAACGCAGCGGCGTTGCGCACGGTGCCGATGACGCGGTGCCCGGCGGCCAGCGCCTCTTGTGCCAGCGCGTGACCGAAGCCGCTGCTGACGCCGGTAATGAACAAGGTTTTGCTGGAATTCATGGGGAGCGCCTCTGAACAGGGTATGCGCCCATGGTAGTCAGCCGCCACTGACAGACCTATGCCGGTTCATCTGCAAGCCTTGCCTATTCCTATCAGTGAAGTGAAAGTGACACCACACGCCACTCGAAGGACCGACCATGACGCCCCTCTACGACGTCCGCGGCAACCGCTACGCCGTCATCACCCCCCATGCGTTGCGCGAACAGGGTATCGACCTGCCGGCCCATGCCGAACAGGCCGCGCAGACCCACAAAGGCTGGGCGTACCCGGCAATCGCTGCCCATTGCACCTGGCCCTCGAACCAACGCCCCGAGGGTGCCAAGCCCCATCGCTGTGATGGCCTGCTGGTCGGCCCGTTTCAGGACGCTGCGCCCTTTGACCTGCTGATCGTCAATACCGACGGGACCCTGGCCGAACGCAGCGGCAACGGCTTGACGATCTTTGCCCAGTTTCTTGCCGACACGGCCAGGGTGGACGCAGGCAGCACCTTTACCCTGCGCGTGCATCACGACAAGGCCCACTCCCCGGCGTCGGTCTTTCTGCGACCGGCGCCCGCAGGTTTCTGGCTCGATCTGGGCGCCCCGAGCTTTGGCCCTCTCGCAGTCGATGCCGGGCCTGCCCGTGTCAGCCCTGCGGTGTTCAACGGCCGCGAGGTCAGCCGGGTAGCCGCTTTGGTACAGGTCGATTCGCAGTGGGCTCAAAGCGTGATGGTGCGCATCGGCAACCCCCATTGCGTGACGCTGCTGGGCGGTACCCACGAACTGCCGATCTTCGCGGCGAGCCTGCATCAACGTCTTCAAGCCATTGCATTTGCCGAGGACAGCGCGGGCAGCGGCGACCCCTGCCCCGCCGGCATCAACCTGCAATGGGCTCGCCTGACGGCGCCTGACGAGATCGAGGCCAGGGTGTTCGAGCGTGGCGAAGGGCCGACCGCGTCGTCCGGCACCAGCGCCAGCGCGGTGGCTTGCGCGGCCTGGGCAGCAGGCTGGATCAAGGCAGGCCTGGTCAAGGTGAAGATGCCCGGTGGCACGGCCCCGGTACAGTTGGTGGAGGCGGATGGTGCGTTGCAGCAGGTGCTGCTGCTGGGCAGCGCAGCGCGCGTGCAGTGATGCCGCCTGCCATCTGTATCCTTTCGATTCACGGCATGTGTGCCTGTCACAAAAACGCTGTGACCGCCAGAATCACGCCCGGTCATCACCCTCCCGGTGCCACTGGCTCCGTATTACAAGGAATCTATCAATGCCGCTCAAAGACAGGCTGCTTGCCCTCAGCGTCGTGATCGCCTGGGGCCTCAACTTTGTGATCATCAAGGTGGGCCTGCACGACATGCCGCCGTTTTTGCTGGCCGGGCTGCGGTTTGCACTGGTCGCGGTCCCTGCGGTGTTTGTCGTCAAACCGCCACAGGTACCGTTCAAATGGCTGCTGGCTTATGGCATGACCATCAGCTTTGGTCAGTTTGCCTTTCTGTTTCTGGCGATCAAATTGGGCATGCCAGCGGGCATCGCGTCACTGGTGTTGCAGGCCCAAGCGTTCTTCACGATGCTCTTCGCCGGCGTGCTGCTGGGGGAAAAACTCAAGTGGTATCACTTGGCGGGGATGCTGGTGGCGGGTGTCGGCATGTTGCTGCTGGCCCAGGCCGGGCAAGGTTCCCGGCAGGGCGAGTCGTTGCCGCTGCTGCCGCTGTTGTTGACGCTGGGGGCCGCACTGTCCTGGAGTCTGGGCAATATCAGCAACAAAGTTATTGCGACAAAATACCCGACGCCGGTGATGTCGCTGGTGGTGTGGGGCGCGCTGATTCCGGTCCTTCCGTTCTTTCTGTGTTCGTGGCTGTTCGAGGGCCCCGAGGTGATTCAACACAGCTTGGTGAACCTGTCCGTGCAGACCGCCTTGTCACTGGTGTATCTGGCGTTTTTTGCCACCCTTTACGGTTATGCCGTGTGGGGTAACTTGCTCAAGCGCTACGAGACCTGGCGAGTTGCGCCGTTGACGTTGCTGGTGCCGGTGGTGGGCCTGGCCAGTGCGGCGGCGCTGCTGGGCGAGACGCTGTCGGTGGCGCAAGTGGGCAGCGTGGCGGTGATTGTCGTCGGGCTGCTGCTGAACATGTTCGGTGGCTTGATCGGCAGGCGGCGACAGGCACACGCCTGAGGCTGAGTAAAATTCATCTTTCTTTACATGCACTTAGAGCTTGGCACCGCTCATAATGGCCGGTTCATGTCTGGCCTGCCGCCAGATGCCGACGTTGCTTGCCTTACGGACACTGGAATGACCCGATCCCTCCTGCGCTCGACCACCCGCCGGGCAATGCCCGTTTTGCTCGCCCTGCCGTTGTTGCTGCTGGCGGGCTGTTCCAGCGGTCCTTCGGGCGCCAAGTGCTACGCCGAAGCTGTGCCCACCCGCGGCGAGGGCGGGCTGGCCTGGGCGGACAGCCTGAGCGCGGTTCGGCAAAAGGCAATGAACGAATGCTGGACCTACGCGCGGCGCTCTGGCGGGACGCCGGGTACGTGCCGGGTGGCCATGGAAAAGTGCAAATAATCGAAGCGGCCCGCAGGCTCGGATGACCGCTGGGGCACGCCGTCAGCTTGCAGCCTGTACGCCGACCAGCCCGGGGTTTTGCAACTTGAGCCGGGACAAATGCTGAAAGTAGTCCTGGCCTTCCGGGTTGAGGGTAATGACCGGGTCTTTGCCGGTTGAATCGGTGAGCACGACGTAATTGCAGACCATCAGTACTTTTAGCGCGTGAAGATCGTCCTGGCCGATCTCTGACCAGCGCCGGGCTTCGATCAGGTTGAGCAACCGCAGGTGTTCTGAATCGTAGGAGTTCATGCTCTGGCTAGCGCCTTCTTTGATGGGGGGGAACCCGGCCAGTGAGTCGAATCCGGCAGCACGCCGGTATTCACACAAAAAAATGCCCGCGATGGGGGGTAGCGGGCGGTGAAACTTAACGGAGCGGTTGGAGAATAAGTAACGCTTGTTGAAAAAAATGTGATGAGAATGTCATCTCCATTTCACATTTGCCCCCCAGGCAGGCTTCTGCCCTGGCCTTCATTCATCCCACCCATCGTGCGCTATCTGATTTCTCAATACAGAAAATTGAAAAAACAGATGAAAAAAAGTTAATGAATTCAGGTCTACTCCCCGTCATCTGCCCGCCACCGTTCACGGAGAAGCCATGGCGACCCTACTAGCTTGTGCACTCGCGCTCATCGGCGGCTTTGTCCTGCTGCAGACGCTCTCGATCGCTTCAGGTCATCCGTTGCTCGACAGCAGCTTGCTGCAGAGTTCGTTTGATACCTGCGACCTGCTGGGGCTGATTGGCGCTGCGATAGTGGTGTGGGTGATGGCGGTGTTTCTGGATGTCTGACACTGCATGGCCCGATTGCAGGCGGTACTGATTTTTTACCCAATGATCCAGGTACCGCACCCACAAGCTGGCTCACGGGACGCAATGCCAGCCAATACACGGGCTGGCAACCCTAGAACCCACCCTCGGATGAGCCTGCATGTCGCAGCGGCGGTGCCTCAGATATAAATCGCCCCGCGCAGGTACAGCGCCCCGTGACCACTGATGATCACTCGGCCATTATCCAGCACCTCGCAATACAGCTGCCCTTTGCGTGCACCGCCCTGCTCTGCCGTCAGGCTGCGCTTGCCCAGTCGGTGCGCCCAATAAGGCGCCAGCGAAGTGTGCGCCGAGCCGGTGACCGGGTCTTCGTTGACCCCCACATTGGGGCCGAACCAGCGAGTGGTGAAGTCGTAGTGCGCGCTCGGCGCGGTCACGGCGATGCCGCGGACGTCGAAGGTCGCCAAGGCCGTGAAATCGGGTTCGAGGGCGGCGACGATGGCCTCATCCTCCACGACCACGACGTAATCATCCGTGCGGTACAGCGCTTCGATATGCGCCAGGCCGAGGGCCTCGCGCAGACCCGGCGGGACGGCCACGGCTTCGGGTTGCCGGGCCGGGAAGTCCATCGCCAGACGACCGTTGTCGCGGCGTACCCGCAGTTCACCGCTGCGGGTTGAAAAGCGCAGGGTCTCGCGCTGTTCGCCCAACTGCTCGAACAGCACCCAGGCGGCCGCGAGGGTGGCGTGGCCGCACAGGTCCACCTCCACCGTCGGGGTGAACCAGCGCAGGTCGAACACTTCGCCGTTGCGCACAAAGTAGGCGGTCTCCGACAGGTTGTTCTCGGCGGCGATCCGTTGCAGCGTGGCGTCCGACAGCCACGCGTCCAGTGGACAGACGGCGGCGGGGTTACCGCCGAAGGTGTGGGAGGAAAAAGCGTCTACCTGAAAAATATCGAGCTGCATACTGAGCGTCCTGGCGGGGGTCAATGTCGTTCGCCCGGGTCGGGGCCGGGCGAGGTCGGCTTAATATACGTGAGCCCTTGTGGATTGTGCCGCCGCATTGAGCTTGCTCATTCGGCTGGCCTCTCAGTCACGGACGCTGCGCGCATGTTTGAGCTCCAGGATCCTGGAGGCCTCGACATAAGCGCACTGGAAGGTTTGGCTACCGATCCAGTCCACGGCGGTGTCTTCTTCTTCGTCGTGATAAAGCGCGCGATAGGTGATCAGCAAGCCCATCATGAAGTCGGTAGCAGGCTCTTCCTCTTCCTCGGATACCACCAGCACCAGCACCGGGAACTGCAGGAACACCACGCACATCGCCAGCAGGCTGATGCCTTCGCCGAACTTCATCATTTCGAACAGATCGTGGTAATCGGCCGGGTCGAAGCCGTTTTCCTCGATGTCCTTGAAGTCGAAGGTGCTCAGGTCGATATCGACGTCGTCGAAGGGCTCGTTGATCAGCGGGTTGGCCAGCACCGGGTGCACGACATTCGCCTTGGCCTTGCCCACGCGATTCTGCTTGGCCTTGATCTTGGCCCGCTGGGCACGCTTTTGCTGTTTGTCTGGGGAAGCCATGGAGGCAAGTTCCTTGTCCGGGTGCAGCCATACGGTGGCGCGGGGTGATCGGGGAAGTATTGTAAGCAAAATAGCCTGCTTTTTTCGCCCCGCGATGAATCTCTTCCGCGCCTCCTTGTGGCTCGACACCCGCCCCGTCAGAAGTCCACGGTGCCGGAGAACTTCACCAGACGCGGATCGCCCTGGGTCAGGTAACCGCCGTTGGCCGAGGCCCAGTAGCTTTTGTCGGCGATGTTTTCGACATTGACGCGCAAGGTCACGTCCTTCTGGTCCACCTTGAATTTATAACGGGCGCCGGCATCGAAGCGGTTCCAGGTCGGCAGGCTGAGGGTGTTGGCCTGGTCAGCGTATTGGCCGCCAGTGCGCAACATGCGGCCGTTCAGGGCCACCCCTGGCAAGCCTGGCACATCCCAGTCCACCGAGGCATTGAGCTGGAAGGTCGGCACGCCGATGGCGTGGTTGCCGTCAGTGGTGCCACCGGCGGTGTCCTGCAGTTCGGACTGCAGGCGCGTGCCGCCGGCCATCAGGCGCAGGCCGTGGATGGGTTCGCCGAACACGCTGAGCTCGACCCCGCGGTTGACTTGGGTGCCGTCGCGCAAATACAGGTTGCTGGCGGCATCAAGGTAGCCGTCGGTAGGCTTCTCGATGCGGAACACCGCCAGGTTGGCGCCGTAAGTCTGCATGTCCAGCTTGATGCCGGCTTCACTCTGCTTGGTGCGGCCGGGGGCGAAGGTCTGGCTGGCGTTCAAGGCCGTGGCCGTCGGGCTCGGGCCCTGGGCCAGGCCTTCGATGTGGTTGGCATAGAGCGAGATGAAGTCGGTCGGCTTGTAGACGATGCCGTAGACCGGCGAAGTGACGGATTTGTCGTACATCGACGTGCGAGTGCCATCGCCGGCCAGTTGTGCACCGTTATAGAAAACGCCGTCATAACTGTAGCCTTCCACCAGCAGCTGCTGGCGTCGCAGGCCCGCCGTGACCAGGACCGTGTCGTCGAAGAAACCCAGGGTGTCGGACGCCGCGATGCTGCGGTTGCGGGTCTTGCCCGTGGTGCCGGGATCGTTCAGATCGCCACCGGTCAAGTAAGCGTCCGTGGGTTTGGCCAGGTCCGGGGTGTGGTAGATGTTGGTGGTGCCGGTACTGTTGTAGAACGCGTAAGCACTTTTCTGCTCGGTCCAGATGCTGGACACCCCCACGCTCAGCTGATGGCTCACGGGACCGGTCTGCACATTGCCGTTGATCCCGGCCATGACCGTGGTGTTGTCTTCTTCATGGGGGATGTAGGAACCGGCGATGGTGGCCGCACCGGTGCTGGCATTGGTCAGGGTCGGCGTGCCATACATTCCGCTCTCGCGGGTGTGCTTGGCGCCACCGGCCAGGTAGGCGGTCCAGTTGTCGTTGAGGTCCCATTCACCGCGCAGCATGCCGAAGGTGTCTTCGGTGTCGGTGTAGGTCCAGTCCTGGCCATAGTTGTGGCTGGCGTCTGGGGCATGGGGGATGCCAGTCAGGCCGGCGCCCAGCTGTACCGAGTTGCGCAGGCCGTTGATGTGTTCCCGCTGATAGCCGAAGTCTCCGGACACGCGAAAGTTGTCGCCGCGATAATCCAGCCCGGCCGTGAACAGTTTGGAGCGTTGCGACTCGTCGTCGATCGCCGTATCACCTTCACGTTGCGACAGGTTCACCCGCGCGCCGAAGCGATTGTCTTCGCCAAAGCGCTGACCGAGGTCCAAATGCTCGCCAATGCGCCCATCGGTGCTGATGTCCTGAGTGTAGCGGCGGATCGGCTCGTCGGTGGCGCGCTTGGGCACCAGGTTGACGCTGCCCCCAAGGCCCGTGCCGGTGGGGCTGATGCCGTTGATGAAGGCGTTCGGTCCTTTGAACACTTCCACCCGTTCCAACGCATCGGTGGAAATGATCTGCCGAGGCAGCACGCCGTACAGACCGTTGTAGGAAATGTCGTCACTGGCCAGCGGCAGCCCGCGAATCACAAACACTTGAGATTGGTTGCCGTAGCCGTACGACTCGCGCACCGACGGGTCGTTGAGCAGCACATCACCGACGTTTTCGGCCTGCTGATCCTCGATAAGTTTCGAGGTGTAGCTGGTCAGGGTGAACGGCACGTCCATATTGTCTTTGTTGCCCAACACACCCATCTGCCCGCCCCGGGCGACCTGGCCGCCGGCATAGGCTTGGGGAGAAGTGCTGGTGCTGGGCTTCACCGCATCGGCATTGATGGCGGTGGCACCCAGCTCCAGGGTGTCGGCAGCGGCATAAGCGGTGAAACTGACCGAGCAGCACAAGGCCAGCAAAGAGGGGCGGGAAGGAAATCGAAGGGCCATGCAGGGAGGTTCCAGACCAAAGTCAATGAGGAGCCTCCCTGGCAATACGAATACATATCGATTGCGCTTATGCTATCAGGAGTTATTACGAATTGTTAACATCTATTTCATAATATTTTGACACCCGCTGACCTCCGCCCAAATGTTCCGAATCAAGCGCTGGAGGATCAAGGCCTCGGCCCAGCGATCAACGATATCATGCCCCTGGGCGTCGGTGATTGCATAGGGCGGCGGGCCCAACTCACAGGTGAACGACAGGCTACCGGGCACGTGGGGCCGCGCCAGCCAGTCTTCGATACCGTAGCGCCACCAGCCGAGAAAACGTTGAACCATGCCCTGATGCTGGGCAAAGCCGATGGGCACCTGCACCTGCTCGCTGCTGGCCACGCGGCCATGAAAGCCCCAGCTGTGTTGCAGGATGGTCTGGATCTGCTCATCGTCTTCGGCATTGGCCGGGTCGGGAAACTCCCGGGCGACCACGTAGTGGGAAAGGTCTGCCAGCAGCTTGAGGTCAGGCATCTCGGCGAGCAGGTCGAGGGTGAAGAACAGGTCGCTGGTCAGGCGGTTGCGGTGGGTTTCCAGCAGGATCGGAAAGTCCACCTGCTCGGCCAGGCGCTGCCAGCCTTCCACCAGTTCGATGGCGTCGGCCAGGGTGCGGGGGCGCACGTCGGCCTGCAGGGTCAGGTGATGGCAACCGTGGCGCACGGCTATGTCGATGGCCGCCGCCAGGTCATCGCGGGTGCGCGGGAAGACCTGACCTTCGATCTGCAACCCGCAGGCCTTGGCGGCCCGGCTCAACCGCTGGGAAGGCTCGGGCTGCCAGAAATGATCGGCCACGCCATCGAACCCGGCGGCAGCCACCTGTTCCAGCACCGCTTCCAACGGCTGCTGGAGCTGGCCTTGATGGTTTTGCATGGCCCACATGGACTGGAACACCAGAAATTCGCGCATATCACCCCCGTAGCCATTGTTTGAGTGGTTGGCCCGGGTCGGCCAGCGCATCGGTGCGCAACACCGGGCCTGCCGTGATCAGGCGTTCGCACAGCTTGATATCCTTGGCCACGCTGTTGCCCGGCCCCCAGCCGCAGGCGCCTTGCAGGCGTTGTTCGGCGTCGAGGTAGAACATCAGCAGACCATCCCCCGCCGTGCTGCGACTGACCGTATGCAGGCTGCCGGCGAGCACCCCGGTGGTTTGCAGGCTCCAGTCATACTGATCGGACCAGAAGCCCGGGATCACGGCAAACGGCAGCCCGGCACCGAGCATGTTCAAGGCCGCATGCCGCCCCTGCGCCTCGGCGTTGCGCCAGGTTTCCTGGCGCTGGTACTCCCCCGCCGGGTGCAGACGGAACTCACAGACGTCGCCGGCGGCGTAAATGTCGGGTGCACTGGCGCGCAATTGGTCGTCCACGCGGATCCCTTGCCCTACCTCCAGCCCGGCCGCCGCCGCGAGCTCCGTGTTCGGCTGCATGCCGATGCCGACCACCACCAGGTCACAGGCAATACGCTGGCCATCGGTCAATTCCACCGCGTCCACCTGAGGGCTGCCCAGCAGCCGTTCGAGGCCGACATCGAGGCGCACATCGACGCCTCGTTCGCGGTGCAGCGCCAACAAGCGGTCCGAAATCTGCGCCGGCAAGGCGCGCCCCGCCAGGCGTGGACCGGCCTCCACCAACGTCACCGCGCAGCCCAGCAAGCGTGCAGTAGCGGCCACTTCCAGCCCGATGAAACCACCGCCCACGACCAGCAGGCGGGCGCCGGGCTGCAACTGGTCGCGCAGCGCCAGGGCTTCGTCATGGGTGCGCAAATAGAGGACGTTGGCCAAGGCGGCCGGTGCCATCGGCAGCCGTCGGGCGCGGCCGCCGGTGGCCAGCAGCAGCTTGCTGTACAGCAGCGCACGACCGTCTTGCAGCACGAGTTGGTGGTCCTGTGCAGCGAGGCGGGCAACCGGGTTGCCCACTAAATGCTCGATACCGGCCTCGGCCAGCTGTGCAGCATCGCAGAACGTACAGCCGGCGAGGTCCGTGGCGCCTTGCAGGATGCCCTTGGACAACGGCGGCCGTTCGTAAGGCGGATGCACTTCGTCACCGATCAACAGCAGCGGTCCCTCATAGCCCTCGGCCCGCAGGGTCATGGCCGCCCTGCCCCCCGAATGCCCGGCACCGATGATGACCATTGGAGCATTGGCAGCGTTCATGTCATTCCCCTCGTGCTCAGGCGCCGAGCCCCAGGTAGACGCGGCCGGCTTCGACCCGCACCGGATAGGTTTTCAGGTTGACGCACACCGGTGCGCCAAGGGCCTTGCCCGAACGGTAGTCGAAACGGCCGTTGTGTTTCGGGCACTCGATGACGTGGTCCATGACCAGGCCGTCGGCCAGGTGAATTTTTTCGTGGGTGCACAGGCCGTCGGTGGCGAAGAACTCGTCATCGGCCGAGCGGTACACCGCGTAGGTGCTTTGCCCGTGGTCAAACCGCAGGACGTCTTCTTCGTCGATGTCATCGACCGCGCACACGTCTACCCATTGATCGCTCATGATCTGTTCTCTTGTTGTTGGATTGGAAAAGGGCTGCAGCGTGGCGCCAGTCTCAGTCGGCCAGCGCCTCGGATTCGCTGCGGGCTTCGCAGGGCGGGGCTTGGCGCACCGGCCGGCGAATGAAATACGTCGGGTCCCTGCGCTGCTGGATCACCACGGGAATGATTTCCTTGAAGGCAGCGAACAGGCTCGGATACGGCGGCGGGCAATCCTCGCGCACCGCCTCGTGCAATTGCGGCAGGGCGTAGTACGGCACCATAGGGAACATGTGGTGCTCCAGGTGGTAGTTCATGTTCAGGTACAGAAACCGCAGCAGCGGGTTCATGTAGATGGTGCGGCAATTGCTGCGGTGGTCCAGGGTGTCCTCGGCCAGGCCCACGTGTTGTGACAGGCCGAACATATAGGACAGCCAGCCGCCGTACAGCGAGGGCAGACCGATCAACATCAGCGGCAGGAAGCTGTGCAGGTACAGCGCTGCCGCCAGGGTCAGCAGGTAGATGGCTGACCAGACGCGAGCGGTGGTGTAGACCTTGGACCACTCCGAGGGCGGGATGAACGTCTTTTCGTCGGCAGTGAGCTGCCCGGCGGCGTGGCGAGCGACCGAGCGTGCGGTGTTCACCAGTTGGGGCAAACCGAAGAGTTTCAGTACCATCAAGCTCAGGCTGGGCGGACGCTGTTCGACGATCTCCGGGTCGCGCCCGACGATGATGGTGTCGGTGTGGTGCCGGGCGTGGCTCCAGCGCCAGACGTGGGGCTCGAACATCACCATGAAGCTGGCCAACTGGTAGACCACGTCATTCATCCAGCGGGTCTTGAAGGCCGTGCCGTGGCCGGTCTCGTGCCAGCGGGCGTTGGAGGCGGTGCCGTAGAACACCCCATAGACGAAGAAAAACGGCACGCAGGCCCACGAGCCCCAGAACCAGTAACCGGCAAAGCCGCTGAGGGCCAGGCCCAATAGCCACAATGCGGTGTCGCGCAGGGCCGGGCCGTCGCGGCGCTGCATCAGTTCCTTGAGGCGCTTGCGTGGGACAGGGGTCTGGTACCAGGTGGCCGAGGCCAGGCCGTTTTGCAGGGCATGGGCCGCTTCGGGGCCGGTCAGGCTGTAATCTCGACGGGTGCCGGGAGGTGATTCATGGGACATGATCGGTATTCTCCGCCAACTTGTTCTTATGATTGAGTGCGGTTGCTGCCATCAAAATATAGAGAGCCGTCGCAGGGGCCTCAAGCCCTTGAATCCAATCCCTTTCAAGCTATCATCCAGTGCAGCATTGCCTTGATAGTTTTCTATCACGCGCTTTTTTCAGCCAGCCCTCCCGGAGAAGGGTCATGAACAATAAACGTCCTACCATTGCCACCGTGGCCGAACATGCGCGCCTGAGCGTGGCCACCGTGGACCGGGTGCTCAATGCCCGGGCGCCGGTCAATGCCGAGACCGCCGACCGGGTGTTTCAGTCGGCCACGGCGGTGGGCTACTTCGCCGCGCGGTTGATCGGCCAGCGCATCCGTGAACAGCGCCCCAGCTACCGCTTCGGCATCTTGCTGCTGGGCACGGCCCAGGCCTTCTACGCCAACCTGGCCCAGGCCATCAGCACCGCTGCGGGACGTCAACAGAACGCCAGCCTGAGCTGTCATTTCGACTACGTGATCGACCGCAGCCCCACGGCGGTGGCGGCGCAGATCCGTGCTATGGCCGGCCAGTGCGATGGCCTGGCGGTGGTCAGTTTCGCCCACCCGCAGGTCAGCGACGCCATCGCACAGGCGCGGGCCGATGGCACGGCGGTGGTGGCGCTGCTCTCGGAAATCGAAGAAGACAGCGCCGAGCCGTACGTGGGCCTGGACAACGCTGAAGTCGGCCGCACCATGGGCTGGCTGCTGGCCCACACCTGCCCTTCGCGTCAGGGCAGCATCGGCATCTTGCTGGGCGGCCACCGCTTCATCGGCCACCAGCGACGGGTCGAAGCCCTGTGCGCTTACTTGCAGACCCATGCACCCGGCTTGCGGGTGCTGGAGCCGGTGATCAACCTGGACAACAATGACGTTACCGAAGAAGCCACCCTGGAGTTGATCAGCCGGTTTGATGACCTGCGTGGGCTGTGCGTGGTGGGCGGTGGTGGCGACGGGATCATCAGTGCCCTGCGGCAACTGCCCGAGCGCCCGGCGCTATGCAGCGTGTTGCTGGAGTCCACCGAGCTGAGCCGGCAGGCGCTGCGCGATGGCCTGATCACGCTGGTGGTGGACTCCCAGCCACGCCAGGTGGCTGAAGCGCTGGTGACGTTGCTGGTGCAGTTGCAGGATGGCCAGGCGTTCGATCCGGCACGTCACAGGGTGAGGGTGCCGTTGCAGATCATGACGTCGGAGAATGTTCGGTAGGCTGTGCAGGCTCAAATCAACCAAACCGCCCAGTGATGTAATCCTCGGTCTGGGTCTTGCCCGGCTTGGTAAAAATGATGTCGGTGTCGTTGTGCTCGATCAGTTCGCCCATGAACATGAACGCGGTGTAATCCGAGCACCGCGCGGCCTGTTGCATATTGTGGGTGACGATGATGACCGTGAACTGTTCCTTGAGCTCGGTGATCAACTGCTCGATTCGGCCGGTGGAGATCGGGTCGAGGGCCGAGGTCGGTTCGTCCAGCAACAGCACCTGGGGCTTGAGGGCGATGGTGCGGGCGATGCACAGACGCTGCTGCTGGCCGCCGGACAGGCTCTGGGCGCTCTGCTTGAGTTTGTCCTTGACCTCGTCCCACAGCGCGCCACCGCGCAGTGCCTGCTCGACGCGCTCGTCCATTTCCCGGCGCGAGAGCTTTTCCTGGTGGCGCACGGCGTAGGCGATGTTCTCGTAGATCGACATCGGGAACGGCACCGGCTTCTGGAACACCATGCCCACCTGGCTGCGCAGGCGGTTCATGGAGTAGCCCGGGGCCAGGATGTTTTCGCCGTTGAGCAGCACTTCGCCCTTGGCTTCCTGCTTGGGGTACATCGCATAGATGCGGTTGAACACACGCAGCAGGGTCGACTTGCCACAGCCGGATGGGCCGATGATCGCGGTGATGCGTTTTTCGGGAATGTCCATGTCGATGGACTTCAACGAACGGTGGCCGTTGTAGAAGAACTCCAGGCCCTTGACCTTGATCTTGGTGCGTTCGTTGGCAAGCGTGTTGGCGCTAATTTTTTGGCTGAGAGTCATCAGGCGGACCTATTACGCAAAAGGATCAGTCGGGACGTCAAGCTGAGCAGCAGGACAAACAGGGTCAATACCAGCGCGCCGGCCCAGGCCAGGGCGTGCCAGTCATCGAAGGGGCTCATGGCGTACTGGAAGATCACCACCGGTACGCTGGCGATCGGCTTGAGCAGGTTGCTGCTCCAGAACTGGTTGCCGAACGCGGTGAACAGCAGCGGTGCGGTTTCGCCGGTGATGCGTGCCAGCGCCAGCAGGATGCCCGTGACCACACCCGCTTTGGCCGCCCGCAGAACGATCTGCAGGGTCAGTTTCCACTGTGGCACGCCCAGGGCCAGGGCTGCTTCGCGCATGGTCGAGGGCTGCAACTGAAGCATTTCATCCGTGGTACGTACCACCACCGGTATCACCAATAGCGCCAGCGCCAGGGCACCGGCGATGGCGGAGAAGCCGACCTGGTGGTTGGTCACGGCGTTGATCGGCAGGATCACCGCGGTGTAGACAAACAGCCCCAGCACGATGGACGGCGCCGACAGCAGAATGTCATTGATGAAACGCACCGCCGTGCCCAGCTTGCTGAACCGAGCAAACTCGGCCAGCCAGACCCCGGCCATCAGGCCGATGGGCGTACCGATCAGCAAGCCCAGGCCCGACATCAGCACGCTGCCGTAAAAGGCATTGGCCAGGCCGCCGGCCATGCCGGGCGGAGGGGTCATCTGGGTGAACAGCGCACCGTTGAGGGCGCTGAAGCCGTTGACGATGGTGGTCAGCAGAATCCACACCAGCCACAACAGGCCGAACGCCGTGGCGCCACAGCTGAGCACCATGGCGATGCTGTTCTTGAGGCGACGCTTGCGATAAAGGCTATCGTCCTGAGTCACAGGCCCTCCTTGCGCGACAGGCGCATCAGCATGATTCGCGCAGCGGCGAGTACGATAAAGGTCACGATGAACAGCAGGAAACCCAAGGCGATCAACGCCGAACGATGCAGGTCGGTGTAGGCCTCGCTGAATTCGTTGGCGATCACCGAGGCGATCGAGCTGCTGGGCATCATCAAGGACGCCGAGAACTGGTGGGCGTTGCCCAGCACGAAGGTCACTGCCATGGTTTCGCCCAGGGCCCGCCCCAGGCCGAGGAAGATGCCGCCGACCACCGCCGAACGGGTATAGGGCAGAACGATGTCCCAGACCACTTCCCAGGTGGTGTTGCCCAGGGCGTAGGCCGATTCCTTGAGGGTGGTGGGCACGCTGCGGAAGACTTCCTGCATCACCGAGGTAATGAAGGGGATGATCATGATCGCCAGGACGATACCGGCGGTGAGCATGCCGATGCCCAGGGGCGGGCCCTGGAACAGAGTACCGATCAGGGGCAAGGCGCCCAGGTTGTCATTGATCCACGGGGCCAGATGGGCCGCCATGAACGGACCGAAAACGAACAGGCCCCACATGCCATAGATGATCGACGGGATACCGGCGAGCAGTTCGATGGCCGACGAAATGGGCATGCGCAACCAAGGCGGCGCCACTTCGGTGAGAAAGATCGCGATGCCGAAACTCACGGGCACGGCAATCAGCAGTGCCAGCAGTGAAGTCACCAGGGTGCCGTAGATGGGCACCAGCGCGCCGAACTTGCCGTTGACTGCATCCCAGTCGGTGCTGGTCAGAAAGCCGAAGCCGAAGGTGTGCAAGGCCAGGCTGCCGCCCCACAGGGTGGAAAAACAGATGGCCGCCAGCAACGCCAGGACCAGCATGGCCGCGCCGCACATGGAGCGGCGAAACCACACATCGTGGCGCTGGTCGCGGGCGGCGCGGGCTTCACTGGCATCCAGGGTCTGGGGCATATTGGCGGACAACGTGGGGGTGTGTTCAGTCATTGAAGGACCACTCGCAAGAACATCCCCTGTTCAAGCCGCAGACGGCTTGCGCAGAGGATGTCCGGGTTTTGAATCAACGGGCGAAGTCAGACTTCCAGTAACCTTCGATGCGCTCGACCAGCGACTTGGGCAGCGCAACGTAATCGAGCGAAGCGGCCTGAGCCTGGCCGTTTTCCAGCGACCACTTGAAGAAGTCGAAGGCGGCCTTGCTTTGCTCGGCGTTCTTGGCGGTCTTGTACATGATGATCCAGGTGGTCGCGGTGATCGGCCAGGCGCTGTCGCCCGGAGCGTTGGTCATGATCACGTTGAAGTCCTTGGCGCTCGCCCAGTCGGCGGTGTCGGCAGCGGCCTGGAAGCTCTTGGCATCCGGCGATACAAACTTGCCGGCGGCGTTTTTCAGCAAGGTGTAGGACATGGTGTTCTGCTTGGCGTAGGCGTATTCCACGTAGCCGATCGAGTTCTTGATCTGCTTCACGTAAGCCGAAACACCTTCATTACCCTTGCCGCCCACACCGACTGGCCATGGCACGGTGGTGCCGAATTTGATGCGGGTGTTCCAGTCTTCGCTGGCCTTGGCCAGGTAGTTGGTGAAGTTGAAGGTGGTGCCCGAACCGTCCGAGCGGTGAACCACGGTAATGGTGCTCGATGGCAGCTTCAGGCCAGGGTTCAGCGCGGCGATGGCCGGGTCGTTCCAGGTGTTGACGGTGCCGGTGAAGATCTTCGCCAGGGTCTCGCCGTCGAGTTTCAGCTCGCCAGGCTTGACGCCTTCGATGTTGACCACCGGGACGATACCGCCGACGACGCTGGGGAACTGGCCCAGGCCAGCGGCTTTCAGGTCGTCAGCCGACAGCGGAGCATCGGAAGCGCCGAAGTCGACGGTAGCCGCCTTGATCTGAGCGATGCCGCCGCCCGAACCGATGGACTGGTAGTTGATCCGGTTACCGGATTCTTTGCTGTAATCCTGGGACCACTTGGACAAGACGGGAAACACGAAGCTGGAACCGGCGCCGGTCACATCGGTGGCATGCGCTACACCGCTGAGGCACAGCGAGGCCAGGAGAAGCGACAGACGATTTTTGCTCAGCAACATCAGGCATTACCTCGACTTGAGAAAAAAGGCACCCAGGACCCTTCAATGAGTCTTCGGGGTTTGGCCGTGACGATTTAATGCTTTCTATATTTCGGTTTGATGACAGGGAGTTGACATGTTGCTGAATTGCTCATGTTTTTCTCAATACAGTCGGGGAGTTGCGGCCGAGATATGGCCAATGGCCTCGCTTCAGAATGGATCCATCTGTTCCAAGGTTTCATGATCCCCCTGGCAACTTCCCCGCCCTCCTCGCGGTCAACCCCAAGGACTTCATCATCGAGAGCCTTCGCCTGAGGCTCTTGCCCCGGGCCTGTCGCCCGCCTGAATTGTGAGACCAAACGCATGTCGACTGCACCGAAAGCCCCGCTGGACCCTGCACGTGACGAGCTGTGCATCAACACCATCCGCACCCTGGCCATGGATGCCGTACAAAAAGCCAACTCCGGCCACCCCGGCACCCCGATGGCGTTGGCGCCGGTGGGCTACACGGTCTGGAGTCAGTTCCTGCGCTATCACCCCAAGCACCCCGACTGGCCCAACCGTGATCGTTTCGTGCTGTCGGTTGGCCACGCCTCGATGCTGCTCTACTCGTTGCTGCACTTGGCCGGTGTGGTCGAGATCGACGAGCACGGCACCGCCAGCGGCAAGCCGGCGGTGAGCCTGCACGACATCGAGCAATTCCGGCAGCTGGACTCCAAGACACCCGGCCACCCCGAGTACCGCATGACCACCGGTGTCGAGACCACCACCGGGCCTCTGGGCCAGGGCTGCGCCAACAGCGTGGGCATGGCCATGGCCGAGCGCTGGCTGGGCGAGCGCTTCAACCGCCCCGGCGCTACCCTCTTCGACTACAAGGTCTACAACCTGTGTGGCGACGGCGACATGATGGAGGGCGTCAGCTCGGAAGCGGCCTCCATTGCCGGCCACCTGAAACTGGCCAACCTGTGCTGGATCTACGACAACAACACCATCACCATCGAAGGCCACACCGAACTGGCCTTCGACGAAGACGTGGCCACCCGCTTCAAGGGCTACGGCTGGAATACCCTGCATGTCAGCGATGCCAACGACACCCAGGCCCTGGCCAAGGCGTTGGCGACCTTCCGTGAAACCACCAACGCGCCAACTCTGATCGTGGTGGATAGCGTCATCGGCTACGGCTCGCCCAACAAGCACAACACTTCCGCCGCCCACGGCGAGCCGCTGGGCGCCGACGAAATCAAGCTGACCAAGAAGGCCTATGGCTGGCCGGAAGACTCCAGCTTCCTGGTGCCCGAAGAAGCCCGCACCCACTTGCACGACACCCTCCTGGCCCGCAGCGGCGGCGAATATGACGCCTGGCAGCGCACCTTTGCCGGCCTCAAGGAAGCCGAGCCGGTCCTTGCCGACGAGTTCGAGCGCATGCGTGCCGGGGAAATGCCAGAGCACTGGGCCGATGCCCAGCAGGTATTCGAAGCCGACGCGAAAGGCCAGGCCACCCGTGCAGCCGGTGGCAAGGTGTTGAACGCCTTCGCCCAGCAGATTCCCTGGTTGATCGGCGGCTCGGCCGATCTGTCGCCGTCCACCAAGACCAACTTGACCTTCGAAGGCGCCGGCAGTTATTCGGCCAAGGGTTACAGCGGCCGCAACCTGCACTTCGGCATTCGCGAACACGCCATGGGCTCGATCGCCAACGGCCTGGCCCTGAGCTACGTGCGCCCGTATGCCTCGACGTTCCTGGTGTTCAGCGACTACATGAAGCCGCCCATCCGACTCGCGTCGATCATGGAGCTGCCGGTGATCTTCGTCTTTACCCACGACTCCATCGGCGTCGGTGAGGACGGCCCGACCCATCAGCCTATCGAGCACCTGACGCAGTTACGCGCGACTCCCGGCCTGCTCACCCTGCGCCCCGGCGACGCCAACGAAACCACTCAGGCGTGGAAAGTCGCCCTGGCCCAGACCAATCGGCCGTCGTGCATCATCCTCTCCCGCCAGCCCATGCCGACCCTGGACCGCAGCGTATTCGGTTCGGCCGATGGTGTGGCCAAAGGTGGTTATGTCCTGGCCGATGCGAGCAAAGGGGCGCCAGAGGTGATTCTGATTGCCACGGGCAGTGAAGTGGGCCTGGCGGTTCAGGCGTACGAGAAGCTCAAGGCCGAAGGCGTTGCCGCCCGGGTCGTGTCGTTGCCATGCTGGGAGCTGTTCGAAGAGCAGGACAAGGCGTATCGCGAGCAGGTGCTACCCAGCGCCGTGACCGCGCGAGTCGCCATCGAGCAGGCCGGCCCCATGGGCTGGGACCGCTACGTCGGTGCCAACGGCGCGAAGGTGGTAATGAACAGCTTCGGCGCCTCGGCTCCCATCGAGAAGTTGCAGGCAAAATTCGGCTTCACCGTGGAAAACGTGGTGAAACTGGCCCATGAGCAAATCAAGGGTGCCTGATGGCTGTCACCCCTGGGCTTTCAGGCACAACTGAAAGCCCACGCCGTGGACGGTGTGCAACAGGGGCGCCTCGAAGCTTTTGTCCAAGGCCCGGCGCAGCAGATGGATATTGCTGCGCAGGCTGTCACTTTCGGGCGGGTCTTCACCCCAGAGGGTGTTTTCCAGCTCCCGCCGTGTGACCACCGCCGGGCTGCGCTGCATGAGAATTTCCAGCAGCTTGAGGTTGGTGGGGTTGAGCTTGAGCAGTTGACCGGCTCGGCGGATTTCCAGGGTGTCCAGGTCGAAAGTCAGGTCATGAATCTGCAAGACCCGGCGACTGGTGCCGTTGATCCGCCAGGACAGAGCCTTGGCTCGGGCCAGCAACTCGGACAGGGCGAACGGCTTGACCACGTAGTCATCGGCGCCAGACTTGAAGCCGGTCAACCGGTCGCTCAGCTCATCGCGGGCGGTGAGCATGATGATCGGCACATGGCGCTTGCTGCTGGCACGCAGGCTGCGACAGATCTGATTGCCATCGATGCCCGGCAACATGATGTCGAGAATGATCACGTCAAAATGCTCAGTGGCCGCCAGGTGCAACCCGGTCAGACCATCCAGGGCGCAGCCTACCTGACAACCCTTGAGCTCCAGGTACTCCACGATATTGGCCATGATGTCGCGGTTGTCTTCTACGACCAGGATGCGCATGGGTTCAGCACTCGTACTTTGCAATGAAAAGCCACCTCAGACATCGCCCAAGGCAGCCAATTCGACACGGAAACAGCAACCATTGGGCGCAAGCCCGGTCAACTTGACGCTCCAGTCCTGGTTCTGGCAAATCCGCTGGACCAGCGACAGCCCCAGGCCCAGCCCTTCGCCACGCTGCTCATCGCCGCGCACAAAGGGTTGGAACATGGCCTGACGCTGTTCTTCCGGAATGCCGATGCCGCTGTCCTCGACCTTGAAGCCATCGTCCAGCAGCGTGAGACGGATAAAACCTGAGTCGGTGTAATGCCAGGCGTTGCGCACCAGATTGCCCATCACCGAATACAGAAAAGTGTGGTTATACAGCGTGGTGCAGGCCGTATCGCGCAGGTAGGACAACTGCAGGCCTTTTTCCTCGATGGCATGACGCCAGGTTTCAATGACCTCATCCCCCACCGCCGCCAGGCTGCACAGGCGGCCGTTGCCATCACCCTGAGCCCGCGCGAGGATCAGAAACGTTTCGATCAATTGGCTCATGCCCAGGCTGGCCCGGGCCATGCGGGTCACCTGCGCCTGGGAGCGGGCATCGACGCTGGGGTCGGCCTGCAGCAGTTCGCAGGAACTGGCCAGCACCATCAGCGGCGTGCGCAATTCATGGCTGACGTCTGCGGTGAACAGGCGCTCGCGGCGCAAGGCATCGCGCAGCCGACCCAAGGCCGCGTCAAAGGACGATGCCAGTTCGCCGACCTCGTCGTTGGCGTAGTCCGGCGCCAGGGCTGGCGCCAATTCCAAGGCCTGATCGCGGTGGCGCACCTGGCGCGCCAGCCGCACGACCGGTGCCATTACCCTGCGCGCCAACACCCAGCCCAGCAGCAAGGCCATGAGAATGCACAGCATGAAGCCGATAATGGCCACGGTAAACAGCAGGTGCTGGCGCTTGTCGAAGCTCTCCCGATCGCGCAGCAGCACGTACTTGCGGCCGTCGACCTCGGCGACCATGGCGTAATACGGGTGATGCTCGTGGCTGATTTCCTGAAAGCCGGGTTCCAGCTTGAGCAGGTCCTTGCCCATGGCCATTTCACCAAGGCCGCCCTGGATGAAGAACCACTCGTCCTTCTCCGGCTGGTGGGTCCAGGTGTCGACGCTGTCGCTGATCAACAGGCGGTGCATGTTGCCGCTCAGGCCGATGGTGGTCAGTTTGCGCTCGACGACGTGCACGGTCGCGACGATCCCACTGGCAAACACCCCACCCACAAGCGCCGACATCAAGGCGAATACGATGACAATGCGCTGCTTGAGGCTTTGCTTGAACTCCATGGGGTTCCGCTGAAAAAAGGGAGAAATGATTCACGGACAATAGCTTGCAGGGCGTCACGAGCAGGTGATTCAAATGTGAAAATTTCGTTGAGCACTGTCAGGCCGTGCGCCCGGACGCTTTAGCGAAAATCTCGGCTACCCACCGCCAACCCCTCCAGCAAAACGCTCATGTCCTGCAAATGGCCGGCAATCACGTGGCGTACTCCGTCAGCCGACTCCAGCCGTCCGCGCACCTGCAGCAGCTGCGAGCTGACCAGCACCCGACGCTGGCGTTCGGCAAGGTCGTGCCAGACCACCACGTTGATCATGCCGAATTCGTCTTCCAGGGTGACAAAGATCACCCCGCTGGCGGTTTGCGGGCGCTGGCGGCCGATGACCAGGCCCACCACGGTCACTGGACGACCATGCTCCACCTGCGCCAGGGCCATGGAGCTGCGGCAGCGCAACGTGTCCAGACGCGGGCGCAACAAGGTCAAGGGGTGCGGACCCAAGGTGGTGCCCAGGCTGTTGTAGTCTGCAAAAAGATCTTCACCCACCGTGGGAGCTGGCAACTGGACCGGCGTTTCGAGGGTGGGGCCAATGTCAGCAAACAGGGGCAATTGGGCCTGCACACTGGCGACATCCCAGCGGGCCTGATGACGATTGCCGGCCAACGCCGCCAGCGCCCCGGCGTCGGCGAGCGACTCGCGCGCGCGGCTGTCCAGCTGCGCACGCAGACACAGGTCGTTGATGTCGCTGAATACCCGATGAGCTCGCGCCGCCTCGATCCGCTCGGCATCCGCCTGGCGAAACCCCTTGATCAGGCGCAAACCCAGACGAATCGCCGGCTGCGCCTGCCCACCGGGTTGCAGATGGCAGTCCCAGTGGCTGTAGCGCACGTCCACCGGGTCAATCTGCAAGCGGTGGCGCCGAGCGTCCTGCAGCACCTGATCGGGGGTGTAGAAGCCCATCGGCCAACTGTTGATCAAGGCACAGGCAAAAGCGGCGGGCTCATGGCACTTGAGCCAGCAGCTGGCGTAGGTCAACAAGGCAAAACTCGCCGCGTGAGACTCGGGAAAACCGTAACTGCCAAAGCCCTTGATCTGCTCGAAGATGCGCGCCGCGAACGCTTCGCTGTAGCCGTTGCGCAGCATGCCCTCGCGCAGGCGAATCTGATGCGGTTCCAATCCGCCATGGCGCTTCCAGGCGGCCATGGACCGGCGCAGTTGATCCGCTTCGCCAGGGGAGTAATCGGCCGCGACGATGGCCATTTCCATCACCTGTTCCTGAAACAGCGGTATGCCCAGGGTGCGCTCGAACACCGCCTTGAGTTTTTCGGAGGGATAGACCACGGCTTCTTCGTTGTTGCGCCGGCGCAGATAGGGATGAACCATGTCGCCCTGGATGGGCCCGGGGCGGACGATGGCCACCTGGATCACCAGGTCATAAAAGGTTTTGGGGCGCAGCCGCGGCAACATGGCCATCTGCGCGCGGGACTCGATCTGGAAGACACCCACGGTGTCGGCACGGCTGATCATGGCGTAAGTCTTCGGGCACTCGGCGGGGATCGTCGCCAGGCTCAGGTCCAGGCCGCGGTAACGCTTGATCAGGTCGAAGCTGCGTCGAATGGCGCTGAGCATGCCGAGGGCGAGAATATCCACCTTGAGCAGGCCGACGGCGTCCAGGTCGTCCTTGTCCCACTGAATGATGGTGCGCTCGGCCATGGCCGCATTTTCCACCGGCACCAGGGTGTGCAGCGGTGCTTCGGAGATGACGAACCCGCCGGGATGCTGGGACAGATGCCGGGGAAAACCGATGAGCTGGCCGGTCAGCGCGAGCACCCGGCGCAACACCGGGCTGTCGCCATCGAAGCCCGCTTCGAGCAAGCGTTCAAGGGGCGGAACCTCGCCACTCCAGCGCCCGGCGCAATCGGCCAGGGCGTTGATCTGATCGATGGGCAGCCCCAGTGCCCGCGCCACATCGCGAATCGCCCCGGCGCCCCGGTAGCTGCTGGCCACGGCCGTGAGGGCGGCACGGCCCCGGCCGTAGCGGTTGAAAATGTATTGCAGCACTTCCTCCCGACGTTCGTGCTCGAAGTCCACGTCGATGTCCGGTGGCTCGTTGCGCTCGCGAGACATGAAGCGCTCGAACAGCATATTCATGCGCTGGGGGTCCAGTGCGGTGATCCCCAGCACGAAGCACACCACCGAATTGGCCGCCGAGCCCCGCCCCTGGCACAGGATGCTGCGCTCGCGGGCAAAGCGGACAATGTCCTGCACGGTCAGGAAATAACTTTCGTAGCCCAGCTCGGTGATCAGCGCCAGTTCCTTTTCGATCAGTTCCCGAGCATTGGCCGAGGCGCCTTCGGGCCAACGCTGGCGCACGCCCTCCTCGGTCAGGTGGCGCAGCCAGGACGTGGCGCTGTGCCCGGTCGGGACCAGCTCATGGGGATACTGATAACGCAACTGACCGAGATCGAATTGACAGCGCGCGGCAATCACCAGGGTCTGGGCCATCAATGCCGGCGGATAGAGCTCGGCCAGCCGGCTCGGCGCGCGCAAGTGACGTTCGCCGTTGCTGAACAGCCAGGGTCCGGCTTCGGCCACTTTCACGTGATGGCGGATGGCGGTCATGGTGTCCTGCAAGGCACGGCGGCCACGGCTGTGCATGTGCACATCGCCACTGGCCACGGCCGGCAGCCCCAGCATCCGCGCGCAGGCAAGGAGTTCGTGCAGACGCTGTCGATCATCGTGGCCGCAGTGCAGTTGGACGGTCAGCCACAGTCGCGCGCCGAACAGGCCCTTGAGCCAGTGGCCGTGGCCGGCATTGACCTCCGAGGTCGGCACCCAGAGCGCCAGCAGACCGCTGAGGTCGACGAGGGCAAAATCCTCGCGCAGGGACAGGTACTGGCCCTTTTCGGCACGTCGCCGGGCCAAAGTGATCAGTTGGCACAGGGCCTGATAGCCGGCCAGATCCTGCACCAGCAACACCACTTTGGGGCCCTGGTCGATCTGCACCTCGCTGCCGACGATCAGCTTGAGCCCGCCCTCCCGGGCCGCCTGCCAGGCCCGCACGATGCCGGCCAGGGTGCATTCGTCGGTGATCGCCAAGGCGGCATAGCCCAGGCGCTGCGCCCGCTCGCACAGTTCGCGGGCGCTGGATGCCCCGCGCTGAAAGCTGAAATGGCTCAGGCAGTGCAATTCGGCATAGGTTGCGGTCATGCGAACCACCCTTGCAGCCACAAGGGCCCGGCCTCGCCAACGGTCTGATAGGCCCAGCCGCGCAAGCCGTCGAGGGTTTCGACGCGGTAATAATCACGCCGCACGTCGCCGCCGTCCCACCAGCCGGACTCGATCCGTTCCGGCCCGGCGAGCAGCCGCAGGCGAGACTCGTCCAGGCTCTGCGGTTCGCGCAGCAGCCAACCCGGGCGCGGCGCGGACGGCAGAAGGGCCAGGCGCACAGCCCCTGCCCTGCCGCTGGCCGAACCGTCGCTGGAAGCCCAGGCGCATTCCGGGCGATGATCGGCCCGGGCACTGAGCTGGCGAATCGCTTCATCACCCAGCCGGGCCCGCAGGCGCTCACGCAATTGCTCCCAAGGCTGGGATTGCTGAGGGCGCGGGTCGAACAACTCGCGATGAGCAGGCACGAACGGCGGCAGGTGCTCGGCGAGCAAGCGCAGGTTGCGCACCGGCCGGGGCACCTGTAACTGTTCGAAGCGGACCCGGGCCAGTTCGAACAGCCGCTCGCTGTCGCGCTCGGGGCCCAACAGGCCCACCGGCACTTCGGTGTCTTCGCCCTCGGCGTGCTCCAGATGCAGGACAAAACGCTGCACCCCGCCATCGCGCCCGGCGAGAAAGGCGGCCAGGTCGTTGATCAAGCGGCGCAACGGGAACAGCAAAGCCTGATGTGACTCCACGTCGAAATTCAGCTCGATGCGTTGATCGAAACGGTCAGGCGGGCTGTAGAAGCTCAATGCCAGAGACCGGCGCCCTTGCAAACGGTCCAGATGCTCCAGCACCCTCGCGGCGAAACGATGGGCCAGATTCTCCCGAGGCACCGCCAGCACCTGACCCAGTCGGCGCAACCCCATGCGCTTGAAAGCCGTTGCCACATCCTGTGGCAGACCGATGCGCTCCACCGACAGGCTTGCCAGGCATTCGGCCAGTTCATCGGCCCCAGTGATCGCCAGGCCATCATAGGCATTGGCCAGCATCCGTGCCGCCACAGGATTGGGCGCCACCACGATGCGGTGGGCAAAACCCAGCGCGTTCAGCTCCTGGCGCAGGCGAGCCTCGAACAGTGGCCAAGGACCGAACAGGCCCAGGCTGGACTCGATTTCCAACAGCAAAGCCCGGGGATAGTCCAGGCTGACCTGGGAACTGAAGCGGTAACCCCAAGCAGCGAGAAACTGCTGGCTGGCGTCGATATCGGCGGGGTCGTGATCAGCAGTACTGAAATCGCGGCTCAGCATCTGCGCGGCAGGCAGGCTCATCCCCGGCTTGAGGCCCAATGCTCGGGCCGGCGGGTTGACGGCCTGGAGCACCCGTCGCTGGGCGGGACCGCTGAGCAATACCAGCGGCTGTTCAGCCATGCCGCGGCGACGTTGAACGCTGTCCATGGCCAATTGTGGCAAGACGATACAGGCCCAGAGCATGGCGACCTCAGAACGAAACCGGCGCAGCCGGTGCCTGGCCACCACGGCATTTGAGAATGCGCAGTTGCGGCGGGTCCAGATCGATGGCCAGGCGCAAGGCGGCCGGGGAAGGGTTGCGGGCCGCCGACAAGGAACGGCACGCGAAGGCCAGGGTCTGACCGGTTTCGGCGGCCACCTGCAAACGACGCAGACTGCGGTCGTCAGTCTGCTGGGGCCAGCACAATACCGCGCCGCAACTGCCCGAACGCAGGCATTGCTCCACTGCCCAGAGCGCATCACGCTCACCGGTGTCGATCACCGAGAGGCAGTCCAGGACTACCCCGGCTGCCTGCCAGGCCTGTGGGTAGGGAATGTGCGGCGGCGCCACCAACACCACGCGCTCCCCGGCCTGGCTCAGGCGCGACAGGGTCGGCCAGAGTAGGCGCAATTCGCCGCAGCCGGGCGCCGAAAGGAGAATTTCACTCAAGGCCGCATCCGGCCAGCCACCCGTGGGCAAGACTGCGTCGAGATCAGCGTGGCCCGTGGGTTGCAGCCCGGCGCTGCGTGATGGCTGGCGGCCTTTCCAGACCCTGCGCTGGTCGAGCAGGCCCTCGAGGCTGACCACCTGCCCCATCACCGCCGCACCAGCCCGCAGTACACGCCTTCAATGACGAAGTCCCGCTCGGGACCGACCTCGATGGGAAGATAGGCCGGGTTGCGCGGGAGCAGACGAAAACCCTGACCATGGCGCTCGAAACGCTTGATGGTGACCTCGCCGTCCAGCCGCGCCACCACGATTTGCCCGTTACGCGCTTCAAGCTGGCGGCTTACGCCCACCAGATCACCGTCAAGGATGCCGTCGTCGATCATGGAGTCGCCTTGTACCTGGAGGAAAAACTCCGGCGGGTGAGCGAAAAGCCGAGGGTCGAACAGCAGGTGATCATGCACACCGACGTCCGGGTCGATGGGCAAACCGGCGGCTACTCGGCCCAGCAGTGGCAACTGCAGCAGGCTGGGCCGCGTCGGCGTGTCGACCAGGCGAATGCCGCGCGCCTGATGGGCGCGCACCTCGATATGACCGGCTTCGGCCAGGGCGACAATATGCTTGCGGGCCACGCTGCGCGAGGCAAAACCAAACGCCTCGCAGATGTCGGCGAGGCTCGGGGGCTGGCCCTGCGCCGTGATCCGTTCACGGATAAAGGCGAGGATGGCGTTGCGGCGGGGGGTTAGTGTGCTCATGGAGTACATTTGTACTCTTTTTGCCTGAGGTTGTGAAGATCCTCCCGTCGCCCCTATCAGGCGCTCTTTCGTCAACCCGGCACAATTACTGCTGTCCATCTGGCCAAGGTTCGGCTTTGAGCATGTGGGCGCCGCTTTTTCGCACGCCTGCCCGGGCTCAGCCTTGATAATCATCTCAGCCAACAATCTAAGGAGTGCAACAGGATGACGGCAGCCATTTCAGGGGTCGACGCGGCCACGTTGAGGAAGGTGATTGCGGCGGCGGCCATCGGCAATTTTGTCGAGTGGTTCGATTTCGCCGTCTACGGTTTTCTCGCCACCACCATCGCGCAACAATTCTTTTCCGCCGGCGACCCCAGCGTCGCGCTCCTCAAGACCTTTGCCGTGTTTGCCGTAGCCTTCGCCTTTCGCCCGCTGGGCGGGGTAGTCTTCGGCATGCTGGGGGACCGGCTGGGGCGCAAGCGCATTCTGGCCCTGACGATTCTGATGATGGCCGGAGCCACCACCTTGATCGGTATCCTCCCGCCCTATGGGGCCATCGGCCTGTGGGCGCCGGTCCTGCTGACCTTGATTCGCTGCGTTCAAGGCTTCTCGGCCGGCGGCGAGTATGCCGGGGCCTGCGCGTATTTGATGGAGCACGCGCCGCGCCATAAGAGGGCATGGTATGGCAGCTTTGTGCCGGTCTCGACCTTCAGCGCCTTCGCCGCAGCCGCCGTGCTGGCCTACGCCCTGGAAACCAGCCTCAGCAGCGCCGACATGGCCAGCTGGGGCTGGCGCGTGCCCTTTTTGATCGCCGCGCCCCTGGGCATCATCGGACTCTACATGCGCCGTCGGCTGGATGAGACGCCGGCGTTCCAGGCCGTGACCCAGGAGCACGCCGAGTCCCATTCGCCGCTCAAGGAAACCCTGCGCAACCATGGCCGGGCCATTGTCTGCCTGGGCGCCTTCGTCTCGCTCACCGCCCTTTCGTTCTATACCTTCACCACCTACTTTGCGACCTATCTGCAAGTGGCCGGCGGCCTGAGTCGCGCCGGCGCCCTGCTGGTCTCGGTGATCGCCCTGGTCTTCGCCGCGTTGATCTGCCCGCTGGCCGGGGCATTTTCCGACCGGGTCGGGCGGCGCATGACCATGCTCTGCACCGGCCTGCTGTTGATCGTGGCGGTCTACCCGGCCTTTCTCATGGCCCGTTCCGGCTCGTTCGCGGCGGCCATTGGCGGTGTCATGCTGCTGGCCATCGGCGCGGTGCTCAGCGGCGTGGTCACGGCGGCGCTGCTCTCGGAAACCTTCCCCACCCGCACCCGCTATACCGCCTCGGCGATCACTTACAACCTGGCCTACACGATCTTCGGCGGCACGGCGCCCTTGATGGCCACCTGGCTGATCGGCCTGACGGGCAGCACGCTGGCCCCGGCCTTCTACTTGATCGTCATTGCGGTGATGGCTTTGGTGGGTGGGCTGTCGCTGCCGGAAACGGCCGGCATTTCCCTGCATGGCGAAAATGACAGTGCTGAGGCCGATATCAGCCGACTGGCCCGTGCCTGATCGCTGAGCCGCCAGGGTTCAAAGCATTTTGAACCGTGGCGCACCCGGCTTGGTCATCTGCTTGAGCAGGCGAAACAGTGGCACCGCAGAGTGCCCGGCGCCCCGGCTCATTCCCGTGATGAACCACCGAGCGGAGTACCCCGATGAGCGACTTACCCGTTAACCCTGCAAACTTGCACCCCCTGCCTTTCCAGCCGAGCTTCGAACAGATTCCGGATGATGAGGCGCAGACCAGCCAGGAACTGGCCGAAACCCTGCACAGCATTCTGGAAACCACCTTCAAGGACAACGGCCACGCCCACCGCAGCGTGCATGCCAAAAGCCATGGCTTGCTGTATGGCCACCTGACGGTGCTCGACAACCTCCCGACGCACCTTGCCCAAGGCGCATTCGCCAAGCCGGGCACGGTGGCGCTGGCCCTGCGCCTTTCTACCAATCCGGGCGATATTCTCGATGACAAGGTGTCCACCCCCAGGGGCCTGGCCATCAAACTCATCGGCGTCGAGGGCCCGCGCCTGCCCGGCAGCGAAGCGGACGTGACCCAGGACTTTGTCATGCAGAATGCCAAGGCCTTCACGGCGCCGACGCCCAAGGCCTTCCTCAAGACCTTGAAGCTGCTGGCCAAGACCACGGACAAGGGCCCAGGCCTGAAAAAGGCGTTCTCGGCCGTGCTGCGCGGTGTCGAGTCGGCCGTGGAAGCCGTCGGCGGTGAAAGCCCGACCTTGAAAAGCCTGGGCGGCCATCCGCAAACCCATATTCTCGGGGAAACCTTCTACAGCGTGGTGCCCTTCCTCTACGGCCCCTACTACGCCAAGTTGAGCGTGGTCCCGGTGGCGCCCGAGCTGAAGGCCCTGACCGACCAGCACGTGGATTTCGGCGATAACCCGGATGGCTTGCGCGCCGCGGTCAACGCCTATTTCAGCGCGCACGGCGGGACATGGGAGGTGCGCATCCAGTTGGCCACGGACATTGAAAAAATGCCCATCGAGGACGCTTCGGTCATCTGGCCGGAAGACCTCAGCCCTTATCTGACCGTGGCCCGCATCGACGTCCCGGCCCAGCCGGCCTGGAATGCAGAGAAGGCGCGGGAGATCGACGACGGGCTGTCATTCAGCCCGTGGCATGGCCTGGCCGCACATCGGCCATTGGGTGGGGTCATGCGCGTGCGCAAGCCGGCTTATGAAATGTCTGCCCGCTACCGCGGCACTCATAATGGTTGCCCAATGCATGAGCCACGCCCGAAAGGTCAGGACGTGTAAGCGTCGTCGGTCTCTTCTTCGAGGTCGGGATCGTCGAGGGGGACGGTGGCGTCGTCCATCAGGGATCCAGGATCTTCGTTGCCCGGATCGTTGAGAAACGGCAGGCCGGACGGGCCTTTTTCTTCAGTGCCTTCGGTTTCGGGGGTCATGGGCGTCGCTCCTTGAAGGGTGGGCATTGCCTTGCATTCGAGGGGCCCGGGCGGCGATGGTTCACCGCCCCTCTTGAAAGTCCAGCGGTGTGAGCGTTATCCGACGATGAGTTGTTTGATCCGGTTGGCCAGCTCATCCATGGCGAACGGCTTGGTCAGCAGGTGCATGCCCGGGTCCAGGTCGCCATCGCCCACCACGGCGTTCTCGGCATAGCCAGTGATGAAGAGAATCTTCAAGTCCGGGCGCAAGGCTCGCCCGGCGTCGGCCACTTGCCGTCCATTGATGCCGCCCGGCAGGCCGACATCCGTGATCAGCAGGTCGATCGACGTAGCCGATTGCAGGATCTCCAGCCCCGAAGCACCGTCCACCGCTTCCAGCGCCTGATACCCCAGGTCCTGCAGGACTTCGACGATGAGCATGCGCACGGTGGGTTCGTCGTCGATCAACAACACCGTCTCCCCCGCAGCGGAACGAGGCAGGGCCAGCGGCCGGTTGCTCTCCACGGTCGCCGCGCCCAGCCCGTGGTGCCGGGGCAAGTACAGACTCAGGGTGGTGCCCTCGCCGACTTCGGAATAGATATGCACCTGGCCGCCGGACTGGCGCACGAAGCCGTAGATCATCGACAACCCCAGGCCAGTGCCCGCTCCCAAGGGTTTGGTGGTGAAAAACGGGTCAAACGCATGGGCGATCACGTCAGCGCTCATGCCCATGCCGTTGTCGGCCACGCTGAGCACCAGGTATTGCCCTGGCGGCAACTCCAGGCGAGCGGCGGCACGCGCGTCGACGTCCTGATTGGTCGTAGCGATGACCATGGTTCCGCCGTTGGCCATGGCGTCACGAGCATTGATGCACAAGTTCAGCAATGCGTTTTCCAACTGGTTGGCGTCCACCTGGGTGATCCACAGGTCAGCCTGTGCGTTCACCTGCACGGCAATGCCCGGCCCTACCGTGCGGCGGATCAGCTCTTCCATGCCGCCGATCAACCGGTTGACCTCGGTGGGGCTGGGATCCAGTGGCTGGCGCCGGGAAAACGCGAGCAGACGATGAGTCAACGCCGCTGCACGCCTGGCCGCACCATAGGCCGCGTCGAGGTAACGCTCAAGCTCCGCGGTGCGGCCTTGGGCGACCCGCAGCTTGAGCATTTCCAGGCTGCCGCTGATTCCCGCGAGCAAGTTGTTGAAGTCATGGGCCAGGCCGCCGGTCAACTGCCCCACGGCTTCCATTTTCTGACTCTGACGCAACTGTTGCTCCAACTGGCGCTGGCGGGTCATGTCCACGCCGACGCCGGTGCGGCGCAGCGGCTGGCCATCGGCATTGAAATAGGTGTGGCCACGCGACAGCACCCAACGCGTGGAGCCGTCCGGGTGCTGGATGCGGTATTCGAGTTCCAGATCGCCACTGTTGACCAGGCCCCCGGACATGGTGCTGCGCAAGGGTGCCAGGTCGTCCGGGTGCACATTGGCCAGGAAATCCGTGCGTTTGATGCCTGCCGCGCCTCGGACCGGGTCGATACCGTACACATCGGCAATGCCGACGTCGCAGTAAAAGCAGTCCTCTTCCACTTCGAAGGTCCAGACCCCTACCCCGCGCACCGCCGAGAGCGCCAGCCGGGCAAAGTCCATGGAGTCGTGCAGGGCCAGTTCCCGGGCCCGCTCTTCGGTAATGTCGCGGGCTACGCAAAAGCGCCGGTCGCCATCCGGAACAATGGTCCAGCTGAGCAGGCGATAGCCGCCCTGAGCCGTAAGAAAGCGGGTTTCCACCCCTTGCAGGGTCTCGCCGCTGCTCAAACGCTCCAGGTATTCGTTGTCGCTGTCGCGGTCGACCGGATGCACCAGCCACCGCGAGCCTCGCCCTTGGATCTGCTCGATGGGCCAGCCCAGCACCCGCTCCCAGGAAGGGTTGACGCTCAGCCAGGTGCCAAGGCCATCGGCAACCCCCAGCAGGTCGTGGCTGACTTCCCAGACCCGATCGCGCTCGCGAGTGCGCTCCTCGATCTGCTGTTCGAGGGACGCTGCCAGCACGCGCAAGCCCTCGTCCACCGCCGGCGCGCGAGCACCGAGCAACTGCAGACAGGCCTGCACGACGTGAGTGGTAGTGGCGTAACGGCCCGAAGCAACCTGTGCGTCCAACAGCGTGGACAAGGCACGGTCAAGTTCGGGATCGGGAGGAGCGCGATCAGGCATGCGCGGAGGCTCGTTGCAGAAATCAGGAGGAATACAGGTCATGCACAGCCAAGGCGCAACGGGAGATCAAGCCTTCTCGATCCCCCGTGGAATGCAGCCATCAGACCTTGACGATCCATCCCTGTGGCGCTTCGACATCACCGGATTGTACACCGGTCAGCTCGCTGTAGAGCTTGCGCGTGATCGGGCCAACTTCAGTTTCACTGTGGAACACGTGTAGCTGGCCCTGGTATTCGATGCCGCCGATGGGGGTGATCACCGCTGCGGTCCCGCAGGCACCGGCCTCGGTGAAGCGGTCCAGTTGGTCGATGAACACATCGCCCTCGACCACTTTCAGGCCCAGGCGGCTTTGCGCCAGCTCGATCAACGACAGGCGGGTAATGCCCGGCAGCACCGACGGTGATTTCGGCGTAACGAACTCGCCGTTGTCGGTGATGGCGAAGAAGTTGGCCGAACCGACTTCCTCGATCTTGCTGTGGGTCTGCGGGTCGAGGTAGATGCAATCGGCGAAATGACGCTGCTTGGCTTCGCTGCCCGGCATCAGGCTGGCAGCGTAGTTGCCGCCGACCTTGGCCGCTCCGGTGCCGTTGGGCGCCGCGCGATCATAATCGGAAATCACGAAATTATTGGGCTTCATGCCGCCCTTGAAGTAGGCACCTACCGGGATGCAGAACACCGAGAAGATGAATTCCGGGGCGGTGCGCACGCCGATGTTGTCGCCCACGCCGATCACGAATGGACGCAGGTACAAGGCGCCACCGGTGCCGTACGGCGGGATGAAGTGTTCGTTGGCCTTGACCACCTGCTTGCAGGCTTCGATGAACTGCTCGGTAGGCACCGGCGGCATCAGCAGGCGGCCGCAGCTGCGGGCCATGCGCTGGGCGTTCTGATCAGGGCGGAACAGGTTGATCGAGCCATCCTTGCAGCGATAGGCCTTGAGGCCTTCGAAGCATTGCTGACCGTAGTGCAGAGCAGTCGAGCCTTCGCTGATGTGCAACTGGTTGTCGGCGGTCAGCGTGCCTTCCTGCCAGGCGCCGTCACGCCAGTGCGACAGGTAACGCAAGTCGGTCTTGATGTAATCGAAACCCAACGTCTCCCAGTTGATGCTGTGCTGACTCATGACACTCTCCAATACTGAAATTGCCTGCAGATTCTGGCAGGCCTACGGCTTTGAAAACGGCGCGGCATGCAGCCTGAGAACGGCGCTTTCAATCATAAGGCCGCTATCATTCCCGATCATGAAGCAACTTGCAAAAGGTAAACGACAGGCACAAAAAAGCCCGCTGACCGGGCGAACGGTCAGCGGGCCTGGTCAACGCTGTTGAATCAGAGCCCGTCGTTGACTCGACGTGCCTGTTGCGAGTGGTTGGCCTTGAGATCATGACGCAGGCCGGCAATCAGATTCGAGATCGCGCGGCTACTGGTCAGCTGCTCGCTTTTGATCCCGGTGACAGTCAAATCCAGGCGTTCGGTGGCGCGATCATAGACCCGCACGGTCAAGGACCGATCCATCGCCTGGGTGCATTGGCAGCGTGCAGGCAAAAAGCTGCTCTCGATGATATTGCGCAGTTCCAACGTTGACAGCATGTGCCTCTCCTTTTTGTCTAAAGCGCCGGGTGCTCTTGATCCGGTCTTCCTTATAAGCAGCAGCATTTGTGCCCGAAGCGACAAACGGTCGCACCCAGAAGAATCAATGAGTTAGCTAGTTGATGGCCAATAGCTCTCATGCAGAACGCAATACGGCCGGGCATTGCTCATGCAATCTGCACTGGGCCTGTTCAGGCGCAGGCAGCCTATCAGGGCATGGAAACTTTGCGACACCGGCCAAGGTCATCCGCTACACAGGTTATGACAGGGGAATGCAATGGCTCGTTCGATCTGGAAAGGCGCGATCAGTTTCGGGCTGGTGCACATCCCCGTGGCGCTGGTATCGGCCACAGCCTCCAAGGGTGTGGACTTCGATTGGCTGGACAAACGCAGCATGGACCCGGTGGGTTACAAGCGCATCAACAAGGCCACGGGCAAGGAGATCGACAAGGACAATATCGTCAAAGGCGTGCAATTCGAAAAAGGCCGCTACGTGGTGCTCAGCGAGGAAGAGATTCGCGAAGCCCACCCGGTTTCGACCCAGACCATCGAAATTTTCTCATTCGTCGACAGCCAGCAGATTCCTCTGCAAAACATCGAAACACCTTACTACCTGGCCCCCGACAGGCGCGGTGAGAAGGTCTATGCTCTGTTACGGGAAACCTTGGTCAGCACCGGCAAAGTCGCCTTGGCGCGCGTGGTGCTGCACACCCGGCAATACCTCGCAGCATTGATGCCGCTGGAGGCTGCCTTGGTGTTGGTCAAACTCAGGTGGCCCGGCGAGGTGCGCGGGCTGGACATCCTGGAGCTGGGCAAGGATGTCGCCCAGCCGGCGCTGGACAAGCGCGAGTTGGACATGGCCAGGCGCCTGGTCGAAGACATGAGCGGGGAATGGTCGCCTGCCGAATACGTCGACCAATTCGAGGAGAAAATCATGCAACTGGTCGACAAGAAAGCCCATGAAGGCAAGGTCGAGGATGTCGAGACCCAGCCGGGTGAAGAACACCGCAAGACGGCCGATGTCATTGACCTCACCGAGCTGCTCAAGCGCAGCCTGGGCGGCAAGGCCGGCAGCAAGGTTTCAGGCGCCGACACCCCGGCCAAGCCCGCCGCCAAACGCAAGCCTGCAGCCGCCAAGGCCAAACCGGCGGCGCGAAAACCCCGCAAGGCCTCCTGAGTGCGTGACCAAGGGAAACGATCATGCCGGATACCGAAGCAAAACAAGTGGGTGCGGTGCCAGACCGTCTGACGCCATCGCTGGCGACGCCCGGCCAGCATGCACCGGCGGGCGACTGGATGTACGAGATCAAATACCACGGCCATCGCCTGCTGACTCGGGTGGTGAACGGTGAAGTACGGATGTTTCACCGCAGCGGCGACGACTGGACTGAGCGCCTCCCGACCCAGGCGGCGGCGGTGGCCTCGCTGAACCTTGAAAACACTTGGCTGGACGGCGAATTGGTGGCCATGGGCGAGGACGGCGTACCGGACTTCATCGCCCTGCAGTCCGCGCTCGAAAGCGGCAATACCGGCGGGCTTCTGTACTACCTGTTCGACCTGCCCTTCTACCGCTGCACCGACCTGCGCGAGCTGGGCCTGGAACAGCGCCGTGAGCAGCTGCGCCAGATCGTCAACGCCGGCCACCATCCCATTCTCAAATTCTCCGCCGCCTTCGCCTCGCGCCAGGCCGAAGACATTCTGGAATGCGCGGGAATGCTGCACATCGACAACCTGATTGCCAAGCGGGCAGGCAGTCCCTACCGCTCCGAGCGCAGCCCGGACTGGATCAAGCTCGATTGCGAAGCCGCTCCGGACAAACCCGACAAATGACGCCAGCGGGACAGCAGCAGTTGCACAGACGGCCGATTTGTCATCGAATGGTGTGAAACATTCTGTCGGCCTTTATGGAGCTCACCATGCTGCCTCGTTTTCTTCACCACAAGACAGCTGCCCGCCTGTTACTGGGGGTGTTGACCTGCGGCCTGCTCTCGACCACCCAGGCCGCCGAAACCTCTGCGGTCGGCACCTATTACCCCAAGAGCGGCACCAAAATACCCACGCGCTACAACGTGACCGGTCTGACGCAACGCCAGATTGATGCTGCTGGGCTGACCACCCCGGCTTCCGGCTACAAATGGGTGATGATCGGTGACAAATACGTGCAGATCAACGCCACAGACAACACCGTCCAGGCGGTGGAGCCCACCGTCAAATGAGCGAGATGTCCAGCCCGGTAACAGAACTGACCGATGGCCTGACCGGCTCGCGCCTGTTGCTGGCAGCCATCTCGATCTACATCGGCATGGTGTGCGCCAACCTCGACATGGTCATCCTGCAAAATGCCCTGCCCACCCTGACCCATGACCTGGGGGTAGGGTCGGCAACCGCCGTCTGGGTGGTGACGCTGTACATGCTCAGCATGCTGGTGTTCCTTCTGCCGCTGTCCAGCCTGTCTGACCGCATCGGTTACAAGCGTACGTACTTGTGGGGCTTCGCGCTGTTTACCCTGGCGTCCCTGGGCTGTGGCTTTGCCAGCCATTTCTTCTGGTTGCAGACGTGGCGCGGCATCCAGGGCTTCGGCGCCGCGGCCATGATGTGCAGCACCACCTCATTGATCCGCCTGGTCTACCCGCGAGCGCGCATGGCCCGCGCCATCGGTGCCAACGCCACAGTGGTGGCGGTATCGCTGGCCACCGGGCCCAGTATCGCGGCCTTGATACTCGCCCACGGCAGTTGGCACTGGCTATTCTGGGTCAACGTCCCGCTGGGCTTGGCCGCCCTGCTGCTGGGTAGCTTCGCCCTGCCGCCCAACCCCGTCCAGCTCAGTCTGGGCCGCGGCAAGGCACGGCAATGGCTGGATGCGCTGCGGGTTATCGACCTGCCCAGCTTTGTGCTCAGTGCAGCCTTTTTCGTCATCCTGGTGCTGGGCACCGGCCGCGTCGACAACGAGCCCCTGCAAGGCGCGGCCTTGCTGGTCCTGGCGCTGATGCTGGGCGCGGCGTTCGTGCGGCGCGAGCGGCGCACGGCGGTGCCGATGCTGCCCATCGACTTGCTGGGCCAACGCCAATACGGCCTGACCATCTTGACCTCTTATGCCTCCTTTGCCGCTCAAGGGGCGGCCTTCGTCGCCCTGCCCTTCTACCTGCAGCACGGTTTGGGCTTTTCCCTGACCGAATCGGCGATGGTGATGACCGCCTGGCCGCTGTCCCTGGCCCTCGCCGCCCCCGTGGCCGCCCGCCTGACCCAGCGCCTGCCGATCGCCCGTGTCTGCGGCGCCGGCCTGTTTGCCCTGGCCCTGGGCATGCTGAGCATCGCGACCGGCTGCCTGCCGGCCAACCCGGCCTTGCTGGCCATCCCCCTGGCCGTGTGCGGCGCCGGTTTCGGCATGTTCCAGGCGCCCAACAATTACTTGATCATCGCTGCCGCCCCGGCCAATCGCAGCGGCGCCGTCGGCGGCCTGCGCGCCGTGACCCGGACCTTTGGTCAGCTCAGCGGCACCGCCGTGGTGGGCCTGTTGCTGGCCCTGCAGACGAGCGTCGGCGTGAACGGCGCGATCATGGGGCTATTTGCCGCAGCGGCGCTGGCGGCCGGTGCAGGGTATGCGAGTGTGGTGCGTGGCGGGCAGCCCGGCGCGTAGGGTTTGAGCCTTAGCCCCATACACCTGCCGCGCCAGCTATGAGACAATAGCGCCAATGTCCGGTTTCAATCCCGCCTTCATTTCCCCGCCGTCCGGTGTTTACACCTGCCCACGGCCCAAATGGCTGCGTGCGCGACCAGTGCTCTCTAGCGTTTTTCAGTTATTGATAGGTAAGCCCTTTGATCTCCACCGCAAATATCACCATGCAGTTTGGCGCCAAGCCGCTGTTCGAGAATGTCTCGGTCAAGTTCAACAACGGCAACCGTTACGGCCTGATCGGCGCGAACGGCTGTGGCAAGTCGACTTTCATGAAGATCCTCGGTGGCGACCTGGAAGCCACCGGTGGGCAGGTCATGCTCGAGCCGAACGTGCGCTTGGGCAAGCTGCGCCAGGATCAATTCGCCTATGAGCAATTCAGCGTGATCGACACCGTGATCATGGGCCACGAGGAACTGTGGCGGGTCAAGGCCGAGCGTGACCGTATCTACTCTCTGCCGGAAATGAGCGAAGCAGACGGCATGGCCGTCGCAGAACTGGAAACCGAGTTCGCGGAAATGGACGGTTACACCGCCGAGTCTCGTGCTGGCGAGTTGCTGCTGGGCCTGGGGATCGGCATCGAGCAGCATTTCGGCCCGATGAGCGAAGTGTCGCCCGGCTGGAAATTGCGCGTGTTGCTGGCGCAGGCCTTGTTTTCCGATCCTGAGGTGTTGCTGCTCGACGAGCCAACCAACCACCTCGACATCAACACCATCCGCTGGCTGGAAAGCATCCTGACCCAGCGCAACAGCACCATGATCATCATTTCTCACGATCGGCACTTCCTCAACAGCGTGTGCACGCACATGGCCGACCTGGATTACGGCGAGCTGCGTCTGTTCCCGGGCAACTACGACGAGTACATGACCGCATCGACGCAGTCGCGCGAGCAGCTGCTTTCCGACAACGCCAAGAAGAAAGCCCAGATCAACGAGCTGCAATCGTTCGTCAGCCGCTTTTCGGCGAACGCCTCGAAAGCCAAACAGGCCACCTCGCGGGCCAAGCAGATCGACAAGATCCAATTGGCCGAGGTCAAGCCTTCCAGCCGCGTCAGCCCGTTCATTCGTTTCGAGCAGACCAAGAAGCTGCACCGCCAGGCGGTCACCGTCGAGCGCATGGCCAAGGGCTTTGATGGCAACATCCTGTTCAAGGACTTCAGCTTCACGGTCGAAGCCGGCGAGCGCGTGGCCATCATTGGCCCCAACGGCATCGGCAAGACCACCCTGCTGCGCACCCTGGTCAACGAGCTGACCCCGGATGCGGGCAGCGTCAAATGGACCGAGAGCGCCGAGCTGGGTTATTACGCCCAAGACCACGCCCACGACTTCGAAGACGACATTTCGCTGTTCGACTGGATGGGCCAGTGGACGCAGGGCGAGCAAGTGATTCGTGGCACCCTGGGCCGCATGCTGTTTTCCAACGACGAAATTCTCAAGTCGGTGAAGGTCATCTCCGGTGGCGAACAGGGCCGCATGCTGTTCGGCAAACTGATCCTGCAAAAGCCCAACGTGCTGATCATGGATGAACCGACCAACCACCTGGACATGGAATCCATCGAAGCCTTGAACCTGGCGCTGGAAAACTACCCGGGCACGCTGGTCTTCGTCAGCCATGACCGCGAGTTCGTCTCCTCTCTGGCGACCCGCATCATCGAGCTGAGCGCCGAAGGCGTCATCGACTTCAGCGGCACCTATGACGATTACCTGCGCAGCCAGGGCGTCACATTCTGAATAAATTGACTGCTCGGCTTTACGCCGAGCGCTCAAGATCGCGCCTATCGGGCCGATGAAATTATAGTCAGGTGCAAGCGATAGGCGTCGGGCCATTATTCGAGCCATACTTGCATCCACCCTACCCGGCCCACCAGGGATCATCTACCCAGATGCGTATTTGCCAAGGCCGGGGAATTAAAGCTCGCCTTGCGCGTCTCTACTACGAGCGCCGAGGAACGAGACACTCACTGCGAAGGAATCAAGGAGCCGTTAATGCTGATACTCACCCGCAAGGTAGGCGAAAGCATCGTCATCAATGACGACATCAAGGTCACCATCCTGGGCGTCAAGGGGATGCAGGTCCGCATTGGCATCGACGCGCCAAAAGATGTGCAAGTGCACCGTGAAGAGATTTTCAAACGTATTCAGGCCGGCAGCCCGGCCCCGGACAAGGAACACAAGGAGTAATCACCGCCGCTCGAGCGGGCAGCTGACACCGCGTCAGCGCCCGCGGAGTGATCCGCTGTCAGATGGGCGTGGCCTGATGATGATTGTCATTGGAAGCGCCGAACGCTCCCCCCGCAATACGCTTGGCACGGTCCGCACCATGATCCCGGGCCTTCTTGACGCTGCTGCCGTCTTCCACCACCACCCGTTCTTCCTTGAACAATTCGCCGTCCGGACCATGCACGTGCAATAGCACCGTGACCTTTTCGCCTTGCTGCTCGGCCCAGACTTCGATGCGTGCACCGTTATCCAGCGTCATCTTGATGGGTGCGTCGTCGCGCAACGGTGTGACGGAGCTATGATCTTCAAAGCCATGCTCGACCATGGTGATTCCCCTCTTCAGCGTTTGTTTTGATTGCAGTGCTTACTAGCATCGACCCACAGGCTGCTGCGAGGTTCATAAATCGCCGGTAACGCCGAACCGCTGGCTGGGTCATACGCAGTAAGCCCTGCTGACAAGCGATGTCCGTTCCGATGAAAAAGCTGAAAATCGCCACCTACAATATCAACGGCATCCGTGCCCACCTGCCGAACTTGCTCGCGTGGCTGAAGCGCGAAAGCCCCGACATTGTTTGCTTGCAAGAGCTCAAAGCCGTGGACTCGGCCTTTCCCGCCAGCGAACTCGAAGCAATCGGCTATGGTGCCGTGTGGCAGGGCCAGGCCTCGTGGAACGGCGTGGCCATACTGGCCCGTGGCGCGCAGCCCCTGGAAAGCCGTCGCGGCTTGCCCAGCGACCCTGGGGACAAGCATAGTCGCTATCTGGAGGCGGCCGCCCACGGTGTGGTGGTGGGCTGCCTGTACCTTCCCAACGGCAATCCGCAGCCCGGACCCAAATTCGATTACAAGCTGGCCTGGTTCGAGCGCTTGATCCTTCATGCGCAGACATTGCAGGCCAGCGAGCATCCCGTGGTGCTGGCCGGAGACTACAACGTGGTGCCCACCGACAACGACATCTACTCCCCCCGCTCCTGGCTCAAGGACGCGCTGCTGCAACCGCAGAGCCGCGAATGCTTTGCCCGCTTGCTGGAGCAAGGCTGGTGCGACGCACTGCGCACGATCTACCCCGAAGAGCGGCTGTACACCTTCTGGGACTATTTCCGCCAGCATTGGCAAAAGAATTCCGGGCTGCGGATCGACCACTTGCTGTTGAACCCGACACTGAGCCCTTACCTCAAGAATGCCGGAGTGGATGCCTGGGTGCGCAATGAGCCACATGCCAGCGACCACGCGCCGACCTGGATCGAGATCAGCTCACGCAAACAACGTCACTAGGTTCAGGACGAAACCGACGAGCGGCCAAAGGCAGGTTGAAATAATTTGAATTACGTTAAAAAAACCGGGGTCAATTTTAATGTGAGCTGTCATTGCAGTTCAGCTTGGTTAGCCCGGAGAGGTATTCCCCCATGACGTTCGAAGCCGACACTTTGCAGCACCTGACCGCGCAACTTCGCCAACACGGTAAATTTTTATTGACTGACGTGCACTTCATCCGCGCCCCTTACCGGCACGACCGTCACTGGATCTGCACCGTTGAATGAGCTGTCGCCTTTTGGTTCAGGGCCTGATGGAGCTTGGTAGCCAGTTCGTCGTCGCGAAACGGCTTTTGCACGATGAACGGATCCTCCGCGTCTAGAATGCCGAGATCGGCGTAGCCGGTAATGAATAAAACCGGCAGCTGCGGATACAGTCGACGCACTTGTCGAGCCAACTCTGCACCGTTCATGCCGGGCATCGCGAAGTCGGTCAACACCAGATCCACCGACGGGTCCAATTTATTCAGTGCCTGCTCCCCGCCTTCCGCTTCAATGACCTGATAGCCATAGGCATCCAGTAGCGAAGCCGTCACGTTGCGCACCTGCGGATCATCGTCCACCAACAGAATCGTCTTGTGCTTGCCATCGGTGGGCGCAGGGGTGATCAGCGCGGACTTGACCTGAGACTGGGTGCTGATATCGGCGATGCGCGGCAGGTAGACCTTGACCGTAGTCCCTTGGCCCGGTTCGGTGAGAATTGCAACGCCACCCCCTGACTGCTTGGCGAAACCAAACACCTGCGCCAGACCAAGGCCAGAACCCTTGCCCACGCCCTTCGTGGTGAAGAAGGGCTCGAAGGCCTTGGCCAGCACTTCGGCGCTCATGCCCGAGCCCGAGTCCTTGATGGACAGCACCACATAGTCGCCCGGTTCCGGGTCCTGCGGGCGGGTCGGCTGGCGGGTCACCCGCTCGTTGGCGGTGCCCAGGCACAGGCTGCCGCCACCGGGCATGGCATCCCGAGCGTTGATCGCCAGGTTGAGCAGGATCATCTCGGTCTGGGTCGGGTCCACCAGCGCGTTCCACAGGTCCTGCCCAGTGTCGGTGGTGATCCAGATTGACCCGCCCAAGGTACGCTGCATCAATTCGATCATCCCCAGCACGGTGTCATTGAGGTTGACCGAGACCGGCTCCAGGCGCTGGCGGCGGGAAAACGACAACAGCTGACCGGTAAGCTTGGCACCGCGCTCGCCAGCCTCGGTGATGTTCTGCAGGCGGCTGCGGGTTTTCTCGAAACGGTTCTTTTCCAGGTCGCGGACCACGAAACTGGTGCTGGTGAGAATCACCGTGAGCAGGTTATTGAAGTCATGGGCCACGCCCGCCGTCAGTTGGCCCACCGCTTCGAGCCGCTGCATCTGTTGCAGCGTAGCCTCGATGCGCTGGCGCTCGGCGATCTGCTCGCGCAAGCGGTGGTTGGTGGCCGCCAGCTCATCGACCACGGCCCGCTCGCTGGTGATGTCACGCACGGCGGCGTACATCAGGCCTTGGTCGGGCACGATGGTCCAGGACAGCCAGCGGTAATCGCCGTTGGCGTGGCGTAGCCGGTTGACGAAGCGCGTGGACACATTGCCACTGGCGATGTTCTCGGTCTCGGTGAGGGTAGCGGCGAGGTCATCCGGGTGAATGAGGCTGCGCAATTGCATCTGCCCCAGCGCTTCCCGAGTCCAGCCCAAGGTGTGCTCCCACGCCGGATTCAAGGCAATCGGCGTCATGTCGAACTGCATGACGCCCAATAACTCCCGGGATAATTCCCACGTGCGGTCACGCTCGCGGGTACGCAGTTCGACCCGCTCGCCCAGCAAGTCGTTAAGCCGTTGCAATGCCTGGTTGGCGGCTTTTTGCTCGCTGATGTCCTGCAGAACGCCGGTAAAACGCACGCACTGGCCGTCCTCGAAGAACGCCCGGCCGCTGCTGGAGAGCCAGCGCTGACGGCCAGCCGGCAGGACCACACGAAATTCGGCCTGGTAGTCGTTGTCGTGGGCGCTGGACATGGCCAGATAGACCCGGCGTTCGACCTCGGTACGGTCGTCGGGGTGGCAGTGCTCGAAAAAGCTGGGCAGGTCGGTGACCGCCTCCCCCGCCATCTCATAGAAACTCTTGCAGCGCTCGTCCCAGTTGAAACGTCCGCTTTGCGGATCAAAATCCCACATGCCCATCTGCGCGGCGTCGATGGCCAGGCGCGCGCGGACCTCGACATCCAGCAGCGATTCTTCAGCCCGGCGCCGCTGGCGACGCTCCTCGACCTCGTCCATGGCCCGCTGCACCGCTTTGGGCAACAACGCCAGATTCTGCTTGAGCACGTAATCGACCGCGCCCAGACGCATCATTTCGACCGCCTGCTCCTCGCCAAAGATGCCCGACAGGAAAATGAACGGGACGTGGGGGCACTCGCGGCGGGCGATCTGCAGCACCTGCGGCCCGGAAGATCCGGGCAACAGGAAGTCGCACAAAATCAGATCAAAGGTGTTGCCCTGCAAGGCCTCTTCGACCCCATGGTGGTTGAACACATGTGTCGGCTCGATCCGCAGACCGTGGCGTTCGAGGGTCAGCAACGCCAGTTCGGCGTCGCGGGCGCTGTCTTCGATCAGCAGGAGTTTCAACGGCTTGGGGGGCATATAGGTCATCGTGCTGATAGGGATACGGCATCGGTCATTCCCGCCTGACGCAGAGCCGGCGCCAGGCGGGCCTCAGACTCCAGGTTTACGCATACTGCGCAGGGATCCGGGCGGCGGCTCGTTGAGAACCGCCCAGAACACGCCAAGGTCCGAAATGGCCGAAACGAATTCCTTGAATTCGACCGGTTTGACCACGTAAGCGTTCACTCCCAATTCATAGGCGCGATTGAGGTCCGGCTCTTCACGGGAGGAGGTCAGCATGACCACCGGGATACTGCGCAGCGCTTCGGTCTCTCGCACGATCTTCAGCACTTCCAGGCCGTCGACGCGGGGCAGTTTGAGGTCCAGCAGCATCACGGCCGGGTTGCCCTCGTCACGGCCCTGATAATCCCCTCGGCGGTGCAGGTAATCGAGGGCTTCGGCACCATCGCGCAGCACGATGACCTCGTTGGCCAGCTGGCTGCGCTCCAGCGCCACCAGGGTCAACTCCAGGTCATGGGGATTGTCCTCGACCAGAAGAATAGGTTTAAGCATGAGGAACCTCTTTCAAATACGGGGTGCTGCTGCGTGAGTCCGGCGCGGCAAAGCGAAATAGAATGTCGAGCCCTTGCCGAGCTCGCCCTGGGCCCACACCCTGCCGTCGTGACGTTCGATTATACGGCGAACACTGGCCAGGCCAATACCGGTGCCCTCGAACTCTTCCATACGGTGCAGGCGCTGGAAGACGCCGAACAGCTTGCCAGCGTATTGCATGTCGAAGCCGACCCCATTGTCGCGAACGAACACCACGACATTGTCGGGATCGTCCAGGGCGCCGACCTCGATCACCGCATGAGGCTGGTTACGCGTGTACTTGATGGCATTGGCGATCAGGTTGCGCAGGGCCAGGTGGATGAAAGCCGCATCGGCCACCACCAACGGCAGCGGTTCGACCCGCCATTCCAGGTCGCGGTCCTGATAGTCCGGGAGCATTTCGCGGCGGATGGCGTCCACCAGTGCGGCCATGTCCACGTCGGAAAAGCGCAACGCCGAGCGTCCCATTTGCGAGAAGCTCAGCAGGTTGTCTACCAGACAGCCGGCGAACTTCGCCGAATCGCCGATATGATCGAGGAAACGCAGACCTCGCTCGGACAGCCGCTCGCTTTCAAAATCCGTCAACAATTCAGCGTAGCCGGCGATGTGCCGCAAGGGCGCCCGCAGGTCGTGGGAAACGCTGTAGGAGAAAGCTTCCAGCTCTTTGTTGGACTTCTTCAGCTCACTGGCCAACTGTGCCAGCTCCTCGGCCTTGCGTAATACGATGCCCAGCACCGCGGCGCGCAGTTCAAGCACGCCTTCGATCTCGAGAGCGTGCCAAGGGGTGGAAAAACCGCTGACGATTTCCACCCAACGCTCGAAACTGTTGCGCGGCGACAGTGCGCCAGCGACACCGACCTGTTTGTCAGGACGACCCGCCCAATCGACGGTGCGTTCCTGTTCCGGCTTGAACCAGATCAGGTAATGGGCGTGCAGCTCGGAAATCGACACCGCCAGTACCCCGCCCACATGCCGGGCCAGCTCGGGCAGCTCGGCGATGTCGCGGCCGACGTTGTCGGTGCTGAACACTTCGCCATGCCCCTGCCTGGCCAACCAGTCCGCCAAGGCGTCGACCAACGCCTGGGGCGGTGTTTCGCCGGTCAGGACGCAATGGGGGCCGGCGACCACTGCCGCACCGGCGGCACGGGCAAAGCCAGTGAATACGTCAGGCAAGGCGCGCAGCCCCTCACTGACGCTGTCGCGATCGGCCATCGCCGAGAGCAGTTGGACGATCTTGTGCCGCAAGGTCAGCAGATGCTGGTGACTGTCGTGGGTCTCGCGCGTTTCCACTTGCAGGGACAGCACGTTGCCCACCAGCTCGCAGGCCGTGCGAGCATGCACATCAATAGAGCGCGGCCGCGCATGGTGGCACGAGATCAACCCCCACAGGTGTCCACCGACGACGATAGACACCGACATCGACGCCTGGGTGCCCATGTTGCGCATGTACTGCAGATGCACCGGCGAGACACTGCGCAAGGCAGCGAAGCTCAGGTCCAGCGGGGCGTCGGTCAGCGGGTTGAGCGCAGGCACCAGCGTGGCCGGCGTGTAATCGGCATCGGGGATCAGCCGCACGCGGTTCGCGCAATACAAGGCGCGTGCTTGCCTGGGGATGTCGTCGGCGGGGAAACTCAAGCCCAGGTACGATGGGTAGCCAGGGTCGAGGGCTTCTGCATTGACCTGGCCGTTGCCCAGTGCGTCGAATCGATAGGACTTGACCCGGCCGAAGCCGGTCAGACGCTTGATTTCATTGACCGCCAGCTGGCACAGCTCGTCGATGTCATGGGCATCCTGCAGCTGGTTGATAAAGGTGCGCACCACCGGGTACAGCTGAGAGTAAGGCGTCGCATGCTCGTGGATGAGTTCGAATTCGACAATGAGCACGCCGTCGTTGCGGTGCACCAGCATGGCAGCGAGCAGCCGCTCGCCCTGGCAAAAGCGCACATCGGCGACGTGATAGGGATTCTGGTCTTCCTGGGGCAGGTGCAACAGCCGCTCGGCGACGACATCCGCCTCTTCCACGACCGCCTCCAGCGATTTCCCCAAAAGCGCGTGTGCCGGCATACCCAGCCACTGCGCCGTGTTGGCGCTGGCTTGAAGAATCAGCGAGGTACCCCTATCCAGCACCAGCAGGACGCCATGAGGCTGGACGCTGCCGGGAATATGGATCGGCTCCCTGGCACAATTGTCACTCGCCACCTGGAGCGCGGCGGCGCTTTCGTTCGACATAACAGAACATCTCCTGACAGCTGAGTCTGACAACGGCAGCTAAAGTTGATTCGACGTCGCAGGCCTGGAGCGGCAACAAGCACTGGTGACCCGGCTGCATGTGGCACGCACCCAGCGAAATGTGACAGCACCTTAGCAAGAACGTGCCACCCGGTGCCAGTTTCTGTGGTGCGGCCTGCAAACGCAGGCACAGCTTGGCCCGGCGCTTTAGCGAATGACATTTTTCAAAGTAATCAGTATCATGCGCGCTGCATGCGAGGTTGGCGAAACTGGTAGACGCATCAGACTTAAAATCTGACGGCCTTCGGCTGTGCGGGTTCGATTCCCGCACCTCGCACCATGTATCTTTTTTGGCACCAACGCGCCCGCGTTGTCTGCATCCTTGAAAGCGCTGTTCTCGCCAGCCGCTTGAAGCCTCACCGGCTCACCCCCATCTGCATGTCATCCCTGCCACGAGATTCGTCGATGAGCACACCCGAACCCCGTCACCAGGCCGCACTGGATCGCTTTCTGCGTGATTACCCGCAGGTGGCCGAAGCGCTGGACCATCTCAACCCGCTGCAGGCTCAGGCCGGCGGCATGACCTTGGCCGAGTACCGGGCCGAGGTGCTGCACGAGGCTTTCGAGGCTCAGGCCCAGCAAGAAAATCTGTTTGCCTGGGAGCTGACCCTCAAGCTGACGGCCAGCAGCGAGCAGGAGTTCGAGGCACAGCGCCTGGAGGTGCACAAGGAAGTGGCGGAGATGGCGCGGATGAGCTGGGCGGAGTATGCCGAACTACACGGCCTGAAGGTCTGACCCTCAGGCGCTGGCGGCACCGGGTTCTGTCACAGGCAGGCGCGGGCCATGTTGGTCCAGGCCGTGGTGCCGGCCCATTCCGGCGGCAAGAAGACCGTGACCTTGGCCCCGGCGCCTTCGGTGTCGATCGTGGCAATCGCCTGCTCACCGGTAAACTGCGCGGCGGCCACGATGCTCCAGCCAGTCGCGGTGGCCGTCGAGGTGGCGCTCGGCACGAAGGCCTGCCACTTGGGCGCCAGGCACTGTGCGTAGGCGTCGGCGGACTTGGTGGTGGTTTCCGTCAGCGCGTTGCCGGCTTCGTGGTGTACGGTCGAACACGCCGCCAGCAACGTGGCGGCCATAGCAGCAATCTGGGTTCGCATAGTGAAGTCTCTGGTTAGGAAACCTCACTGTAGCAGCCTGCCAGCACTCGACTCGGTCAAGATGCGCGCCGCCGAATCGAAAATGGAACCACTACATCCTTTTCACGAGTTGTTCACCGCGCCGGGCCTAGTCTTGCACCAGCTCCTTCAATGTTTCTTCAGCCCGCGTCTGCGGGCTTTTTTTTGCCTGGACATTTGTCTGAAACGCTACAATTCTCCCGGCCCGGCAGGCTCTACGACGGCTGGCGCAACGCAGATCGGGATTGCTATCATAGACGCCTACTGATCGCCGCCTGCCCCTGGACCCACCGATGCCCTCCTCCAAAGCCATTCAGGAACTCCAAGCGGACCTGCTGGGCGCCGCGTCCGATCTCAGATGGGCCGCCAAAGAACTGTTGCGCGTGGCCGAGCGCCTGAGCCTGGCGGGGAATGACGCCGATGCCCAGACGGTGATGCGCCTGACCATGAATTTCTGCGGCAACCAGGAGCGCCTCGAGGCCTACGCCGACGAGATCAAGACCGGCCGACTGATGCGTGCCGGGCCAGCGGTATCGGTAGGATCCTCCTGACCACTGGTCAAGCCCGAGAAAGCCTGCTAATTTCTCTCCACTTGATCCAACCTGACACCCATCATGTCCCCGACTGCACACACAGACTCATCGCTCATCACTGCCATCCCTCGGCGGTCTTGCGTGTGCGCAGCCAATCCGCCCCCTCCCCCATCTGTTGTTGCCGACGTTCGCGTCGTGGTTGCACTGGCCTGCCTCCTGGCCTGACCAACCTTTCAATCGCTCCCGCCTTTTTTGACTGACCGGTAATGTCCGGCTGGCTGGAGCCTGCTCGCATTTTGACAGGTAACACACAATGAACCGTTCCACCTCCTCCTGGGTTTCCCTGGGCGTCATGCCCGTGTTTGTCCTGCTCTGGGGCAGTGCCGCGATCTTTACCCGCTGGGGTCTGAATCACGGCTCGCCTTTTACGCTGCTCATCCTGCGCTTCAGCCTGGCACTGGCGGTGATGTTGCTGGTCGGTTGCAAGCGCCGGCGCTGGCTACCTGCAGCCGGAACCCGCCTGCGGGTGGCGGCCACCGGCTTCATGCTGATTGGCGGCTACTCGATCTGCTACTTCCAGGCCATGAACCACGGCATCACCCCCGGCGTGATCGCCACCCTGCTGGGTGTTCAGCCAATCCTCACCCTGCTGCTGCTGGAGCGCAGGATTTCGGCGCTGCGTATCATCGGCCTGGGGACCGCGTTGAGCGGGCTGGTGCTGGTGGTGTATCAGAGCCTGCTGGCGGCGCAGTTCTCGCTGACGGGTAGCCTGTTTGCATTGGCCGCACTGGGATTCATGACCTTGGGGGCGATCCTGCAAAAGCAGGTGCAGCAGCACCCGGCCGATGTGATGCCCCTGCAATATGGCGTCAGCCTGTTGCTGTGCGTGGCCTTTGCCCCGTTCGAACCGCTGGATTTCTCGTTCGATACCGGCCTGGTGGTACCGGTGATCTGGCTCGGACTGGTCATTTCGGTGGGCGCGCAGTTAATGCTGTACCGCATGATCCAGTCCGGCAACCTGGTCAATGTCACCAGCTTGTTCTATCTGGTACCGGTGGTGACGGTGGTGTTGGACTATCTGCTGCTGGGCAATACCCTGTCGCCATTGAGTCTGGCGGGCATGGCCTTGATCATGCTGGGCCTTGCGGCGGTGTTCAAAGCGCCCAGACGGGGCCTTTGTATCAACAATTGAACGCCTGTACGGCTCGCGCAGTCACTAAAAGATAACAGCGAGCAGCGGACGGCCATCATGGCGACCCCAACGGACAACCCGTCAATCAGGGATCTGAGCATGCTGGGGGGGCATTATTCCCCCCTGGCCCTGATCGAGCGAGAGCGACACGTGCTCAGTGAAATCGCCAACGGCGTGCCTCTGCGCACAGTATTGGACGGCCTGCTGCGGGCGGTTGAAACCCAAAGCGGCAATACCATGATGACCTCGGTGCTGGTGCTCAGCGAAGACGGGCAGACCATGCACCACGGTGCGGCCCCCAGCCTGCCCGCCGACTACAACAAGGCCATCGACGGTATTTCGGCAGGAGAAGGCATCGGCTCTTGCGGCACGGCGGTCGCGCGCGGCCTGCCGGTGTACGTCACGCAGATCGCCACCGACCCGCTCTGGAAAGATTTCGTCGAGCTGGCACTGGGCTTTGGGCTGCATGCCTGCTGGTCGATGCCGATCATCGCCGCCGACGCGCGGATTCTCGGCACCTTCGCCATCTACTACCGGGAACCGAGGGCGCCGACCCCGGGGGATATCGAAGCGATTACGGTGATCACCCAGACCGCCGCGCTGGCCATCGAGCGGCATCGCTCGGACCTGCAACTGCGCCGCAGCCGGGAAGAGTTGCTGACACTCAATGCCGAGTTGGAACAGAAGGTCAATGAGCGCGCCCGCGAGCGCAGCCGGACCTGGCAGCTCAGCCCGGATCTGATGTCGGTACTGGGCGCCGAAGGTGTGTTCGAAGCCAGCAACCCGGCATGGTCGAATGCGCTAGGCTGGTCTGCCGAGGAGCTGCGTGCGCCTTACAGCCAGTTTGTGCACCCCGAGGACCTGGCGAGCACCGTCAGCATCTTCACTCAGGCCATGGCCGGCCAACCGATCCTCAAATTCGAGAACCGCTATCAGCATCGCGATGGCTCCTACCGCTGGCTGTCCTGGGTGGCCGTGCTCGAAGAAGGCAGACTGTACTGCAGCGCGCGCGACGTGACCCTCGAAAAGCACCAGTCGGCCATACTCGACATGCGCACCCGCGAACGTGATCGCGCCTGGGGGCTGTCCCAGGAGTTGCTGGTCATCGTCAGGCCCGACGGCATCTTCGAGTCAGTCAATGGGCGCTGGACCGAACTGCTGGGTTGGGAGGAGCCGGAACTGCTCGGCCACGCGTTCATGACGTTCACCCACCCTGATGACCTGGCGCCGACCATCGCCGCCTTTCAGGGTATCTTCGGTGCACCGCTCACGGTGCCCTACGAGTACCGTTTGCGGCACAAGGACGGCAGCTGGCGCTGGTTCAGCTGGACCGGCACCTATGAAGACGGCCGCGTCTACGCCGCTGGCCGCCACATGACCGTGGAACGCGCCCAGGCCGAGGCCTTGCGGCAGTCGCAGAAAATGGAGGCCGTGGGCCAGCTTACCGGCGGCGTAGCCCATGACTTCAACAATCTGCTGACGGTCATTCGCTCCTCCACCGACCTGCTCAAGCGCCCCAACCTCACCGAGGAGCGGCGCTCACGCTACGTCAATGCCATTTCCGACACCGTGGACCGTGCCGCTCGCCTGACCGGCCAGCTGCTGGCCTTCGCCCGCCGCCAGGCCCTGAAGCCCGAGGTATTTGCGGCCTGCAATGGGGTTCGAGGGATCGGCCAGATGATGGGCACGCTGGCCGGCGCGCGGGTTGAACTGGTCATGCTGTTGCCGGCGACGCCGTGCAGGGTCAATGCCGACCCCAACCAGTTCGAGACCGCGCTGGTCAACATGGTGGCCAACGCGCGGGATGCCATGGAAGGAGAGGGCCGGCTGACGATCACGGTGGAGGCTGTCGAGCACATGCCGGCTGTGCGCCTGCACACCGGTGTGGCGGACCCGTTTGTGGCGGTGTCCATCAGCGACACCGGCATGGGCATCCCGGCGGACAAGCTGGAACACATCTTCGAGCCGTTCTTTACCACCAAGGGCGTCGGTCAAGGAACGGGGCTGGGCCTCAGCCAAGTGTTCGGCTTCGCGAAACAGTCAGGGGGCGAGGTAGTGGTCAGCAGTGAAGTCGGCCGCGGTACCACGTTCATTCTGTACCTGCCACGCGTTGCTCAGGTAATCCACACGATCGTGCCGGTTTCCGAGCCCGAGGCGCTGGCCGACGGTCATGGCACCCGGGTGCTGGTGGTGGAAGACAATCCGGATGTCGGGACCTTCGCCACCCAGACCCTGGCAGAGCTGGGCTACATCACCGTGCTGGCGGTAAACGCCGATGAAGCACTGAACGCGCTGGTCACCCATCAGGGTCGTTTCGACGTGGTGTTTTCCGATGTGGTGATGCCCGGGATGAGCGGTATCGAGCTGGGCCACGAGATCCGTCGTCTGCACCCGGATCTGCCGGTGCTGCTGACGTCCGGCTACAGCCATGTGCTGGCACAGAATGGCACCTACGGCTTCGAGCTGCTCCACAAACCCTACTCGGTGGAACAGCTGTCGCGCACGTTACGCAAGGTGGTCGAATTGCAACGGCGTAGCGCCGCGCATTGACGCTCAGTCGAGATCGGCCGCCTCATGGCGTTCCGGGACCTGGCTACCCTCCTCGCCCCACGTCCGGTTGACGCGCTGCCCGCGCTTCACCGCCGGGCGCTGAGCGATCTCTTCAGCCCAACGCTGGACATGCTTGTAGTCCTGCACTGCCAGGAACTCTGCTGCCGAGTACAGGTTCCCGCGCACCAGCTGACCGTACCAGGGCCAAACGGCGATGTCGGCGATGGTGTACACCTCGCCCGCCAGGTAGCGGCTTTCGGCGAGGCGGCGGTCCAGCACGTCCAACTGACGTTTGGCTTCCATGGTGAAGCGGTTGATCGGGTATTCCAGCTTCTCGGGCGCGTACGCATAAAAATGCCCGAAACCCCCTCCAAGATAGGGCGCGGCGCCCATCTGCCAGAACAGCCAATTGAGCGTTTCGGTACGGCCGGCGGGGTCCTTGGGCAGGAATTCGTCGAATTTTTCCGCAAGGTACACCAGGATCGAACCCGACTCGAACACGCGAATGGGCGGGTTCGCATTCTGGTCCAACAAGGCCGGGATCTTCGAATTGGGGTTGATCTCGACAAAGCCGCTGGAAAACTGATCGCCCTCATTGATGCGAATCAGCCAGGCATCGTATTCGGCGCCGCTGTGGCCGAGGCCCAGCAGCTCTTCCAGCAGAATGGTGACCTTGACGCCGTTAGGCGTGGCCAGGGAATACAGTTGGAAGGGTTGCTTGCCCACGGGCAATGCCTTGGCATGGGTGGGACCGGCGACGGGCCGGTTGATGCTGGCAAAATGGCCGCCAGACGGCGCCTCTTCGCGCCAGACCTTGGGGGGAACGTAAGCCATCAAAAGAACCTCGGGACAGTTTGAAAAGTAAGAGCAGAGCCCGGCCTGGGTAGTGGTGCATCAGGTTTACCCCATTCAGGGGCGGGCGGGCAAGGTCGCAGCACCGATAGAGCGCACCTGGACGCGGTAGAAATCCAAACCTGCGCTATCGTTGCAGTCTGAGCTTTCTTGATCCGGAACCCGGGCGGCAAGGTCGCCGTCCTGTTTTATGACCCCCAATGAGGCTGAGCCCATCATGATCAAAGCTGCCGAATTAGTTGTGAAATGTCTGGAAAATGAAGGCGTGGAATACGTATTCGGTATTCCGGGGGAAGAGAACCTGGACCTGCTGGACTCACTGTCGCGCTCATCGATCAAGCTGATCCTGACTCGCCACGAACAACCCGCCGGGTTCATGGCCGCCACGTACGGGCGCCTGACCGGCAAGACCGGGGTGTGCCTGTCGACGCTCGGGCCTGGGGCCACCAACCTGGTGACAGCGGGCGCGTACGCTTATCTGGGCGGTATGCCGATGATGATGATCACCGGCCAGAAACCCATCAAGAAGTCCAAGCAGGGCCGCTTCCAGATCCTGGACGTGTGCGGAATGATGGCGCCCTTGACCAAGTACACCCATCAGCTGGCGTCCGCCGACAATATTCCATCGCGCATTCGCGAGGCCATCCGTCTGGCCGAAGAAGAAAAACCCGGCTCGGTGCACCTTGAATTGCCGGAAGACATTGCTGCGGAGTTCACCGACAGCACCCCCATCGCCCCAAGCCTGACGCGCCGCCCGGTGGCCGAAGCCAAAGCAATCGAAGCGGCGGTAAACAAATTGCAGGCCGCGCGCAGCCCGGTGCTGGTACTGGGCGCCGGCACCAACCGCAAGATGACCGCACGGATGCTGCGCCAGCTGATCGAGAAGACCGGCATTCCGTTCATCACCACGCAAATGGGCAAGGGCGTGGTGGATGAGCGCCACCCGCGGTTTCTCGGCAACGCTGCGCTGTCGGCCGGTGACTTCGTGCATCGGGCGCTGGAATCGGCTGACCTGATCGTCAACATCGGACACGACGTGATCGAGAAACCACCGTTCTTCATGGCGCGCGGCGGGACTGAAGTGGTGCACATCAGCTTCCGTTCGGCCGAGGTCGACCCCGTGTATTTCCCGCAGATTGAAGTGGTCGGCGACATCGCCAACGCCATCTGGCAGATCAAGGAAAGCATCGAGGTCCAGGACAGCTGGAATTTCGATCGCCTGCTGCACATCCGTGAGGCCAACGAATCCCACGTGGCCGAAGGCGCCGATGATGCACGCTTCCCGGTCTATCCGCAGCGGCTCGTGGCGGACCTGCGCGCGGCATTGCCGTCTGACGGAATCGTGGCCCTGGACAATGGCATCTACAAGATCTGGTTTGCCCGCAACTACAAGGCCTACATGCCCAACACCGTGTTGCTGGACAATGCCCTGGCTACCATGGGCGCCGGCCTGCCTTCGGCCATGGCCGCGCGCCTGGTGCACCCGGACACCCCTATCGTCGCGGTGTGCGGTGACGGAGGCTTCATGATGAATAGTCAGGAAATTGAAACGGCCGTGCGCTTGAAGATGAACCTGGTGGTGATCGTGCTGCGAGACGATGGCTACGGCATGATTCGCTGGAAACAGCAACAGATGGGCTTCAGCGATTTCGGTCTGGACTACGGCAACCCGGATTTCGTGCGTTATGCGCAGAGCTACGGAGCCTTCGGTCATCGAGTCGAGAGCGCCGAAGGCTTCAAGCCGCTGGTGACCCAGTGCCTGCTGACACCAGGGGTTCATGTGATCGATTGCCCGGTGGACTACTCGGAGAACGACCAGATCCTGCATCGGGACATTCAGACGTTGAGCGCGGCAGTGTAAAGCAGTACAGGTCAACCCACCCGCCAGGTCTCAACCGCCCGGCCGGGTGAACTGTACATACAGCGAAAACCCGCCCAACAGGCACCAGAACGCGCTGAACAACCACGGCGAGCGCATCGAAAACATCAGCGAGGTGCGGTAGCCCTTCTCGCTGGACTCGTGCTCGCTGAACAGCGGCGACTCATCGTAGGCCAGCCCCATCGCCGGTTCGCTGCGCAGCAGTTGGCTTTGCTTGAAGTGCCAGTGATCGATGATTTCGTAGGCCGCGCGAATGCCGGGCCAGGCGTGAATCGAGCTGACCACCCCCAGCAGGGCCAGCAGCGGTGGCACCACCAAGGTAAACATCTTGCCCCATTCCGGGTTGAGATTGGCCATGGACGAACAGAAGGCAATGACCAGAAACGACTGGGCGGAGAGGTAGGCGTTGGTTCGGTTGGAGAGAATGGCCGTCTCGTACTGAATCTCCTTGCGGTAGAAATCCAGTCGCTCCTTGGGGGTGCCAAACAGCTGAGTCGCGGTGGCAGCCGGTAGATCCTTGGGCACATCGGTAATGATCTTCGACACTGAGCGCTTTCAATCCGGATAGGTGCAATGACCACCCAAGGCAGGTGGTCATGATCTGGGAAAGCCTTTCAAGCCATTGGTTCAGTCGTGCCCCACGGCGCACGATTGACGGTCACCCCTGTGTGGCGCCCAAGATGGGCCGGCAGTCGGGCAGATCATCGAATCTGGATTGCCCATGCGCGGCCAAATGACGGCATTTTGCTTCAAGGCACTCAGGCAATCGATCCATTGGCCGATACAGGCATAACGCCTTTTCCAAGGCCGTGCGCTTGACGGAAACAGGCGCATGACTGTATCTGGATTCGACCCTCCCAAGAAGTGACCTTGATGCCCGTGGCCCCCACCTACCGCCAGACGATGCCGACAGGGCTTTCCACCCAGCGTCTGGCGGTGCTGTTCGTCATTCTGGTGACGCTGGCGTTGCTGGCACTGGTCGGCTGGCAGAGTTGGACCTCCCGCGCACAAGCCTTGCGCGAAGCCGGAATGGATGCCGCCAACCTGGCCCACTCGCTGGCCCAGCACGCCGACGACACGTTCGAGGAGGCCGATGCCAGCCTCAGCAGCGTCATCGAACGGGTCGAAACCGATGGCATGGGACCCGGCCAGATCAGCCGGCTGCATGCTGTGCTCCAAAGCCAGCAGCGCTTCATTGGCCAATTGGCCGGTCTATTTGTCTACGACGAGCAGGGCCGCTGGGTGGTGACCTCCAACGAGACCGATCCGCTCAACGCCAACAATGCCGATCGCGAGTACTTTCGTTATCACATGAACAACCCTGACCGCGGTCCCCATGTGGGCGCGGCCATCCAGAGCCGCAGTACCCACGAATGGGTGATCCCGCTGTCGCGACGAATCAACCATCCCGATGGCAGCTTTGCCGGTGTGGCCCTGGCGACCCTGCGTCTGTCGTATTTCAACGAGTTCTATAACGGCTTCGATCTGGATGCCAAAGGCGTGATCGTGCTGGCCCTGCGTGATGGGACGATTCTCACTCGCAGACCGTTCGACGCAAACGCAGTGGGTGCCAGCATCGCCAAGGCTCGGCTGTTCACCGATCTGTTGCCCGTGTCGCCCGTGGGCAATGAAATGGCCCGCTCCATGGTCGACGGTATCGAGCGCATGTACGCTTACCGCCAAGCCGAGGAATACCCGATCGTGTCCATGGCGGCCACCTCGAAAGAGGCGATCTTCGCTGAATGGGAAGCCAATCTGGCGCGTTCCGCCGGCTTTGTCGCGATTGTCCTTGCCGCCATGGCCCTCTGCGCGCTGGTGCTGCTCCGGCAGATACGCCACGGCCTGAAGACCGAAGCCGAGCTGCGCAATGCCCACGCCGCGCTGCATAAACTGGCGATGCAAGACAGCCTTACCGGCCTCGCCAACCGCCGTCAGCTGGACGCAGCCCTGCCAGACGAGATCGGCCGGGCGCGACGCGGCGGCAAGTCGTTGGGCCTGATCATGCTGGATATCGACCACTTCAAACGCTTCAATGACCTCTACGGCCATCCGGCAGGCGACGAGTGCATCAAAGCGGTGGGCCAGGCTGTGCTCGGCTGCTGCGGCCGATCAGGCGACCTGGTGGTGCGCTACGGGGGCGAGGAATTACTGGTGTTGCTGCCTGAGTGCGACGAGGATGGCGCGCAACGGATGGCGGAGAAGATCCTGAACGCCGTGCGCCAGTTGCAATTGCACCATGCCGGCAATGACACTGGCTACGTCACCATCAGCGCCGGTGTACACGTGATGCGCACGGATGATCCGGCATTGCGCGCGCAATCACTGATTCAGGCCGCGGACCAAGCCTTGTACCAGGCCAAAAGCCTGGGCCGCAACCGCCTGTGCCTGAGCCGCCCGAACAGTCCGGAGCACGTGCGCCTGGCCTGACTTACCCCAAGCGCTCGGCCAGCCAAGGCAATGCCTCTTCGCACGGGGCACGCAACTTGATCCCGAACAGGCCGTCAGCGCGCGTCTTGCCCAGGTTGATGGCCAGCAGCGGCTTGCCCTGCCGAGACATTTCCTGGCACAGGCGATAGCTTGAATACGCCATCAAGGATGTGCCCACCACCAGCAATGCCGAATAATCCTCCACCGCCCGCCACGCCGCCATTGCGCTTTGCGCCGCGACGCCATCGCCGAAAAAAACCACGTCCGGCTTGAGGCGGTCACTGCCGCATCCTGGGCAATGAGGCATGTGAAACCCGGCCAGAAACTCCGCTGCCAGTTGCGCATCGCCATCCGGCGCCAGTACGGCGTGCACGTTCTGTAATGCCGGATTGCAGGCCTCAAGTACCTCCTGGATATCGGCCCGCAACATCTGCCGAGAACAGTCCATGCACACCACACGATGCAGGTTGCCGTGAAGCTCGATGACCTTGTGGCTGCCCGCCGCGTCGTGCAGACCATCGACATTCTGCGTGATGACAGCGCCGATGTGGCCGCGACTCTGTAGACGGGCCAAGGCACGATGGGCGGCATTGGGCTGGGCCTTGCACACTGCCTGCCAGCCCACCATGGCTCGCGCCCAGTAGCGCTTGCGGGTGGCCGCCGACTTGACGAAGTCCTGATGCATGATGGGCGCATTACCACGGCGCACACCGTCCGTGTCCCGGTAGTCCGGAATGCCCGAGGCGGTACTGATGCCCGCACCCGTCAGCACCAGAACGGGCGCTCGGGCCATGCGTTCGGCCAAGGCCTGCAGGGATGATTGGGTGTCGGTGTCAAACATCGGCGCTGCCCCCCTTACCACCTGACACGACCGCAGCGCTCTTGGAGCAAGAGCAGACATCGGCCCGTGACTTCTGGCAGCAAGGTTAGTCGCAAAAACCTGAACGTGTAGAATCACTGGCCGGACGGTCAGTGCAACTGCAATGTCTCACTGATCTGGCTGATGGCCTCGACCACATGCCGTGAGCCCTGCTGAATCTCCAGAATCACCTCCCCCGCCTCGTGGGCCAGGCTCACGCCCTGCCCAGTCAGGTCCAGGCTCGACTGCATGCTGGCCACCGCACTGCGTGAAAGGTCATGGTTCTGCCGCACCACATCGACAATTTCAACGGTCGCCTGGCTGGTTCTCGCTGCGAGTGTACGCACTTCGTCGGCTACCACCGCGAAACCACGCCCGTGCTCCCCGGCGCGCGCCGCCTCGATGGCCGCGTTCAACGCCAGGAGATTGGTCTGGTCGGCGATCCCGCGAATGGTCTGGACGATCTTGCCAATGGCCTCGGACTGCCGATTCACCGCGTCGATGCTTTGTGCTGCAGCATTGAGGTCATCGGAGATCTCCCGAATGACCTCAACCGCCTGCCGGACGACAGCCGAGCCTTTCTGCGCCGACACATCGTTCTGCATGGACGTGTTGTGAGCCTGCTCGGCCGCCGATTGCTGGGTGCTGACCTGCGAGGTGATGTCGCTGGCGAACTTGACTACCTTGTATAGTCGCCCCTTGGCATCGAAGATCGGATTGTAGGAGGCCTCGAGGAAAATCCTGCCACCCTGCTTGTTGATACGCTCGAAGCGATGCGAGTGATAGTCCCCCTGGTTCAGCGATGCCCAGAAGTGACGGTACTCGGCGGACTCCACTTGGTCTTTGGGCACAAACAGGCTGTGATGCTGCCCCTTGATCTCGCCGAGCTGATAGCCCACCGCGTTGAGAAAATTCTCGTTGGCGTCGAGGATCTGTCCGTCAGGGGTAAACGAGATCATGGCCATCGAGCGGCTCAGGGCGTCGACCACACTCTGATTTTCTCGCTCGCGAAACACCCGCTCGGTGATATTCGATGCCACCTTGAGCACGCTAGCCACCTGCCCGTCTTCACCAAGCACCGGCATGTAACTGGCCTCCAGCCAGACCTCACGCTGCTGTTTGTCCAGCCTCAGGAAGGTCCCGCTCAACGCCTCACCCCGCGCCATATCGCGCCACAAGCGAGCGTAATCCTCACTCTGATGGAAGCTGGACTCGCAGAAAATCCGGTGATGTTTGCCCCGCAGTTCCTCGATGGAGTACCCCATAGTGGCGCAGAAGTTATCATTGGCTTCGAGAATGATCCCTTCGGGGGTGAACTCGATGATTGCCATCGAGCCGCTGATCGCAGCCAGATGGGCCTGGGCGATCAGCAAATCGTGGGTGCGGGTGGAGAGTGCTTCCTTGTCTGCCTTGCGGCGGGTGTTGAACAGAATCATGGCAGGCCTCGCGCAGGGTAGAACTCCTTGGGGTGATGCAGGATGGAGCATAGACAGTGGGAAGTGGGATGCAAACGGGGATGTGAGACTGGATGATTCACGCACTCGCAGACCGATGAGGGTAATGATCCGCTGATAATGATGCAGGCATTGGCCGCTGTGCCCGAGGTAGCGTTGCCATTGCTGCACAAAAAAAAAACCCCGTAGACGTTAATCTACGGGGCTTTCAAGAGTGGAGGCCGAGGTCGGAATCGAACCGGCATAGACGGATTTGCAATCCGCTGCATAACCATTTTGCTACTCGGCCTCAAACGTCATGCGATCAAAAAATCACACAGCGCTATAAACTAGAGCTGGAAACGAGACCAACATCCAATCGCTAACCATTTGATTAACTTAGGGTTTTTCTCATTCCTGCCTCAGGAATGGACGCAATTCTGGACTGGTTCAGGGTGACTGTCAACACTCACTGCGAAAAAAGGTCTACCCCCGCCCATTGGACGCTAGGCGAGGCTAAGAGGTATACGCGTCACCGGTTGCATGGATTAGCCACGGTTTCGCACCTTGCTGCCGAGGAATGCCCGCAGCCACATCTCTAGTTCGTTCATGGGGAGTAGGGCCTGCCTACAAGGGCTTACTGAGATCGTGTCCCTAGAAGTGGTGTAACTCATCACGGCTCTGGCCATTGAATTCGCCGTTTAGTTGATCACGGCCGACAGCTTGGCCTGCGGATTATCGCTGACGGCCTTGAAGGCCTCCAACTGCATATAACGTCGTTGTAGGCACCACTCGTCGTTCTGCTCCAACAGCATCGCTCCGACCAGCCGGGTGATCGCTGGATCATTAGGGAAGATGCCCACGACATCGGTACGTCGCTTGATCTCTGCGTTCAGGTGTTCCAGCGGATTCGTGCTGTGCAACTGCTGGCGATGGGCCTTCGGGAAAGCCATGTGTGCCAGCACTTCATCTTCGCAACCGTCCATGAGCACCGCAATTTTGGGGTATTTCTCACGCAACTGGTCGGCCACCAGGCGCCACTGCTGATGGCATTCCTGACGGCTATCCTGAGCAAAGACCGTGCGCAGTAACGCCGCCACCATGCTGCGCTGCCCCTTGCCGACGTGAGCCATCGCGTTGCGCATGAAATGCACTCGGCAGCGCTGCCAAGTCGCGTGGAAGACCTTGGCGACAGCCGCTGAGGCGAAGCTTTCTTTCATGATCCATGCTCCCTTATTGGCCGTCGACCGAGTCGGTGGGGGCAAAGGCCTTAGCCGCCGCCACCGTGTCCAGCGATTCGCGCAACAGTTGGATCTTGCCCTCATGGGCCACCAGCCGGCCGGCATACATCTGCCGATAGATTCGGCCGGTGGCCGGCACCAATGCTTCGACGCTGTATTCGGCGAAGACCTGCTCGGGGGTGTCGATGAGGAAGCGCACGCCGCCGAACTTGAAGTCCGGGACCTTGCTCAGCAACGAGCTGATGAAGGCTTCGATAGCCATCCGACCCTGAGCGCGAGGAACGATGCCCAAGGACTCCAGGTACGGGAGCTCAAGCACGCCGTCTTCGGCGAACAGCGCCGCTGCGGCGCTCGGTGACTGGATAGATTCAAGGTACAGCTGCAGCAGTTGGACAGCGTTTTTCATGGCTGTTTCTCCCGAAACGATTGTGGAATAGCAAACGGTGTGTGTGCTTGGCCAAACAACATTAAGGGAGTGTGCTAATTACTAAAACAGCAATTATCGGAATCTATCATTTCATTTCTGTATGCATCTGATCATGGCCATCGCCAGCTTGGCTCCGCTAGGTGCTTAGCGAAGAAGTCCGACAGCGCTTTGATCTTCACGGGTCGGGTGCGCGCCGAGGGCGTCACGAAGTACAAGCCGCCGCGCACCATGCGCCACTCCGGCAGCAATTCTACCAAGCGTCCGTCCGCCAGGTATTCGCTGGCAATGAACTCCGGCAGTTCGGCGATAGCTTGGCCGTCGAGCAATGCGGGCAACAGCGCGTCAGAGTTGGTCACTCGCAACGGCCCGTTGGGCACTACGTCCTCTTCAGCGCCATTGGCATGGGTGAAACGCCAGACCTGGCTGCGTGCGCGGTAGGCGTAGCTGAGACAGCGACGGCCGCCCAAGTCTCGCGGGTGGCCGGGGTAGCCATGTTCTGCGAGGTAACCTGGTGACGCCACCAGGTATTGCGCAACGGAGCAGATGCGCCGCGCCACCAGGGAAGAGTCGGGCAGCACGGCTATGCGCAGTGCAGCGTCGAAGCCTTCGGCGATCAGGTCGACAGACGCGTCGGACAAGTGCAGATCGACCGACAACTCGGGGTATTGGCGCAGCAACTGCGGCATCAGCGGCGCCACCCAACGCAGACCGAACGACATCGGTACCGCCAGACGCACCTGGCCGCGCGGCTGAACGGACATTTCCTGCGCCTCGCTTTCCACCTCCTCGGCTTGCCTATAGATGTCTCCGGCCCTGGCCGCGATGCTTGCGCCGAACTCGGTCAGCGCCAATTGCCGCGAGGTGCGATTGAACAGGCGCCCGCCCAGGCGCTCCTCCAGCCGCGCCACTGCGCGAGACACCGTGGGCACCGAGACTCCCGTAACCCGCGCTGCCGCCGCGAACGACCCCTCCTCCGCCACCTTGGCGAACATGGCCAGGCCTTCGAAATCCGGAAGCTTGCTCATTGCGTGTTTATCCTTTCATATTTGCAACGATAGATTACCAATCATTCTATTTTGAAGTTTCTCGCCCGTCGATATGCTTCTCCCACACCGCAACTCAACCCCTTGCAACTCTGGAGAAACATCATGACTGCTACCCAAGCGACCCGTAAGCTCGAAGGCAAGATCGCTCTGGTCACCGGCGGCACCACCGGCATCGGCCTGGCCACCGCCAAGCGTTTCGCCGCTGAAGGCGCCCACGTCTACATCACCGGCCGCCGCCAGGCCGAACTCGACGCCGCCGTCGCTGCGGTCGGCAGCGCCACCGGCGTGCAGGTCGATTCCACCAGCCTGGAGCAACTAGACCAGCTGTACAGCCAGATCGGCACCGCGCACGGCCACATTGATGTGCTGTTCGTCAACGCCGGCGGCGGCTCGATGGTGCCACTGGGTGAGATCAGCGAACAGCACTTCGACGACACCTTCGACCGCAACGTCAAGAGCGTGCTGTTCACCGTCCAGAAAGCCCTGCCGCTGCTGGCAGCCAAAGCCTCGGTGATCCTCACCGGCTCGACGGCGGGCAGCTCGGGCACGGCCGCGTTCAGTGTCTACGCCGCCTCCAAGGCCGCGGTGCGAGCCTTCGCACGTAACTGGATTCTCGACCTGAAAGACCGTCAAGTGCGCGTCAACACCATCAGCCCCGGCGCTACCCGCACCCCTGGCCTGGTCGACCTGGCCGGCCCTGACGCAGCGCACCAGCAAGGCCTGTTGGATTACTTGGCTTCGCTGATCCCAATGGGCCGCGTCGGTGAAGCGGACGAGATCGCCAGCGCCGCGCTTTTCCTGGCCTCGGATGATGCCAGCTTCGTCAACGGCATTGAGTTGTTCGTCGACGGCGGCCAGGCACAGATCTGACCTTGTTTGCGGACGACCGCACGGTCGTCCGCCGCCCTTGATATTGAGGATTTGCAATGAACACGATGAAACTCGCTGCATTGGCTCTTAGCATCGCCTGGGGCGCAAGCGCCTACGCCGCTACCCCACCGCAAGGCGAATCGAGCATGAGCACCCCCCCAGCATCCACCCTGCAGGTTTCAGTCATCGATCATGTCGGTATGAACGTTCCCGACATCGACCAGGCGACGCACTTTTTCGCTGACCTAATGGGCGCCCGAGTCATCTCGGACATGAGCCCGGGAGCGATCCCGGAGCAATGGAAAACCCAATTCCGTTGGCACCATTCCAGCGAGCTGCAACGCTTCGTGATGCTGCAGATGGCAGGCGGGGCAAAGCTTGAGCTATTCCAGTACCGAGGCGTCGAGATCAACCCCGAGCATCCGCACGGTGACGACGCCGGCGCTAGTCATGTGGCGCTGCGCACTTCGGACATCGACGCCAGCCTGGCACTGCTGAAGAGCCGCCATGTGACTATCCTGAACGAGCCGATCACCAACCCCGATGGCGTGCGCTGGTTCTACTTCCAGACGCCATGGGGATCGCAGGTCGAGCTGGTTTCGTTGGGTACGGCGCAGAGTTGAGTGGTCAGGAGCAGGTAGAGGAGCCCGCCACCAAGGAGACGTTTTGCCAGGTGAATGTTTTTAGTGGCTCCTAACGTCACGAGCAGGTGGAGTACTGTAAGCGTCTGGCCATCACACGATAAGTCCGCCTCGCTCGATTGGGATGAAGATTGGCTCCGCTTCCTGCCACCCTGAAGCAATCGCTTCGCGCGTGAAGCTATGAACGAGGATCAGGATCTTTTCGAGTGTTCGCTGTGAGGACGCATGTAGCTACCGTAAAATGGAAGCAATCTGCGATTGATCCCTGCGCAAGTCTGCACGGTCACTGTACCCTGTAATAGTCAATGCTCTTTTCTGCCGAAGCCTTCGCTGGTTTCAAGCCTTCGCCCTACAAGGAAGTTTAAGGATGCTTTGTTCCACAATATTGAACGGTAAACAGTTGCCTACGGAGCAATCACAAGTGGTTGTCCCTTGGTGGAGCTTTACCAAGACAGTGTTAGCGGCGGCGGCGCTTTCTCTTGTGCGTGACGGATTGATCCAGCTTGACGATCATGTCCAAGAAGGCAAGTTCACTCTTCGGCAACTGCTCAAACACCAAGCCGGACTTGCGGACTACTCAGAGCTGGAGGATTACTACGCGGCTGTTGCCGAGGGCCAGGCGCCGTGGTCAGCAGATGAAATGATGCAACGTCTTGACGGTGCCAGATTACGTTACGCACCAGGGGCTGGCTGGCGATACTCCAACGTAGGCTACATGCTTGTTGCCAGACTGATCGAGAGAGTTACGGGGGTAAGTCTAGAAACTGCACTGACCCAACGTGTGCTGTCGCCCCTCGGTTTGACACATACTCGGCTCGCAAAAAAGCAAGAAGATCTGGATGAGGTATATCTGGGAGCCATTGAGTCATACCACCCTGGCTGGGTCTATCATGGTTTGCTGGTAGGCCCACTCTCAGAGGCGACTATGTTGCTGAACAAGCTGCTGACCGGGAAGCTTCTTCCTTCTTCATTGCTGCATGAAATGCATGATGCAATTGTGCTCGGAGGGCCAATGCAAGGAAGGCCTTGGGCCAGTCCGGGCTATGGGCTGGGCTTGATGATCGGCGGAACTAAAAGTGGGCATAGGCTTGTTGGGCACACAGGAGTCGGGCCAGGCGGCCTAATCGCAGTATTTCATTATTCAAGTGGCAATAATGCGGCGACTTGCTCTGCGTTCAGGGAGGGCAGCGATGAAGGGGGTGTTGAAGCGCAGGTCTTGGAGCGGCTTTTAGCCGCTGTCGGAACTTGTAAAGAGCGATGACCGCACTAGAGCTACGTGATTCAGGCAGGTGTCCATTGATGCGGCAGCAGTTGGCCGATCTCGCTGGCCCGCTGCGTCGGCAGCCGCGTCAGCACATCCTTGAGGTAAACATACGGATCATGACCATTCATACGCGCCGACTGGATCAGGCTCATGATTGCTGCCGCCCGCTCGCCGCTGCGCAGCGACCCAGCAAACAACCAATTTGAACGCCCGAGCGCCCACGGCCGGATCAAGTTCTCGATCTGATTGTTGTCGATGGGCACAGCACCCTCTTCCAGGTAGCGCGTCAGCGCTACCCAGCGTTTGAGGCTGTCATCCAGAGCCTTGGCCGTGGCCGAACCCTCGGGCACAAGTTCACGCTGAGCCAACAACCCAAGGTAATCCCAGTACCAGCGCCTGGAGTTGTTCGGGGTCGAGTTCGACTTCCGTCCCACGATGGACGCCTGGCCAATGAAACTTACCTGGGTTCAAGCGGCGTGCCGCCAGCCAGATACCGACGCCGTCGTGCACCAGGACTTTCATGCGGTTCGCCCGGCGGTTGGCGAAGAGGTAAGCGCAGTGCGGCTTCGCCGCACCGAACAACGCGACCACTCGGGCCAACGCAGTCTCAGTGCCGGCGCGCATGTCCATAGGCTCGGTGGCGAGCCAGATGGCATCGACGCGAATCATTGGGCCAGGCCACGAATAAAACACGCACAGCCGTCCGGATCCGAGGCTGGCCATTTTACGGTGATAGATTTATCGCCCAGAGGCAGGGAGATGATCACCATCTCTTCTGTTGCTCGCCTTGGTCCTGTTTTTACCGGAACGAAAGCCGGCAGTCGGCACCGCGCGCTTTACCGAGATCGATGGCTTGATGGGGCGCCTGGCCGAACTGGACCTGTTGGCGCAGGTCCAGGTAATGGACGACCAGTTGCCCGACCTCGTGCCACTGCTTGAACGCACCACCACGCGCCTGCTGATCGACCACAGCGGGCGCCCCGATGTCAGCGCCGGCCTGCGCCAACCGGCGTTTCAAGCGCTGCTGGCGCTGGCCGGGCAAGACCGGACCTACGTCAAGCTGTCGGGCCTGTCGAAGTTCTCGCACCAGCCCTACCCCTACGCCGATGGCCAGCCGTACCTGGCCGCACTGCTCGAAGCCTTCGGTGCACAGCACTGCATGTGAGGCTCGGATTGGCCGTTCCTGCGGGCCACCGAGCGCATGGATATCGGCAGCTTGCTGACCCTGGTCGAGCAACTGCTGCCCGATGATAGGCAACGCGAGCAGGTGCTGTGGCATACGCCACGGCAGCTGTTCAACTTTACCGACGGGGTGGAAGGCCGCCTTTCTCCCGGTCAGATGGAAAACGTCAGCGCCTTGTCGAAGTAGCTGACCGACACCACGTGATCGCCCTCCTCAAGATCGAAGGGCACACACATGGCCCCAAACGTGGGTAACGTCCGCTATGACGGATCCGAGTTGATTGAGCCGGTGGAAACCTTCAAGCCTGCAATAGACGATCTCTTTGGCTAAGCGCCTCAGCGCTGGCGACCGCAACATTTGGAAGCGACTGAGGACGCCCCGAATCCTTGCACAAGTCCCAGCTTGGGACTAGCATGCGCACATGAAAATAATTGCCACCAGCCACCTGAAAGCCTTTTGGGAAATCCACCCTGACGCCGAGCAACCGCTGCTATCCTGGATCGACGAAACCAAGAAAGCGCGCTGGACTCTACCGGGTGACATCAAGGCAAAATACCGGAATGCGAGCATCCTCAAGAGCCGCCGGGTCGTGTTCAATATCAAGGGTAACGACTACCGCGTGGTGGTCGCAGTGGCCTACCGATTCGGCGCGGTGTATATCAAATTTATCGGCACACACAGGCAATACGACGCCATCGACGTCGACACCGTGGAGATGGAGTGACAGACATGAATATTCGTCCGATTCACACAGAACAAGAGTACGAGGCAGCACTCAAGGCCGTGTCTCCTCTCTTCGACAATGAGCCTGAGCCCGGTAGCCTTGAGGGTGATTACTTCGAAGTCATGATTACGCTGATCGAGGCCTATGAGGCGAAGCAGTATCCGGTAGATCTGCCGGACCCGATCGAGGCGATTCGCTTTCGGATGGAACAGTCGGGGTTGTCGGCGGCCGACCTGGTACCGGCGATTGGGCGGCAGAATCGGGTGTATGAGGTATTGAATGGAACCCGGGCGCTGACGCTTCCGATGATTCGGCGGTTGCATGAGATGTTCGGGATATCGGCGGAGAGTTTGATTCGGGCGGCGAAGCTGGCTTGAGCAATCAACTGGATGGCTTCGGCCAGCGCGGCTCGCGCGTTGGGCCAACGGGTAGAGGTTCGTTTGGTACCTGAGGCTGCGCCTGCAGTTTGATAGCTGCAGGCGTGATGGACTACGACGCACATTTGCCCACTTCAGAAAAGCTGGCCAAGCTCCGCTGGTTGTCAGTTCATGATCACCCGTTCGCCCACCAGGGACTGCTGCGCCGCGTAGAGCAGGCGCTGTTCAGTCAGGGTGTCGAGCAAGCTGTCGCCGCCTTGGCGGTACAACACCATGGACAGGTCGTAGGCCCGCTGGTCGGCGGCCACGGTCTGGGTCTGAGCATCCAGGCGCTCAGCGATCGTGGCACGCACCGCGAGGCTGTCGGCCACTTCACTGAAGGCGGCCTGCAGGGTCTTTTCATAGGTGGCCACCGCGATGTCGCGGCTGGCCTTGGACGCCTCCAGGGTGGCGCGGTTGGCGCCCGCGTCGAAAATTGGCAAGGTCACGCTGGGTGAAAACGACCAGGCGCGGCTGTCCCCGCCAAACAGGCCGGACAGCGCCGAGCTTTCCGTGCCCAGGGCGGCCGTCAGGCTGATGCGCGGAAAGAAGTTGGCCCGCGCCGCGCCGATATCAGCGTAGGTGGCTTTGAGCGAATGCTCGGCCGAGAGCACATCCGGACGTTGCTCCAACACCGTGGATGGCACCCCGGCCGGCAGGTCACGCAGGCTGGATACGGGATCGACCTGTGCGTCGGGCAGGTCACCGGGCGCCACCTGAACACCGACCACCAGTTCCAGCGCATCGCGGGCCTGCCTGGCTTCGGTGAGGTACACCGCCACATCGTTTCGCGCCGATTGCAGGCTGGCCTGCGCCTCGGCCAGCTCCAGGCCGTCGGTGCCGCCCAGCGCGTGCACTTGCTGGACCAGATCGTAGGTGTGCTGCTGGCTGTCCTCGGTCTGCCGAGCCAGTGCCAGCAGGCGCTGGTCGGCGCCCAAGGTCAGCCAGTCGCTGGCCACTTCTGAGACAAGGGTGATCTGGGTGCTGCGCCGGGTCTCCACGGTGGACAGGTAGGTCTCCAGGGCCTCGGTGCCGAGGTTGTGGACACGGCCGAACAGGTCCAGCTCATAGCTGGACGCGCCGAGAACGGCGACAAAGATCTGCGCCTGGCGGATCTCGCCGGTTTGCCGGTCGATGACCGGCGCTGTTTGCCCGGCGTAATCAACGAGCAGCTTTTCGCCAGCACGATGCTCCTGGCGCATGACCACGTCGACCTTGGCGGCCCAAAGGCGGTAGTGCTCGCAGAACCAGCTGTACTGGAAGCCTTGCGGGTAAGCGAGTCGATATTCCTGCCAGAGCAAGGCCAGAGTGACGCCGGGGCGGCGCAACTCGGCGTGTACCCACGCCCAGTCAGGCATTGGGCGCTGGTCGGTCGGCACCGGCACTGCCGGTGGAAACAGCCGTCGATTCAACTCCGCGTCAGAAATATCGATGGGCCATTGAAGCCCACTGGCGGCGAACCGGCAAAGGTAATCCCCTGCACTCGAAGGGCCGATGGATAAGCTGGCGGCGATCTTGCGCACGGACAGGCCGGCGTCGAACTTTAGGCGTAGTACCTCTCGGATTTTACGCATGGATAAACGCTCCACGACGACCTCTACGCTTCGAAAAAAGAGGTCGATAGTAGTGAATAGTCCTGCGTTGCTGCCTGCCTGAAAGTGTCCGGATGGCCGTGGAATCGGTGTCCGGATGGTCATGGAATCCCCAGACAGCGTGCTTTGGCACTCGCCGCGTGCGCTCCTCCAGCAAGAAACCGATCCGAAGCCCGCCGTTTTTACTCTGGACTCAAAAATGGACTTAAAAAGACTGACTGGCGGTGGTTTTCAGCAGATTTCGCTGAAACGAAAAAAGGACCCGAAGGTCCTGTTTTCAATGACTTGCAGACTTCCATAGAACTCTGCAAGCCATAATTTGGAGCGGGAAACGAGACTCGAACTCGCGACCCCGACCTTGGCAAGGTCGTGCTCTACCAACTGAGCTATTCCCGCATCGTGTTGACGGGCGCCATTCTATCTAAACGGCAACGCCAGTCAACCCCTTGATTCAAAAATAGTTTATTTCTTTTTAGCGTCGGTGCGCAGGTGCGGCCAGGCAGCGCGCAAGTACTGCACCATGGACCAAAGGGTCAGGCCGGCGGCGATCAGCAGCAGGATGTAGCCGGTAAATACCCAGAAGGTGGCCGTGGACGGATTGGCCAGCAGGATGATCAGCGCGAGCATCTGGGCGGCGGTTTTCCACTTGCCCAGGTTGGACACGGCCACTTGCGCGCGCGCACCGAGTTCGGCCATCCATTCGCGCAGGGCAGAGATGACAATTTCCCGGCCAATGATGACAGCCGCCGGCAGGGTCAGCCAGACGTTGGCATGTTCCTGTACCAGCAGAACCAGGGCGACGGCGACCATCAACTTGTCGGCCACCGGGTCAAGGAAGGCACCAAAGGGGGTGCTCTGCTCCAGGCGGCGGGCCAGGTAGCCATCAAGCCAGTCGGTGGCTGCCGCGAACGCGAATACCGCACTGGCCGCCATGTAGGCCCAATGGTATGGAAGGTAGAACAACAGGATGAAGATCGGAATCAGTACAACGCGCAGCACGGTAATCAGGTTCGGGATATTCATCGGCACAACTGGCGGCAAGGTGAGTGGGCATTCTACTCGCTGTGCAGAGTTGCATAAATCGACTCGGCAAGCTTTTTACTGATTCCTGGCGCCTTCGCGATTTCCTCGACGCTGGCCCGCCCCAATTCCTGAAGGCCGCCGAAATGCTTGAGCAGTTCGCGACGACGCTTGGGGCCTACGCCGGCGACACCTTCCAGTGTCGAGGTGCGGCGAGTCTTGCCGCGGCGAGCCCGGTGCCCGGTGATGGCAAATCGGTGGGCCTCGTCGCGGATCTGTTGAATGAGGTGCAATGCCGGCGAGTCGCCCTTGAGGGTGAATTCGTTGCTCACGTCATTGAGGTACAAGGTTTCGAAACCGGCCTTGCGGGTAGTGCCCTTGGCGACGCCCAGCAGGATCAGGTCGGGCACTGCCAATTCGTCGAGCACGTCACGGGCCATGTTCAACTGGCCCTTGCCGCCGTCCACCAACAGCACGTCGGGCAGTTTGCCCTCGCCGTCCTTGATCTTCGAGAAACGTCGGGTCAGCGCCTGGTGCATGGCGGCATAGTCGTCGCCCGCCGTGACACCTTCGATATTGTAACGACGGTAGTCGGCCTTGATCGGGCCTTCGGGCCCGAACACCACGCACGAGGCCACCGTGGCTTCACCGCTGGAGTGGCTGATGTCGTAGCACTCCAGGCGCTGCGGTGGTTCGTCGAGGTTGAGTACTTCGGCCAAGGCTTCGAACCGCGCGGCCACGTGCTGGCGGTTAGCCAGACGAGCCCCCAGCGCCGACTCGGCATTGGTCACCGCCAGTTGCTGCCAACGGGCGCGGGTGCCGCGGACGCGGTGGCTGATGGTCAACTCGCGACCACGCAAACTGTCGATGGCGGCCACCAGGGCGTCGAAATCCTCGTGCACCACGTTGACGATCAGTTCGCTGGGCAGGTCGCGCTCGGAGCTGGTCAAGTAATACTGGGCGAGGAATGCCGACATGACTTCGGCCACCTCTTCCTCGATACCGACCTGAGGGAAGAAGTTCTTGCTGCCCAGCACCCGCCCGCCTCGCACGCTGATCAAATGCACGCAGGCGCCGCCAGGGTTAATGAAGGCGGCGACGACATCGACGTCGCCATTGCCGCCTTCCATGCTCTGCTGATCCTGGACCCGTCGCAGCAAGCCGACCTGATCGCGCAGTTGGGCGGCGGTTTCAAACTCCAGGTTCATCGCGGCCTTTTCCATACTGGCCGACAATTCGTCGGTCAGCTGGTTGCTGCGCCCTTCAAGGAACATCACCGAATGGCGTATGTCTTGTGCGTACTCGGCAGGCTCTACCAGCCCGACACAAGGGGCCTTGCAGCGCTTGATCTGGTACTGCAGGCAGGGCCGGGTGCGATTCTTGTAGAAACTGTCTTCACACTGGCGGACCAGGAAGGTTTTCTGCAACAGGCTCAGACTTTCACGGATGGCACCCGCGCTGGGGTAAGGCCCGAAGTAGCGACCCTTGCCCTTCTTCGCCCCGCGGTGAATGCTCAACCTAGGAAATTCAGCGTCCGACAGGTAGACATAGGGATAGGATTTGTCGTCGCGCAGGAGGATGTTGTACGGCGGCCGCCATTCCTTGATCAGCGTCTGCTCGAGCAGCAGGGCTTCGGTCTCGTTGGCGGTGATGGTGGTTTCCACCTGCGCGATGCGACCCACCAGCGCGGCAGTCTTGGGCGCCAGGCCCGCCTTGCGAAAATAGCTGGCCAACCGCTTCTTGAGGTTCTTGGCCTTGCCGACATACAGCAGGCGCGCGTCGGCATCGAACATGCGGTACACGCCGGGGCGGCCGCTGCAGGTAGAAAGAAAGGCACTGGGGTCAAAGATAACGGTCATGTCAGGCGCTGGCATCGACCATGCCGTGTCGCACCGCCAACAAAGTCAATTCCACGTCGCTAGTGATCGCCAACTTTTCAAAGATGCGGTAGCGGTAGGTATTCACGGTTTTGGGCGACAGACACAGCTTGTCGGAGATGGTCTGGACTTTCTGGCAGCCGACGATCATCAGGGCGATCTGGATTTCTCGTTCGGACAGCAGATCGAAGGGTGATTGGGTGGTCTGCGGCTGGAAGGACTTCAGCGCGAGCTGCTGGGCAATCTGCGGACTGATGTAGCGCTGGCCGGCGAACACCAGCCGGATAGCCTGAATCATTTCGTCGAGCGCGGCGCCTTTGGTCAGATACCCGGCGGCGCCCGCCTGCAACAGGCGCGTGGGGAACGGGTCCTCCTCGCAGACCGTTACGGCGACCACCTTGATGTCCGGATGGCTGCGTTGCAACTTTCGGGTGGCTTCAAGGCCGCCGATACCGGGCATCTTGACGTCCATGAGGATCACGTCGGGTGCCAGCTCACGGGCACAGGTCAGTGCCTGCTCGCCCGAGTCCGCCTGGCCGATGACCTGCAGCCCGTCGACGTCCGCCAGCATGCGCGTGATGCCAGTGCGAACCAGATCATGATCGTCGACTACCAGGACCCTAATCAAGCAGACACCCCACGTTACTATTTTCGAATAGCGGCCACCTTAGCAAACTTGACGCCGTGAACCTAACGCAAAGCGCCGGGCTGCTGCCGGTTCGCGTCACTTGCCAGGCCCCCGACCCGCTGTTCAAGCATCAGAGGTGCCCGGCTTGGTCTTGCCCGGGGCCTTGCTAGCATAGTTGGCAGACATCTCGGCCAGGCTCAAGGCCATATGATGCAAGGCCTCCTGCCCCTCTCTAGGCAACACGCGGTAGCTGCCCAGGACGTTTTCTTCAGCGTTGCTCAACTGCTCCAACGGCATGGGTATGCGCTGGCCGGTGAGGACATACAGTACGTCGACCCCGTGACAGGCGACATTCGCCAGGTAGTCGGCCTTGGGTGTGCGCTCGCCACTTTCATATTTGCCTTGAGCGTTGGGTTCGACGCCACCGATCAGCCCGAAGACCTTCTGTGTCATACACAACCGCTCACGCTCTTCCCGCAGGCGCGGACCAATTCCAGTCATTTGAATGTATAATCCCTTATCAACCACCCGAATGGGTGAACTACACGAACGCGTATTACACTTTTTTAAACGGATTTGAACTATGCACGGTATACGGACTGCCGCACAAGCCAAGGCCTGGCTTGATCAACAGGGGAAATCGGTTCAAGAGTTTGCGAGGGAACATGGCGTCGATCCCGCGACCACCTACCAGGTACTTTCCGGGCGCAAAAAGGGCCGTCGTGGCGAAGCCCATAAAGTCGCGGTACTGCTGGGGATGAAGTCGGGCATGACGGCGCCGGACCTCGACCAGACGCAGCGTTGAGATCAGGCAGGTGTACGCCATTCCATGCGATAGAAGCAGTCATCCTCACCCACCTTGGCGAAGCCCACCCGCTCATATAGCCGCCGCGCCCGATTACTCTTGAAGACGGTCAGGCGCACCAGCGGCAAGCGCCGTTCCCGGGCGATGTCCGCTGCCAGCTTCAGCACCTGCGCACCTATGCCCTGCCCTCGCGCGGACTCCAGCAGGTGCAATTCGCGCACGTACAGCGCACGCCGGTCGGCGCTCAGGCTGATGAACCCCAGCCATCGGCTGTCGTCGAAGATCACCCGTTGTTCGCGCCACTGCCACGTCTCGTCGAAGGCTTGATCCAGCCAGACCAGATCGTAGGCCATGTAATAAGGCAACATGCCGCGCCGGGCCAGGGCGCGGGCTGGCGCGAGGTCCGAAGCGGTCGCCGGGACAAGCCTGATGTCCATGGGTTGATCTCTGTTGTTCGCCGGGTTCATTCGCCCTGCAGGAGCACAACCCACCCCTGCCAATCCCGACCTGCCCCCTGCGCCAGCACCAGGCAATCGCCTGGGCCTGGCGCCGCGACGACTTGCGCCCCCCCGGCCGCCCAGATCGCGCTGCGACCGGCACAGGCCCAGCCTCCCGAGACGCCGCCGTGGTTGGCCATAAGTACCGTCAGGTGCTGTTCACGCGCGTAGCGCTGCAGCAGGTCACTGTCATGAGCGTAGCCATTTTCGCTGATCAGGGCACTGGCAGCGTAGAGCGTGGCGCCTGTTGCCGCCGCATGCTCGACGTGCTCGGGGCGAGCGAAATCGGCGCACACGGCGAGCGCGATCGACTGCTCATTCAGACGGATCTGCGCACCGCCCTGCCCCGGCGTGAACACTCGCTCTTCGCCAGGGTGCAGGTGCTGCTTGGTGTAGAGCGCCACCTGCCCCTCGGCACCCAACACCAGCGCGCCGATCAGCACCTCGTCATTGCCGGGCAACCGCACCGGCAGGCCGACTACCGTGGTCATGCGCCACTGCTCTGCAGCCCGCCGTAACGGCGCCAGTACCGGGCTCTCGGACGTCAGCGCCAGCTCATGCGCCCATTGCGGTTCGTAACCGGTCAGGGAAAGCTCGGGAAACAACAGAAAACCGACTTCATGGCGTGCCGCAACCTCCATGAACTGAAGATGACGCTGCAGATTGGCCTCCAGATCACCGGCCACACAGCACAATTGGGCAGCAGCAAGGGTCAGCGTGGACATATCGGTGCTCGAAGATCGAAGGGGGTGTTCATCCTTTCATAGAATCATCTTGTTTGAAATTGTCGTTGAAAGCCGTGGCTGGCCTGCAGTAAGCTCGCTCATCTTTCGGAGACAACACTCATGCTTGCCCCTCACCCACAGACTGCTTTGCACTGCGCCAGCGCTCGTCGCTCGCTCGCGGTCGTGGCTGTGCGTGAAACCTGCGCACGTGCTTATTATTTTGGGTATTGGTTCAGCCACTAGCGCGCCCGATACCCTTCTGGCGCCCACGTAAACGGGTCGCCAGCCAGAGAATTCTCAACCCCCGGTCGGCCTCCCGACCGGGGGTTTTGTTTTTTCAGGCTTCACATCACCTATCCAGAGCATCCACCCATGAACTACGCCACTGATTACCGTTACGACACCTACCGCAGCGATCGATTTAGCGGCCTGCGCGCGGGACAGCCTGGCACCTGTGAACAGTCCCTGCCCGCAATCCATCAACCCGCCATTTGTCGAACACCTCGATAGGCTGCGCCGCGGGAGCCTCCCGCCGCCGGCCAGGAAACTGATCATGAAGACTGCAACCCCCGCTCTGCCTCGCAATCTGACGCTCGCCGCCAACGCCTTGGTCAGCCAGCGCTTGCCCAGCGCCCTCGCGCTCAAGCAACAACTGCCCCTTTCCTGCGCTCTGGGCACCCAGGTCAATACCCACCGTCAGGCGGTTCGCGCCATTCTCGATGGCCACGACCCACGACTGCTAGTGATCGTCGGGCCCTGCTCGCTGCACGATGCAAAGTCCGCGCTCGAATACGCCGCCCGCCTCGCCCGCCTGGCCCAGGAAGTCAGCGGCGAGATGCTGCTGGTAATGCGCGCCTACGTCGAGAAGCCGCGCACCACAGTCGGATGGAAAGGCCTGGCCTACGATCCCCGCCTGGATGGCAGCGACGACATGGTCGGCGGCCTGACCCTGTGCCGCGAGCTGATGCTGGCGATGCTCGGCCTGGGCCTGCCCATTGCAAGCGAACTGCTGCAACCCATGGCAGCCGGCTACTTCGATGACCTGCTGAGCTGGGTCGCCATTGGCGCGCGCACCACTGAATCGCAGATCCATCGCGAGATGGCCAGCGGCCTGGGCATGCCCGTGGGGTTCAAGAACGGCACCGACGGTGGCGTCGGCGTCGCCTGTGATGCCATGCGCAGCGCAGCCCACGGCCACCGTCACTTCGGCATCGACCCGCAGGGGCACCCGGCGATCATCGAGACCGCCGGCAACCCGGACACCCATTTGGTGCTGCGCGGCGGCCACCATGGCCCGAACCACGATCGCCAGAGTATCGCCAAGGTGCACCATGCCCTGGGTCGCGCGGCCATCCCGGCGCGGATCATGGTCGATTGCAGCCACGCCAATAGCGGCAAGGACCCCAGCCGTCAGCCACACGTGTTCGAGGATGTGTTGAACCAGCGCCTGGAAGGTGATCGTTCGCTGATCGGCATGATGATCGAAGGCCACTTGTTCGACGGCTGCCAGGCACCAGGCCCGAACCTGCGCTACGGCGTGTCGGTGACCGACGGCTGCCTGGGCTGGGACAGCACCGAACAGCTGTTGCGCGAGGCCGCGCGGCGGATGCAGCGCAACCCGTCGGCCCGCGCCATCTAAGGCGTATCGCTAGCAGGCGTGCGCCAGCCCGGCGCACGCCTGCAAGCGTGGAAGATCGGCGCCCCTCAGCTTTCCCGCACCACCAGTTCGAACCCCAGGTCGCGGGACTGCACGCCGCTGGTCTTGCCATCCAGGCGCTCGAGCAACATCTGCGCTGCCGCTCGACCGATCGCCGCGCGCGGGGTGCGGATCGAGGTCAGGCGCGGCACCGTATGGGCCGAGGCCGGCAGATCGTTGAAGCCGACCATGGCCACCTGCTCCGGCACCTTGAGCCCCTGGCGCTGCGCTTCATAGATAGCGCCGTGCCCCAAGTCGTCGTTGCAGAAAAAGATCCCGTCCACGTCCGGGTGCGCGTGCATCAACGCCCGGAACAAATCGCTGCCCAGGCCGATGGACGATGGCTGCGGCGTCATGATTTCCAGATCGGGGTCGTACACACCGGCCTCGCGCAGCGCGCGACGAAAGCCCTCGGCACGCTGCATCACCCGTGGGTCCATCTGCGCGGCGACATAGGCCAGGCGCCGACGCCCCCGCCCCAACAGGTTGTGGGCCGCCACCACACCGGCGTGCTCCTGGGAAAAGCCCACACAAGGCCCGGTATCCGCCAGCTCCATCATGTGCACACAAGGCACCTGGCTGGCCGCCAGCAGGCGCCGCGACGCGTCGGTGCGGTCAAACCCGGTCAGCAGGATGCCCCGGGGTTGGTAGGCCAGGTAGTTGCGGATCAGTTTTTCTTCTTCGTCGACGTCATAGTGGAAGTTGCCGATCAGCACTTCCAGACCGCGCGGATGCATGACCGCATGGATGGCTTCAAGGGTGTCGATGAACAGTTGGTTGGACAGGGAGGGGATCAACACCACGATCGACTGGCTCTGCGCCGACGCCAGCGCTCGGGCCGCCGGATTGGCCACATAGCCCAACTGGTTGGCAGCCTCGACGACCTTGCGCACCAGCTCCGGCGCGACCGTGCTGACCCCGCGCAAGGCACGCGAGGCAGTGATCGGGGAGACCCCGGAAAGGCGGGCGACTTCGGAAAGCGTAGGTCGGCCGGTGGTGCGTGTACCGATTCGATTCATGGTTATTGTTGTTCTGCTTGCAAGGGGGGAAACCGGGTATTAAGGTAGCGCTGTCTCGGAAACAGGGCAACGGGGAATTTCTCTGATTTGTTGCACATCCGGCTACGGACACCGCACTAAATCGTGCGGACAAGATCAATAAGAGCAGGTCGCACCGATGTAGGCAGCCCAGAAGGCTGTTTCATGCGTTGTCAGCTTGCAGGAGATAGCGATGGTTTCCCCCCTTACTGCCCTGGTTGTCATGGGTGTTTCCGGCTGCGGCAAAAGCAGCGTCGGTGCCGCCATCGTCAAACACAGCGGTGGCCGCCTGATCGAAGGCGACGTCTTCCACCCAGAAGCCAACATCAAGAAGATGAGTGCTGGCATCCCCCTCAACGATGATGACCGCGCCGGCTGGCTGACCCGCCTGGGCGAGGAACTCAACGACTGCCTGAATGACGGCGAGCGTGCAGTCCTGACCTGCTCGGCTCTCAAGCGCGCCTACCGCGACAAGCTGCGCGCAGCAGTGCCGGACCTGGGTTTCGTCTTTCTCGAACTGTCCCGTGAAGAAGCGGCGGAGCGTGTGTCCCACCGTCCCGGCCATTTCATGCCGGCGAGTCTGATCGACAGTCAGTTCGCCACGCTGCAGTCACCCACCGGCGAAGACCGCACGCTGACCGTGGACGCGACCGATACGATCGACGACCTGGCCCTCCAGGTTGATCGCTGGCTGGTCGAGCACGGCGCGCCGACCCGGGTCTGACGCGCCCTCAGAGACAGCGCTACCTGCGCATAAAACAACAACGACAACACCAAGGGGCAACCACACATGCTGGGATTATCCAACGACACCTTCCTGCTCTGCGATGCACTGGTCACCATCATCGGCCTGATCCTGCTCATCACCCGATTCAAGGTCCACCCCTTTGTGGCATTGACCCTGGCCGCGGGTTTTCTCGGGCTGACCTCGGGCATGCCGGTGGCCAAGGTCATGAAGTCCTTCCAGGACGGCTTCGGGGGTGTGCTAGGCTTCGTCGGTATCGTTCTGGCCCTGGGCACCATGCTCGGCAAGCTGATGGCCGACTCCGGCGGAGCTGACCAGATCGCGCAGACGCTGATTCGCAAGTTCGGCGTGAAGAACGTGCATTGGGCGATGATGTTTTCCGCCTTTCTGGTGGGCATCCCGCTGTTCTTCGAGATCGGTTTCGTGCTGCTGATCCCGCTGGTGTTTATCGTAGCCCGGCGTTCCGGCGTATCGCTGGTCAAGGTCGGCATCCCGTTGCTCGCCGGCCTTTCGGTGGTCCACGGCCTGGTACCGCCGCACCCAGGCCCGCTGCTGGCCATCGGCGTGTTCAAGGCGGACATCGGCAAGACCATTTTCTACGGCCTGATCGTGGCGTTGCCAACGGCCATCATCGCCGGTCCGATCTTCGGTAACTGGATTTCCAAGCGCATCCCCGGCAATCCGTCCACCGAGCTGATGGATCAGATTGCCAAGGAAAGCAACCACGAAAACCTGCCCAGCTTTGCCATTACCCTGATCACCGTGCTGCTGCCGGTGTTCCTGATGCTGCTCAAGACCGGGGCCGACGTGGTGCTGCCCGCCGACCATATCTTCCGCCAATGGATGGACTTGATCGGCCACCCGATCACTGCCCTGCTGGCTGCCTTGCTGCTGGCCTTCTACACCTTCGGTGCGGCACGTGGCTTCGACCGGCAGAAGATCATGAAGCTGCTGGACTCCAGCCTCGCCCCCACCGCCGCCATCATCCTGATTGTCGGCGCCGGCGGCGGCTTCAAGCAGATGCTGGTGGACACCGGCGTCGGCAACGTCATCGGGCACATGGCGGTACAAGCCCAGATCAACCCGATCCTGCTGGCGTGGCTGGTGGCGGCGGTGATTCGTGTCGCCACCGGTTCTGCCACCGTGGCCACCATCACCGGTGCCGGCATCGTTGCGCCGGTGGTCGAGCTGATCCCCGGAGTGAATCGTGAGCTGCTGGTGCTGGCCACGGGTGCAGGCTCGGTGATTCTGTCCCACGTCAACGATGCCGGCTTCTGGCTGGTCAAGCAGTACTTCAACATGACCGTGGCTGAAACCCTGAAAACCTGGACAGCGATGGAAACCATCCTGTCGGTGGTGGGCATCATCCTGATCATGCTGCTGTCGCTGGTGGTCTGACGCCCGGGCCCTGCGACCCGGGCCTCGGCCCGGGTCGCACGCTTCACCCCATGAACAATCGATACGCCGGGTTGTTCGTCTCGTCCCAGTAGCGATACCCCAACCCCTGCACCACCGACAGGAACGCCCCGCGCTCCGGCTCCGGCACCTCGAATCCGGCCAACACGCGGGCCTGATCCGCCCCATGGTTGCGGTAATGGAACATGCTGATGTTCCAGCGCTGGCCCAATGCCTCGAGAAACTTCAACAACGCCCCCGGTCGCTCGGCAAACTCGAAGCGCAGCACCTGTTCATGGCCAATCTGCGGAGCATGGCCGCCCACGGTATGGCGCACGTGCAACTTGGCCAGTTCGTTGTCGGTCAGGTCCAGTACCTCGAAACCCTGGCCTTGCAGGCTTTCGAGCAAGGCCTGGCGAGGATCGTTGAGCGGATGGGTCTGCACCCCGACAAACAGGTTGGCGGCGCTGCCTTGGTGATAACGGTAATTGAACTCGGTGACCTGCCGTGACCCCAGCGCCTGGCAGAAGCGCTGGAAGCTGCCGGGCTGCTCCGGCACGGTCACCGCGATGATTGCCTCGCGCTGCTCGCCCAACTCCGCACGCTCGGCGATGTGGCGCAAGCGGTCGAAATTGACATTGGCCCCCGAGTCGATGGCCACCAGGGTTTCGCCGCGCACGCCGGTCTGAGCCACGTACTTCTTGATCCCGGCCACCGCCAGGGCACCCGACGGCTCGGTGATGGAGCGGGTATCGTCGTAAATGTCCTTGATCGCGGCGCACAGTTCGTCACTGCTGACCGTGATCACACCGTCCACGTGGTCGCGACAGATCTCGAAACAATGGGCGCCCACCTGGGCCACTGCCACGCCATCGGCAAAGGTGCCGACCTGAGGCAGCACCACCCGTTTACCGGCCAGCAGTGCCGCCTGTAAACAATTTGAATCGTGGGGCTCGACACCGATGACCCGCACCTCGGGGCGCAGGTACTTGACGTAGGCCGCGATGCCGGCAATCAGACCACCACCGCCTACCGGTACGAAGATCGCGTCCAGCGCGCCCGGCTGCTGACGCAGGATCTCCATGGCCACCGTACCCTGCCCGGCAATGACATCCGGGTCGTCGAAGGGCGCGACAAAGGTGTAGCCCTCGGTGGCCAGATGCAGGGCATGGGCCAATGCATCAGGGAAGGCATCACCGTGCAGCACCACCAGGCCACCGCGTGAACGCACGCCTTCGATCTTCAGGGTGGGGGTGGTCACCGGCATCACGATAATGGCGGCGATGCCCAGCTTCGCCGCCGCCAGCGCGACGCCCTGAGCATGATTGCCGGCCGAGGCCGTCACCACCCCTTGCGCCCGCTGCTCGGCGCTCAACTGCGCCAGACGGTTGTAGGCGCCACGGATCTTGAAGGAGTAAATGGGCTGCAGGTCTTCACGCTTGAGCAACACGTGATTGCCCAGGCGCTCGGACAGACTGCGGGCGACCTGCAGCGGCGTCTCAATGGCAACGTCATAGACGGGCGCCGCAAGGGTCTTGCGCACATAAGTGGCGAGCAGGTCGGTGGTGGCGGCATCCAGCGTGGGCATAGCGAGTCTCCGGTGGCGCTTGTGCCCAGGAGACAGAGAAGAAAAACCCGCCTCTTGGGCGGGTTGGGTGCAGATGTCAGCTAGCCCGCCAGATAAGGAATGGCGGTAATAATAATGCTGACGGTCATCTGCGCGGGGGTAGTCATGGCGCCAAGCTAACGTGACGAGATAAACGTGTCAAGACATTGCAGGAGTACCGTTCATCGGACCATTCATCCATGTTGGGCACTCCTTGTCGCTGTCGATAGCCCTATGTAAGTAGAAACTCACAATGGAGTAATTCGACATGAAGACGACCCACTTGACTGCCTTGGCCCTGGCCACCCTGCTGAGCGCCGTGGCCCTGCCCGCGCTGGCGGACAACAGCACCGGCCCGACCAACCCGTCGACCTCGACCACCACCGGCACCAACGGCGCCTCGGGTGTGCTGCCCGATACGGTCGGGGTGCCGGACGGGACCAACGACATGAAGCGCAATGGCAATACCGATGGCTCGGTGGGCAACGCGCCAGCGGCGGCGCCCAAAGGCGATGTGACCGTGCCCAACAGCGGCGCCAACAACACGGATGATGACGAAGACGGCACCGGTTCCGAAGGCAGCAAGTGAGGAATGGATCATGACTGAGCGCACCCCCGCACCGAACGACGATATCTCTCGCCAACCGTCCCCCGCAGACGCCGAGCGCAATGACCCGGCGATCGACCCCCAGGGCAATCGGTACACCCCGGACGACATACCGCCACCGACCGAGCAAGAACGCCTCAAGGACAAGCCTGTGGATGGCGACATTGATGTGGACGGCGGCTAGCCTGTCGCGCTGACAGGGTCATTTCCTTCAATACCCGCCAGCCCTGCGCCTCTACCTTCAGTGCTCATTTCAGGCACTGAAGGTTTTTATGAGCATCCTCCTTTCCATGGCTGGCTTTGCGCTGGCGTCCTCGATCAGCCCCGGCCCGGTCAACCTCGTTTCCTTGAGCTGCGCGGCCCGTCATGGCTGGCGCGCGGCGCTGCCCCATGTGATGGGCGCCACACTGGGCTTCACGCTGTTACTGGTGCTGATCGGTCTGGGGCTTCATGCCGTGCTGTTTCAATGGCCGTGGCTGACACGGATGATTCGGCTCGCCGGGGTGGTCTTTCTGCTGTATCTGGCGGTGCGCCTGGCCTGGGACAACGGTGAATTGAACGCTGCACAGAGCAAAGCCCGGCCTTCGGCGCTGGGCGGCGCGGTCATGCAGTGGCTCAACCCCAAGGCATGGCTGGCGTGCGTGGCCGGCATGGGCGCTTTTGTCGCCGACGGTGACCTGCTCATGGTCTGGGTCTTTGCCGGTCTCTATCTGGTGATATGCGGGCTGTCACTGGCCAGTTGGGCCTGGGCTGGCGAGGCCTTGCGGCCCTGGCTGAAAAAGGCATCGGCAATACGCGGGTTCAATCGCAGCATGGCCGCCATGCTGGCCATGTGCGCCCTGTATCTACTCTGCGCCTGATCAGCCACGATATTGCCCTGGCGTGGCAGCGAGGGTCCGCTTGAACAGGCGCTGCAAATGGGCCTGATCAGCAAATCCGGCCTCGGCTGCCACATCGGCAATGGCTTCGCCACGCCGCAGGCCTTCACGCGCCCGCTGCAAGCGGCAGTCAATCAGATAACCATGGGGTGTCAGGCCGTAGCGGGTCTTGAAGGCGCGGATGAGGTAAGACGGCGACAGGCTCGCGTGCGCGGCGATGTCTTCGACACGCAGCGATTCGGCGCAGTGCCCGCGAATGAACTCGGCGGCCAGCGCCAGCTTGTGCGTGTCCTTGTCGGCGCAGCCGCTGACTGGACGCAGACGGGTGACCAGTCGCTGGAAAAAACTCAGTGCAGCGCTCTGCTGGGTGGCCGGGGTCGCGTCGGCATCGGTCAACGTGCCATAGAGCCGATCAAGCTCGGCGAACAGGTCCGGATCGGTGCTGTACTGCTCGGCGAAGGGTACGAAGCCGCCTTCAGGGCTCGTGCCCATCTGCCGTTGCACCGCAGCCAACCACATCGTATCGACGTAGAACATGCGATAGGCCCATGGCTGATCGCGCAACGGATTGCAGGCATGCACCACACCGGGATTCATCAACACCACGCTGCCGGCCGAAATGTGCCGGGTGCCGTGGCCGTTGAGGTAGGTGCTCTGCCCCGCCATGATCGCGCCAATGGAAAAGGTCGCGTGTGAATGGCGCTGGTGGCTGAAGGTGCGGCCGTCCTCGACGTTGCGAATCTCGACATGGGGGACAGCCGGGTGACGCCAATAGTGGGACATGCTGTGCGAAGGCTCCTGCCACTTGCTCTAGCCCGGTATCATGGGCGCACTATAGCTCAGCGTCGTGCCCAGCGCCCACAGCAGCGCCAGCACCAAGGGCACATGCACCAGCAACTGGACAAAGGAAAAGCCGATCAAGTCGCGCGCCTTGAGGCCCAATACACCGAGCAGCGGCAGCATGTAGAACGGGTTGATCAGGTTGGGCAGGGCTTCCGCGGCGTTGTAGATCTGTACGGCCCAGCCCAGGTGGTACTTGAGGTCGTTGGCCACCTGCATGACATAGGGTGCCTCGATGATCCACTTGCCGCCACCGGAGGGAATGAAAAAGCCGAGAATGGCCGAGTACACACCCATCAGCAGCGCGTAGGTGTCGTGAGAGGCGAACTGGACGAAGAACGCGGCAATATGGTGCGCCAACGTCAGGCCATCGCCACCCTTGACCGTCGTCAGGATCGCCGCGATCGAGCCGTACAGCGGGAACTGGATCAGCACCCCGGTGGTGGTCGGCACCGCCCGCGCCACCGCGTCGAGAAAGCTGCGCGGGCGCCAGTGCAGCAACGCACCGACCATGATGAACAGGAAGTTGTAGGTGTTGAGCCCGGAAATGGCGGTGATCGCCGGTTTGCTGGAGAACTCGTGAAGCAGCCAACCGGCGGCCAGCGCCACCAGCAACAGCGTCAGCAGCGGGCTGTACTCCAGCCATTCGCCAGGACGACTGCGCGGAGGCAGTGCCGGCAGGCTGAACGCCGGGTCGATACCGCAGGCCTTGGCGTCGCGTGCCGACTGCGGGCCTGGCGCCGTGGCGTAGGCAATCAGCAAGGAAGCGACCACCACGATTGCCAGCAGCACGCCGGACTGCCAGAGAAAAATGGTCTGAGTGAAGGGAATCACCCCGGTGATGGCCAGAATCGAGGGCGGCAGGCTGGCCGGGTTGGCCTGCAACTGCGCGGCCGACGAAGACAGGCCCAGGGCCCATACCGCCCCCAGCCCCAAGTAGGCCGCCGCCCCCGCGGCGCGGTAATCCATCTTCAAATCCGCCCGCCGGGCCAGCGCCCGCACCAGCAGACCACCAAACACCAGCGACAAGCCCCAGTTAAGCAGGGAGGCGACCATCGAGATCAAGGCCACCCAGGCCACGGCGGAGCGCCCGTTGCCCGGCATTCGGGCCAGCCGGTCGATGAGCTTGATGGCCGGAGGCGAGCTGGCGACCACGTAGCCACCGATTACCACGAACGCCATCTGCATGGTGAACGGGATCAGGCTCCAGAAGCCGTCACCAAAGGCGGTGGCGGTTACGGCGGGCGCGGCCCCCATGGCCAGCGCCGCCACGGCAACGATGACCACGGCCAGCGCGGCAAATACCCAGGAGTCGGGAAACCAGCGCTCGGCCCAATGGGAACAGGCCAACGCAAAGCGGGCATAACGGCTTTCTTCAAGAACAACTGACATGGTTGACGCTCGTTTTTATTGGTTTTATCGGCAGTTTGAAACGACGGTCAGAAGCTCATTTCACACACGTCGTCGGCCACGATCAGCTTGCCGGCGGTTTTGGCGATGATTTCCTCGACACTCACCCCGGGTGCGGTCTCGCGCAGGATGAAGGCGCCGCCTTCGATTTCCAGATAGGCCAGATCAGTGAGTACCTTGCGGATACACCCTGCACCGGTGAGGGGCAGGCTGCATAGCGGCAGCAACTTGGATTCGCCGTCCTTGGACGCATGGGTCATGGTCACGATGATGTTGTCGGCACCGGCCACCAGGTCCATCGCCCCGCCCATGCCCTTGACCAGCTTGCCGGGGATCATCCACGACGCGATGTTGCCCTGCACATCCACTTCGAAGGCGCCAAGCACGGTGAGGTCGACATGACCGCCGCGAATCATCGCGAAGGACAGCGCCGAATCGAATATCGACGCGCCCTTGCGTGCCGTGACCGTCTGTTTGCCGGCATTGATCAGGTCGGCGTCAATGGTGTCCTCGGTGGGGAATTCACCCATGCCCAGCAAGCCGTTTTCCGACTGCAGCATCACGTCGATACCGTCCGGGACATAGTTGGCGACCAGGGTCGGAATGCCAATACCCAGGTTGACGTAAAAGCCGTCCTGCAACTCGCGGGCGACGCGCATTGCCATTTGTTCGCGGGAAAGTGCCATGTTCAGACCTCTTGTTCTTGTGGGAGGCAGTAGGGTGCGCAAGGCCCGATCAGCCCTTGAGGGTGCGCTTTTCAATGCGTTTTTCGAAGGTGCCGAGAATCACCCGATCCACGAAAATGCCCGGGGTGTGGATTTCGCTGGGGGCCAGCATGCCCGGTTCGACGATCTCCTCGACCTCGACCACGGTGATCTTGCCAGCGGTGGCCGCCAGCGGATTGAAGTTCTGCGCGGTGTGACGGTAGACCACATTGCCGAAGTGATCGGCCTTCCAGCCTTTGACGATGGCGAAGTCACCGGTAATGGCTTCTTCGAGGATGTAGCGGCGACCGTTGAACTCGCGCTCCTCCTTGCCTTCGGCCACCGGCGTGCCGACGCCCGTGGCCGTGTAAAACGCTGGAATGCCGGCGCCACCGGCGCGCATCTTCTCGGCCAGGGTACCTTGGGGCGTCAGGTCCACTTCAAGCTCACCATTGAGCAACTGACGTTCGAACAGCGCATTTTCGCCAACATAAGAGGCGATCATCTTGCGGATCTGCCGGTCCTCCAGCAGCACGCCGAGGCCGAAGCCATCGACACCGCAGTTGTTGGACACCACGGTCAGCCCCGTCACACCGCGACGCTTGATCTCGGCAATGAGGTTCTCGGGAATTCCACAAAGGCCGAAGCCGCCGGAAAGAACGGTCATATTGTCGGTCAGGCCGTCGAGGGCCTCTTCGTAAGTAGCGACGCGCTTGTCGAGCCCGGCCATGGAGGTTCCGCCTGTTCTTTTATTGTGAGTAGTGTGGACGCGGGCCGGACCTCGAGAGGATTCGCCACGCGATGAGCGACAAACTTATCTTGGACCCGGCCGAGTCATTTGTTAATTTTGAATTTCTCATCGATTGATCTGAGTTTATTATCAATGAACGTCAAACAGCTGCGCGCTTTTCTTGCCGTCGCCCAAGCCTTGAGCTTCGCCCAGGCCGGTGAGCGTTTGCACGTGTCGCAACCGGCCCTGAGCCTGACCATCAAGGCGCTGGAAGAAGACCTCGGGGGCGCGCTGCTGACCCGCACCACCCGCAGCGTCAGCCTGACCCCTGAAGGCGAGGCCTTGCTGCCCTTGGCCCGACGCCTGCTGGCCGATTGGGACAACACCGAAGAGTTGCTGCGCCAGCATTTCACCCTGCAGCTGGGCAAGGTGTCGATCGCCGCCATGCCCTCCTTTGCCGGGGACCGGCTGCCCGCCGTATTGCGGGTGTTTCGCGATCGCCACCCACGGGTCAACGTCGCGGTACACGACGTGATCAACGAGCAGGTGCTGGAAATGGTCCGGCACCGACGGGTGGAACTGGGCATCGGTTTCGAGCCCCAGACCACCTCGAATCTGGTCTTCACTCCGTTTTATCTGGACCGTTTCGTCGCCGTGGTGGCCGCCGACTCACCCTTGGCACGGCAGCCTCAGGTGACCTGGGCGCAATTGCTGCAAGAGGATTTCATTACCTTGCAGCGGCCCTCGGCGGTACGCTTGCTGCTCGAACAGGACATCCAGGCCCAGCACGGCAAGCTGTCGGTGGCCTTTGAAAGCCATCAACTGAGCACCGTTGGTCGCATGGTCGCCACCGGGCTCGGGGTCAGCGCAGTGCCCTCGCTGTGCATCCGCCAGATGCAGGAACTGGGTGCCTGCTGCGTGCCGCTGGAAGGACCGCGCATCGAACGCCGGATCGGCTTGATGCGTCTGGCCGAGCACAAGTTGTCGGCTGCGGCACAGGCGCTGCAGGACGTGCTGATCGAATGCGCCGCGGCACCTGCCATTGAGCTGGGCCGATGAACTCACGGCGTGCCGGCGGCTCCATTGCACAGACATCGAATGGGGGAGCGAGAGACTATGCATCTGACTGAATTGGCTGACCGCAGCGTTCCGGTCATTGGCCAGGGCACCTGGCACATGGGCGAGAATCCAGGACAACGCCAGCGTGAAGTCGCCGCGTTGCAGCTGGGCATCGAGCTGGGCATGACCCTGATCGACACCGCCGAGATGTACGCCGAGGGCGGTGCCGAGGAAGTGGTGGGGCAGGCCATCGCCGGGCGCCGGGACAAGGTCACCCTGGTGAGCAAGGTGTACCCGCACAATGCCAGCCGCAAAGGCATCCCGCTGGCCTGTGAACGCAGCCTCAAACGGCTGGGCACCGACCATCTGGACCTGTACCTGCTGCACTGGCCCGGGACCTATGCGCTGGAGGAAACCGTCGAGGCCTTCGAGCGTCTGCGTGAAGCCGGCAAGATCGGCCGCTGGGGGGTGTCAAACTTCGACGTGGCCGACATGCTGGACCTCGATGACCGCCGCTGCGCCACCAACCAGGTGCTCTACAACCCGCAGGCGCGGGGCATCGAATTCGACTTGCTGCCCTGGAGCCTGGAACAGCGCAAGCCGATCATGGCGTACTGCCCGATTGCCCAGGCGGGACGACTGCTGCAACAGCCGGTGTTCGCCCAGATCGCGGCACGCCGCGGCGTGACGCCGGCACAGGTGTGCCTGGCCTGGGTGGTCCGCCTGCCGGGCGTGATCGCAATCCCCAAGGCGGTCGATCCGCTGCACGTGAAAATGAATGCGGCGGCGGGCAGCCTGAGCCTCACCGACGAGGACCTGGCAGCGATTGACGCGGTGTGCCCGCCGCCGGAACGCAAGCAGCGATTGGCGATGGTGTGATCAACGGGCTCCCGCGGGGGTTCAGATCACCACGTTGCGCATGAACTGCACCGCCTCCGGTCCCTCGTTGCGATACGCGTGGGGCTGGTCGCTGGGGTACATCAGGAACGCCCCTGCCGCCAACTGCTGCGGGGTCTCGCCGAGAACCACCGTGAGCACCCCGGCGAACACAAAGAGCTGTTCACTCCAGCCCGGTGGGTCGGCTTCGCTGACATACTGCTCGCCGGCTTCCAGCCGCCACTCCCACAACTCCACTTCACTGCTGGCATGGGCACTGGCCAGCAGCACGGCCTTGCTACCCGGGTGAACCCCCGCCCACGCGAGCTCGTTGATATGGGCAGGATCGCGGTTGTCCGGCTTTTGGATCAAGTCGCTGAACGCCACGCCCAGCGCCTCCGCCAGGCGGTCCAGCGTGGTCAGACTGACGTTGTTCTCGCCGGCTTCGATCGCCACCAGCATCCGGCGGCTGACCCCTGAGCGCTCGGCCAGCGTGCTCTGACTCCACTGCGCATGCTGGCGCAAACGGCGGATGTTCTGGCTCACATGCTGGAGCACCGAGGCGCGAGGGCTGGGTTCTTTGGACGTCACGGGCTTTGCGCACTATGTTGCTCACTGATGGCTCATTGTGAGCGGCGACAACACGCCGTGCAAGGCAACAACCAAGTTGTTGCGACTTTTGTCGCGGTAAAGAAATGTCATAAAAAAAATGGGCAAATACACCACACTCACACAGCAAGCACGGCGCGCATGGGTTGGTGATCGCGAGTCGTGTCCGTATGATTCTTCCAAACCCTTGCAGATCACAACTCCATGTCATTGATAGTGCTCCTGCTTCTGCCTTTCATCGGAAGCTGCCTGGCGGCAGTGCTGCCGCACAATGCACGCAACGCAGAGTCGGTGCTGGCGGGCGCGGTAGCGCTGACGGGGGCCGTGCAGGTCGCATTGTTGTTTCCACAGGTGGCCCACGGCGGTGTCATTCGCGAAGAAATCAGTTGGTTGCCAGGCCTGGGGCTGAACCTGGTATTGCGTATGGACGGCTTTGCCTGGATGTTCGCCATGCTGGTCCTGGGGATCGGCACCCTGGTGGCGTTGTATGCGCGCTATTACATGTCGCCGCAAGATCCGGTGCCGCGCTTCTTTTCGTTTTTTCTCGCCTTCATGGGGGCGATGTTGGGGCTGGTGTTGTCGGGCAACCTGCTGCAGATCGCCTTCTTCTGGGAATTGACCTCGCTTTTTTCGTTTCTGCTCATTGGGTACTGGCATCACCGCGCCGATGCGCGGCGGGGCGCCTACATGGCACTGATGGTGACTGGCGCCGGCGGGCTGTGCCTGTTGGTCGGGGTCTTGCTGGTCGGTCATGTGGTCGGCAGTTATGACCTGGACGCGGTGCTGGCTGCTGGCGACCGGTTGCGCGCCAGTGCGCTGTATCCGTTGTTGCTGACCCTGATCCTGCTGGGCGCTCTGAGCAAAAGTGCGCAGTTCCCCTTCCACTTCTGGCTGCCCCATGCCATGGCCGCGCCAACGCCGGTGTCGGCGTACCTGCATTCGGCGACCATGGTCAAGGCCGGGGTGTTTCTGCTGGCGCGGCTGTGGCCGGCGTTGTCCGGCACCGACCAATGGTTCTGGATGGTCGGCGGTGCAGGCGCCTGCACCCTGTTGCTGGGCGCCTATACGGCGATGTACCAGAATGACCTGAAGGGCTTGCTGGCGTATTCGACCATCAGCCACCTGGGCCTGATCACACTGCTGCTGGGCCTGAACAGCCCGCTGGCGGCCGTGGCGGCGGTGTTCCATATCCTCAACCACGCCACTTTCAAGGCCTCGCTGTTCATGGCCGCCGGCATCATCGACCACGAAAGCGGCACCCGTGACATACGCCGCCTCAATGGCTTGATCAAACTGATGCCGTACACAGGCACCCTGGCCATGGTGGCCAGTGCGGCCATGGCCGGCGTGCCGCTGATGAACGGTTTTCTGTCCAAGGAGATGTTCTTTGCCGAAACCGTGTTCATCAGTTCGACCGCCTGGGTAGAAGTGGCCCTGCCGGTGGTGGCCACCGTCGCCGGCACCTTCAGTGTCGCCTATGCGCTGCGCTTCACCGTCGACGTATTCTTCGGCCCCGTGGCCAAGAACCTGCCCCACACCCCTCATGAGCCGCCGCGCTGGATGCGGGTGCCGGTGGAAGTGCTGGTACTGGCCTGCCTGGTGGTGGGCGTGGTGCCAGCCTGGTCGGTCGGCCCGTTGTTGGCGGCTGCGGCCCAGCCCGTGGTGGGCGGGAGCTTGCCCGAGTACAGCCTGGCGATCTGGCACGGCTTCAATGCGCCGCTGATCATGAGCCTGATTGCCATGGTCTGCGGCATCGCGCTGTATCTACTGATGCGCCAGCCGCTGCGTCGAGGGCGCCTGACCTGTGCCCCGCTGACCGGGCGCCTGAACGGCAAGCACCTGTTCGAGCACAGCCTGATCGCCCTGTTGCGCGGTGCTCGACGCCTGACTCGCCACCTCGGCACGCGGCGTTTGCAGGTGCAGCTGTTCATGCTGGTGCTGGTCGCCGTGGTGGCCGGGCTGCTGCCGACCCTGCAGGACGGCATCCAATGGGGTGATCGGCCGAAGATCGCCGGATCCGGGGTGTTCGTGATCCTCTGGCTGATCGCCATTGCTTGTGCCCTCGGCGCGGCCTGGCAAGCCAAGTATCACCGGCTGGCAGCGCTGACCATGGTCGGTGTCTGCGGCCTGATGACCTGTATCACTTTTGTCTGGTTCAGCGCACCGGACCTGGCGCTGACCCAACTGGTGGTCGAGGTGGTGACAACTGTGCTGATCCTGCTGGGCCTGCGCTGGTTGCCGCGGCGCCTGGAAGATGCGCTGTCCAGCGAGGGTCACGAACGCCGCGCCCGGATCCGCCGGGTCCGGGACATGATGCTGTCCATTGGCGTCGGCGGCGGCATGGCGATTCTGGCCTATGCCATGCTGACCCGGCCGACCCCCAACCACATCTCGTCCTATTACCTCAGCCGCGCGCTGCCGGACGGCGGTGGCACCAACGTGGTCAACGTGATGCTGGTGGATTTTCGAGGGTTCGATACCTTGGGCGAAATCACCGTACTCGCGGCCGTGGCCTTGGCCGTATTCGCCCTGTTGCGGCGCTTTCGTCCGCCGCGCGAGAGCATCCAGTTGCCCACCCAGCAACGCCTGGCCGCCGACGTGGTGACCGATCTGATCAACCCGCGTCATGCCAGCGACACGGCGCTGGGCTTCATGATGGTGCCAGCCGTGCTGGTGAGGCTGCTGTTGCCGGTGGCGCTGGTGATCTCGATGTACCTGTTCATGCGCGGCCACAACCAGCCAGGCGGCGGCTTCGTCGCCGGGCTGGTGATGTCGGTGGCATTCATTCTGCAGTACATGGTGGCGGGTACCCAGTGGGTGGAAGCGCAAATGCGCCTGCGACCGCTGCGCTGGATGGGTACCGGGTTGCTCTGTGCCACGCTGACCGGTGCCGGTGCGGTCTGGTTCGGATTTCCATTCCTCACCACCCACACCGCCCATCTGCACTTGCCGCTGTTTGGCGACATCCACATCGCCAGCGCGCTGTTTTTCGACGTTGGCGTCTACACCGTGGTGGTGGGCGCGACGCTGCTGATCCTGACCGCACTGGCGCACCAGTCCGTACGCAGCCACCGCACCGGCAGTCACGCTGCCAGCCAACTGTCCAGCCCCCTGCCCGCCGCACCAGGAGATGTCCACTGATGGAAGAAGTGATTGCAATCGCGATCGGCGTGCTGAGCGCCTCGGGCGTCTGGCTGGTGTTGCGCCCGCGGACCTTTCAGGTGGTAATGGGCCTGTGCCTGCTGTCCTACGGCGTCAACCTGTTCATTTTCAGCATGGGCAGCCTGTTCATCGGCAAGGAGCCGATCATCCGTGAGGGGGTGCCGCAGGACTTGCTGCATTACACCGACCCCCTGCCCCAGGCACTGGTGTTGACCGCCATCGTCATCAGCTTCGCCATGACCGCCTTGTTTCTCGTCGTGCTGCTGGCCTCCCGCGGCCTGACCGGCACCGACCACGTCGATGGGCGCGAGGCCGACCGATGAGTCTGATGCCGCACCTCATCATCGTTCCGATCTTGCTGCCTCTGTTGACCGCCTCCCTGATGTTGCTGCTGGGCGAGAAACACCGCCCGCTCAAGGCAAAGATAAACCTGGCTTCGACCCTGGCAGGCCTGGCCATTTCAATCTGGCTGCTGCACTGGGTGCAGGGCGGTGAACAGGCCGGCTCGATCGGCGTGTACTTGCCCGGCAACTGGCCTGCACCCTTTGGCATCGTCCTGGTGGTCGATCACCTGTCGGCGTTGATGCTGGTGCTCACAGGACTGGTCGGCAGCTGCGCGCTGATGTTCGCCAACGCCCGCTGGGACAGGGCCGGCGCCAGCTTCCATGCGCTGTTCCAGATTCAGCTGATGGGGCTTTACGGTGCGTTTCTGACGGCTGACCTGTTCAACCTGTTCGTGTTCTTCGAGGTCCTGCTGGCCGCCTCCTACGGTCTGATGCTGCACGGCTCCGGCCGGGCGCGAGTGTCAGCGGGGTTGCACTACATCGCGATCAACCTGGTGGCCTCGTCGCTGTTCCTGATCGGCGCGGCGCTGATCTATGGCGTCACCGGCACCCTGAACCTGGCCGACCTGGCCGTGAAGATTGCCTTGGTGCCCGACGCCGATCGCGGTCTGCTGCATGCCGGCGCCGCCATTCTGGCCGTGGCGTTCCTGGCGAAGGCCGGGATGTGGCCGCTGAACTTCTGGCTGGTGCCGGCCTACTCCACCGCCAGCGCACCGGTGGCCGCGCTGTTCGCCATCATGACCAAGGTCGGTATCTACACCTTGCTGCGCCTGTGGACCTTGCTGTTTTCCGCGCAGGCCGGCGAGTCGGCTGGTTTTGGCGGGCAGTGGTTGATCTGGGGCGGTCTGCTGACCCTGGCGTGCGCCGCCATTGCCGTGCTGGCAGCCCAACGCCTCGAGCGCCTGGCCAGCCAGAGTATTCTGGTGTCGGCGGGTATCCTGCTGGCCAGCATCGGTTTCGCCCGACCCGGTGTCACTGCCGGGGCGCTGTTCTATCTGATCAGTTCGACGCTGGCCCTGAGCGCACTGTTTCTGCTGGCCGAACTGATCGAACGCTCGCGCTCGGTCAACGAGATTGCCATGGAAGAGGATGCCGATCTGCTGCCACGCCCGCTGGAGTCCATGCATCCGCCGCCGGGCGTCAATCTGGACGATCAACAACAGGCGCTGGTGGGCAAGGTGATTCCCTGGACCATGGCGTTTCTGGGACTGAGCTTCATCGCCTGCGCCTTGCTGATCATCGGCATGCCACCGTTGTCTGGCTTCATCGCCAAGCTGAGCCTGATTGCTGCACTGTTCAACCCCGGCGGTCTGGGCGCGACCGATGCGCCGGCCATCTCGGTTGCTGCCTGGGTGCTGGTGGCCTTGTTGATCCTGTCCGGGCTGGCGTCGCTGCTGACCATGGTCCGCCTGGGCGTCAAGCGCTTCTGGACGCCGCGCGAGCGCGCCTCGCCGGTGTTGCGGCGCAACGAGTGCATTCCCATCGTGCTGCTGCTCGGGCTGTGCGTGGCCTTGACCTTCAAGGGCCAGGCCCTGCTGGATTACACCGGCACCACCGCCACCTTGCTCGCGGAACCCGGCCATTATATCGACGCAGTGATGGCCGCGCGCCCGATCAGTTCGCCGGTGCAACCATGAAGCGCCTGTTACCTGCGCCTTTGTTATCCGTCGCCCTGTGGCTGCTGTGGCTGCTGCTCAATCAGTCCGTCAGCCCGGGTCAGCTCGTACTCGGCGCACTGTTCGCATGGCTCGCGCCATTGCTGATGTCGCCGTTGCGGCCTTTGCCGGTTCGGCTGCGCAAGCCCGGCATCGTCCTGCGCCTGCTGGGGCGGATCGCCTTTGATATGCTGATCTCCAATCTACAAGTGGCGCGCACGGTCCTGATGGCCCGTCGTCAGCCGCCGCGTTCGGTATTCGTCGAGGTGCCGTTGCAGTTGCACGATGCCAACGGCCTGGCCGCGCTGGCGGCGCTCTGTACCGTGATTCCTGGTACGGTCTGGTCGGAACTGGCGCTGGATCGCAGTGCCTTGTTGATCCACGTGTTCAACCTGGGCAGTGACCTGGACGCCGAAGCGCGCTTTATCAAGCACTTCAAGCGCACCTATGAACAGCCCCTCACGGAGATTTTCCAATGACGCCCTTGCTGGCCAATGCGGTGTTGGTGAGCCTGACGATCTTCAGCCTGGCCATGTTGTTGACGTTGGTCCGTCTGTTCCGTGGCCCGTCTGCCCAGGATCGTGTGCTGGCCCTGGACTACCTGTACCTGCTGGCCATGCTGATGATGCTGGTGCTGGGCATCCGTTATGCCAGCGATACCTACTTCGAAGCGGCCTTGTTGATCGCACTGTTCGGTTTTGTAGGCTCGTTCGCGCTGTCCAAATTTCTCTTGCGCGGCGAGGTCATCGAGTGAGCGACCTGCCTCTCTGGCTGCAATGGAGCACCGCAGCCCTGCTGGTAGTGGCCAGCTTGCTAGGCTTGATCGGCGCGCTCGGTCTGCTGCAGCTCAAGGACTTTTTCCAGCGCATGCACCCGCCGGCTCTGGCGTCGACCCTAGGGACCTGGTGCGTGGCCCTGGCCTCGATTCTGTACTTTTCAGGCCTGCACCACAGCGTGGTGCTGCATGCCTGGCTGATCCCGATGTTGCTGGCGATCACCACACCGGTGACCACGCTGCTGCTGGCCCGCGCGGCGTTGTTCCGGCAACGCCAGGCCGGCAAGGACGTGCCGGCGGAGATCAGCAGCCACACTCATTCGGATGCTGGTTAACGTTTTTTCAGTTCATCGGCTTCTTTGGCCAGATCCGGCTCCGGCAACGGGCCGCTCTGGACAGTCGTGGTTTCTGCCTCGACTTCGACGGTTTCGTTGGAGCCGATGTTCTTGTACTTCTTGCGGATCACCTGCAGTTGCTTGGAATCGAGATCATCGAGGTCCATCACCGCGTTCTGCGCCTCACGGGTCACTCGCAGCAATTCGTCGATCTTGATGTGCAGCACATCGTTGTCGCGGTTCTGGGTGTGCTGGATCACGAAGACCATGAGGAAAGTGATGATGGTGGTCGAGGTATTGACGATCAATTGCCAGGTGTCGTCGTAGTGAAACCAGGGACCGGTACAGGCCCAGACAACGATGGCGGCGGCAGCGAGCATGAAGGTGCCGGGCTTGCCGGCGACGACAGCCAGGCCCTGGGAGAATTTGCTGAAGTTCATGGTGCACCTGCCCTGTGGTTGTTACAGGATATGACAGGCGACCGTGGGGATAATTCGCTTTATACAACAGCAGGTTGTGGCAAGCCCGGGAAGCCGTTGATCACGGTCACAGCCATGAAGTGAATCCTTTACGGGCTTCGCACGCTGCCACACACCTGAGTTTCAACCAAACAACTTGGCCGCTGTCTGGGCAATCAACTCGCCCTGATGGCGAGCCCCGGCAAGTTCGATCTCGCTGGGTTGGCGCGAACCGTCGGCGCCGGCGATGGTGGTGGCACCGTAGGGTGAGCCGCCAACGATTTCATCCAGACTCATCTGCCCCTGAAAGCTGTAGGGCAGCCCGACAATGGTCAAGCCGAAATGCATCAGGTTGGTGATGATGGAGAACAGGGTCACCTCCTGGCCGCCGTGCTGAGTGGCCGTTGAGGTAAAGGCCCCGCCCACCTTGCCGTTGAGAGCCCCGCGAGCCCAGAGGCCGCCGGCCTGGTCGAGGAAAGCCGCCAACTGACTGCTGACCCGGCCAAAGCGGGTCGGCGAGCCTACAATGATCGCATCGTAGTGTTCCAGCTCATCGACCGTAGCCACGGGCGCCAATTGGTCGACTTTGAAATGAGCGTTCTTGGCCACTTCGGCGGGCACGGTTTCCGGTACTCGTCTGATGTCCACTATAGCGCCAGTGGCGCGAGCGCCTTCGGCGATGGCCGAAGCCATTGCTTCGATATGTCCGTAGGATGAATAGTACAGTACTAATACTTTAGCCATGTCGGTCTCCTGGGATAGGCGGCAGCCAGTGCGCACCGCGCCCTGCAAGTTGCCACAGCCCGACCGGCGAAGACACGCGGGAAAATTCGATAGGTCCTATCGAATTTTCCCGCGCAATCTTCATGAACTCTCACCCCCGCTTGTCAAACCTTCGGATCACCGGGCGCTTTGGCCGGCACGGCATATTGCGGCTTGAGATGGCCGTCCTGGTCCAGCAACCAGGCATCGAGGATTTCACGCACCACAGGCCCTGCTACACGTCCGCCCGCCTCGCCGTTCTCGATCATCACTGCCACCACGATCTTCGGATGCTCGGCGGGCGCAAACCCCACGAACAAGGCGTTGTCGCGGTTGCGCTCCAGGGTCTTGAGACGGTTGTAGCGCTCGCCCTGCTTGATCGCAACCACCTGAGCGGTGCCACTCTTGCCGGCGATGCGATATTGCGCGCCCACGGCGGCCGCGCGGGCAATACCGCGCGGGTCGTGCATGACCGCCTGCATGCCGCGGTTGACCTGCTCCCAGGCGTTGGGGTCGCGCAGCAAAATGTTCGGCATCGGGTTGTTATCCACCGGCGGTATGCCGCCGATGTTCTGGGCCAGATGCGGGCGGTGCCAAACGCCTTTGGAGGCGATCAGCGACGTAGCTTCGGCCAACTGCAAGGGCGTGACCTGCATGTAGCCCTGGCCGATCCCGAGAATCAGGGTTTCACCCGGGAACCACGCCTGCCGGCGGGTGGCGCGTTTCCACTGCTGTGAGGGCATCAAACCCGGCGCTTCCTCGAACATGTCCAGGGAGACTTTCTGGCCGAGGCCGAACTTGACCAGGTAGTCGTGCAACCGATCAATGCCCAGCTTGTGGGCAGTGTCGTAGAAGTAGGTGTCGTTGGAGCGCATGATCGCCGCGTAGAGGTCCACCCAGCCGTCACCGCTGCGGTTCCAGTTGCGGTATTTGTGGTCATAGTTGGGCAGCTCGTAGTAACCGGGGTCGAATACCCGTGAAGTCGGGGTGATCACGCCACTGTCGAGACCGGCAATGGCCACTTCCGGCTTGATGGTCGAACCCGGCGCATAGAGACCGCGGAGCACCCGGTTGAACAGCGGCCGATCGATGGAATCGCGCAACTCGGAATATTGCTTGAAGCTGATGCCGGTGACGAACAGGTTAGGGTCGAAACTGGGCTTGCTGACCATGGCCAGCACTTCACCCGTCTCCGGGTCGAGGCAGACCACGGCGCCACGCCGATCACCCAGCGCGCGCTCGGCCGCTTCCTGCAACTTGATGTCCAGGCTCAGGGTGATGTTCTTGCCGGCGACCGGATCGTGGTGGTTGAGCACCCGCATGACCCGGCCCTGGGCATTGGTCTCGACCTCTTCATAACCCACATGACCGTGCAGCTGGGCCTCGTAGAACTTCTCGATGCCGGTCTTGCCCACCGATTGAGTGCCACGGTATTCCACCGAGTCGAGCTGGCCCGCCTCCTTCTCGTTGATTCGGCCAACAAAGCCTACCGAGTGGGCGAAGTGTTCGCCCTGGGGGTACTCACGGACGAACTGAGCCTCGACATCCAGCCCCGGCAGGCGGAACTGGTTGACGGCGATCTTGGCGATCTGCTCTTCGGTCAGCTCGTACATCAGCGTGACGGGCTCGAATGGATGGCGGACGCGTTTGAGGTCCTTGTCAAACTGGCGGCGGTCGTCTTCACTCAGGCCCAGGATCTGGGTCACCGTATCCAGCACCTGAGCAGAATCGCCCGCGCGCTCGCGGGTCAGGGTGAGGTTGAAACTGGGGCGGTTGTCGGCCAGCACAACGCCATTACGATCAAAGATCTCCCCACGTTCAGGCGCGATGGGCAGCAGATGGACGCGGTTGTTCTCGGAAATGGTGGAGTGATAGTCAAATTCGATGACTTGGAGAAAATACAATCGCCCGACCAGGGCGAGACTCAGTACCAGCACAAAAATGGCGCACGCAATCAACCGACGGTTGACGAGGCCCTGTTCCTTGCCGTGATCTTTAAGAGGTATAGGTTGGGGCATGGGCCGCTCTGAAGAAAAACCGGGACACAAAAAAGCCAGCACAGTCGGCGGCGAGCGCGATGGTACGAAATGCAGACGTCCGCCTCAAGGCTGACGTCCAATTGAGTGACAGATAGCGGTTTCAGTCGATGTCGCGGGGCAGGCGAACCTGTTGCTGGGTTTCGCTGTAAATCGACCAGCCGGACATGAACAGCGCGGCAATCAGGGGGCCGATCACGAAACCGTTGAGGCCGAACACAGCCAGACCGCCCATGGTCGAGACCAGCACCAGGTAATCAGGCATGCGGGTGTCCTTGCCCACCAGAATCGGCCGCAGCACGTTGTCCACCAAGCCGATGACGAAGACCCCGAACAGCGCCAGGACAATTCCGTCGAAGGTGTCACCATTGAGTACGAACCAACCCGCCACCGGCCCCCAGACAATCCCGGCACCGACAGCCGGCAGCAGCGACATGAACGCCATGAGCACCGCCCACAGCAGCGCACTGGAAATGTCCAGATACCAGAAAATGCAGCCACCCAAGGCCCCCTGGGTCACGGCCACCAGCAGGTTACCTTTGACGGTGGCCCGCACCACCCGGTTGAACTTCAGCTGCAGGCGCCGTTGTTGTTGATCAGCCAATGGTAATGCGGCGCGGATCCGCCGCACCAGGTCGTGCCCGTCGCGCAGAAAGAAGAACAGCAGATAAAGCATGATGCCGAAGCTGACGATGAAGTCGAAGGTGCCCTGGCCGAAGCTGAATGCCTGACTGGCCACGTACTGGCTCCCTTCCATCGCACTCTTGGTGATCTTGTCCCGCAGCCCTGCCAGGTTGCCCATGCCCATGCGGTCGAGCAAATGTTGTAATCCAGTCGGCAACATGTGCTTGGCATGGTCGATGTAGCCAGCAATGTCGAGCTGACCGTTTTCGATGCTTTTGTACAAATTGGCGCCCTCCTGCAACAAGAGCATGCCGACGATGATCATCGGCAGGATGGCGATCACCAGGCAGGCGAGCAATGTCAGCAGCGAGGTCAGGTTGCGTCGGCGGTTGCACTTGATCAGCAACCGGCGCTGCATCGGCGCGAACAGAATACCCAGGATGACGGCCCAGAAGACCGCACCGTAAAATGGCAGCATGATCCAGATGAACGCCAGTGTGACGAAGACCAGCAAGACCAGCAGGGATTTGTTGTGGAGTGTGTCTTTGTTCATGGTCGGTCCTTGAGAAAAACCCGGAGCGACTGCATGCCACCCTCAGGATTAGTCCCTGGAACCGTCAGCGAGTTTAGACGGATGTTCTGAAGAGGTGGACTTGGACCCGTAAACCGCCCAGTGGGCTTTCCTGCAAGGACAATTGTCCATGCCAGCTGTCGACGATGTCGCGCACGATGGCCAGCCCCAGGCCATGCCCCGCCACCTGCTCGTCCAGCCGCGCGCCTCGGGCCAGGACTTCGATGCGACGGGCGGGGGCGATGCCCGGGCCGTCGTCATCGATGTCCAGCCTCCAACCCTGAGGCTGCTCGATGATGGACAGGCTGACATCGCTGTCGGCCCATTTGCAGGCGTTGTCCAGCAGGTTACCCAGCAGTTCGAGCAGGTCTTCTCGATCCCAGGGCAGTCGTATGCCGTCTTGTGCACGAAGGTGCAGGTGCAGATGCTCGCCATGCACGCTGCGCAGAGTGCCGAGGAGCGCGGGCCATTCGGCGTGACAGTCAAAGGGGGCACCGGGCAGGGTCTCACCTGCCAGCCGCGCGCGGTTGAGCTCGCGGGCCAGACGTTGCTCGATCTGCCGCAACTGCTCGCGCAAAAGGCGACGGACTTCGGGTTGCTTGGCCAGCCGCTCCCCTTCAGCGAGGCTGACCAGTACAGCCAGCGGCGTCTTCAAAGCATGACCCAGGTTACCCAGTGCGCGGCGCGAACGCTTGAGGCTGTCTTCGGTATGAGCAAGCAGGTGGTTGACCTGGTCCACCAAGGGCGCCAGTTCGTCCGGCACCTGGGTGTCCAGTTGCGTACGTTCGCCACATTGCAGTTGGGCGATCTGCTCGCGCACGCGCTCCAATGGCCGTAATGCGCGCTTTACGGTCAGCCGTTGCACTATCAGGATCAACAACAGCGCCGCGGCGGCGATGGCCAGGCCGAGCTCGCGCAGGCGCTGAAAGCTCTCGAGCACCGGGGTGTAGTCCCGGGCGACGCTGATGGAAATGTTTTCTCCCAGGCGCCGATAGTCGCTGCGCAACGTCAACAACGCCTGCCCCTCGGGGCCGAGAGTCAGATCACTGTGCAGGCCGGGTGCCTCGGGCCAGGGCAAAGGCTGGTCCCAAAGAGAGCGGGAACGCCAGTGCTGGTCAGCAAAATCGATTCGAAAGTAGGAACCCGAAAGGGGCCGCTGATAGGCCGGCAGCAACCGACGCTCGTCAAGCTGCAGTCCACCCTGACCGCGCTCCAGCGCCATCAGCAAGCTTTCGCTGTCCGAGCGCAGGCCCGCTTCGAGATAGCGCTGCAACCCGGCCTCGAACAGCCACAGGCTCAGCGGCGCGACAATCAGGCCAACCCCGATCAACAGGGCGGAAAGCCCAAGGCTCAGACGGCCCTGTATGGACCTCACCCGCCGACGACGCCGAAGACATAACCCTGACCGCGGCGGGTCTCCAGTACACTGCGCCCCAGCTTGCGGCGCAAATGGTTGACATGCACTTCCAGCACATTGGAGTCGCGCTCGGTCTCGCCGTCGTACAGGTGTTCGGCCAGGTGCCCTTTGGAAAGCACTTGTCCGGGGTGCAGCATGAAATAGCGCAACAGCCTAAACTCGGCGGCGGTGAGGCTGACTTCCTCGCCTTGCTGGGTCACGCATTGCCGGCTCTCGTCGAGCAGCAGGCCCGCGGCGTGCAATTGCGGCTGATTGGCCAGACCCTTGGCGCGGCGCAACAACGACTGCACGCGCAAGTGCAGCTCTTCGGGATGAAAGGGTTTGCTCAGGTAATCATCGGCTCCGGCCTTGAGGCCCTCAATGCGCTCGGCCCAGGCGCTGCGGGCAGTAAGGACCAACACCGGGGTTGTCAGGCTCGCCGCTCGCCACTGGGCGAGCACGTCAAGCCCAGGCAGGCCGGGCAGCCCCAGATCGAGGATCACCAGGTCATAGGGCTCGGTCAGGCCCTGGCAGGCGGCGTCGCGCCCATCGGCCAGCCAATCGACTGCGTAGCCTTGGCCGGTCAGCCCTGCCATCAACTCATCGGCCAACGGTACATTGTCTTCTACCAACAAGAGCCTCATCAATCGTCCTCTTTATCGGCAAGTACCTGACCGTTACTGGCGTCGACCTTGATTTCGCGCACAACCTTGGCTGGCGTGAGCAACTCGACTTCATAGACATAGCGGTCGTCGTGCTCTTCCAGCTCAGCCTCGAGCAGCCGGGCCCCTGGATACAGAGCCATGGCCTGCTCAAGCAGTTGCTCGAAGGGCAGGATCAACCCCTGCTGGCGCAGGCGCAAGGCTTCGTCCTGATTGAGGTCCCGGGCCGAAGCGGTCGTGCTCATGCCCAGGACCAGCAAGGCCGTCAGCGCAATCCGCATCAGATCAGGTGTCTTGGTGGTTGCCAAGTACTTCACCGGTGACAGCGTCCAGCTCCAACTCCCATTTCAAGCCTTGAGTATCGTGCAGCTCGACTTGGTAGATGTACTTGCCATACTTCTGCTCCAGCTCCGTGTCACTCACGGTAGCGCCTGGATGTTTGGACAAAGCGGTGGCGTTAAGCTTCTCGAACGACTGTATGGTACCCGCATCACGCAGCCTGAGGGCTTGATCAGGGCCGATGTCCTTGGCCTGTGCGCTGGCTGCGGCGGCGCACAGGGCGCACAGGGCGAACAATTTCGACATGTTTATCATGGTGGGACTCCAAGCAGTGGGTTGTGGCGATGGAGTCAGGGTAAGGCACCGGGCTTAATTAAAACTGAATCGGATCCTTTACGCGACGTGAGTGCCAGCAACTGCAGGTTCCAGGCCTTGCTGTTAAACTGCGTCCTGCCCTGCTTCTAGTGAGTTCAATACCTTGGAAATCTTCAAAGAGTTTACCTTCGAATCCGCTCATCGACTGCCCCACGTGCCAACCGGGCATAAGTGTGGGCGCTTGCACGGTCACTCGTTCAAAGTCGCTCTTCACCTGACCGGACCTGTCGATCCCCATACGGGCTGGATTCGTGACTTCTCCGAGATCAAGGCGGTGTTCAAGCCGATCTATGAGCAGCTGGATCATAACTACCTGAATGACATTCCCGGGCTGGAGAACCCCACCAGCGAAGTGCTCGCGCAGTGGATCTGGGCACAGGTCAAACCGCTGCTGCCTGAGTTGTCCAAGGTGCGCATTCATGAGACCTGTACCAGTGGGTGCGAGTACTGGGGAGATTGAGGTGTTTGTGGTGAGGCCAATGGCCTCACCTTGCCAAGCCTGGGCAGAGAATCGGCGCGCACTGGCAAAGCTGTTTTTGGCGCC
>NZ_JAAVUX010000008.1 GCF_018449655.1 Pseudomonas sp. dw_358
CAGGGTGCGGCCATGAAACCCGCCGCGAAATGCAATGACGCCGGACCTGCCCGTATATCCCCGAGCGACTTTGATCGCGTTTTCTACCGCTTCCGCACCCGTGGTCAGTAACACCGACTTGTAGTGCTTATCGCCGCCTACCAGTTTGCTCAGCCGTTGGGCCAGTGCAACGTAAGGCTCATACGTCGCCACCTGAAAGCAGATATGCGAAAAATAATCCAGCTGCTGGCGAATCGCGTTGGTTACATCCGGATGGTTGTGCCCCACGTTCAGCACGCCGATGCCGCCAACAAAATCCAGGTATTCGTTGCCGGCGTCATCCCATACATAGGCACCGGCTGCCCGGGCCACTATTAATGGATGGGCAGTGGCGATGCCGTTGGAAACGTATGCTTCGCGGGCTGCAAGAACGGGGTTGGAGTGAGGCGTTGGCATGACCAGGTTCCTTGGGTAAGAGAGGGCCGGATGCTATTGCCCGTCACCCTTCCCTGCTACCTATTTAAAGCAGCAGTGTTATCCACTTTTTTGGTATCAAAAGTAGAATTTGGTCGATCAGGAGTCGTCGTCGGCACGCTCGATATGCCGGCAAAGCCTTGCAGGTCCTGGATTACAGCGCTGACAGGGCAAAACGGTGAGGTCATGCCGGCTTACATTCAAAACGTCTCATGTAAGCATGAGGCCATAGAAATGCCATCTCTGCGGAGACTTACTTATAGTGGGGTTGCTCGCCGGTGTCCTCCTGTAGGCAGACCCAGTGGGCAGGCCGTCATCATTACGTAGGCAGCGGAGTCGTCATGAATCATGTTCTTACACCCCAGCAAGTCGAGGCATTCAACAGAGAGGGCTTTGTGGGGCAAATACGGGTGTTGGATGCCGATAAGCTCGCGGTTCTCAACCAACGCATTGCCGACTTCGAATCACAACGCCCCGCCGACGTGGCATGGGCATTCGATATCAAAGCGAATCTGCTTTTCGATTGGGTCTACGAACTGGGATGCCTGCCGACCATCGTCGGCGCTGTTCAGGACTTGATCGGAAACGATGTGTATATGACCAATGCAGTGTTCCGCATCAAAAAACCTGGCTCAAGTATCGATTATGGCTGGCACCAGGATTCAGCCCGCATCGAGATGACGCCTTCGTTCGTGATCGTATATATCTCGTTGTCCGATTCCACAGCCGAGAACGGCGGGCTGCGCGTCATTCCCGGCACGCACGACCGGGTCTATCCGTTCACCCTCCACGCCACCGCCGGCCAGCAAAAACGCAAGGTGGCCAGAACGACCGGGGTTGACGAGACCCTGGCAGTCGATTGCCTCCTGAAGGCAGGGGAAATGGTGATCTTCCACAGCAATGTCGTGCACGGTTCCGCGCCCAATTACAGCGACGGGCGGCGTGTAGCGATCCTCTATGACTTTGCCCCAGGCGCAGCTATCCAAAGCGCGGGCATGAGTTCGGGGCAGTTGGTGGCGGGGCAGGCCTCGGAAAATTTTGGCCTTGAGCCGGTCCCTGAAACCGGATTGACCGATGCCAATGTTCTGATGCGCCGTCATTATCTGACGACCTACCCGGAAAACCCCTTGATGGGGCCGTTGGATCCTGGCGAACGCCCTACGTTTCCTGACCGGCCCTATTGACGCTACGTCAGGCATGACGTGATGCACTGTTTGATTTTCGCCATTTAGACGAGAGCTGTCCCATGTGCGCCTCAGATCCGCTCCCGATGATTGAGTACAAGAACGTCATCAAGTCGTATGGACACCTTCAAGTCCTTAAAGATTTCTCGATGACCATCAACAAGGGCGAGCGCATCGCCTTGATCGGCCCTAGCGGGTCGGGCAAAACAACCGTACTGCGAACGCTCATGACCCTGGAGACGATTCAAGGCGGGGCGATATTCATGGAGGGTGAGCCACTCTGGCATGTCGAGAAACAGGGTCACCTCGTGCCGGCGCCGGAAGCGCATCTGCGTAAAATGCGTCGGAACGTGGGTATGGTGTTTCAGCACTTCAATCTTTTCCCTCATAAAACAGCCTTGGAGAATGTGGCAGAACCGCCGCATGTTGTTTTGGCCGTCAACAAGGAGGCCGCCGCCCTGCGCGCCCATGAATTGCTGCGTATGGTGGGCTTGGAAAGCAAGGTCAACCATCGTCCGGCGCAACTCTCTGGCGGCCAGCAGCAACGCGTTGCCATCGCGCGGGCATTGGCCATGCAACCGCAAATACTGCTGTTCGACGAGCCCACGTCTGCGCTGGATCCGGAGTTGGTGGAAGAAGTACTCACCGTACTGCGCGAGGTGGGAAAGAGCACGGACACCACCATGTTATTGGTGACTCATGAAATGGAGTTTGCCAGTGAGTTTGCCGACCGTGTTGTTTTCATGGACGCCGGACGCATTGTTGAACAGGCGCCGCCAGATCAATTATTTACCGCTCCACAAGAAGAGCGGACTCGATCGTTCCTGAAGAAAATCCTGGCTTCAGGACGAACCCTTAAAGCTCCCAACGCAACTGCCCATACCTGAATCCAAAGGATTTTAATATGTTCAATATAAAAGCGGCCGTTGCGCTCGTCGTGATGCTGTCTGGCGTTCTGCTGTCTCTCGATGGGTGGGCTGATGTTTCGGACTACCAAAAAAATGGAGTAAAGATGGGCATGGCCCAAGAAGCGCCATACGCATTGCTCTCACCCGATGGCCAGCTCACGGGGGCATCCGCTGACATCACGACGGCTGTGTTCAAGGAGATGGGCGTCAACAAGGTCATTCCTGTGGTCTCGGACTGGGGGGCGATCGTTCCGGCGCTGCAAGCCAAGCGCCTTGACCTGATTTCGACCGGGTTGCTGATCAATCCTCAACGCTGCAAGGCATTGGCATTCGCCGAGCCCGACCTCTGCACCTCCGAAGCATTTGCGGTGTTAAAAGGCAATCCTCACGCAGTCAACAGCTATCAAGACTTGAAGAAGGAGAAACTCAAGATTGGCGTCTGCGGTGGTTGCGCTGAAGAGAAGCGGGCCCTGGAAGTAGGTGTTTCTCGCGATGATCTGGTGACTGTCAGCGACGTCTTCAATGGTCTGGAAATGCTCAAGGCCAAACGCATCGATGTGCTGGCCTGGCCGGACTCGACGCTCAACGCTTCAATCACCTCCGCCAAAGAGACGACCGTGGAGGTGGTTGCCGCAGCAGGTGAGGAAACCAAGTGCTCGGCGGTGGCTTTCAATTCCGGCAATGCGGCGTTGCGCGACGCTTACGATGTGGCGTTTCTCAAGGTCAAGGCCAGCGGTGAGTTCGAAACAATTGCCAGGAAATACGGTTTCAATCCCGCTCTTAACTCGTCTGCCTCCCGCGAGTCGCTGTGTGCCACCACCCACTGATCCCGTATTCCCGAGGCCTGTATGGAACAGCTAAAGCTCTATGCCCCCTATCTGCTGGAGGGCTTGTGGACAACGGTGCAACTGACGGTGATGGCTTCCGTGCTTGCGTGCATCATTGCCCTCACGACCGGCATCGCCCGGTGCTCACCTCGCTGGTGGATCCGGGCAGTGCCTAGCTGTTTCGTGGAGGTATTCAGAGGAACACCCTGCTATGCGCAGCTTTTCTGGGTCTTTTTCGTACTCCCCATGTTCGGTCCATCCATCAGCCCTATGGTCGCGGCGACTGGGGTCATGGGTGCCTCTATTGGCAGTTACGGATCGGAACTCGTACGAGGAGCCATCAAAAATGTCGCCCTTGGGCAGTACGAGGCCTGTACCGCCTTGAACTACACGCGCTACCAAATGCTGGTCCGGATCATCATCCCGCAGGCCATGATTGCGATCATTCCTCCGGCCACCAACCTGTTGATCGATCTGTTGAAACTGACGCCGCTGGCGTCTTTGATCACGGTCGCGGAATTGACCCAGACCGCACTGACCATGAGGCAGCAAACAGGCAACACGGCTGCCGCATTGTTTATCATTTTGCTCGGATATTTCGTGTTGGCTTCTATGATCGCATGGGTATTCAAACGCATCGAATTCAAAACCGGTCGCTGGGCGACGGACAGCCCAGGAGGTGTTTCATGAATTGGGACTGGGCTTACACCTTGGAGATTTTACCGTCACTGCTGCAAGGCTTGAAATTGACGCTACTGGCGACCATGAGCGGATCCGCGTTGGCGGTAGTGCTGGGTTTCATTTTTTTTCTGGGACAACGATCGCCGTATCGGCTCATCCGGTTACCCACTTATTGGGTAAGCGAATTCCTGAGAAGAACGCCACTGCTGGTTCAAATCTACTTTCTGTACTACCTGTTGCCCGACGTCGACATTCTGTTGCCTGCCCTGGCTGCCGGGATCATCAGTCTGGGTCTGCAAGCCGGGGCCTATATGGCCGATGTTTATCGAGCGGGTATTCAGACGGTCCCCAAAGGCCAGTGGGAAGCGGCGAAAGCGCTTAACTACTCCGTCGTTGACACATGGCTCAGGCTCATCCTTCCACAGGCGATTCCCGCCATGATCCCAGCCATGGTCAATTACATGATCTTGATGCTAAAGGATTCGTCGTTGCTCGCCACGATTTCCGTGTCAGAGATGATGGCGGTGGGCAAGAACCTGGGGAACGATTCCTATCGATACCTTGAGCCCATTACCAGTTGTGCAGTCATTTACTTCGCGCTCAGTTGGATCGCCGCCTGGTCAGGCCGACGCGTTGAGCTTTACCTCGCGACCCGACACGCAGGCCAGAAAAAAAAGCAGGCACGTCGGCTTGCCGAGTATCAGGTAAGTGGGTACTCAAGGCTTCTCCCCTTTGGGGCTTTTGAAAAAGCTCGATCTGACAGGAAATAATCGGTTTCAGGAGTTAGCGATTTGACTCGTCAGCCATGTGCGACCGAACTGGTCGTACCGGATACCCTCGATTCGCCGACCCAGGTGCACAGCACTGTCGGACTGCTGAGCATGTCGATGGATCGTGTGGGATGTCAGGAGTTTATAGGATTTATCGGCAGTGCTCCGGGGCTCTCGTTGCTCCCCACGCGGCTTCCTATGTCTGACCGCGTGACGGTGGCCCATCTTGAACGGGTTCAGGCCTATCTCGCGGATGCAATCCGTCTTTTGGCGCCTGGGTCTGCGCTTGATGTTGTTTGCCTTGGCTGCAGCGCTGCGTCTGTGGCGATCGGTATCGGTAAAGTTCACGAAGCGATATGGTCAGTTCGTCCAGGCGTGCGGATTGTAACGCCCGTCGATGCGGCAATCACTGGGTTAAAAAGCCTGGGTACCCGTTCCATTGCTTTGATCATGCCCTATAAACCTCCCGTCGTGGAACGTGTGAGGGCACATATCGAGGAGCACGGTATCGCGGTGAAGTTTGCTGTCTCGTTCAATCTCGACGGCGATACCGAAGCCAATCGTGTGTCAGAAGTTTACCTGGAACGAAAGATTATCGAGGTGTTGAGCCGGCGTCCGCGAGTCGATGCCATCCTGATCGGCGCAGCTTCGCTACGAAGCTTTTCATTCCTGAGCCGGTTGGAACGGCAAATGGGAACGCTGATAATCAGCGATAACCAGGCCTTGGCCTGGAGGTGTTCAGGGTTGATAAACCCAGGCAGAGCCATCCAGGATCACGGACGTCTCTGCGAACAGCCACATCCGAATGGCCTATGATGGGTTTGCCGACCGCCTGAATTCAGTCGCCGCACCGTCATGAATAGACTGTTTTAAGGTCCGTCAAAAAGGCCTTGGCAATCTCGCTCAGCGTCGAGATGCGCTTATGGACCAGATGAAAGGTGACATCGTGCTTGAGCAGGTCAGGCGCGGCCGGGCGAAGAAATCCGTTTCTTACATAGGGCTCCGCGAAATGCTCTGGCAGGTAGCCCACGTAATGTCCCGACATGATCAGCAGCGCGGCCGCCTCCATGTTGTCCGCGATGGCGCCTTGCTGGTTCTCGTTTCGCCCATAGGTGGCTTCTGGCACGGGGTAGTGCCGGGTAACCCAGCGAAGCTGTGAAATGGCACTCTTGTCGGGGGACTGGGCGTCAGCTGAATAGAGTTCATGGCGCTTGCCACAGTAGGCATATTGCCGCTCAGTGAACAGCGAGGTGTAGTCGAGCCCAGGGGCCCGATGCCAAAAGTAGCCAATGGCTGCGTCCAGACGCCCACTCATGATGGACTCTTCGATTTCTCCCGGGGGTTTGACCTGGATGTCGAAGTTGACGGCCTGATCGCGTCTCATGAATAAATCGATGGCTTCACTGATCTTCACGTTCTGCGCAAACATCGTGTTGCCGATCATGCACAGTTTCAACGTGCCTACCAACTGCTTGTCCATATTGCGCGCCTCGATGCTGAAGGCATCGACGGCCTCAAGCATGCGCCTGGCCGAATCGACGAAGCGATCCCCCTTGCCCGTCAGTCGAAATCCGCCACGACCTCTTTCGCACAATCGAAAACCCAGTCGAGTCTCCAGCGTTGACAACTGAAGGCTGATGGCGGACTGGCTGACGTTCAACTTCGACTGAGCGGCGGTCAGGCCCTGTGCATCCACCACGGCCAGGAAAGTCCTCACCAGACGCAGGTCCAGATCCGAGAAATTGCCGAGCATTCACTTCTCCATAAACATATGTTTTTGCATATGTAAGCTTTAACTAATGAAGGTTTTTTCAAGCAATCTCTAGCGATATCTTGTTTTCCACAGGCCAGTAGCAAGCGTCTCGGCATCGTCTGATTATACGTTGAAGGCGGCGTTTTGAAAGGCTATCGGGTTTTTAAAAATCAATGAGCAATGACGTTATCGGCCTTCACTGTGCCCGTTATCAAGAGGATATGGAAACATATGAAAGACGCATTTTTTCAGCCTATGAGTGGCAACGAAATGCCTCGTTTTGGGGGCATTGCCACCATGATGCGTTTACCCGCGGCCACCTCCGCAGCCCATCTGGATGCCTGTTTCGTAGGCGTGCCACTGGATATCGGTACCGGGAATCGTTCTGGCACCCGATTCGGCCCACGGCAGATCCGTAGCGAAAGCGTATTGCTTCGGCCCTACAACATGGCGACTCGCGCGGCGCCGTTCGACTCGTTGCAGGTGGCGGATATCGGCGATGTCGCCACCAACCCCTATAACCTGTTGGATTCGATCAACCGAATCGAGCGGGCTTACGACGACATCGTGAAAGACGGTTGCAGGCCTGTCAGCCTGGGCGGCGATCACACAATAGTGTTGCCGATACTGCGAGCGATGAAACGGAAATACGGAAAAGTGGGCCTGGTGCATGTCGATGCACACGCAGACGTCAACGACACGATGTTCGGCGAGAAAATCGCTCACGGCACACCCATCCGCCGGGCGGTAGAAGAGGGGTTGCTGGACTGCAACCGAGTCGTCCAAATCGGTCTACGGGGTACCGGCTATGCCGCAGAAGACTTTGATTGGTGCCGTGATCAAGGGTTTCGGGTGGTTCAAGCCGAGGCGTGCTGGAATACCTCCCTGGTGCCGCTGATGGCGCAAGTTCGCGAGCTGATAGGCGATTACCCGGTTTATCTGACTTTCGATATCGACGGCCTAGATCCCTCTTACGCACCGGGCACCGGTACGCCTGAAATCGGCGGGCTGACGGTGCATCAAGGCCTGGAAATTATCCGTGGCATGCGCGGCTTGAATGTCGTCGGCGCGGATCTGGTGGAGGTTTCCCCCCCCTACGATCCTCAAGGTAATACCGCCTTGGTGGGCGCCAATCTAGCCTTCGAAATGCTCTGCATCCTGCCTGGTGTCGCCTATCGGGACTGATCCCCCGCCCTTGGCTCACCCGATGCCCGCTCGCCTGAGCTCCCGAGGATTCAACATGACCAGCAAAACGCTAAGCTTTGAAGTTGTTCGCAAAGAGACACAACCGACACCGACGACGATCACTTTCAAAAGGCTCATTATTGCCGGATGGACGGGTCGAGACAAACTGCTGCTGCAGCACCATATCGATGAAATGCGCGTGATGGGCGTCCAGGCGCCGGCGACAACGCCACTGTATTTTCGTGTGACAGCCCCCCGGCTGACTCACCAGCAAGCCATTGAATCTCCCGGCACTCAGTCCTCGGGAGAGGTAGAGTTTGTATTGGTCAAGCACGCCGGAGAGATTTTCGTGGGTGTGGGGTCGGACCATACGGACAACCTGTTTGAGTCGTCAGGCTCTACGATAGCCAAGCAGATGTGCGAAAAGCCCATGGCCCGGCAACTGTGGGCTTTGAGTGATGTGGAGGCGCATTGGGATGAGATCGAACTTCGCGCCTGGATCGAGGAAGCGGGCGTTCGCACGTTGTATCAGGAAGGCAAAGTCGTCGAGATGCTCCATCCTAGAGACCTCATCGACGGCCTGTTCGATGTCGACGAAACATTCGAAGATGGCACGGCTTTATATGGTGGAACCTTCAGCGCTATCGGTGGAATCCGTTTTGCCACCGCCTTCGAATTCGAGATAAACGATCCCGTGCTCAATCGGCGCATTGGCCATCGTTACACGATTGATCCCTTGCCCATCCGGGGCTGACAGAGTAAGAGCCAGGTACGCCAAAATGAATGCAGCCAGCCATGCCCGTCCGATTCATATCTATTTCAATAGCGACATCGACTCTGCCGAAGAATGGCGTGAGGCGCTGACGGTGCAACTTCCCAATCTGCGGTTCACCGTGGGCCCGGAATGTGAAGCGCCTGAAAGTGTGGATGTCGCGTTGGTCTGGAAGCTACCCGCCCGTGGCATGAGTGAGTTCACCCATCTCAAGGCAATTCTCTCGCTGGGGGCTGGAATCAATCAATTGAGTCCCGAACGGCTTCCTGAAGGGGTGCCCATTGCCCGTTTGGTGGATGATTCGCTGACCGCGACGATGATCGAATATGCCAAGGCCGCCACCTTCAGGTTTCATCGCCGATTCCATGAATACGAAAATCTTTCCCGCCTTGGGATATGGCAATTCACGCCTCCGGTGACCGCCCAGGAAACCACCGTGGGCGTATTGGGTCTTGGTGCTCTGGGGATGGCGATTGCCCAGTCGTTGGCGGATGAAGGATTTAACGTCTACGGCTGGAGTTCGTCGGCAAAGAGCTCTGCGGATATTCAGTGCCTCTCCGGCACTGAAGGTTTGTCGCAGCTGGCGGCGGTCTCCAACATCATCATCAACGTACTGCCGCTGACGCCTGACACCGCCGGGCTGCTCAATGCTTCATTCTTCGAAATGTGCAAGCAGATACCCTGCATCGTCAACATGGGCCGGGGTGATCATCTTGTGGAGGCGGACTTGCTAGAGGCGCTCAAGCGCAATCGGGTGGGCGCGGCGACGTTGGATGTCGCATCCGTCGAACCTCTTCCACAAGACAGCCTGCTATGGAACAACCATCAGATACTCCTGACGCCCCACGTTGCCGGTATCTCGACCCCGAAAACTGCAGTGATCAATGTTGCCGCTAATGTCTTGAGGGCGATGGCCGGTAATAAATTACTCAACGAGGTCGATCGGGCGAAAGGGTATTGAGGATTGACGCCCTGGCGAGCCGTTCAGCAGCGATCATAGTTGTCAAAAGGGGAAGGACCAGATGAAGTACATTTTGTATTACTCTCCCGGCGCGGCGAGCTTCGCGGTTCACTGGATGCTCGTCCATATCAACGAATCGATCGATGCAGTGCGGGTCGATCTTGATTCCGGTGCTCAGCACCGCGGTGAGTATCGGCACCTGAACCCAATGGGGCGGGTCCCTACTCTAATCATCGATGGAGCTCCGCGAGGCGAGTCAACAGCACTGTTGATGCTTCTGGCCGAGCGACATCCCGAAGCCGATCTGGCTCCGTCGCCGGGTTCAGCTGATCGAGCACAGTGGATGGAGCTCATGATCTACTTGGCCAATACGCTATTGCCTGCCATGCGTGACTGGTTTTACGCCGATGTAGACGGTGCAGGTATCGATGCTGATCACGTGAGGTCTTTGGCCCGCAAGCGGATAGAGGAAGTGTGGGTCCGGCTAGATAACAATCTGGCAAACGCCAATGGCTATCTGGTGGGAGAAAAGCTCAGTACAGTCGATTTCCTGGCTATCATGCTGATGCGTTGGTCGCGGGACATGCCCCGGCCAGCGACTGATTGGCCGCATGTTCTGGCCTACGTGACAAAGCTTCGTGCTTTATCTTCGTTTATTGAAGTCAATGAAAAAGAGGGCCTCAGGGGATGGAATAACTCAGTTGGAGTAGCCATCGATTGCTAAAGAAACCTAGTAGCATGATGGGGCGCCTTCGCGAGCAAGTCGAATCGTCGCAGCGCCGCCCCCACAGGTCCGGCGTAACACTCAAAGTTGTGTAGATACCTACCCACTGATCGGAGGTCCACGATGAACCCACACAGCACCGCCCTTGTCTTGATCGAGTTCCAGAACGACTTCACCACACCCGGCGGGGTGTTTCATGATGCGGTCAAAGACGTCATGGGTATTGGCGACATACTGGCCAACACTGCAACCACGGTGCAGCAGGCGCGCAAGCTGGGCGTGAAGATCATCCATTTGCCGATCCAGTTCGCCGAGGGTTACCCGGAGCTGACCACGCGCGACTATGGAATATTGAAGGGTGTGGCTGATGGCAGTGCTTTTCGCACCGGCAGTTGGGGGGCCGAGATCACCGAGGCTGTGGGCCGCGAGGCCGGCGATATCCTGGTGGAGGGCAAGCGTGGGCTGGATGGTTTTGCGACGACGGGGCTGGACCTGGTGCTGCGCAACAACGGCATCCAGAACCTGGTGGTGGCCGGTTTTCTGACCAATTGCTGCGTCGAAGGCACGGTGCGTTCAGGCTACGAGAAAGGCTACAACGTGGTCACCCTGTCTGACTGCACGGCAACCTTCACCAGCGAACAGCAGCAGGCCGCCGAGCAATTCACGCTGCCGATGTTTTCCCAGGTGCTGCAGCACACACAGTTTCTGGAAACCCTCAGCCGTCAAGGGTGATTCCCGAATAGACCGGCGCAGGCACCTTGTGCCGGCGCGGTTGCTGTTGCACCCAGGCGACGGCTACCAGGACTTTGTGCGCCCATTGCTCATCCTCGAGGCGCATGCTGGCTTACCCGTTGTACATGCTCACGGGTCAGACCGCGCCGAGCTCTTTGCAGAACGATCGTTACCCAAACGTCAAGCTGCAGGGTTTCGAAAGCTTTCTGCGAGCACGCATGGCTCGACACACCCCATGACGCTGTCGAGTCAAACGCGCACTCAGGCCTTCGACCAACGCGCGGCGCGTGCCAGATGCGAGCGGACCACCAATATGTGAAACGGACGGATCAGACCTATATAGGCCCGGCCCAAACCGTTATGGCAACGTACCGCCGTCGTGGCCATGAGTACATCCGGCCCGGAGGCGTTGCGTTGCAGTTTCAGCGACAAGCGAAAATTCAGATGCCGATCATCCTCGCCAAGGATCAACTCGTCCGTCGCCGAGTCGAGCAACGGAAAGAAATCCAGCCTGTGCTCATTGTCATGGGCAGCGCGCACCTGCGCGGTGGTCTTGACGCCAAAGGCGCCCATGATCACGTCGCGCAGGCCCAGCAGCAGCCGGAACCACCAGGGCGGTCGCTCCAGCATCCTGCGCGCCAACTCGCGTAGATCGGCATGTTTGAACTCCAGCGGTACCGCATAGGTATCCAGCAAGAAAGCCATCGGATACCAATCGGCGATCAGACTGTCGACGGGTGCGCCGACACGGCGTGGCAACAGTAGCGAGCCAAGAGCGATGGCCATGCAATCCTCGCAAAACTGGCTATGGATGTAAGCGAGCGACGCCCGCTGCGTTGGCTGCGCGGCCCGGAGGTAATCCGGCTTCAACCATGATTACTCAGCGGTCAACCGCTTGGCGGATATTACACATAAGGCAGCATTCCATGATCCAGTGGCCCTTGAGCGTGGGCCGCCAGGTCGTCCTCGGACAGGACATCAGTGCAGACGTTTCGGGAGTGATACGCTGGCCTTGAACGTGCTTACGATTCCAGAGTCGAATGGTGTGAACCATTCCATTGGATCACCTCACCGTCAAGGTCTGTAGCGATCCTAGCAGTCTATTTCGGAGCTATCGCTTGCCCACGTCTCTCAACGCCAACGTCTCTACAGGAAACCAGGGACTGGATCTCATAGTGAAGGGTGGACTGCCTTCGAACCGCTTGTATCTGATTGAAGGCACACCCGGGGCAGGCAAGACCACCCTGGCCCTGCAATTTCTGCTGGAGGCTGTGAAACGGGGCGAGCGTGCGCTGTACGTCACCCTCTCCGAGACGGCCGAGGAGCTGGAGTTCGTGGCCCAATCCCATGGATGGGACTTGACGGGGCTTGACCTGTTCGAGTTGTCCGCTGCCGATGCGTTACTGGGTGAAAACCGACAGCAATCGATTTTGCACCCGTGGGAAGCCGAACTCGGCGATACCATAGGTTTGATTCAAAAGCGCGTTGAGGCGTTGAAACCCTCCCGAATCGTGTTCGACAGTCTTTCGGAAATGCGACTGCTCGCTCAGGACTCGCTACGCTACCGCCGCCAGGTCTTGGCGCTGAAGCAGTATTTCGCCGGCCGTAATATCACCGTGCTTTTGGTGGACGACATGACCACCGTTGACGGCATGCGCGACAACCACCTGCACAGCCTTTGTCATGGTGTCGTGACGCTTGAGCGCATGACCATGGAATTCGGCGCTGCGCGCAGACGCCTGCAGGTGCAGAAATTGCGTGGCGTCAATTTCATCGCAGGGTTCCATGACTTCGTGATCGAGGAAGGTGGGCTTCGAGTCTATCCGCGATTGATTTCGGCCAATCACCGCCTGGAATTCGAAGATCATCAGGTTTCCAGCAACGTCCCAGGTCTCGACCAGCTGCTTCATGGCGGTCCAGTACGGGGGACCACTACCCTCATAACAGGGCCTGCGGGTACAGGTAAGACCACGATTGCTCTGCAATTCATGGCAGCGGCGTGCGAGCGTGGTGAAAAATGCACGATCTACCAGTTCGATGAGCGCGTGGGCACCTTGTTGCAGCGTGCCGAGAACATGGGCCTCAACCTGCGCAAGCATATTGACTCGGGATATCTCGTCATCCAGCAAGTCTCCCCCGCCGAGCTTTCACCAGGAGAATTCGCCTGGCGCGTGCGTAGCGAGGTAGAGGAGCGCGGCGCACGAATGATCGTGGTCGACAGCTTGACGGGCTACCTCGCCGCAATGCCGCAAGAACAGCAATTGATCCTGCAAATGCATGAGTTGCTGTCCTACTTGAGCCAGCTGGGTGTAGTCACCTTCCTGATCAACCCGCAGCAGGGTCTGGTGGGTACCATGACCACCAATCTCAATATTTCCTATATTGCCGATACGGTTCTGCTGATTCGCTTTTTCGAAGCGCAAGGGCGACTTCGCAAGGCCATTTCGGTACTCAAGCACCGAACCGGGGCGCACGAAGACGCTATCCGCGAGCTTCGAATTGACACACACGGTGTTCAAGTAGGGGACCCGCTGGTTGATTTCAGAGGCGTGCTGACCGGTACCCCCGAATATTTTGGTGCTGACTCCCCTTTGCTTGACGACAGAACTCGTGAGTAACGTAGCTTCCCAGGAAGGGAGACGGATCCTGATCAATGCACCTTATGGCTCGGACAATCTTGTCCTGGTCGAGCTGCTTGAGCGGGAGGGTTACCACGCCGTGGCGTGTGCCAACATGGCCGAACTCGCCATCGAGCTCGATACCGACACGGCGGCCGTGATTTTGACTGACGAATCTCTTGAGGACGATATGTCCCTGTTTTCGTCGGTCCTGGAGCAGCAGGCACCCTGGTCCGACATTCCCCTGCTGCTGCTTGCCAGCCGGCACTCGCACGGGAACCAGTCCCAACCTACGCGCTTGCGTCTACCTGTCTCAGCGACCAACACCGTAGTGCTCGAGAGGCCCTTGGGTTCGGCTTCGTTGCTCAGTGCAGTGAAATCAGCCACCAGATCCAGGCTCAAACAGTTTGAAATGCGCGATCGCCTCAATGATCTGGCTGAGGAGCGAGCCAAGCTCAAAGCATTGGTGGACAACCTGCCCGTGGGTGTCAGCTTTATGGACCTGGAAGGCCGCACCGTGGTCAGCAACCCGATCTATGATCAATTCGTCCCTGAGGGTGTTATCTCCTCCAAACTGCCGCCCCACGAGCGGCGCTGGAGTTCGAGCAATGAGGACGGCACCCCCCTTGATGTATCGCAATACCCGGCTTCCAGAGCCCTCAGGGGCGAGCCCGTGGTGGGGGGTGAATTCCGATTTACCCCGCAGACCGGCCCTCCTCGATGGGCCCGAGTCAGCGCAACGCCGCTGTATGACTCCCAAGGCGAAATCATGGGCGCCGCAGCGGCCATCATCGACATTGATGCAGAAAAGCGCAACGAGATGCTGCTGCGCCAATTCAACCAGGATCTGGAGGATCAGGTCAGGGCGCGTACGCAGGCATTGGAGGACGCACTCAAGCATCTAAAGGTTGAAAGCGAAGAGCGAGCTCGGGCGGAAGATCAATTGCGCCAGTCGTTGAAGATGGAGGCAGTAGGACAGCTGACCGGGGGCATCGCTCACGACTTCAACAATATGCTCACCGGTGTTCTTGGTTCCCTGGATCTCATGCGCTCGCGTATCGAAAAAGGGCGGTACCTGGAGTTGGGCCGATTCATGGACGCGGCACAGACCTCCGCTAAACGCGCGGCTTCACTGACGCAGCGGCTGCTCGCTTTTTCCCGACGTCAGTCGCTTGAGACAATCAACGTCGAAATCAACCCCCTGATCGAGGCCCTGCGCGACCTGCTGGAGCGCAGTATCACGGAGCAAATCGAGCTTGCGCTTGAGTTGCAAAACCCGCTTGCCTTGGCGCGCGTCGACGTCAATCAGCTCGAAAGCGCATTGTTGAACCTGGCAATCAACGCCAGGGATGCCATGCCCCACGGCGGTCGTCTTACTATTGCCACGCGTATGGCAGAAATAGATGCAGCTTCTGCTCGGCATGTCGGCTGCGTCGAAGGTCCTTATATTTCCATCGTGGTCAGTGATACGGGCGTCGGTATCGCTCCCGAGCAATTGCCCAAGGTCTTCGAGCCTTTTTACACTACAAAGCCTATTGGCCAAGGCACGGGCCTTGGCCTGTCAATGGTGTATGGATTTGCACAACAGAGCCAAGGCTTCGTGCAGCTGGCCAGCACGGTCGGTGAAGGCACTGCAGTCACCCTCTATCTACCCAGAGCCACAGAACCCGCCACAGAGAATCCCGAGTCAGGCCAACCACCCGTCGAAACCGGTAGTGGGCGAACCGTGTTGGTTGTAGAGGACGACGAGTCTGTACGTCTGTTGCTCGAGGTCGCGCTGGAGGAGCTAGGGTACAGGGTGCTCCTGGCTGACCAGGCGGATCAAGCCTTCGACGTCGTGAAGCAGACAGAGCATCTGGATCTGTTGGTAACGGATGTCGGCCTGCCCGGCATGAATGGGCGACAGCTGGCCGAAATCATGCGGCAGCATTTTCCAGATTTGCCGGTGGTGTTCGTGACCGGCTACACCAAAGCCGCTGCGGCCCGCGAAGAGTTTCTGGGGCCGCGTATGACGATGATTGACAAGCCATTTACGCTGGATCAGCTGGTGACTGCAGTTTCTCAGATGCTCCGACATTCCGAAGCCAAAGACCATTAGGCCCCCTCTGTTTTTCCCTCGACAAGCCGTTGAATCATTTCTTCGGCAATCGTTCCAAATCCGCCGGCCCAAGGTCCACTCGCCCCCCTTTTTCCTCCTTTTGATCTTCCCTTTGCGTGCGTTCGTCATCAGTCAGCCCTTCTCCGATGTCCTTATCCAATATTGATTTATCCACGCCTTTAACGTTGGAATCGTCATGGGGTGAGGTGGCGTTTGTGTTTTTCATTCAAGTATCCTTTGGAAAAATAATTGAAATAATTAGAGTTTATTGGCCCTGTTCTCAATCAAGTGCTTAACCTCTAAAAAATTAGAGACCAGTAAATAGGGTGAGTTCAACCGGTCATCTGATGCAGCAAAGAGATGGATAATCATCAATCATCATCGGATTTTTAATTAGCGCGGAGGTACTTTGCCTAATGGTTTTCTCCGTCAATTGTCAGAGGAATCTCCATCCTGAAACAGGTTCCCGTCTCAAGATTGGACGTGACGCCCAGGGTCCCGTCATGAGCCGCAACAATCTCCGAAGCGATAAACAACCCCAGTCCGAGGCTGGCATAGGGCCCATGCTCGTCTGACGCTTTGGTTGAGTAACGGCCCATTGGGTTGAAAATCTGAGGTATCAGGCGTTCAGGTATTGGCGAACCAGCGTTGTGCACCTGGAATAATAGTTTGCCGCCCGCACTGTCTAGTTCTACGGTAACGGGGCTGCTCCGCGATCCGTGCTGTACGGCGTTACCAATCAAATTGGCAAAGACCTGTTCGAGACGTGCGGTATCGAATTGACCCTGTATTTGGCTTGGCGAACTGAAGGTTATTTCAGCCTCAGGATAGACAGTCCGGGCTTCTTCCACGACTCGCAGGCACGCGGGCACAATGTCTACGTACGTACGTTTGGCCGGAATACCTGGCCCGATCTGGGAACGGGTGAAATCGAGTAGATCCCCCACAATCTTCGATGCGCGCTTCACACTGGAATAGATATGAGTGGCTACTTTCAACGTCCTGGCGTCTAACCCTTTCGTTCTAAGCAGTACATCGGCACCGAGCAAAATGGCATTCAGCGGGGTTCGTAAATCATGACCTAATATTCCGAGGAAGATATTTCGCGATTCTTGAACCGCTTTAGTATAACTGGCGATCGATTCCGCCAAGGCCTGATCAATCGCCTCGTTAAACCTAATCATGTCATCATATTTCACAAAATCAGCGACTACCACATCCTGCATCCATAAACGAATGACACTGGAGCGTAACGCGCGAAATTCAGCCGCGACCTGATCAATGGTAAATCCATCCACCAATCGGGCCAACGCATGGGAATGAGCGGCTGAAATATCTTCAGACTCACCATGTCCTTGAGATTTGTCTATCTGCTGCTGGACTGTCTGATCTGTCTCAAGGTCCACCGATATGGCGCACAACATCGCTTCGGCATGGTTTCGTAATCCTTCAGCATCCCGCTCCAGCCCGCCTGTGGCCATCGTTCCTGCAAAAATTTCCCACTCCTTGAGGATGGGCTCGAGATTGTCGACTATGAATGTTGACAGGCGCACGGCGTTCTCTCTTTGGTAGTAACCCCCCCGACGATGATCCCGCCATGGATGGAGTAAAGCATAGGTGGCTGTGGGGCATGCTCGACACTTTAATGGTAGCCAGCCTACCGCTGAGTAAATGAGTTGAACCGATCTTCGAAGCCGGCACTCAGCTAATCAGAAGGTCAGGGATCAGGCTGTCTGGTTTCATATGAACTATCCGGAATCACCGACCTTGCCGACGCCATAAAAAAACGACGCTTAAAGAGAGAAAATAATCATGACGCATACCTTAGTCGCTGCCTTTGATACCTTGGCTGACGCGCAAGCCGCGAAATCCGAGCTGCTTATTCAGCAAGTGCTTGAAAGCAACATTCACCTTTCTTTGTCAGCGGAACCCTCTGCTGAACACGCTGCGGCGGCGGGCGACGCCAGTGATGCGCCCGATGACTCCATCGGACGCAAGATCAGTCATTTTTTCAGCTCGCTCTTTGGCAACGACGAGGAGAACAAGCCCCACCGCTACGCCGTGGCGTATCCAGAAGCCTACCGTCGCGGTGCCACGGTACTGACTGTGACTGCCATCACGGATGAGCAGGCCGATCAGGTCGAGGACATTCTCGAGCGCAATGGCGCGATCGATATTGATGAGCGATTCGCTGCCTGGAGTGCCGAAGGTTCCGATGCCTCTGCCACCACCCACATAGCCGGCACCCATCTGGGTATTGATAGGTCAGCGCCGGTTGATCGCAACCTGGATACGCCCGCTGGCCAGGCTGCTTTCCCGGTCAGCGGGGAGGATTTGCTGGTGAGCAAGCCTGAACCTGAAGCAGGGCGTGGCCGGGTCGTCTCTCGGGTGCCCGAACGTTCGGTCGAGCGCCCTGCTGATCTGGACATCGAAGCTGACCCCTCCTCGACCGTCCACCAGGAAACCTTTGATCAGCCGCCCGTTGACCCTCCCAAAGATCGTTGAGCACCCGCTCCGATTGGCTCTGCTGCTGCGCTTTTTAACCGGCAGGGCCGCGTACTTGCTGCTCGGTATATCGGTCTTCTGCACTCAATGGCTATTCGGCCGCTTAAAGGAACATCCATGATAAAAGATGATCGGACGGGCTCGGTGGTTTATCCCGATGCACCCGTCACCACGGCACCACTGCTCGATCGTATCTCCTGGAGCGCCGTCTTCGCGGGGGTTGCGCTTGCGCTAGTGGTTTCTTTGATCCTCAATCTGATCGGCACGGCCATCGGCTCGGCGTCCATCGATCCGCTTCATGAAAGCAACCCTGTCGATGGCCTGGGCAAAGGCACAGCCATCTGGCTGGTCATCAGTGGGACCATCTCGTTATTCATAGGGGGATGGATCGCCGGGCGTCTGGCGCAGCGTGAAGGTGCCTTGCACGGTCTGCTTGTGTGGGCAACGACGTCGTTGGTCACGTTGTACCTGGTATCGAGCGCCGTCACCGGCCTCATTGGCAGCGGCCTCAATCTTGCGGGGAGTGGCTTATCGGCGGTTGGCAGCGGGATCGCCCAGGTGGCGCCCAAAGTTGGAGGCGCGGTGCAAGACCAGCTTCGTCAGCAGGGCATCGATTTCAACCTCAACGACGTTCAGGGGGAGCTGGAAACGGCCATGCGCCAGACCGGCAAACCGGAGCTCGACCCTGACAACATCAAGCAGGAGGCTCAGGCAACCGGTGATGATGCGAAAAATACCGCTCAGAACAGTGCCCAGAGCCCGCAGTCGGCGGATCAGCAACTGGGTGGTCTGCTCGACCGGATCAAAGCCAAGGGCGACAAGGCCTGGGATGCCGCCGATCGGCAGGCCATGGTCAATCTGATCAAGGCCCGCACCGGCAAAAACGATCAAGAGGCCAATCAGATAGTCGACCAGGCGCAGCAGGCCTATCAGCAAGCCTATGCCAAGTATCAGCAACTCAAGGCCGATGCCGAGCAGAAAGCCCGCCAGGCCGCTGATGTCGCGGCCAAACGGGTTTCTCAGGCGAGTTGGCTGTTGGTGATCACCCTGATCATTTCCGGGATTGTAGCGGCTGTAGCAGGGATGATGGGGCGTCGAACTCAGCCCCCCGCCAAGGTCGTCGCCACGGTGTAAACCGCCAGTCAAAAAAACGCCCGGTCCTGGGCGTTTTTTTTGCCTCGATTCAACAGCAGTCCTGCCGGGAGGCGGTGGCTTCAGCGTATGCGGGTCATAGCGGGTCTGTTTTGAGAACCTCGGCTTGCCGGTGCAGGCACCTTCTACGAGCGGCATAGGCACTGACCGTCGTGGCACCGTGGTTATTTCGCAGAAAGTCGATGAAGATCTTGCCCACCCGATTCTTGGGGCCCCGTACGGCCGAACATCGATCGGGAATGAGCTTGGCGATAGGCTGTGAGGTCGGCCTCGCCACAGATTTTCCAGGCCCGGAACGTGAGTATCAGACTGATAAAATAATTCGGATGGAACCGTCAGCCCCTGCCCCCCTCGAAAATAGACGCTCTATTCCGGGCGTCTTAGATGACTTGATTCGAAATAAGGAGGTTCAATGGGTATCAGTGTGGTCACGTGGACATTGGGCATGACTGACGCAGATCAGGTGACTGCAAAGGCAGTCGAGCTGGGTTTGGAGGGTATCCAATACGCTGGCGACCATCGCGACGTGGACCCGCGCGTGCTTCGAGAACGTGCGCAACGTGCAGGCCTGAAGATCATCGCCATCGACCCTATCAACGCTGCACCGGCAAACCCGTCCGATGCCAGTGAAGAAGGCGCCATTGATTACTACAAGAAGGTCGTGGACTTTGCGCTCGCCGCCGGATCGGTACCGGTGACGTTGCATGGCTTATCGTTATGGACCCGCAACTGTCCTGATCGAGCCTCAGCCCGAAAAAGATTGGTGGAGTGCTGCAGAACGGTCGATGAGTATGCCAGAGCCCATGGGGTGAAAACCTTGTATGAGGTCTGCAATCACTACGAGGTCCCGTTGATCCATACCGCTGCAGAGTGCAGGCAGCTGATGCGGGAAGTCGGTAGCGACAACCTCGGCATGATCCTGGACAGTTTCCACATGAACATTGATGAGCCAGACCCCCTTCAGGCCTTGCGGGAAAACATCGACTGCCTGGCCGTCTACCACATCTCGGACTCGGGACGAGGGGGCATAGGCACCGGCCATATCGACTTCAGAGCTCAGTATGACGTCTTGGCCGCCTCAGGTTTTGCAGGCGAGATCGCCGTTGAGCCCGTACTTGCTCATCTGACTCCAGGCACTGCGCCGAGCAGCGAAGCTGACTGTGTGTCGTTGGACCGGCAGATCATGAAAAGCTCGCAAACGTGGCGTGCGTTTCAGGTGTGAGGGGGATACGCCAGTTGGCAGGTTGCCCAGGCGAAAGCACACGCCTGGGCAAATCGATCATTTCTGTGCGCGAGCCTGATCGCGCAGTGCTTTGATCTGGTCGTGATTGCGGATCACGCCGTCATATTGCTTCTGGATCACTGCACGGATGTCAGGGGTCAGATCCTGATTTTCCAGTGCTTTGGTGTAGCTCTTTTTGGCTACGTCTTCACCACGTTCGGCTTCGTTGAGCAGGGCGGCATCGTCTTTCCCGGTGATCGCGGATTTCAAATCGACCCAACGGCGATGCAGGTCTGCACTCACGCTGGTCGTGGTTTCTGGGTCGCCACCCAGGCGGCGTACCAGTCCCTGGAGCTCTGCAGCTGCACCAGCCGTGTCGGCGGCACGGCTCGAAAATACCGAACGCAGCTCCGGATTTTTTGAATGCTCAGCCAAATCCTTGAAGCCGGCTTCACCGTCTTTCGACGTCTCAATGAGGTCGTTGAGTACCTTGATGGTTTCTTTGTGAATATCGGTCATTTCAAAATCTCCTTTGGTCGGCCTGGCTTGGGCCCGAGAGGCAGCCATGACGTGGCGCTCAATGCGCCGCCAATCTTAGGTAGCTTCAAACCGGGCAAGGTTCAGACTTTCTGGGGTCATGATTTCGGGATCTCGCCAGTCGCCTCGGCGATCGTTGCCAGCGTTTCTTCCATGCTTTCAATCTGGTCCTGCAATTTGGCAAACGAAAGATGAATGGCTTCCTGGGTGTCCGGCGTCTGATGACCTTTCAGCGTCCTGACCTGGTTTTCTTCACTGGCCGCGAGAGCACTCACCTTTTCACGGAGTAAACGTAGATGCTCGAAAACGGCCGCGATGGAAACTTCACCCATGCTCATGAGGCCCACCCCAGGGTGTTGATGATCTCCCGCCGGTAGAGTGTGTCGATTTGCGCAGTGACCTGTTGAATAACCATCACAACCCCTTCATGGCTTGAAGACTGCCCGCAGACAATGGTCGGACTTTTCCTTGAACCTGGCGTAGCCTTGGACGGCATCTTCCAGGTTCATGGGGTGGGTCAACAGGTAGGCGGTGTCCAGCTCGCCCTTCTCGATGTGCTCGAACAGGCGCTTGGCATAGCGCTGGCCTGGCTGCTGCCCGGAGCGCAGCGTGAGCGACTTGTTCACGATCGCGCCCATGGGGAATTTGTCCAGCAAGCCGCCGTACACCCCTACGATTGAAACCGTACCGCCCTTGCGGCAGGCACGAATGGCCTGGCGCAGCACGGTGCCCCGCTCCGTGTGCAACTTGAGCAATTGCCTGGTTTTGTCATACAGGTAATCGACTTCGGTGCCGTGCGCTTCCATGCCCACGCAGTCAATGCAGCGATCCGGGCCTCGGCCGCCGGTCATTTCCAACAGCGCTTCATGGACATTGGTGGTTTCGTAGTTGATCACCTCTGCCCGCCCCTTCTGGCGGGCCAGGCGCAGCCGTTCGGGGATTCGATCAATGGCGATGACCCGGCCGGCGCCGAGCAGCCAGGCGCTGCTGATGGCCATCAGGCCCACGGCGCCGCAGCCCCACACCGCCACGGTGTCTCCAGGCAGGATATCGGCCTGGTCGGCCGCGAAGTATCCTGTCGGGGCCGCATCCGACACGAATACTGCCTGCTCGTCAGTCACACTTTCCGGGACTTTGAACACGTTGACGTCGGCAAAGGGCACGCGGATGTAGGTGGCGTGACTGCCGGCGTAGCCGCCGAAGGCATGGCTGTAGCCGATAATGCCGCAGCAGGGTTGCCCATACGCCAGATCGGTGGCCGACGGATTGGGATTGGAATTGTCGCAGCAGGAGAAATCGCTGCGCTTGCAGTGCTCGCATTCGCCGCAGCCGATGATCGAGATCGTGATGACCCGATCGCCTTTGCTGAAGCCGGTGACGGCCGAGCCGGTCTCCACAACCTCCCCGAGAAACTCGTGCCCGATGATGTCGCCCGCTTGCATGCTCGGCACGTAGCTGCCCAGCAGATGCAGATCGGAGCCGCAGACCGAGGACAGGGTCACGCGGATGATCACGTCGCGGGGGTTCAGGATCGAGGGGTCATCAACGGTGTCACATTGCAGCGCCTGGTCCTGCTGGATCACGTTCTGCTTGATGGTCCAGCTCAGCTGCTTGTTCAGCGGGCCGGTGGCAGTCCAGCGGGAGCTGTGTTCATCAATGGCCTGAGCGCTCTGGACCCACGGCATCAGCGGAGCCAGATTTTCCGGGGAGAGAAAAAACGCAAAAACCTCCCCACGCGGACGATTGATGGTGACTGATCGGGAGACGGCCTTGCTGCTGCTCCAACCTGCATCTTTTTGCATGAAATGCTCGTACGCCGTCTGGTCAAGCTGATGGGTCAACTTGCAGACGCCGGTATAACCTCGCCAGGCAGCGCCCAGACCCACGGCCGCTTGCGCGATCCCGATGGGACCCTTGTGCCTCAATCCCTTGATGACCAAAGCCACACCAGCGGCAATCGAAAAGAGTCGTTGAGCAGGCCCCAGGTTGGGGTGATCGCGCGAGGGGGCAGCAGATCTGACGGCCGTCAAAGGCGGTTGGGTAGGCATGGTTTGCTCTGCGTTATCAGGGATGACTTAAAAGTGATTCATCCCCCCCGGATGGCGTTCATTCTGCCTTTGAGCCGCCACGAGGAAACCGCTCAACGGTGGCAGCAGGTGCTGCTTGATAGACTGGCACCGGTAAATGCAGGCCACGCTCAATTGGCTCCTGAAGAATCTGGTTCATGCCCGGGTCAGGTAGAACGCGCCATGGACGTTCACATCGATGGCGTTGCCGCAGAGCGATGAGACGCTAAGGGAGCTGACCAGCCTCATTGATCAGAATGGCAGCTGCGTTTGTGCTGCGGGCTGCGGGCTAGCCTTCGTCGCTTTCACAAGACGCTCGAATGGGCACAGGGCGCTTCGAGCTTCTCCGGTCAGCAAGGCAACCCGTCCTACTCACCGCATCGCAAGAGCTCCCGGTTGTCAGTCGGTCCGCAAAAAAGCGCTCACGGAGGAGCGCTCGTTGATCGGTAAAGGCCGGATTACTTTTTCTTCTTTTCCAAGGTCGCTGCTTGATTTCCACCCTGCTCGGCAATTGCCGAGAGTTTTTCATCAGCGCCTTTCTCTTCTGCCAAGGTCGCGGCCAGCAGTTCGGCCGCTTCGGTCAAGCCCAGGCTCTTGGCCATGGACACCAGGCTGCCGTAGCTTGCGATCTCATAGTGCTCGATCTTCTGGCAGGCTGCGATCAGACCCGCGTCAAGCACTTCGCCTTTCTCGATCTCCTCCAGGAGCTCCTTACCCTCCTCCACCAGGCCCTCAGTCGCAACACATTTCATGCGCTTGAGCTTCAGCCCGGTCAGTTCGACGATCTGGTCGATGCGCTCAATCTGGCCTTGGGTTTCTTCCAGGTGGGATTTGAACGCTTCGGCCAGCAAAGGATTGGTCGAGGCGCGGGCCATTCTGGGGAGCGCCTTGGTGATTTGCTTTTCAGCGCTGTAAATGTCCGAAAGCTCATGAATGAACAGGTCTTCCACGGTAGTACGGGCCATGCTGACACCTATAGGTTTTGGTTAGAGTGTCACCGCAGCACGTGCGGTGCAGATCCATTTGCCGCTTTCAGTAAATTGAGCCGGATACGCCGGGACGCACTGATCCGCGCTCCGCCAAGTGGTTGGGGAGCAGCGTACCCACGCCAAAGACGTTCACGGCCATTGCCACCTGGAACCCCCTGCAAGCTCTGATCGCATCGATCTCGAAGCCCTGCAGAGTGGATGAAAACAGACGAGCCAGCTGAGCAGGTTGGCGGGCAGCTGAGGTTTTCGAGGTGTTCACCTTGTTGATCTCCATGAATGCAAAGAGCGATGAACCGCGCAGCTTGCACTGCGCGGCAGGGTTTAAACGTCGTTGCCCAGGACATAGCCGGAGCCCAGGTCAGCGCCGGTCACCGGATTGGCGGTAGGGTCCGATGCTGTACGCAGCTTCATGGCCTCCAGCACATCGAAATCTGCACTGCTCAGCTCCACCGAGGCAGAGCCGTCGCCGCCGTCGACCGCCGGGGTCGGGGACTCAACGTATTCCCATTCACCCCCTTCATTCCAAGGGCCGCGCAGGCTCGGCTCCGACATCGAGAAGTACTTGTTGGTGAATTCCGGCATGCCCGGCAGCTTGCCTTGCGGGAAGTTCGGCTGAATCGAGTGCAGCGCTTTTTCAAACGACAGCTGGTGCGCGATCTCGCGGGTCATCAAGAAGCCCAGTGCTTCTTTGACCCCGGGGTCGTCGGTGACGTTCATCAAGCGCTCGTAAACGATCTTGGCGCGTGCTTCAGCAGCAATATTGGAGCGGAAATCGGCCGTGGGTTCACCGATGGTGTCGATGTACGCCGCCGTCCACGGCACACCGGCCGAGTTCACTAGCGGTGCGCCGGCGCCGTACAGCAGGCTGGTGATGTGGGAGTCGTTGCCCGCGCCATTGATCGCGCGATACAACTCGCCCTCTTCCTCTACACCCTCGGCCAGCTGACCTTTGGCGCCCTTGTTGAGCATGACGATAATGGAACCGACGATCTCAAGGTGGCTGAGTTCCTCGGTCGCGATATCCATCAACAGGTCCTTGCGACCTGGATCGTCTTCAGCCAGGGCTTGGGTAAAGTATCGTCCGGCAGCCGCCAACTCGCCCTGAGCGCCGCCAAACTGCTCAAGCAGCAAGTTGGCCAGGCCGGGATTGGGTGCAGCTACGCGGACGGTGTATTGGAGACGCTTGTTGTGGGTGAACATGTCGATTCCTCAGGCTTTTCTCTCTTTGGAAGCGTTTACCCATTTGGAGGGGCTCAATGCAACGCAGTCCTAAGATGAGAGAGAGCTGGAATGAAATGTTCTTCATCTATTTTGGGGTTGCTAGACGAGCGGCTAGCAGTCGTAAGTTCCATTAGATGTAGCGATCCCATAGATAAATACTGTGAATGGTCGCTAAACGGCCGTTTAAAGGCCTGAAGCACTTTTTCGGAGTTGATAGCGGAACGTATCCGCATCCCACACCGGCTTCACGCAGACACGAGGAAGGCAAGACACCAGGAAATCCATTCAAGCGGATGGGCGGGCAGTGTGGGCATCTGTTTCAACCGGACGGGGTACGAGCGCCCCCCGAAGGGCTCGTCCCAAGCCCCGCAGGCTTCTCGCCCGCGAGGTCGTTGGACAGCAGCGTTCCGCCGGCAGTGGCATTTACTGCCATCGCCACCTGAAGGCGCCGGCGAGCTTTGATCGCTTCGATTTCACAGCCCTGCAAGCTTATGGAAAACAGACAACTCAACGTGGGATGCCGAGCCGGTCGTGGCTGGGTGTGTATACCTTTCATCAATGAGGTCCTGGCACGCTTGTCTGCATGCTTTATCGAGATCACAAGGCACTCACAGCACGGGTGCTGCGCCGTTTTATGCTGGATGGATGTAAGGTAAATCGTGAGTATTTTCAAGAGGCTATGTTTCTGAAAAGCCGCCTGTACCGTTCGTCGGGATCAGAAAAAAACCGGCTTGAATTATTTTTCGAGCGAAATTATTTTTTTGTCACGCGATGCCGAAAGCGGGTCGCGGACCTGAATCACTTGGAGAAACCTCAGGAGATTTTAAAATGGCTACTTCCCTTTCGCTGGCCCCACTGTTTCGTCAATCCGTGGGCTTCGACCGCTTCAACGACCTGTTCGAGTCGTCGCTCCGTAGCGAGGCTCCTAACACTTATCCACCTCACAACATCGAAAAGCATGGCGACGACCAGTACCGTATTGTCGTTGCAGCTGCCGGGTTGGCTCAGGAGGATTTGGACATCCAGGTCGAAAGAGGTGTGCTGACCGTTTCCGGCGGTAAACGCGAAAACGAGAAGGAGGTTACGTACCTGCACCAAGGTATTGCTCAACGTGCGTTCCGGTTGTCCTTCCGGCTGGCCGACCACATTGAAATCCAAGGTGCATCGCTGACCAATGGGTTGCTGAGCATTGATCTCCTTCGGGTCATCCCTGAAGAAGCCAAGCCAAAACGCATTACCATCGGCGGGGGCAGCAAACCTGACCTGCGTCAGGTCAGCCTGCAGTAATCGGGCTGTAAAAAAAGGTGCTCTTCGGAGCGCCTTTTTTATTTGTGCCACCCGTGCCGCTGCGATGGACCAATGAATGCCCCTCGCTTCCGAAATTTACCACCCTGCTGCAATCTTTACCGCGAACAGGAGGTCTACAGGCCGGCAATCCCAAGCATGCGGATACGGACTTACGAACTCAGGATCGTTTTTTATGGCTGTGAATGGTGCGGTTGAAGGTGGACCATCGACAGATAAACGCTTTGATTATTTCTGGAACCAACGGGGTGAGTGGGTCGAAGAACCCAATCGGCGCCGGGGCGGCGAAAGTGGTGTGCAACGGATTCACGCCACCCATGGCGAGTTGTTGTATGCCAAACGCCAAACAGGTCATATCTACCGCAGCTGGATGCACCCTTTCGGGCGGCCGACTGTGTTGCGCGAGCGTGATGCACTAAACGGCTTACACGCCCTGAAGGTGCGTGTTCCACGCATGATCTTTTGCGGCGCTCAGCGCGATGCCCAGAATCAATGGCGCGCGTTGCTGGTCACCAAAGCGCTTGATGGATTCGACGAAATCGAAAACTGGTACGCGTCAGGTGGTCGAGCGCGCCATGGGGAACCGGTCCATGACCAGATTCTCGAAGACCTGGCCGAGAACCTGGCGCGCATGCATGCGGGTCGCTGGCAACACAGCTGCTTGTACATCAAGCATGTGTTTGTGCGGGTAACCGGCGAAGGCGAGCATGCTCGAGGCGAAGTCGCATTGCTGGACCTGGAGAAGTGCCGTCGGCGACTGACTGCGGACCAGGCCTCTCAGCACGACATCAAACAGCTGAGGCGTCACTCCTCATTCAGCGATGCTGACTGGGAGCGGTTCACAGGTTTGTACAAGGCCGCATTTGAAAAAGCCACAAAGGGCTGATTGCAGAAGCAGGAGATCATCTGCGATTGGATGTGTGACTGAGACCGATTTAACCGGGGAATCTTCCTGAGGTTGATCGCCAAGCTGTGGCCATCCGGTCTCGTCTTCGGCCGACAAGAGCCGGCACAGACAGCACATTACCCGCACAAAAATCCCACCAACGCTCGCATCACCCGTCTTTCCAAACTCACCGCATCCGTCTCTCCCCGCTCCCCCGCGGCATCGATCATGCCGTGGGCCATTGCCAGCAAGTCTTGCGCGGTCTCCAGTACATCGGCGCAGACCCACGGTGCTGACGGAAGGGTCAGCGCCGCTATCAGTTCGGTATGAATGACGTTGGCCACGCGTTCATGGCGCTCTTGCAGCGGTAAGCGGCGCTCTTCGAAGTCGATGACTCTGGCCAGTTCCGGGCGCCGCAGCTGGTGGGCGACGGAGGCCCGGACCAGTGCGCGGATTCGTCCGAGGGCGTCGTCGTGTTGATGGACGAGCTGGACGTCATTGAGCAACTGAGTCGTTTCGCGTTCGATCAAGGCGACGGTCAGGGCGTCGCGATTGGGGAAGTACTGGTACAACGAGCCGATGCTTACGCCGGCGCGCTGCGCCACGGCATTGGTAGAGCAGGCGGCGAGGCCGGCGGTTTCCAGAATGCGAGCCGCGGCTTCGAGAATGGCGTCAACGGTATTGGCCGAACGGCGCTGGGCCGGGAGTTTGCGGGGGTTCAAGGGCGGTATGTCGCGGTGTCTGGTCATGATCGGGATGCGAGTTTCAAATATGAGTGATGACTCGTATTGTGGATTGGCTTTTCCCACTCTTCAACTATCAGGAATCATAATCATGGCAACGACATCACTGAGTGTGTTCATGTTGGTCAAGACCACCCAGGAATGGCTGGGGTTTTCAGTCGAGCATCGCTTTGAGCTGATGCGCACGCAGATGGAGCCGATTTTGCAAAAGCATGCGGCGCAAGTCTCGATGCGGTTTTTCGACATCGAGTTCTATTCGGCGCGGGTCACCGATCTGTGGTTGTGGGAAACCGACAGTCATCATGCCTATGAACTGCTGGTGGAAGATCTGCGCGAGACGCCGTTCTGGGATCGGTATTTCACCATCGTCGAGATTTTGCCGGGGGTGGAGAATGCCTATGCCAAGAATTATGATCAGGCACCGTTGTTGAGTGCATAACGGGGTTTCGTGTAGCTGCCGGCAGGCGGTGTCCGGGTGCACTCTGCTCTAGGGGACAATGACCCAGGGTTAGAACGCCCTGCCTCCGTCTACCGGTAGACAGATCCCGGTTACATGCCTGGCGGCAGGCGATAACAGGAAAGCCACCGCCTGAGCAACATCCTCGGGTACTCCGGGGCCGCCCAGCGCTGACCGTCCGTTGGCCACACCTTGTTTCATCTGCTCCAGGCGTGGCGAGGCAATAGGTCCAGGGGCGACGGTGTTGATCCGCACACCATGGGTGCCGTAAGCGGTGGCCAGCCCACTCGCCAGCAGATTCAAGGCGGCGTTGGTGCAGGCACCGGGTAGATGTCGCGGGAGCGGTACGCTGCCTCCACGCCCACTTATCATGACGATACTGCCCCTATGGATTGCCTGCGGGCTGCAATTGGCAGGGATGGTTGCCATCTGGCGAATACGGTGCAGGGAACGCGTGATAGTGGCGACCCACCGGAGTCAGCGGTAGACGCGCACCGTCGAAGACACCCTCTTGCGAAAGAAAGATGCCCGTGCTCAGCGTATCGACCTTGCTCTTGGTGCCTGCCGGTGCGGGTGGCACGACCCTACCAAGGGGGCGCGATAGCCGCTTCATAGCACCGGCGACAGAGCATTCGAGCGGCCAGGTCAGGAAAGTCAATGAATGATGATCCCGCGATTGTGCAACGACTGGTCCCACTGTGGCATCTCGCCGATATGCTCGACCAGAAAGTCGATGAGTGTTCGCACCCGCAAGGCTCGACGTTGGGTTTCGGGGTAGACGGCCGCGAAGTCGAAAGAGGACAAGCGATAGCCGGTCAGAATCGGCACCAGCCGTCCGCTGATCAAGTCATCGCTGGCCACCAGGGTGGGCAGACAGGTAATACCGGCGCCACTCACCGCATAGTCCCGCAACAAGTGGATGGAACTTGAGCGCACATGGCCGTGCAATGTCAGCTCGATGCACTCCTCGCCCCGAACGAATTGCCAGCGATTGCGCGACGGATAACCACCGAACAAGGCCATGTGGTGATCCTTGAGATGCTGAGGATGCTCGGGTATACCGCGCGCCTCCAGATACTGGGGCGACGCGCAGAACACCCGGTGCACGCTGAACAGCTTGCGCACCACCAGACGCTCTGCCAGTGGTGGGAACATCTGGAAGGCAATGTCGAAGCCATCCTCGATCGGATCGACCACCCGATCGTTGACGACGACGTCGAATTCGATCTCGGGATACAAGCGGGTGAACTGCGCCAAAATCGGCCCCAGATGGTCGATGGCGAAGCCTTGCAACACCTGAACGCGAAGTTGACCGGTGAGATTGGAGCGCTGATGGCGCATCTTTTCGGTCAGGCCATGGAAGCCTGCGACCATGTCGGCGCACTCCTGGAAATACGCCTCTCCGATATCCGACAGACGCACATGACGAGTGCTGCGATGAAACAACGGAGAGTTGATGAAAGTCTCCAACTGCTGCACACGATGGGTAATGACTGAACGGGTGACGCCCAACTGCTCCGCCGCCTTGGCGAAGCTGCCAGTTTGCGCCACGCGCACGAATGCTTCGGTAATGAGCAGACGATCCATGATCCCTTCTCTTCTTGTCATTATTGGCCGGACATAACAGGCACCGCCTGAACAGGCATGATATGGCTGTGCCCATCATCCCGCCAGCGATCGATCAGCCAAGATGGTAGTCGGTCGACTCGACAGCCTGTGTGCGCTGCCAGAACTCCACGGCGGTGAAGGGGAAGTTCTGAGTGACCCGGCCCTTGCTGTTCTTGTACCAGCTGTTGACCTTGGAGAAGCCCCAGGCGCGCAAGGCGTTACCCTGATCGACGCGCTGGTTGTAGTTCTCGAATACCGGTTCCTTGATCTCCATGCTCTGGTGCCCCCCCTCCAGCAACAGGCGCACGGCATCGACGATGTAGCTCGCCGTCATCTCGGAAAACTGAATGATGGTGCTGTAAACCACCAGCCCGGTGTTGGGCCCGTACATGCAGAACATATTGGGGAACCGCGGCACGGTCATGCCCAGATACGCCCGCGCGTCATCGCCCTTCCAGACCTCATGCAAGGCCACGCCGTCACGGCCGGTAATGTTGATCGGCATAAGGAACTTGGACGCATGGAAACCCGTGCCATAGACGATCACATCGAACTCATGCTCGCTCCCGTCGACACAGCAGATGCCGTTGGGGGTAATGGCCTCGATCGGCTGACGGATCATGCTGACGTTGTCGCGCTTGAGCGTCGAAATCCACGTGCCGTTATCGCGCACTATACGTTTGCCCCCCACCGGCGAGTCAGGGATCAGGACATCCCGCAGGTCCGGACGGTCGGCGAACTGGGGCTCCATCCAGGCACTGATGGCCTGACGCAGTTGCTCGTTGCGCGCCGACACCGCCACTTCGGTCGGCGGGTAGTCCGGATCGACCATCACATCCTCAAGGAAACCGACACTCTGCGGCATCGCCATGGCTGCCCGGTACCACAAGCTGTAATGGGGCACATGAGCAAGCAGCCATTTGCAGCTGTCGGAGATTTTCTCGTGCAGATCGGGGGTTGGCAGCAGCCAGTTGGTAGTACGGGCGAAGACCTTCAGATCGGCCGCCGTTTGAGCCAACTGCGGGATGAACTGGGTGGCACTCGCGCCGGTCCCGATCACGCCCACGCGCTGGCCGCTCCAGTCGACACTATGGTCCCACTGCGCCGAGTGGAACGCTGGGCCTTTGAATGTATCGATACCCGGGATCGCCGGAATCATCGGCCGATTCAACTGGCCGACGGCAAATACCACGACATTGCTGTCGAGACGGGTCTGGCCGTCGCTGTCGCGGCACAGCAGCTGCCAACGCTGGTTCGCTTCATCCCAATGGGCGTCGGTCACCTCAGTGTTGAAGCGAATATGCTCGTACAGACCCTTCTCCCGGGCCACCGCCTGCATGTAGGCGAACACCTGCGGGGCGGGGGCGAAACAGTCGTCCCAGATGCCGCGGGCAAACGAGAAGCTGTACCAGAAGCTGTTGATATCGACTCGGCAGCCGGGGTAGGTATTCTCGCGCCAGGTGCCACCGACATCAGTACCTTTTTCATAGATCACGAAGGGCACGCCGGCCTGCTTGAAGCGCAAGGCCGCGATCATGCCGCTCTCACCCGCACCGATGATCACTACCTTGAAGTCGCGGCCACCGGCGACATGGTCCTTATGCCAGCGCGGGGTGCGCAAGTCTTCGTCGGCGGTGATAGCCTCCTCGGCGATCAAGGGCAGATACGGTTCGATCACCGGTCCCATCAGCCAGGTGCCAAGAGCGTGGAGCTGATCGCGGGTAGGGCGCCCCGGCACCGAGCGGCCGCCGTCGCGAAAAGCCAGTAACCGCTGCAGGCAAAACTCGCGTACCTGGGCCTCGGTTTCAGGGGCCATGCCACTGACCGCCACACCCATGGCAATCACGGGTTTCCAGGCAGGCTTGAGGACTTCGAGGTCGCCCGTCAGGTGCGCCACGGTCATCAGCAAGGTCGGAATATCGGCACCGAGCAGATGGCTGCGCAGGGTTTCATCGTCACAATCAAGGGAGGGCACGGTGGTATTGAAGGCGCTCATGATAAACCTCTTGTTGTTTTTGTAAGGGGGGCCCTGGATCGGTATTGCCAGGGTTAAACGGGTTGCAACCAGGGTTCGATCTGCTCGCCCAGCCACTCCAGTGCCTGGTCACTGGCGCGCAGCATTGGCAGGGTCACGAAGCCGTGCATCTGCCCGCTGAAACAGCGCTCGATCACCGTGATACCGGCTTGCGCCAGGCGGTCGGCGTAGGCCTGGCCTTCGTCACGTAGCACATCGAACTCGGCTGTCAGCACCACTGCCGGCGGAACTCCCTGCAGGTCCCTGGCGGCCAGCGGTGAAGCGTCGATCTGTTGGCGCTGGCCGGCATCGGCCAGGTAGTGCCCCCAGAACCAGCGCATGTCTTCGCGGCTCAGCAGTAACTGGCGTTGCGGGTCGAGGTAAGCCGGGCCATCGAGATCAGCCTGGGTGACGGGATAGATCAACACCTGCAAGGCCCAGTGCTGCTCGGCGTGCCGGGCCGCGCGCTGGGCGAACACCGCCGCCAGGTTGCCGCCGGCACTATCGCCAGCAATGAGCAGTGTGCCGTGGGCGCCGGCCAACTTGGCACGGCGCTCCACCAGCCACTGCGCAGCCCGCTCGACATCATCGAGCGCCGCCGGAAACGGAAACTCCGGGGCCAGGCGATAGTCGACCAACACCACAGTGCACTGGGTACGCTGCGCCAACCGGCGGGCGAAACAGTCGAAATCATCCAGCCCACCGACTACCCAGCCACCGCCATGCAGATACAGAATGGCGCCGCGCACCGAGGCATCGGGCTTCAGTACACGTAAGCGCGTCGGACCCAATTGCAGCTCTTCGACGTGCTGCATGGCCGGCCCTCCGGGCTCGGGGCGCAGGCCTGCGAGGAGTTCGCGCGCTTGCACGGGGTCCAGCAAGTGAAACGGCTTCGCACCGCTCTCGGCCAATTGTGCAAGTAACTGGGCAGACTCGACATCAAGCGCCATGGTTGCTTCTCCGCTCATGAATGCACCCGCTCGGGCGCGTTGTGAATCTCGGCCAACCATAGTTGGCCGTCCTGCTGATACACCGCGACGCTGTCCAGATGGGCGCCTTGGCAGGGACCATCGATGCAGTGGCCATCATCGAACCTGAATATCGCCGAATGGTGCGCACACATCAGCAGTTGCCCCTGATAGGTACTGAACGTGCCGGGCTGATAGTCCAGCGGGATGGAAAAATGCGGGCAGCGATTGCCATAGACCCACACTTGCGCACCTCGCCGCACGGCCACCAAGGCAGTAGGCTGCCCCTTCAACGTTGCCTGCAGCCCAAGCGCACCGCCATCGGGGACCTGATCGACAGCGCACAGCGCAATGGCAGTCATCGCTCAGGCTTCCATCTGTGGATTGCCCAGGCCCCAGCGCCAGGGGCGGATCTCGACGCGCTCGAACAACCCGGCTCGAACGTACGGATCATCGGCAAAAAAAGCCTCCGTCTCGCTCAGACTGCCAGCCTCGACCACCAGCAACGTGCCGTTCATCAAGCCTGCGCCGCTGGTCAGCGTCGGCCCGCCCAAGCGCACCACCACACGATGCGGATGAGGCTCACGCAGATACTGACGATGCTGCGGACGAATCTGGAGGCGAAGTGACTCCAGATCAGGCTTGTCGGTCGCGAAAATAGCGAAGAACTGACTCATGCCCGGCCCTCCAGAACGAAGTCGAAATGCGCGTGATGAAAGTCCATACCGATGTCGAACTGCCCCGCCAAGGGATGGGCACTGCTGCAGGGTTGATACGCCACCCGCAGCGAGTCCTTGACGCCGAACACCGCATCGGAATCGATATAGGGATCGTCATCATTGAACACATGCGTCACCAGGCGCCGATGGCCTGGCGCGTCGAGCATGAAATGCAAGTGCGCAGGCCGCCACGGATGCCGATCCGATGCCTGCAGCAGCGTACCCACGGGGCCGTCCGTGGGGATTGGATAGCTGACCGGCACCACGCTGCGAATCGCATAGCGGCCGTGTTGGTCGGCGCGATAGCGGCCTCGCAGGTTGCCGTGCGGCTGGGTAACATCCTGGCCCGAGTACTGGCCGTTTTCGGCGGTCTGCCAGACGTCCAGGGTGGCGCCTGGTAGCGGGTTGCCGTCAGGATCGCGAACAGAGCCGGTAATCAATGAAGCGCTGCCAGGAATCAGTGCCATGTTTTCGCCGTATTCACGATCGGGCATGCCGGCGATGTAGAACGGCCCGAAGACCGTGCTTTCGGTGGCCTGAACACCATTACGGTGCTCAATGGCGTCCACCAGCATCGACAGCCCCAGCACATCGGAAAGCAGGATAAATTCCTGACGAACCACGTCGTCACACTTTTGCCCGGTGGCGGTCAGGAACTGGATCGCCTTGGACCACTCAGCTTCACTCAGCTCGACCTCGGCGGCGAATTGGTGCAGATGTCCGACCAGCTTCTGCAGCAAGAAGCGCAAGCGCGCGTCGGGCGTATGGGCAAAGCTGTTGACGGCGCGGGCAGTAATTTCACGTTCGGAGGCAAGGTCTGGAGGGCTCATTTTTATAGTCTCATCTGGCATTCGTAGATCGGCGCAAGCCCGCTCAGGCCGGCGCTTGCCCTTGCAATGCATGGGTCAGCAAGGCCTCGATGGCATGCTGTTCGAACGGCCGCGGGTTGTAATAAGGGCTGGCGCAGGCAACGCGCGCAGCTTCAGCCGGGCCGTGTTCGGGAAAGCCGATCTCGGCCAGGGCCAAGGGAATGCCCAGCCGACGGTTCAAGGCGTACAGCAACGGCCCGACTTCATCGGCGTGCTCGCCGCCCAGGGCCCGCGCGGCGCGGCGCAACGGCTCGGCCGCAGCTTCGCGGTTGTAGTGCGCGGCGTGGGGCAAAACGATGGCGTGCGCCTGAGCATGAGGAAGGTTGAAGGTGCCGCCCAAGGTGTGGCAGAGCTTGTGATGGATGGCCATGCCCACCGAGCCCAGGCAGATACCGGCCAGCCACGCACCTTGCAACGCTTGTCCGCGTGCCTCGATGTTTTGCGGATCGTCGACGATTTTCGGTAGTGACTGCGCCAGCGCGCGAATCGACTCCTCAGCCATCAACGAGATCACCGGGTTGGCATCTTCGGCGTACAGCGCTTCGATTGCGTGGGCCATGGCGTTCATGCCAGAGCAGGCCGACATTCCCGCCGGCAGGGTCAGGGTCAACTGCGGATCGTAGATCACGGTCCTGGGCAATACGCGGGGGTCGCGCCCGGTTTTTTTCAGACGATTTTCAGTCAAGCCATAGATCGGCGTCATCTCCGAGCCGGCATAGGTGGTCGGCACTGCCAGGATCGGCAAACCGCTGTCCATCGCAATCGCCTTGCCTAGGCCAATGGTCGAGCCGCCACCCACCGCGACGCAGCAATCCGCTTCGCGGCGCACGGCCTCTTCACGGGCGGCCTGGGCGGTTTCCAGCGGCACGTGCATCACCGCCTCGGGATAGACGCCGGCGCTGCGCTCCCCCAACAAGCGGGCCACCTGCTCGCCCAGCTCTTGTTGCTCCGGGGTCGTCAATATCAACGCACGGCGAGCACCCAGGCGCTGAATTTCGTCGCTGAGACTGGCCAGCTTGCCGGGGCCAAAAATCACGCGCGTTGCCGTGCCCTGATAGATGAATGAATTCATGGGATCACCTCAGCGTGGGTAGTGGGGAAGGATCTTGGCGTCGACGTTGACCCACACCGAGCGCGCCTCGGTGTAATCGTGAATGGCGTCAAAGCCCATCTCGCGGCCGTAGCCCGATTGCCCCAGACCACCGAACGGGCTGCCGGGGCTGACGCGCTTGTAGCAGTTGATCCAGCACATGCCGACGTTGATCTGCTCCGCCACACGGTGGGCGCGCTGCAGGTCACGGGTCCATAGACCGCTGCCCAGCCCGTAATCGGTCCCGTTGGCGATTGCCAGGGCCTCCTCTTCGGTCTTGAAGCGCAATACCGTTACGAATGGACCGAAGACCTCCTCCTGAGCCACCCGATCACCCGGGCTCGCCTCGACCACGGTCGGTTCGACATAAAAGCCCGAAGCCAGTGCCGGGTCGCTTGGCGCCTTGCCGCCGGTGAGAATGCGGCCACCCTGCTGGCGAGCGATGTCGACGAACGACAACACACGATCGCGGTGCAGCGCCGACGTCAGTGGCCCCATTTCGGTCTTGGCATCCAGCGGATCGCCGAGGCGAATGGAGCGCGCCAGGGTAATGAAGCGCTCAAGGAACTCGTCGGCGATGCTTTCCTGCAACAGCAGGCGCGAGCCGGCGATACAGGCCTGGCCCTGGTTATGAAAGATCGCCCAAGCGGCGCCATTGACAGCCGCCTCGAGGTTGGCATCTTCGAAAACGATATTGGCGCCTTTGCCACCCAGCTCCAACTGCACGCGCTTGAGATTGCCTTGGGAGGCTTCGACGATGCGGCGCCCCGTGGCCGTGGAGCCTGTGAAGGCGATCTTGCCGACATCGGGGTGTTCGGCCAGACGTTGTCCGGCGGTATGCCCGTAACCGGGAACGATATTGACCACGCCGTCCGGGAAACCGACTTCTTTCATCAACTCGGCGATTCGCAGCGTGGACAAAGGCGTCAGCTCCGACGGTTTGAGCACAACGGTGTTACCGGCGGCCAGCGCCGGGCCCATCTTCCAGCTGGTGAACATCAACGGGAAATTCCATGGCACGATCTGCCCTACCACGCCGATAGGCTTGCGCTGCACGTAGTTGAGAAAGCCCGCGTCAACCGGGATCACCTTGCCCTCGATCTTGTCGGCGATACCGCCGAAATAACGGAAGCAAGCCGCGGTGCGCGGTACGTCGAGAACGCGCGAATCGCGCAATGGGTGTCCGGTGTCCAGCGACTCCAGGCGCGCCAGCTCGTCGCTACAGGCTTCGATCCGATCGGCGAGCTTGAGCAACAAGCGGCCGCGCTCTGCGCCTGGGGTCGCCGCCCAGGCCGGGAACGCGCGCTTCGCTGCAGCGACAGCGAGATCGACATCCTCGGCCTGCGCAGCGGCAATACGGGTGATCACCTCGCCATTGGCCGGGTTGAAGACGTCGATTTCGCCGCCTTCCAGGGCGCGGACGAACTGGCCATCGATGAACAATTGGTTTTGCATGAGCAAAGGCTCCCTGCAGCGCCAGTGACGGCGCTGTTGAATAGACGAATGTGGGGCGAACGGCCCAGCCTGGATTGCCGGGGCGTGCGAATCAGAACTCGACGGGGTACGGCTTCAACTCGCCGCTCTCATAGCGCTGGGGCAGGTTGGGCGTGGCGTTCTCCCAGACCAGCAGCATCGAGCGCTTGGTCGAGTAGCCTTGGTGACGAATATCGGCGGGCATCGCGCAGATGTCCCCGGCGCGCATGGTGATCCGCGCGCGGGGATTGCCATCGTCCTTGTCGCCGATATCCCAGACGATCTCGTCACTGAGCTGCAAAAACCACTCGATGCGGTCGTTGCCATGCACGATGGGCAGCACAAACTCTTCGGTGGTCGGGCAAAACAGGCTGGTGCGGCACACCGACGTCACCGACGGGTTCCAGCTGACGTCGGAGCGCGACAGGTATTTGTACAGACTGAACGCATGCAACTGGCCCTCGAAGCCCTCGGCGGCGTGCACTTCAGGCTCGTCCTGGGCAACATCGGCAAATTGACGGTTGACCGGAAGGTCGTCGCGCAAGGGCGAATCACCTTCGAGGCCCGGCATACGCCGAGTGGCCACACGGAAGCGCTCGATGGCTTCGATGTTATTGCCGTTTTTACGGCCAAACGCTGTCCCGGTTTCCGAGGGCGCGGCGAAGGGGTCGAACCCGGCGTTGGTCCAGTCGCGCAGGATCGCCTTGAAGGTCGCCATGATCAATGGCGTCTCGAATTGCTCGGTGTAATCGACACCCGCCGCCTTGAGCACGCCGTTGAAGGTGCCGGCGTACATATCGACCTTGCCATAGTGATTGCGGGTGCCGAACACGTGGTCGAAATTGACCCAACCGTAGAAAAAGCCCCAGGCCACATCACGCATGACCGAGCGCAGAAAGGCGTCCGCCGGGATCAAGTGCGAGCGCTGCTCGCCCTTGGCCGGCCATTCGATACGGGCGAAGTATTCGTCGCGGGAAAGCTTGAAGGCACCCAGCTCAAAGGCCTTGTAGCCCGTGACAGGGTGAGCGGCGCTGGCAGCCACTGAATCTTCGGCAAAGGACAGCGCATTTTCGGTTTCAACCGCTTCGAGCATAGCCATGGTTGGCTCCTTTTATTTTTGGAGTGATGTCGAGGTCAGAACACGGATCATTTCAAGCAGATGTCAGCCCACTTCTCGATGCTGAGCGGGCCCTGCACCGTCTGCTGCAACAGCACGCAAGCGTTGCTGGCTTCAAAGCGATAGGCGCAGCCCGCGGGCAGCAGCGCTTGATGTCCGCGCTTGAGCAGCACGTAGCCCATGGGGCGGCCTTTGGGGAGTTCACCGGCCAACTGGGTGCCGTCGCCGCTGGCTGGCGGCAGGTCCAGTTTGAGAAAATCGATGCGCAGGCTGCCATCGACCGAGATCACAAACTCGTCGTGGGAACAGGCGAACCAAGCGGAAGTACCTTCTGCGCGAATAGCTTCGATGACATAGCCGAGGTTGAGGCCCACGACGACTTTCTCGTAGGGCGCCGATTGTGCAGCGACTTCGAAGATATTGGAAAAGGCATAGTGGCTTTTCTTGCCGGTGACCAGTTCGATCGACCCTTTGGTGTAGTGCTCCAATGAACCGAAAACTGTCTTGAATGCAGGTTGAGTACTCATCGTCGTTGCCCTGTTATTTTTGTGTTTGAGTGGCTCCACGTTAAGGCGGGTCCCCTGAGCTAACAAGGCCAGTCTGGGCGAAATGACTGTTCGCGAAACGCGAACAACGCGGTTCAAGCCCCGCGCATCGGTTGACCCACGACACGGTTGTTCGCGTTTCATGAAAACTCTATTCGGCCATATTGGCCTTGTCGGACAGCCACGGTGAATTTACCGTCTGGGCACACAAGGGGCGCCCTGCCCAGTGGTCCATACAATAAAAACAAGGTCGACACTCCATGCGTAAGCCCCTCGCCTCCTTATGCGCGATGTTATCGTGCACGCTGTGTGCTGCCTCTCCCTCGCCACCCGGAGAAGGCGACTTGGCCGCAGGGTTGATTCCCGGACTGGAACGCGATACCGGTATAAAAATCCATGGCATCATTGACGCCGGATACTCGCGCAACACCACCTCCACCCGCACTGAACGCCGCGGCGGCCTGACCAACTTGCCGGTGGCAGGATATGCCGATGAGAAGTTTGAACTGGCGTTTTTCAATCTGTTTATCGAAAAGCCTCTCGACAGTCGTTACTTGCCCCGGGCCACACCGCTTCCAGGCCCGCAAGACCAGGATTATTCGTTCGGCTTTACCGTGGGCATGTTGTACGGTCGTGACGGCCAGTTCGCCCGAACCACAGGCTGGGATGAGCATTGGGGCATCAACGAGCCCGGTGCATCGGCGACCGCCAAGGCTCAGCGGCGCCGGCAGAACTTCTATGCCGTCCCGGACCTGTTTGCCACGGCCTATCTGCCGTATGGCACCGGCGTGAGTATCATGGCGGGGATTTTCGGGCCGGGGATTGGTTATGAAATTCCGCCCAATATCCGTCTGGCACGCAATGCCTTCGCGACCAAGACTTATGCCTTCGTGACCGAGCCCGGCACGGTGAGCGGCATTGTGCTCGGCACCCGCATGCTCGACAGCGGAACGAGCCTGTTGGGTGGCGAACTGGGCATTGTCCAGGGGCTGAACAATCTGCGCGATAACAACAACAGCAAATCGGTACTGGGTGCTTTACGCTGGCGCACCGCCGACATGCGGGGGTGGATCGATTATGAGTTCATCGTTGGTAACGCCCAGAACAATTCGTCGGACGATATACAGGCGCCGACTTACCGCCTGGTTTCATCCAGTGCACAATTCAGACAACAGCACTCGTTGAATGGCTGGTTTGCGTTGGATAACCATTGGTCCATCGGCGCCGAGGCCGTGGCTGGACGTCAAGATGGCGACGGCAAACCTGGCACTGTCGATATCGTCACCGGGCCGGGTTTTTCCGGCGCTCATTGGTGGGGCGTGAACAGCTCGCTGACGTATCAGTATCGCCAGGATTTAGCGTTTTCCGCCAGGGCAGAGCATTTCAGCGACCCTCAGGGTTTTGCACTGTTCCCGGTATCCGTAGCGCGGGGATCGTTCAACGGTATCACCCTGGGCCTGCGCTATGAGGCTACCCGTAACCTGTCGCTACGACCCGAGATCAGATACGACTGGTTTACCGGGAATGCCGATGACCGGCCCTTTGGCAATGACAGAAATCGCCAGCAAACGACCGCAACCGTGCAGGCGCTGTACTACTTTTGAACCCTTTGTTGAGGGTCGCCCTTTCGCCTTGGGTAAGGCGGTGGATAAACCTCAATCGTCCGCCGCCATCGCGCTTTGGACATTGAAGCTCGCCAGTATGGCCGCCAACGGCGCCGAGTCGTTGTCCGGCCGCCACACGAGCGCCTGCGCCACCGTCGGAATATCGCCTTGCAACGGCACGCCGACCACGTTTTTCGGGAAGGTACGGGTGGTGTATTCCGGCAAGAGACAAATCCCTTTGAGCGAGCTGACCAAGGAGTAGGCCATCATCATGCTTTCCGGCTCATAAGCGCCCCGCAGGTGCACACCGTTGCGCTGCCCATACGCCAGAGTCGCTTGATACAGCACGGGCGCCAGCTTGCTGCTGGCAAAGATCAGCGGTTCGTGGGCGAGGTCCGACACTGCAATCACGGACTTCTTCGCCAAGGGGTGCTCAACGGAAATGGCCGCGATGATGGGGTCGCGCTGCAGCACATGACAGGCCAGACCGCGTATGCCGTCACTGAGCAGCACAAATGCCGCGTCCAGTTGCCCTGAGCGGACCTGGCTGATCGATTGCGGCGAGGGCTGACTGCGCATGACCAGATCCATGCCCTGATGCGGCCCGCGCAGGGCCTCCATCAAGTGCGCCGTATGGCCGGCTTCAAGACCGTAATCGAACCCTACCAGCAAGCGCCCCCCCTGTTGCCGAGCGGCATCACGAGCGCGCGCCACGGCGCGCTCGGCAAGCGCCAGCACCAGCCGCGCCTCCTCCAGGAATACTTCACCGGCCGGTGTCAGCGCGTAGCGCCGACGATCGCGCAGGAACAGATCGGCGCCAATGTGCAGCTCAAGGTCACGTAATTGGCGTCCCAGCGAGGGCTGCGAGGTATGCAGCGCGGTGCTCGCGGCGGTGACCCCGCCGCACTCGACCACGGCGACGAAGTACTTCAGGTGGCGCAGTTCCATCAGGTCTACTCATGCTTTTAAAGCATTTTATCAGCCTTCGAATGTATTGGGTAATCTCTCCCCCCAGCGTTAGTATAAATCTCGTCAAACACAGCTTATCAAAGCTTTCGCGCGGTGGAGCAGCGATCTGATCCACCGATTTTTCATGCCTGCAATGCATTTTCAGGGCGCGTGGATCTCGCCTGTTTTACGCCCCTGCTGCCGGCCCCTTCAGACCACCCAAGGACATTTCATGGTTCTCAATCCTTTTGACTATGCCGGTAAAACGGTCGTGATCACCGGCGCCGCCACCGGCATTGGCCGCGCCACCGCTCTGGCGTTCGCCAACAACGGTGCGAACGTGGTAATCGGTGATGTAGACATCCGAGCCAACGACACGGTCAAAGCCATCGAAGACCAGGGCGGCAGCGCAATCTTCGTCCAGACCGATGTCAGTAACGCCGAGTCTGTCGAAGCCTTGGTGGCCACGGCGTTAGAGCGCTTCGGCAAGATCGACGCGGCGTTCAACAACGCCGGCATCCTGCCCCCCACAGCGCCTTTGGCCCAGCAAACCGAGGCCGATTTCGACAAGATCATCAGCGTCGATCTTAAAGGCGTCTTTTTGTGCATGAAGTTCCAGATCCAGGCGATGTTGAAGTCCGGTGGTGGCGCGATTGTCAACACCGCTTCGGTCGCCGGCGTGGTTGCCGACCCGAGCATGGCGCCCTACGTGGCGGCCAAACACGGGGTGGTAGGCCTCACCCGTGCCGCGGCGCTGGATTACGCCCGCGAGGGGATTCGCGTCAACGCCCTGGCTCCGGGCCTGGTGGCGTCGGCCATGACCGAGCGCTGGCTGAACGACCCAGCTACCCGGGAGGCTTTGATGAACAACAGCCCCATCGGCCGCCCGGCCGAGCCCGAGGAAATGAGCGGTATGGTGTTGTTCCTGTGCTCCCCCGCTGCCAGCTTCGTCACCGGCCAGGTGTACCTGGTGGACGGTGGCCAAACGGCACACTGACGGTTTCACCCACCCGCCAGGCTGGCAAACCGTCAGCGGCGCAGCCATCGGAACAGCCCAGTGGCTGGCGCCGCTTTTTTTATTCAGGCAGGAGACTCAACACATGCCAATCAACATCGTTGTCGTAGGAGGAGGCGCCGGCGGCCTCGAACTCGCTACAGGATTGGGGCAGCGCCTGGGGCGCAAAGGCAAGGCGCGCATCACACTGGTCGATGCCAACGCCACGCACATCTGGAAGCCGTTGTTGCATGAGGTGGCTGCGGGCTCCATGAGCACCTCGGACAACGAGGTCAACTACGTCGCCCAGGCGAAGTGGAACCATTTCGAATTTCAGGTGGGTCGGCTCAGTGCAATCGACCGAGAACAGCGGCTGATCCACCTGACGCCGCTGCTCGACGAGAATGGCCAAGTGGTCATTGCCGAACGCAGCCTGGCCTACGATCAACTGATCATCGCGGTGGGTAGCAAAACCAACGATTTTGGTACCCAGGGCGCCGCCGAGCATTGCCTGTTTCTCGACACCACCGAGCAGGCGGAGCGCTTCCACCGGCAATTGCTCAACCACTACTTGGGTGCGCACGCGAATGCCTACACCGGAGAACGTCAGAAGATCACCATCGGCATCGTCGGGGCGGGCGCGACCGGTGTGGAGCTGGCAGCCGAATTGAGGAATTCGGCACAGGAACTGTCGGCGTACGGATTGCACGGCATCAAACCCGAAGACATGCACATCACCGTGCTGGAGGCTGGCCCGAAGGTGCTCCCGGCCCTCCCTGACCGGATCGGCAACGCGGTCCACCGGGAGTTGATCAAACTCAAGGTGGATGTCTTGACCTCCTCGGCCGTTCAGGAAGTGACAGCGGAGGGTTTCAAGACCCGGGACGGCACGCTGATTCCGGCCACACTGAAAGTCTGGGCGGCGGGAATCTGCGCACCGGCGTTTCTGAAAGACCTCGCCGAGCTGGAAACCAATCGGATCAATCAGCTGGTGGTCCGACCGACGCTGCAAACCACTCGCGACGAGCGCATCTACGCCATCGGCGACTGTGCAGCATGCTCGCTGGGCGATGGCTTGGGCAATGTCCCACCCCGCGCCCAGTCGGCGCATCAGCAAGCATCACTGCTGGTCAATAGCTTCGCCGCGCAACTCAAGGGGCGCTCCCCTCTCACTTACCGCTACAAAGACTATGGGTCGTTGGTGTCACTTTCCCATTTCACCGCCGTCGGCAATTTGATGGGAACGGTCATGGGCAGCGTGAAGGTCGAAGGCTGGCTGGCCAAGTGTTTCTACGTCTCACTGTATCGCATGCATCAGGTGGCGCTTTTCGGCCTCATTCGAACCGGCTTGAGGGTGCTGGGAGACCGAATCGGTCGTAGCACCAAGACGCGACTGAAACTGCACTGATCCTTTTGCCGCGTCGACATCCCGTCAACCTGGAGTGACCGTGCCGATGTCGATTGCGGTGGCCGTCATTGTTTGCTTTTAAGCCGTTTCATGAATTGTAACCCGGTGACGAGGCTGTTTCATGAGCGGTTCCTGAGGAGTAGTGGACCAAGGGGCGGTCTGATCCATGGAAGGAGGCCTTATTGGCCGTACCCTCGGGCGCCGAGGGCGCAAATAACGCTTGCACCCAGTCAGTAAAGACCCGGACGGTCAAGGACGAGCGATTACCGTTGGGATAGACGACGGAAACGGGATCGCCGGCGCTCGCAAACTGCGGCAGCACGGCGACCAGACGGCCGCTGTCAAGATCACTCTGCACAAGGCAGGCGGGTATCCGCAGCAATCCCAGGCCGTCCAGGCCACAGCCGATATAAGCCGAGGTCTCATTGACCGCGATCGCGTAGCTCATCTCCACGCTCACCGGCTCATCGTTGCAGACAAAGCTCCATTCCTGATACTTGCCCGACTGTGGATGGCAGTAACCCACCGCCTGGTGCCGCGTAAGGTCGCGCAGTTGCACCGGCGTGCCGTGCTTTTGCAGGTATCTGGGGCTGGCACAGGTGATCCATTCGACCGATGCCAAGCGCCGGGCAATCAAGAAGTTCGAATCCTGGGGAATGCCGATGCGTATCGCACAATCAATATTTTCCTGGATCAGGCTGGCGATACGATCGTCCAGCCCGATGGTCAACTGAATCTGCGGGTACCGCTCAATGAACCCACTGACTGCCGGAAGGATCACCTGGCGGGCCAGGGCATGGGATATATCAACCCGCAGCTTGCCCCGCAGCGATTGAGTGGCACCCGGCAGCGTCTTCTCCGCGCGCTGCACGTCCGCCAGGATTCGCTTGCAGTAATCGTAGTAATGCAGCCCGTCCGGGGTCAGGCTCAAGCGCCGCGTGGTCCGATTGAGCAATACCACGCCCAGGTAGTTTTCCAGCTGCTGGATGTGCCGGGTGATTGTGGGGGTCCCCACCCCCATGGTGGCGGAAGCCTTGCTGAAGCTGACTTGCTCCACCACATGGGCGAACGCTTGCATGGCTTGAAACTTGTCCATATGACGACCTCGTCGTAAGCCTGATCAAGGGCTCGGAATAAACACACCGCGTGTCAACTGGTCCATGGCCTGCAAATAACCTTGGCCTGCAACATCAACCGAATCCCGTGCAGGCTGCCCATGGGCACGGGTAGCACTGGCGACCTCGCTCGCCAAGGCATGATCATCGCGGTCGGTGCCGTCCCTGTAGTTGGCCAGCAATTCGCCGCGCCAGTCGCCGAGCATCTTCTCCGTCGAGGGTGCGAGTGTGCTGGCTTCGATATAGGCACTGACCCTGCGCACCTGGCTCATCAGGAAGATCACCCGGGAGGCCTGCTCGATCAGTTCGGGCTTCTTCTCGGGCGCCTCGTAAATCGAGATGTAGACCATCTTGTCGATGACCAGGCCTACACCGTCGGCCAGTGCTGTGGACGAGGTGCGTTGCACCGAACTGTCGGTCAGAAACCGCTGGAGATCCGGCTCGAAGACCTCACTGACCCGAGCCGGGTTGCGCAATACCCGCTTCCTGGGAATCCACACATAAAGAAACGCCAGCAACGCCGTGACAAGGCCCACGCAAAATGTGCGCTCGATATCGAAGCCAATGTTGATTTCGTGGACGTTCTGCGGAAGCAGAAAGACCATGAAAGAGATATTGAAACCCAGGCTATAGGCGAAGCTCATCAAACTGGACAGGCCCATCAAACCGAAGAAAAGGCAGGGCGCGCCGACGATGAACAGCATCTCGAACGCACTGGGTGCTTCAGCCAGCAAGCTGTTGACGACCAACCCGAACGGAATCGCGAAAAAGTAACCGATGACGATGTTCTTCAAGATCATTTCCGGGTGAGGCAACTTGCCCAGCATGATGCTGAAGACAACCGGGACGACGCAGCCGAGGAAGCCGTATGTCCAACCGGATGCATACCAGAACGTGTAGGCCAGCAGAAACAAGGTGGCCGACCGCCCCCCAGTAATGAAGCAATTGGCCAACTGCTGGTGGCGACGGACGCTGACGCCCTTGACGCTAACCCGCTCCGCCCGCATCAAGCTCGCATAGAGCTGGGCGAAGGCCTTGAACTGCGTCGCCAGGTCCGCAACTTTGAGCAACAGCATGTTGAGTTCACCGTCCTCATGGACAAAGCGTGCGGCACGCTCGCGAACATCTTCGGCAAAACTTTCCAGGCGAAACAGATCGGCATCGGCAGGGATGGGTTGACTGGCGACCCCCTTGACCAACAGGTCCAGTTCATCGAGTTCGCACGCCAACTGCTGATACGGCACAGGACCTAACTGTTGGAGTACATAGGCCTGAGTACTGACCTCGATGGCCACCTTGTTCATTTCCCGGGCAATCTGCGCGCCCCTTCTGCCCCACGCCCCTTCAAAGTCGCAATGGTCGGCCAGATCGGCATATTCGATAATGCCGCCGTAAACGGCTGCAAGGCGCTTATGCAACGCTTCAGGTCCCGCAGGGAAACCGGAACTCAGTGCACACAGCGCCTTGAACAACCGACCGGAGGAAAGGCGCAGCAAGTCCGAACTGAATACCGGCCATAGGCAGGCGCTGATGAACGACGCCCAGACAATGCCAACGATGATCGTGCCGATGCGGTCCACAAAAATCTGATAGATCTCGTCACTGGTAGGCCCTAGCGTCACCGGCACCATCACCATGATGCATACCGTGACGGCAAAGATCGCGCACATGAACGTGAGGTTGGCATCGCGAGTATGGTAAGACAGCGATGAAGCCATGAAGATAATGGCAGCGACGGACAGCCCGGCCAACATCGGACTTTGCCCGACGACCGCCATGACGGCGACACCCAGGGTGCCGCCTACTACCGTACTGAAACACTGGAACAGGCACTTCTTCACCACCTGGGCATGATCCGGTGCAAAGAATGAAATCATCCCCGTGATCATCGCCCAGACCGGGTGTTCGAAATTGAACATCAAGGCAAAGAACAGTGCACCCCAGACTGAGATACTCATTTTGATGCCGGTCTTGACCGCCACCTTGTTGCCCAACAAATAGGAATCCAGCGCTGACGCCATGATTTTTGCCTCGACTTTACCAGCAGGTGCAGGGCATGGGCTGCAACTGTATTAATTGGGCCTTACAACACCGAACGCACGTCTTCCGCCAGCGCATGCGAAACCGAACGCTGGTCGCGCGCGTCCCCGACCGGAATATCGACCTTGAGGGTTGCCGACATCCCCGAGCTCAGTTGCAGGCCGTCAGGTACCTGGTCGATCTTGATGTTGACCGGTATACGCTGCGCCAGGCGCACCCAGGCGAATGTTGCCTCGACACTTGGCAGCATCTGGTTGCCCGGCGTGCTGTTGGTGTTGGAGATACCGCTGTCGACAGACTCGACATGACCTTCGAGCTTCTGCGTCCCGGCCATCAGCCAGATCTCGACCTTGTCGCCGATCTTGATCGCCGGAATCTTGGTCTCCTCGAAGTAGCCGGTGACGTAGTAGCTGTTGTCCCTGACCAGGGCCAGACGGTTCACACCCCGATTGACGAAGTCACCTTTTTCAAGTTCCAGGTTGATGATCTTGCCATCCACCGGTGACACGTACGTGGTCCGCGTCAAATCCAGCCTGGCCCCATTCAGGTTCGCCACAGACTGGTTGTAAGCCGCTTGCTTTTCCAGCATGTCCAGGCGCGAAGTATCCAGCTCCTCGCGGCTGACTGCGTCCGTGCTCATGGCCGCGCGGCGCTTGTAGACATTGCCAGCGCGGTCCCAGGCGACCTTGGCGCTGTCTGTCTGCGCCTGAGCCAGGTCGGCGGCTACTTGATAGCGCGCCCGGTCCACCGTGAACAAAACATCCCCGGCTTTTACCTGGCGGGCGTTCTCGGCATGCAACTCATCAATCCAGCCAGACACGTCCGGGGCGATATTGACCACGTCAGCCCTGACCCGACCATCGCGGGTCCAAGGCGTATACATGTAGCTGTCCCAGACATAAACCAGACATAAGCCTATGGCGCCAATCAGCACCAGCGTCATGGCAACGTTTGCTGCTTTTTTCATTTTTCGTCTCTCAAAAAGTAATTCGTACCAGCCCGGCAAGGATCAACATGAAGAGCAACATGCACAGCAGACTTTCGTTGCGCTGCATGGAGTACGGAATGATTCGATCAACCACCCGGGCGGTGACACTGGTCAGGGCAACGGCGATCAGCACCATCAGGAATAACGGGCTGAGCAGTAACCCCTGAAAACTCACTTCGTGCACGGACATGACACGTGGTCCTCTGGTTCAGGGCTGCGTACGCAGAACTCGGTTGCTTTTGCGACGGCTGCGATGACCGCGAAGACGGCCACCGGCGAGCCGATGAGAGGGCCTGGAAAGCCAATCACTCAACGTCCACATTACGATACAGGTTTCCGCCATGCGAGACAACGGACGTCTTTAGAAATAGGTTGCCTGCGGCAATCTGCCACCCCTCGAGCACACGAAAACCCCTCGAAAGGCTTCAGGAGGCCCAGAGGATCGACGGAGAAGACAGAGTGCGAGCGCCGGCACAAGCAGTGCCGGCCAAGCCAGGAAGACGCGAAGGGTATAATCAGCGAGCGGCAGCCATCGCTTTGGACATGCGACCGATTTTCTTCTCGATGTCGTACTTGCAGTCCATCAGCGCTTCTTTATAGGCGTCGCCATTGCGCGACGCGCGGATGCTGGGGGCGATGATGCTGATGGAGTAATTGCCCAGGTAAGTCTCCAATGCCACGGCAAAGGTGCAAACACCCTCCAGATGCTCCTGCTCATCCACTGCCACCGCCGAACTGCGCACTTCCTTCAATTGGGTCACCAACTGGGCGCGGCTCAATGTGTTTTCAGTGAGCACCGGCAATTTTTTAGGCAAGATCGCCTGCAATGCCTCATCGGAAAATGCCGACAACATGATCTTGCCTGCCGCCGTCGCGTACGCCGGCGCCTCGATGCCCACCGAAAACACCACCCGCAACTCGCGCTCGAAAATGATGCAGTCGACGACGTTGACCTTATCACCTGCCAGTGTCGCCAGGCACACCGACTCACGGACCTGAGTCGAGAGGTTATTCAAGTATTCGCGCACGCTGGAGATGATGTCGGCCTGGGTCTGATGAATCAGCTGACCGAAAGCGTGGCCCAGACGAAACCCGCCGGAGGGGCCGATGGACTCGACCAGGTGCTCTTCCTCCAATGCCACAATGATTCGATGCACGGTGGAACGCGGCAGTGTGACGATTTGGGCGATCGCCGAGAGGCTCAGACCGCCAGCGTTACTGCCCAGTGCGCGCAAGATAGCCGCGGCACGAGCGATAACCTGGATACCGGACTGCTTGTTCTCCGTCGGATCACTTGAGTCAGACATGAGTTCACTCCAGATAAAGGGATGTATTACAGCGTTAATACTGCGGGGCGGCAACTGTGGTCCGTTCCAGCAGGGTACAAACCAATCCGTGCGCCAGGGACTCAGCGCTCTGCTGACTGAACAACGACTCAAACAGCAGACCCGTGACCGCCAGCCGCATCACCTGGGCTTGGGCGTTGGTCTGCTTGCCTGATTGACTGTCAACCACTAGCAGCCGCTTGAACTGCTCTTGCAGGTTGTCCTGGACCAATTGCCAGCGCGCCACCACGGGGCACTGCCCGGACTCGGTATCCCCCTCTTTCAATAAAATGGTGAACAGATCGCGGTAACGGCCAACGCTCAAGGTTTCAACCAGTGCACGGCCCAGCTGTTCAAAGCCTTGGGCCAGCGCCGTGCCCGGCGCGATGAAATCCTCCAGAGGCAGCGACGATGCACCCAGGATCAGCTGCAACAACTCGCCTTTTCCTTTGAAATGCCAATACACCGCACCTCGGCTCAGCCCCGCGCATTGTGCGATGTCATCCAGGGTCGAGTAGGCGTACCCGTATCTGGCAAACATGCGCGCGCCGGACTCTATCAATTTGAGCCGCGTCTGTTCTGTTTCTTCTGCGGTCTTTCTGGCCATGCAAGGGTCCCTCGATACTTTGAGCAATGGCTGCACAGGCGTTAAATCCTGATGTTGCAGCTGGGCCACATCATGGTACACTTTCTCGCATTACGGTACACTCCGCATTTCCCGTTTTCATGTGATCAGGTAACAATCATGAAGTGGACAGCCCTTACATTCGCCACCTTGCTCGGCGTCAGCCTGCAAGGTTGCAGCTTGATTCCCGCCTACCATCGGCCTGAAGCGCCCGTGGATCAGGCCTGGCCACAAGGCCCCTCGTACAAGACCTCGTCCGTCGGTGCGGCCAACAGCGCCAAGTCGATTGCTGACCTGCACTGGCAGCAGTTCTTTCGTGACCCCGCCATGCGCCAGTTGATCGGGCTTTCCCTGACCAATAACCGCGACCTGCGCCAGGCGGCCCTGAACGTCAATGCGTACCGCGCGCTGTTCCGTATCCAGCGTTCGGAACTGCTGCCGACCGTGGGCGTCGATGGCGAGGGAGCCAAGCAACGCTTGGCCGGTGACCTTTCGATTCCGGGCAAGACCGGGACCTTTGGCAACTACGAGCTCAACGTCGGTATCACCTCATATGAACTGGACGTGTTCGGCCGTATTCGAAGCCTGAACGAGAGCGCGCTGCAGACCTACCTGGCCACCGAGGAAGCCCAGCACAGCGTTCAGGTCGGCCTGGTGGCCAGTGTGGCCAGCGCCTACCTGACCTGGCGCACCGACCAAGACTTGCTGAAGATCGCGCAGTCGACCTATGACACTTATGTTCATGGGCTGAACGTCATGGAATCGGCCCACAGTGCCGGCACCACGTCTGATTTGAGCGTGCGTCAGGCCCGCACCCTGGTTGACAGCGCCCGAGCGCAGACACTGGTCTACACCCATCAAGTGGCCCACGACGTGAATGCGCTGACGCTGCTGATCGGTACACGGATGCCAGCCAACCTGCCCGACTCGGGCGATTGGACCCAACGCATGCTGGCCTCCATCCCGGCAGGCCTGCCGGCCGACATCTTGCGCCAGCGGCCGGATGTGCGCGCCGCCGAGCGTGACTTGATCGCCGCCAACGCCAATATCGGCGCGGCGAGGGCTGCCTTTTATCCCTCGATCACACTGACCGCAAACGCGGGGGCAGCCAGCGAAAAACTCTCCCACCTGTTCGAGGGCGGCCAAGGCCAGTGGACGTTCATTCCACAAATCAACATCCCGATTTTCAACGGCGGGCGCCTGAAAGCGAACCTCAATTACGCTGAAATCCAGAAAGACATTCGCGTGGCGGCCTATGAGAAGAGCATCCAGACAGCCTTCAGCGAAGTCGCTGATGGCCTGGCCGCCGTCGGGGTCTTCGACGAACAGGTCCAGGCCCACGAGGACTTGGTGCATGACAACGAGGCTTACCTGGAACTGGCGCAGAACCGCTTCCAGCACGGTGTGGAAAACTTCCTGCCGGTCCTGGATGCCCAGCGCAACCTGTTCTCGGCCCGTGAGCAACTGGCAACCAACCGCCTGCAACAGCTGGAAAGTCAGGTCCAGCTGTATCGTGCCCTTGGCGGGGGTTGGGACGACACGCAACTGGCCAGCGCACACCCTGCCGATAGCCACCTGGAATAGCCGACCAAGGACCTTGCCATGAGTACGGGATACCTGATTTTTGAAGAAACCGTAGCGTTGATCACGGGGAGTGGCACGGCCCTGGGCCGTGCCACGGCCTTGGCATTCGCCAAGCGAGGCGTCTCGGTGGTGGTGGCGGATGTCTCCGAGCACGGTGCCGAAACAGTGGAAATGATCAACAGCTACGGTGGTCAGGGCCTGTTCATTGAAACCGATGTATCGGTTGCCGAAAACGTCGAGCGACTGATCGCCACCGTGGTGGACACCTATGGCGGGCTGCACCACGCGTTCAACAACGCGGCGAACGTACTGCCCATGCTGCCCTTGTCCAAAGCCGACGAATTCATTCACGGGCGCGTCATGACCGCGGCGGTGCGTGGTGCCACCCTGTGCCTGCAGCAACAGCTTCATTACATGGCCAAGGCCGGTGGCGGCAACATCGTCAATGCCGCGTCCCTGCCACAGGAGTTTGCCGAGGCCGACATGACGCCCTACCTGGCCGCCCGCCAGGCGGTGATCAGCATGACCAAGGCGGCGGCCACCGAAAATGCCCGGTTCGGCATTCGGGTCAATGCCCTTGCCCGTGGCCGTGTCGACCCCGGCAAACTTCACCGCGGCTCGGCGGATCAGCAAATACGGCAGATGGTGCTGGGTGGCCCACTGATCGATCATCCGCGCCATTCAAATGAGCTCGCGGCCACCGTCATTTACCTGTGTTCACCGATCTCCTCGTTTGCCAACGGGCAGGTTTTCACCATCAGCCATTGAGCCCCCGCTGCGCAGGCCGTGGTTGACCTGCCAGAGCGAGAAAAAAGTCATGACACGTGAATCAGCCGAAAAAAGCAGCAGTCAAGTCGTATCCGGAGCAGCCCGGATCCTGCGGTGCCTGGAATCTGAACCCAATGGTTGAGCCTCGGCACTATTGCTGCGCGTAGCCAGCTGCCCCGCTCCAACGGCCCGGCCGATTGACCCTCAGAGTTGAGCAGATAGCCCAATGCCCCAGACACTGCATACCCTCCCGCCGAGCAAAATCGACCTGCAGATATTTGCCGAGATCGACCTGAACTTGATGGTGGTTTTCATGGTGATCTACGAAGAGCGAAACGTCTCACGTGCGGCCCTTAAACTCGGTGTAGGTCAGCCTGCTGTCAGCGGATCGCTCGCGCGGTTGCGTAAACGCTTTGATGACCGGTTGTTCGAGCGTGTGGGCAACCGTATGCAGCCGACGGCCAAAGCTGACGAAATGGCAGTCGAACTTGCACCCGCCATCAGGGCGATCGAGTCAGTCCTGTCCAGGTGCTGACCGCAGCGCCTGCGGCCTGAAAAAGGGGGTAAATCTTAAATATCACCGTGTATAGGAGGAGCGAGCAATCAAGCCGAGAGTTCCATCTGATCCCCGCGTTCGAGGGTTGAACACCCTTCTACCGCGCACATTCCATGCTCTACCTCTCAAGGTGTAACATCGATGCACGATTTATCAAAAGCTTCAGGTCTGAGGCGCTTTACCTCAATCATCGCAGGCATTCTTGCCTTGCTTTTGCTGGCAGGCGGTATCTGGCTGGCCGCGCTGGGCGGTTCTTTATACTATGTGTTGACAGGCGTTGCGCTGCTGGTATTCGCCGTCCTGTTGTGGCGACGCTCCGCCGCATCGCTGTGGCTGTACGGCGCGTTGATGTTGATCACAGTGGTCTGGGGACTGTGGGAAGCCAGCTCGGACTTCTGGGCCCTGGTGCCACGTTTCGACATCATCGGGGTGCTGGGTCTGTGGTTGCTGATCCCGGCGGTCACGCGTGATATTGCGCAGCCCTTGAAGCCTGGCAAAACCTTCTTGTCCGCGACACTGGCATTGGCGATTGTGGTGATGGTCTATTCCATCTTCAACGACCCGCAGGAAATCAACGGCTCCATCGCGACGGCACAACCTGCGCAGCACCAGCCGGTGGAGGGCATCGCCAACGGCGACTGGCCTGCGTACGGCCGCACGCAGTCGGGCACGCGCTATTCGCCGCTGAGCCAGATCAACGAAAGCAATGTCAAAGACCTTCAGGTGGCCTGGACTTACCACAGCGGCGAATCGAAAACCGCCAATGACTCGGGCGAAACCACCAACGAGCTGACCCCGATCAAGGTCGGCGACAACATGTACATCTGCACCACGCACCAGAAACTGGTGGCGCTCGACCCGGCCACCGGTAAAGAGAAGTGGAGCTTCGATCCCAAGCTCAAATCCGACCCGTCGTATCAGCACTTGACCTGCCGCGGCGTCGCGTACTTCGATCAGGCTGACACCGCGCAGTTCGCGAAAAGTCTGGAAGGCACCCAGCCGGTCGCCACCAGCTGCCCGCGCAAGGTCTTCCTGCCGGTCAACGACGGTCGCCTGTTCGCCATCAACGCCGACAACGGCAAGCCTTGCGACGACTTCGCCAAAAACGGTGAGCTCGATCTTCTGCACTTGCAGCCCTATGCCTACCCGGGCGGTCTTGAACCGACCTCCCCGCCTATCGTGACCGGTACCACGGTGATCATCGGCGGTGCGGTGACGGACAACCAGTCGGTGCATGAGCCTTCCGGTGCGATCCGTGGCTACGACGTCAACACCGGCGCTCTGAAGTGGATCTTCGACACCGGCGCCGAGAACCCGAACGCGGTCCCGAGCGATGGCCATACCCTGGTCAACAACTCGCCGAACGCCTGGGCCCCGCTCGCCTACGACGCCAAGACCGATGTGGTCTACGTACCAACGGGCGTAGAGACACCCGACATCTGGGGCGGCAACCGTACGCCGCTGATGGAGCGTTACGCCAGCTCGATCGTCGCGATGAATGCCTCCACCGGCAAGCTGGTGTGGAGCTTCCAGACCACCCACCACGACTTGTGGGACATGGACGTACCTTCGCAGCCAACGCTGGCAGATGTGAAGACCAATACGGGTGACGCAGTCCCTGCCATCTATGTGCCGACCAAGGCCGGTAACCTGTTCGTACTGGACCGTCGAGACGGCAAACCGATCGTACCTCTTTACGAGATGCCAGTGCCGAGCGGTGATGCCGCGCCAGGCGATCATGTGAGCCCGACCCAGCCTCACTCGGACCTCAACCTGACGTCGATTCAAACGTTGTCGGACAAGGAAATGTGGGGCGCGACCATGTTGGACCAGATGGTCTGCCGGGTGATGTTCAAGCGCCTGTCCTATCGTGGCCAATACACTCCGCCGTCCGAGCAAGGAACACTGGTGTTCCCGGGTAACCTGGGGGTCTTTGAATGGGGCGGCATTTCGGTAAACGCCGACCGTCAGGTCGCGGTGATGAACCCGATGGCGCTGCCGTTCGTGTCCAAGCTGATACCCCGGGGCCCGAACAACCCTATGTGGCCTAAAGACGGTGCCGCAGCAGGTACCGGGACCGAAGCGGGCATTCAACCGCAGTACGGCGTGCCTTATGGCGTGGAAATCAACGCCTTCCTGTCGCCGCTGGGTTTTCCGTGCAAAGAGCCGGCCTGGGGCTATGTGGCGGGCGTCGACATGAAGACCCACAACGTGGTCTGGCGCAAACGCATCGGCACTATCCGCGACAGCCTGAAAGGCATCCAGCTGCCGCCGATGAAAATTGGTATTCCGATGCTGGGTGGGCCGATGTCCACGGCGGGTAACCTGATGTTCATCGCCGGCACACAGGACGACTACCTGCGCGCCTTCAACGTCACCAACGGCGACATGGTCTGGGAAGTACGCTTGCCAGCAGGCGGTCAGGCCACACCGATGACCTATGAAAGCAATGGCAAGCAGTACATTGTGATCATGGCGGGCGGGCATAGCTCGTTTGGCACGAAGATGGGTGACTCGCTGATTGCCTACGCCCTGCCGTCGAAGCAATAAGCGACTGAGCAGTAAAATAGAGTCTGATTGATCGGGCCAAGGCTGATGACAACCCCCGCTTTCGAGCGGGGGTTTGTCGTTTACAAGAATGCGAACGTTATATGAAAACCCGTTACCGACGTTTCCTTCCGGTCTGGTTTTTCACGCCAGCTGCCTCTCGACAGGTACTGTCCGAGCAGTGACTTCGTCCCCGGTATGCAGGGTTGTCACGGTTTCGATCAGCACGATGCCGCATTCCTCAGAGGCGACAGGGTTATGTCGGACACCCTTGGGAATCACGCAGAATTCACCGGGGTGCACGATGACGCCTCTGTCTTCCAGCTGAATGTCAAGGGTGCCATACACCACCATGAACATTTCATCTTCATCGGCATGGGCGTGCCAGATGAGCTCGCCTTTGAGCTTCGCCACTTTGATGTACTGGTTGTTGACCTGGCCAATGACCTGGGGCGACCAATGCTGGGTGACCTTGTCCAGGGCTGCTTGAATGTTTGTACTGTTCGCACTGAGGATCATGAAGACGGCTCCACCAAAAAGGAAACTACCTTACGTGGACAGCGTGACGCTCCGTATCGAATGTTTATAATAGGGCCATTAGTAACCCTGATGGCCACTGGCATGACCCACCCAAGAACCGTCGATCTTGTCCTCCTCCGTAGCTTCGTCGCCATTGCCCGATCAGGTAGCATAAGCGCCGCCGCGCGCCATCTGCATCTCACGCAAGGAGGCATCAGCCAGCAAGTGAAGCGGCTTGAGGCCTTTTTTGGATGTCAGCTTCTTGATCGAGACCCCGCAGGGACAAGGCTGACTGACCGTGGGAGAGATTTTCTGCCCAAGGCACGGCGGCTCCTTGATCTCAACGACAGCCTGTGTGGGGAAATGATCGGCCCGGCCCTCCCGGAAACGGTGAGGGTTGGCGTGCCTCATGATATGGGCGGATCACATTTTGCTCCTGTTCTGAAAGTCTTTGCCCAACAACATCCGGACGTAGAGGTCATCGTTGTATCCGGGTCGTCGGTCGACCTGATGAATGATTTCTCCAAGGGCCTGATCGACCTGACGATCAGTCAGTGCCCTGAGGACGAAGGGGTGGGAGAGCGCCTGTCTCTGGAACCGCTGGTCTGGATCGGTCACTCGCAACAGCTGTGTATCCAGAGGCCGTTGCCACTCTGTTTTATTACGCCAACCTGCACATTTCGCCGTACCGTGTTTTCACGACTCGGGGAGGTGGATATCAGCTGGCGCGTGATATTTGAAAATGCCTCGGTTGACACCACTCTTGCCACTGTAAAAAGCGGTCTTGCGCTCACGCCATGGCTTCGCTCGCTGGTGCCGGATGATTTTCAGATGCTGGGGACAGATTCTGGACTGCCACTTTTACCGGATTTCGCCATCGAGCTTCATGTCTCACCAACGGCTGCCCAAGGCGCCTTGGCAATGGCTGAGATCATCCGCAGTCACGGGTTGCCAAACACCAGCTCGTAGTCAACCTTTTCATTTCCACCAGGGGGCAACTTTGCCGCGAGCTGTCCACAGCGCTCCTGTAGAAAGCTGCGCAGTTGAGTGATCACCGGCGTCAATCTGGAGCGATGCGCACAGATAAGATGTAAAGGTGAAGGTTCACAATGACTGCTCGGGAATACCTCGACGAGATGCCCGGCCAGCAGATCGGGCATCAGATCCAGGCGAGATTTATAGATGAGCCCTTGCCCGGCAACCGCCCACCGGCGGACAGCGTCGGCATCGTCGCTGACGCGATCCCCGGTCACGCCCACGGTTCGCTCGCCCTCGGGCAGAGTGAAACGCCATCGTTCATGTATCTGTTCACTCCATACGAATCTGAGGCAGTTGTGCTGACTTAAATCGTCAACGCTCTGCGGCACACCCTTTCGCTCCAGATAGGCCGGCGAAGCACACAACGCGCGTCGGTTGTTCTCGATCAATGGTAAAGCGACCAGTGACGAATCCGCCAAGGCGCCATAGCGCAAAGCAGCGTCCAAGGGGTGGCGCAGCAGATCGGCGGCGCGGTCACTCATGCGCAGATGCAGTACAAGCTTGGGGTGCCTGCCTTGAAATTCATCCATCCAGCCGAGCAGAAGATTGCGCCCGAAATCGGAAGGCACCGAAAGTCTTAGAGGGCCTGACAGCTCGCACGAATCATGTGCCAGTGCAGCACGACCTTGTCGTTGCGCCTCTAATAACGCAATGGCATGGGGTAAATAACGCTCTCCATCCTCAGAGAGTTGCAAGCTACGCGTCGATCGAATGAAGAGCCGCACCTTCAATGCCTTCTCCAGCCGCTGTACAGCAGCGCTGGCAAGCCCTGGGGAGATATTCAGGTGACGGGCCGCTTCAGAAAAGCTGACCGCCTCGACTGAGCGAATGAATATTTCAACGTCATTGAGTCGGATCATTTTCTGAACACGACGGAAGGGTTATTAGAAAAGGCCATTTTTTCTCCGACTCAGGAAACACACACTATCCAGGCCGCCCCATTCCGCTGGCCCTGCACACACGGGACGAGAGCGCCCGGGTGGACGGGGCCATTGCCGGGTGGGTGGCGTTGCTCAAGGCGTGATGCAACTCCCTACGACGCAGGACCGCCGATTCCCGCCGCCGCCTGTTCGGAGATCTTGGTCTCGATGGCACCTGTCGCACCGCTGACGCCGACAGCGCCCACCACCTTGCCGGCTATTTGCACCGGCGTGCCGCCGCCCAGCGGGACCATGCCTGGCAACGTGGCGATGGCCGGTTCCTGGGCATTGGCGCGGTCCATGAAGCGCGCGGTCGAGGTTCGGTACAGCGCCGCAGCGCGGGCTTTGAGGATCGAGGCATCGACACAGCCAGGGGCCGCATCGTCCATCCGGCCGAAGGCCAGCAGCAGGCCGGACTGATCCACCACGGCAATGCAGACGTGGGCCTGCTGGGCCTGAGCGGCGGCTTTGCCAGCAGCGATCAGCCGGTCGCTGTCGGTCTGGGTCATCACGGTTTGCTGGGCCGAGGCCTGAGCCAGGACCGGCAACAACGAAAGGCTCAAGAGAGCAAGAAGAGCGCGCATGAATGTCACAACCTCAGGTGGCTGGAAGAGCCTGCAAGCATAACCTGCAAAGACAGCCGCCAAGCCGTCGAGTGGCCGCTGAACGAACGCATTTCATCTTGCGCACAGCGCCTTCATCGCGCGCCGAAATCGATCACTGCCCTCGTCGCGTGCGCTGCGATCAGGCGCGCCCGTACCGCCTCGATCTGACCGTCGAAAACCCTCGACTGAAGATAAATCGCGCGGGATCAATAGGATAAAAGCATTTCTGTTCATATGAACAAGACTGGCACACATGCTGCTCTATGACCATTGTTCACATGAACAACCGTCATTCGTAGAGGAAGCAAAGCATCCCATGAAGGCTCAACTGACGACCTTGCCCGTTACCGCGACGCCCGAAGCAGTCGCCGAAATCCTCCGGCGCGACGGCGGTGTGATCATCCGCGATATCGTTGACAGCGCCACCCTCGAAGGCCTGCGCGCCGACCTCGACCCGATCCTCGAAGTCACCCCACCGGGCATCGACCCTGATTTTGCCGGCACCGCCACCCGCCGCGCCGGGCGCCTGTTCGCCCGCTCGCCGCACATCCAGACCCTGGCCCTGAGCCCGCTGTACCTGGGGGTTTCGCAACTGATCCTGCAAAAGCCTGCGACTTACTGGCTCGGCGAAAAACGCCTGGACGTGGTCCCGGACCTGCGCATCGGCGTGACCATGGCGATCCGCATCTACCCAGGCCAGGGTGCCCAACCGTTGCACCGAGACGACTTCGTGTTTCTCTGGGAACACCCCACCTACGGCCGCGAAGCGCGGGTGCAGATCATGCTCGCGGTGAGCGACTTCACCCAAGCCAACGGCGCCACCCTGGTGATCCCCGGCAGCCACCGCTGGGACGACCAGCGTGCGCCGCGCCGCGAAGAAGCGGTGAGCGCAGAAATGAAAGCCGGCAGCGCGCTGATCTGGGTGGGGTCGATCTACCACGCCGGTGGCCAGAACACCTGCGACGCGCCGCGCACCGGCATCACCCTGTCCTATGACCTGGCCAACCTGCGCCAGGAAGAAAACCAGCTGCTCTCGGTGCCGCTGGAGACCGTGCGCGAAATGCCCGAACAGATGCAGCGCCTGCTTGGCTGGACCATGGGCGACAACTTCATGGGCTATGTGGAGCGTGATGGCCGCGCCATGGACCCGCGCCAGTTGCTGGACCTGCCGGAATACCGCATGGGCGAAGGCATCCTGGATTCACGCAACACCCAATAAGACCCCGACCGTGCCGATGATTTCGAGGAACCCCGCATGACCATTCAACAGATCGACACCAGCCAATCCCCGACGCCCCTGCTGGCCACGCTCCACGCCAGTGAAATCGACACCCTGCGCGACGTGCTTGCCAGCGCCGGCCAAGTCACTGCCACCGCACGGTTCGCCTACGTGGGCCTGCAAGAGCCGCACAAGCGCGACGTCCTCGCGTGGCAGGCCGGCAACGGCCCGCGCCCGCCGCGGGTGGCGCGCATCATCATGCTGGACATCGCCACGGGGCTGGGCACCGACTACCGCGTGGACGTGGAATCGGCCGTGCTGCTGTCCAGCACCGCCATCGACCCGGACAAGGGCCAGGCACCGATCATCGTCGAAGAATACGAGATCCCCGGCCAAGTGCTGGCCACCGAGCCGCAGTGGATCGAAGCGCTGGCCAAGCGCGGCCTGACCCCGGGGCAAGTGGTCGCCGTGCCGCTGTCCGCCGGCACCTACAACCTGCCCGGCGAAGAAGGCCGGCGCATGATCCGCGTGTTCGCCTTTCATCAGGAGCACCCGCTGGACCAGCCCCTCGCCCACCCGGTGGACGGGCTCTGCGCCTACGTGGACCTGACCACCCGCGAGATGACCGAGTTGATCGACCACCGCGTGTACCCGGTGCCGCAGGAGTCGGCCAACTACGACGACCCGCACCACAAGCGTCCCCCGCTCGAAGGCCTCAAACCCATCGAAATCATCCAGCCCGAAGGGCCAAGTTTCACTGTGCGTGGCGAACATGTGGAGTGGGCCAACTGGAGCCTGGACGTCGGCTACGACCTGCGCGAAGGGCTGCTGTTGCGTCAGTTGAGCTACAACGACCAGGGGGTCAAGCGTCCGGTCATGTACCGCGCCTCGGTAGCCGAAATGGTCGTGCCCTACGCCGACCCGCAGCCCACTCGCTACTGGCAGAACTACTTCGATGCCGGCGAGTACATTTTCGGTCGCTTTGCCAATCAACTGGCGCTGGGTTGCGACTGCCTGGGCGAGATCCACTACTTCGACGCCACCGTCGCTGACTCCTTCGGCCAGCCGCAAACCCTGAAGAACGTCATCTGCATGCACGAGGAAGACTTCGGCATCCTGTGGAAACACACTGACATGTGGACCGGCAGCCAGGAGACTCGGCGCCAGCGCCGCCTGGTGATCAGCTTTTTCACCACCGTGGGCAACTACGATTACGGTTTCTACTGGTACCTGTACCTGGATGGCACCATCGAGTGTGAAGCCAAGCTCACCGGCATCCCCTTCCCCACCTCGTTCCCGCCCGAGGGCTCGGCGTTCCAGAACGAACTGATCCCGGGCCTGGGCGCCCCCTACCATCAGCACCTGTTCAATGTGCGCCTGGACATGACTGTCGACGGTGTCAGCAACGCCGTGGAAGAGGTTCAGGCCAAGCGCTTGCCGATCTCCGGCCTCAACCCCCACGGCAACGCCTTCTCCTGCGAAACCACGCGCCTGCGCAGCGAGAAGGAAGGCAACCGTGACTATAACGCGGCCCTGGGCCGGGTCTGGCACATCATCAACACCGAAAAGACCAACCGCGTCGGCAAGCCCACCGGCTATGTCCTGCAATCGGCCGAAAGCCCGATGCTGCTGGCCGACCCCAGTTCTTCGATCGCTCAGCGCGCGGCCTTTACCACCAAACCACTGTGGGTCACCCAATACGCGCCGCACGAGCAGTACCCGTCGGGCGACATGGTCAACCAGAGCGCCTTCGGCTCGGGCCTGCCCGAATATTCGGCCGGCGACCGCTCCCTGGACGGCGAAGACCTGGTGCTCTGGCACACCTTCGGCGTGACCCATTTTCCGCGCTCCGAAGAGTGGCCGATCATGCCGGTGGACTACGCCAGGTTCACTCTCAAACCGTACAACTTCTTCGACACCTGCCCGGTGATGAACGTCCCTCGGCCCACCCCCAGGCATTGCGCCGGCGGGGCCAAGGGCGGCTGCCATGACTGAGCCTTTGGTCACAGCGCCTTCGTCGCTTCTGCTCGCTTGCGCCCGTTTGGGCGCGGGCCTTGCCGTGCTGTCCGCCGGCTTGCACGCCGTGGCCGCCGGCAGTGATGCCCACGGCCTGGCCATGGCCGCCATGGCTGGATTTTCGCTGTGGTGCGCGGTCAAGCTCTGGCGTCCCTCGGGGCCTGGGGCCTGGCGCATGCTCGGCCTGTGCGCCGGGGCCATGGTGCTGCTGCACGGCGTCATGCAATGGCGCATGCAGGCTGCCATGGCCGCCATGCCCGGCATGGTGATGCAAAGCACGTCGCCGGAACGGGCGATGTCCGCCGCCGTGGTGGTCGCCTGCAGCGAAATGGTCCTGGCGCTGTTCGCCCTGTGGTACCTGCGCAGGCGCCCGTCTTGCTGAAAATCTGCCGTTGCCTGTGAAACCTTCGATCAAAGCCACTTCGGGAGTTGTTCATGTCAGACGTAACAGTAATCGGGCTGGGGAATATGGGCAGCGCGCTGGTCCGCGCGTTTGCCCGGGGCAGACGTTCCATCAGCGTCTGGAACCGCTCGCCGGGGCGTACCGTGGACGCGCCGGTGGACTACGCGGCGAGCCTGGGCGAGGCAATCGCCGCCAGCCCCTTGACCGTGGTCTGCGTGGCCGACAACGGCGTGCTCGCGGCACTCCTGCAGGACCCCGCCGCCCAGGCCAGCCTGACCGGACGCACGCTGGTCAACCTCAACACCGGCACCCCCCGGGAAGCCGCGCAGATTCGCGAACAGGTCCTGGCCAGCGGCGCCGACTACCTGGACGGCGTGATCCCGCTATACCCTACGTACGTTGGTCAGCGCGATGTCGGCCTGTTCTATTCAGGCAGCAGCGAGGTCTGGGCCCGGCACCAGGCAGTGCTCGACGACCTCGGCGGGATCTCCTGGCACACCGGCGAGGCCATTGAGGGCGCGGCGGCCCTGGACATGGGCCTGTGCATCGGCATGTACCACAACATGATGGCGGCTTTCCTCGAGTCCGCGGTCTTCGTCCAGCGCAGCGGCGTTTCCCTGGACAAGACCCTGCGAGTCGCCCGTGAGTGCGTGGATGTGCTGCACGACCAGATGCAGAAGGCCATCGACGAACTGGCCGGCGGCGCCTTCGCTCCCACCGACCAGTCCAGCATCGACGTGCACTTGCATACCTGCAAGATGGCGGCCCGGGCCATGAGCCCGTTGTCACACGGCCGAGAACTGCACCTGGTGTCGACATTGACCGACTTGCAAAAGGCCAGGGACGCCGGCTACGGCGCCATGTCGATGCCGGCCATCACCGCCACCTTCAGCCAGGAGCGCGGCCAATGAGCGGTGCCGAACCGCGGCTGCGCGCCGTTCTCTACGGCGTCGGCGCCATGAACCTGATGGCCGCGCGCATGGCCCGCGACCACGGCGTGGAGATTGTCGGCGCTATCGCCCGCAGCCCGGACAAGGTCGGGCGCGACCTCGACCTGCTGGCCGGTCTGGCGCAACCCTGCGGTGTGCAGGTGGACAGCAACGCCGAGCGCGTGCTCGCCAGCACCCGCCCGGACATCGTCCTGCATGCCACGCAAAGCTACCTGCCGGATGTCTTCGAGCAGTTGGCACTGTGCGTGCGCCATGGCGCCAACGTGCTGACCATCGCCGAAGAGTGCCTGTATCCGTGGCACACCTCGCCGCAGCTCAGCCAGCAGCTCGACGCGCTGGCCCGCGAAAACGGGGTGACCGTCACTGGCGGCGGCCATCAGGACGGCTTCTGGGTCAACATGATCTGCCAACTGATGGGCACCGCCCACCGGGTCGAGGCCGTGCACGGCCGCTCGCAGTGGAACGTCGACGAGTTCGGCCTGGAAGTGCTGCGCAGCCGTCATGTAGGCAAGACCCTGGCCGCGTTTCGCCAGGACACCGAAGGCCAGACGCTGCCGCCCTCGTTCGGCCAGAACGTGCTCGGCGCCCTCGCCCACGCCAACGACTTCGACATCGCCGAACACCGCTATAGCTTGGAGCCGGTGCTGGCCGAACAGGACACCTGGTCCAACACCCTGCAACGCCACATTGCCCCAGGCTCGGTGATCGGCCTGTCGGAAGTGGACGTCCTGAACACCCGCCAAGGCGTCGAACTGCGCTTTGAAATGAGCGGCTTTGTCTATCGCCCAGGCCAGGCCGACTGCAACGTCTGGGACGTGCGCGGCGAGCCCGACCTGCACCTGCAGACCACCGCCACCCCCACCGATTTGACGACGTGCACACAATTCGTCAATCGCATCCCGGATGTCATCAATGCACCTGCGGGATTTATTCCTGTGACCCGACTGCCATCCTTGCGCTACCGCCACATGCCTTTTGCGCGCTGCGTCGACCCGCAGCGCTTGAGATGCCTGGAAGGTGTGTGATTCAAAGCCGATTCATTCCTTCATTCAGGATGTGCAGCATGGCCACACTCGAGCAACCCAAGCGCAACACCGATGCAGCCTCGGGGCTTTCGGACTTCGGCTGTACCTGCAGTGGGGTGGCGTGCTGACCCTGGCGTTGGCGACTGCAGTAGGCGCGCTGTACTATACCGTGGCGCAACGTGGTAGGCGTGCAGGCGCTGCCATCGACACCCTCCACAGCACAGGAATGCAACCCATGGCCGGCAGTCCCCCCATTGATCGACGCCAGCAGATCCTCGACGCCACGGTGGAAATCATTGCCACCGAGGGCATGCTCAAGGCCACCAACCGGCGCATCGCCGAGCAGGCCGGCATCCCGCTGGGCCACATCACCTATTACTTCAAGAGCAAGAACGAACTGCTGCTCAGCACCACCGAGCGCATCAACGACGTGCTCGACCGCTCCATTGTCGACATCGACCAGAGCGCCGGCCTGGGTCGTTGCCTGGGTTCGATGGTCTGGGCCACCTGGCGCTGGATGCAGCGCGACCCGGATTTCCAGATCGCGGTGATCGAAATGTCCATCTGGTACGGCCGCCACGGTGTGGCGCCGGCCCCCGACGTGTATCGCCGCACCCTCGAATACTTGACCGAACTGGCCTTGACCTGCGTGGCAGAGCGCGAACGAGAAGGCTCTCGCCCGCAACTGATGCAGGTGGTCGGCCTGTTCATCGCCAGCCTCGATGGCCTGTTCATCCAGCAACAAACCAACCCGGACGGTGACTACGAAGCCGCCATCGCCCAGGTCGCGCGTACCGCCGAAGCCGCCGTCGGTTAATGCCGCAGGCCTTCCTGGGAACGCGCCACAGTCTGGGACGGCAACTCCCCGTAAAATTCACGGTAGTAGCGAGAAAACCGGCCCAAGTGGTTGAAGCCTGAATCCAGGGCCACGTTCTGGATCGGTTGTGGCGAGGCTACGCACAAGCGCTGGTGGGCGGCATTGAGACGCACAGCGCGCATGTAGTTGAGCGGTGAGACGCCCAGTACGCTGTCGAAGCTGTATTGCAGCATGCGCCGGCTGACCTGAAGCGACTCGCACAGGTCCAGCACGCCAAAGGCCTCGTCGGCAAAGTGCCGGTTGAACAGTTCACAGCCCTGGCTCACCACCATGGCTCGGTTGCTGCGGCCGCATGCATGGGTGCTGACTTCCCCCAGTTGCACCACCTGCTGGATGTCGGCAAACAGTCGACGCAGCAAGGACTCCAGTCCGTCCGCTGAATGAACATTGGCTTGCAGCGCGCTGAGCAACGACTTCACCGTGCGATTGAGCATGTCCACACAACTGTTCTGCTGGCCGAGAAACACCTCGAACGGCACCGATTGCTTGACCTGCGCCGAACGAATGCGAAAGCGCTCGAAGAACAATTCGCGATCAATGAAGATCAGCGCCACCCGCACCGGTTGAGGAATCACCGCATGCAGCGGGACCTGTGACGACAGGTAACTGCCCCCCGGCTCCAGCGCCTGGCCATTGAGGATCATCTGAGTGCCGGCCAGCAAGGTGCAGAGCATGATTTTGTCCGGCGACAACTGGCCGATTTGTTCGAGCATGTTGCCTTCCAGGGTTTCGAACACCACTTGCAGCTGGCTGGAAAAGGTCGCGGACGCCACCACCCCGTAGAAGTCACTGCGCCGGGCCAGTTGTCGATAACTGTTGGCCGTCCAGTCAGCAAAATGACCGGCGTGTTCACCCACATCGAGGGCCTGGCTCAAACGAAAGGTTTTATGGTCCACGAGATCACGAATGTTCATGTTCTGCGTACTCTAAGTTAATAAGTTTTTGCGCTGTTGTATCCGTTGCAAGCAAAACGTACGCCACGAAGACTTGCCCTGAATCAGACACTTCTCATGGACTTTTTCACGCGCATTGCTTTCCCGCAGTGCACGCCTCGAGGCCGTGCACCGAGACAGCGCAAATACGCCATTTGGCTAAATAACGGTGCTATCCGATTTCGGCAAAGCGTCCATCCTCCACGACATCCCATCGCGCCATTGAATAGGCATCGACCGCGTCGACGCAAACTTATAAAACGCTAGAAACCTCTGATTTAAAAGGGCTTGGTTAAAAAGCGCCGTCGGGCTTCATCGAACTTCAGCGCTGTTCAGGCCGCCTGCCGATTCTGGCTACTCGCCCTTCCCGTTTCACCGCAGACTGACCGGGTCCTGTGTCACCACCGTGAAGTTACTCAGCGGCCACCCTATTAACGCGATGGATCAGCCTGAGCCGGTCCGTCCGATCAAAACTGTGTTGTGACTTGCAACGTCTGCCGCTAACCGACCTGTTCCGCTCTCTTTAATCAGGATCCGCAGCCATGAGCACATTCAATCAAACGCCGAGCGAAGCGGATAAAGCTTCCGGCTTGGCCGACTTTGGATACACCCAGCAACTGGACCGGGTACTCAGCAAGTACGCCGTGTTTGCCCTGGCGTTCGCTTATATGTCCATTTTGACCGGCGTGACGGCCTTGTTTGGCTCCGGCTGGTACTTCGCCGGCCCCGCCATGTGGTGGGGCTGGGTGATTGTCTCGGTCGGCCAGTTCTTCGTCTGCCTGTTGTTCGCCGAACTGGCCGCGCAGTGGCCGGTGGCCGGCTCGCTGTACAACTGGTCGAAGAAACTGGCCGCGCCATTCCTGTCGTGGCTGTCCGGCTGGTTCGTGGCGCTGACCGTGCTGCTGACCATCGGCAGCATCACCAGTGCGCTGGCCATCCTGCTGCCACAGATCTCCCCGGTATTCCAGCTGGTGGGCGACGGCACCGGGCCCTATGACGTGGTGCAGAACGCCGTGATCGTAGGCTCGATCTGCCTGGTACTGGTGACCGTCCTCAACCTGGCCAACGTCAAGCTGGTGGGCCGGCTGAACAACTGGGCGGTGATCATCGAGTTCGTGCTGTGCGCCTGCCTGATCGTCGGCTTCCTGCTGCATGCCCACCGTGGCCCGAGCGTGGTCATGGAGACCAACGGCACCGGTGCCGGCCACTCGTTCGGCTGGCTGGGCGCGCTGGTACCGGCGATGCTCATCGGTCTGTGGACATTGTATGGCTTCGACACGGCCGCAAGCATGGCCGAAGAAACCAAGAACCCGCGCCGTGAAGGGCCTCGGGCCATTATCTATGCCGTGGTTGCCAGCGCCATCCTCGGCGCGATCATCATCATGGCCACGGAAATGGCGGTGAAAGACCTCGCCGATCCCAACATCGCCACGGGTGGTCTTTCGTACATGGTCACCAGCACCTTCGGCAGCTTCTTCGGCACCTTGATTCTGCTCGGTGCCGTCATCGCCCTGTTTGCCTGCGTGACCACCGCACAGTCCTATGGCGCGCGGATGATCTTCGCCATGGCCCGGGACAACCGTCTGCCCTTCAGCCGTCAGCTGTCCAAGGTCAACGGCGCCAAGGAGCCCATTGTCGCGATCATCCTGGTGTGCGTGAGCAACATCGCCGTGCTGCTGCTCAATGTTCAGCAGACGCAGATCGTCGCGGTGCTGGCCAGCGTCGGCACCGCCCTGATCTACCTGGCCTACCTGCTGGTCACCATCCCGCTGCTGATCAAGCGCCTGCGCGGCACCTGGCCGATCAAGCACTCGGCGGGGCAGAAAGAATTCTCCCTGGGTAAATGGGGCCTGCCCGCCAATATCGTTGCGGTGATCTGGGGCGTGGCCATGGTCCTCAACCTGATCTGGCCACGGGCCGAGGTCTACAACGCCACTGCGCCCTACCACTGGTACCTGCAATGGGGCGGCGTATTGACCGTGCTCATCGTCACCGCAGCCGGCGCGCTGTACTACGCCGTGGCCCAGCGTGGCGAGCGCAGCGCGACCCTGATGAACAGCCTGGCCCAGGACCACTGATTGCGCCTGTACCTTCAAAAAGGAATACCCCATGACCGTGTATGAAAAAGTGCAGTCCCGCGTGGACTCCCGCTACGCCGTGCTCGACGCCCTGAGCGCCGCCGAGATCGAGCATGTCAAAGCGCTGGTACAGACCACCGACGGCATCGACGAGCACACCCGTTATGTCTACGTCGGCCTGATCGAGCCGGCCAAACAGGACGTGCTGGCTTACCAGGCCGGGACCGGCCCACGGCCCCATCGGGTGGCGCGCTGCATGCTGCTCAACCTGGGCAACGGCGAGTCCCGCGACCTGCGCCTGAACCTGGACACAGTCAGGATCATCCAGGACGATCTGGTGGACGGCTCCCGGGGGCAGTTTCCGATCCTCGACGAAGAGTTCGAGACCGTTGGCCCGATCTGCCTGGCCAGCGCCGAATGGCGCGCCGCAATCGAGGCGCGTGGCTTGATTCCGGAAAACGTGGTCACCGCGCCGCTGTCCCCTGGGCACTACGACATCGAAGGTGAAGCGGGCCATCGCATCCTGCGGGTATTCGGTTTCTACCGGGAAAACCCCGAGGACCTGATCTGGTCCAAGCCCATCGACGGCCTCTGCGCCTACCTCGATCCGATCCAGCGCAAAGTGCTGCAGGTGGTGGACTACAAGCAGTTCGAGCTTTCCCCGGAACGGGCCAACTTCAACGAGCCGGCCTATCGCGGGCCGGAGCTGACCACCCTCAAACCCATCGCTATCACCCAGCCGGAAGGGCCATCGTTCAAGGTGCAAGGGTCGCGGATCGAGTGGGCCAACTGGAAACTCGGTGTGTCCTACGACACCCGCGAGGGCCTGGTGCTGCATCAGATCAGCTACACCGACGACGGCGTCGACCGGCCGATCATCCATCGCGCCTCGGTGGCCGAGATGGTGGTGCCCTACGGCGATCCCTCGCCGACTCGCTATTGGCAGAACTACTTCGACACTGGCGAATACCTCTACGGCCGCTACGGCAACGAACTGCTGTTGGGCTGCGACTGCCTGGGCGAGATCCACTACTTCGACGCCATCCTGGCCGATGAACGCGGCAACCCGCGCACCATCAAGAATGCCATCTGCATGCACGAGGAAGACTTCGGCACGCTGTGGAAGCACAAGGATGTGTTCAACAACTTTTCGGAAATACGCCGTCAGCGCCGCTTAGTGATCAGTTTTTTCACCACCGTGGGCAACTATGACTACGGCTTCTACTGGTACCTCTACCTGGACGGCACCATCCAGTGCGAAAGCAAGCTGACCGGGGTGCTGTTTCCAGCCGCCTACCCCGGGGTCGGCTACCCCTGGGCCTCGGAGGTCGCGCCGGGCGTCGGTGCGCCCTACCACCAGCACCTGTTCAACATCCGCCTGGACATGATGGTGGACGGGGTCGAGAACTCGGTCCATGAAGTGGATGCTGTGCGCGTACCCATGGGCCCGGAGAATCCCTATGGCAACGGCTTCACCAACAAGAGCACGCCGATCCGCACGGAAGCCGAGGGGGTGCGCGACGCCAATGCCGACCTGTGCCGCACCTGGCACATCGTCAACCCGAACAAGACCAACCGCGTCGGCCGCCACCCGGGCTACGTGCTGTACCCGACCCAGTCACCGACCTTGCTCGCCGACCCGGCCTCGGGTATTGCCGCTCGCGCGGCCTTCACCACTCACCAGTTGTGGGTCAGTGCCTATGACCCCGAAGAACGCTACCCGGCCGGCGACCTGGTCAACCAGAACCCCGGCGGCGATGGTTTACCCCGCTACATGGCGGCGGACCGCAACCTGGAGAACACCGACCTGGTGATCTGGCACACCTTCGGCGTCACTCATTTTCCGCGCCCCGAAGACTGGCCGATCATGCCGGTGGACTACGCCAGCTTTACCCTCAAACCCCACGGTTTTTTCGACCGCAACCCGACCTTGAACGTACCGGCCAGCCCCAAAGGCCCGTGCCACGGCACTCCTGCCTGCCACATGAAACCCTGAATCGAGGAAGCCTCCATGACCGTAGATCACCTGAACGACACTTCGGCCCGCACCGTCTCGGTTCTGGGCACCGGCCTGATGGGCGCCGCTGTCGCCCGGACCTTGCTCAAGCATGACTACAGCGTGACCGTGTGGAACCGCTCCAGCAACAAGTGCCGGCCGCTGCTGGAACTGGGCGCGTTGCTCGCCGCCAGCGCCCCGGACGCCGTGGCCGCCAGCGATACGGTGCTGCTGTGCCTGCTGGATTACCCCGCCGCACGGGCCGTAATCGGCACCGACCTGGCAGGCAAGGACATCATCAACCTGATCACCGGCGCACCCGCCGAGGCACTGGAATTTGGCCAATGGGTCGAGTTATGCGGCGGCCGCTATCTGGACGGGGCCATCGAGGCCTACCCCGACGACATCGGCCTGGTCAGCGCTCAGTTCAACATCAGCGGCGCCACGGCGGCGTGGCTCCAGCATAAGGCGATGATCCTGTGCCTGGCCGGCGAATCGCGCTTTGTCGGCACCGACCCGGCGGGCGCCAACGTCTGGGATGCGGCCATGCTCGGCGCGTTCTACAACGTTTCAGTGGGGGCCTTCCATGAGGCGCTGGCGTTTTCCACCGCCAGCGGCGTACAGGTAGCCGACGTGCGCGAGGCCCTCGATTACTGGCTGGCGTTGCTCAAGCACAAGCTGCTGGAGTCCCTCGATGCAATCCAGGCGCAGAACTACTTCACCGATCAGGCGGCGCTGGACACCTACGTAGCAGCCGTGCGCTCGTGGCGCCAATCGATGCTGGACAAAGGCCAGCGCGCCTCGCTGATGACCGCCAATCTGCACAATCTGGAATTGGCCCAGGCCGCCGGCTTTGGCCATGAAGCGGTGTTTTCCCAGTACAAGACCGCCCGCGCCTCGGCCGGTCTGTAACCGTTCTGAATCCACTGGAGACGTTGCATGAGCAAGCCTACCTTGACCACCCTCCCTAACACCACGTCTGCCGGGGAGGCTATTGACATTATCTTTCGCGATGGCGGCGTGATCATCGAAAACCTGATCGATGAGCAGACCCTGGCCGGGCTGCAGGCGGACCTTGAGGTCGCCTTCGCCGAAACCCCCTACGGCGAAGACGACGACTTCGTCGGCAGCCGCACGCGGCGCACCGGTGCGCTTTTTGCCCGCTCCCGGCACATGCTGGGGCTGGCGCTCAACCCGCTGTACCTGGAAATCGCCCGGGGCATCCTGCAAGCCCCGGTGGACATCTGGATCGGCCAGACCCGCCATACCATCATCCCGGATATCCAGGTAGGCGTGACCCAGGGTATCCAGATCTACCCCGGCCAAGGCAGCCAGCCGCTGCACCGCGACGACATGGTTTTCCTCTGGCGCCACCCGGAGTACAAGCGCGAAGGCCGGGTCCAGGTCATGCTCGCGGTAAGCGACTTCACCGAGGAGAACGGCGGCACCCTGGTGATTCCGGGCAGCCACCGCTGGGATGACGAACGCATGCCCAGGGATGAAGAAGCCGTGGCCACAGCCATGACGGCGGGCTCGGTGATGATCTTCATCGGCTCGACCTACCACGGCGGCGGCATGAACCACTCGGACGGCCCGCGCACCGGGCTGACCATGGCCTATGACCTGGCCAATCTGCGCCAGGAAGAGAACCAGTACCTGTCCGTGCCCCTGGACACCTTGCGCGAAATGCCCGAGGAGATGCAGCGCCTGCTGGGCTGGGATTCGGGCAAGAACTACATGGGCTACATCCAGCGCGACGGCAAGATGATCAACCCCCAGGTGCTGCTGCAGCCAGGAGAGCAGCCGACGGCGGCGGTAGGCCTGGCGATGCGCACAGCGTAATCGCGGCCAAGGCAGGCTCCCACGGAGTAAACCTTCAATGTCGAGTGCATCCCCTGGGCGCCAGGCGGGCTATACCCCACAATGGGTCTGACAGCGGGGGGCGGGTCGGGGTTGCTCAGGCTTTTGGTTTGCGCGGTCTGGGGACGGTCAGCAGGCGCTTGACCGCGGCCAGGCATTGCTCGGCCAGGGCCTCGGGCTCCATGGCGCTGTCGGGTTCGTACCACTCTCCGGCACGGTCGACGAGCTCGTGCACCAGAAACGCTTGCAGGTCCAGGTCCAGCCCGCTGTCCTCGCCGACGATGGCCTCGATCAACTCGCGCAGAATCACCCGGTACACCTTCATCGCCGCGAAATAGCGGTGCTTGTGGGTCTCGGGCAGTTCGCGCAGCATCAGTTCGGGGTTGAGCAAGGCATCCGCGGCACGGGCAAAGGTGCGGTGGGCGATGCCAAACAGCACGTGCCGGCGCAGGATGCAGTAAAGCGCGGCCTCGGGCTTGGCCGGGATGGGGTTCTGGAAGATATCGCTATAGAAGGTGCACAGCACCGAATCCAGCGCCGCGATCAGAATGTCGGTCTTGGACGCGTAATAGTTGTAGATGGCCGGGGCGCCGATGTTCACCGCCTTGGCAATCTCGCGCATGGAGCAGGCGTTGAAGCCGTGGGAGGCAAACAAGGTGATCGCCGATTCCAGCAGGCGGGTGCGGGTGCCATGATCAGCATTGACCGGTTCACCGCTGTGCAGGCCGTCGAGGTCAAAACGATTGAGGTAGGGGTGGCGGTCGATGTGCATACCTTCGATTGCTGTTTCGACCGGTTCCATGCTTTGCTTCTTGCCCACTGTCGTCCCTCACCCGTTTGCCTGGTAGCGCCGCTCGACCGCGAGCTGGCAGGGCGCAAGCTTACAGTGCCGGCGCCCGGCAGGGAATCAGGACCAGAAATCGTCGATGGCGCCCTGGTCGCCGTCGTACATGCGGCAGCTGGTGATTTTGTCGTCGCGCAGGGTGTAGACCACCAGTTTTTGCGTGTCGATTTTGCCCTTGCCTTCGCGCTCCATGGTTTCGTGAATGATCACCACCACACCGTCGTCGCCGGACAGCAGCACTTCAGGCGCACTGCGCACGGTCCAGCGGTTGTCGGTCATGGCCAGCAGCGGCTTGACCCAGCGTTCGTGCAGGTCCTTGCCGCCGTGGAAGATCCCGGCGAAGGCGCTGTGTCCGGCCTGGTAGGCGACAAAATCAGGCGCCCAGAAACTCTCGCCCAAGGCCACATCGCCGCGCTCCCAGGCGCTGAGGTAGTCGTTGATCAGTTGACGGTTCTTTGCAGCTGCGCTCATGTCGAGGCTCCCGAAAAATAAAAAGATAAACGCCACACCCGCCGGACAATCACGGGCGTGGTCGTGCCAGTGTTACAGCTCACCACCGCCGATGCGTTGGTAGGTGGCGTGACGGGTACGCTTGTAGTACATCGCCAACAGCATGCCGGCGGCAAAAATGCCCCAGGTCACGATCTGCAGCACCAGTGCATCGGCCTTGGTACCACCGATCAGCAGGTCGAAGTTGGATATAGCCAGGTAAACGATCACCGCCAGACCGACCGTGGCCAGCACCGGAGCGATCAAGGTGTGCCACTTGCTGGCGGCCACCGGGCCCTGGCGCTTGAAGAACATCACCACCGAGGCGCTGGTGAACAGCATCAGCAACAACACCGCGAAGCCCCCCACGCCGGCGACACGGCCATACAACAGAGATGCATCGGTCTTGAGGTAGATGAACACCAGCATCAGCACAAACCAGAAGGCACTGACCAGCATCGCGGCGACGAAGGGCGACTTGTGCTGTGGGTGGATTTTAGCCAGCGCCTTGGGCAGGACGCCGTCGCTGCCCAGGGTGAACAGATAGCGCGAGACAATGTTCTGGCCGGACAACGCCGAGGCGAAGATCGAGGTCACCAGCAACACGCGGACGATGTCTACGCCGGTCTTGCCGACATACTGCAGTACGGCCGCCGAGAACAACCCGGCAGGGTCCTTGTTGGCCAGGGCAGAAGCAGCGCCAGCCCCTACCGCAGTGATCACCAGGTAGGCGGTCACGCAATAGAACACGCCGATGAACAGCACCGCCAGGTAGGCGGCCAGGGGCACGTTGCGCTCGGGGTTTTTCACTTCGTCGCGAAACACCGCCGTGGCTTCAAAACCGATAAAGCAGGTCACCGCAAACAGCACCGAGACACCGACCGAACCGGAGGTGAATGCGCCCCAGGTGAAAGGCGTCGCGGAGAAGCCTTCGGGCCCGCCGTGGGTCACCACTGACACGTTGAAGATGGCCACGATGATGACTTCCAGTGCCATGGCAATGGTCAGCACCTTGGCCGACAGGTCGATGCGCAGGTACGACAGCAGCCCACAGATGGCCCAACTGAGGAAACCGTAGACATACCAGGGCAGCTCGGGGCCGCCGAAGGTGTTGGTCACCAGCGCATTGAAGTTGACGCCGATGAAGGGGAAGGTGCAGAAAGCCAGCAGCAGGTAGCCAAAAATCGCCAGGAACGCCGCCCCCAGGCCCGGGACCTTGCCGGCCCCGGCCGAGATGTAGGCATAGAACGCACCGGGGTTAGGCACATAGCGGGTCATGGTGGTGAAGCCCACCGCGAACAGCAGCATCATCAGCATGGCGACCAGAAACACCATGGGCGCGCCGATACCGTCGAAGATGATGACAAAAGGAATGAAACCGGACACCACGGCCACCGGGGCCGAATAGGCCAACACGGTCGACAACAGCTCGAGCAGGCTGATGCGCCCGCTCATGCGCGGGCCGGCGCCCGTGTCCGGAACGCTGGCGGTACTGGCGCCGCGTGAAGGTGAACTTGCCTCGATCATGGTGTGCTCCGCAGGGATACGTATAGGAAGACGGATCGGCAGTTCCGGGGGCATCGCCCCCAAAGGGTACAAACAGCTGACCTCACGGGCCTGATTTTTGTGTCGTTTCACTCAGCGGGCATCTTGTGAATGAACGATCGTTCGTTTTGCAAAGGTTATCTGATTCGTCGGTAATGTCAAAGCAAAACCGGGGGTGTTCGCAGGCACTAATATTTAGACGGCAACCCCAACATCCGTGCTACCGCCTCACAACACTGATCGGCCACATCGGCCGGGTTCAGCGGGCTGGCCGGCTCGTACCACTCCCCTGCCCGATCGACGATCTCGTGCACGAGGAAGGCCTGCAGGGCAAAGTCGATCACCGCTTCCTCGCCGATCACCGCGCGGATCAACTCCTCGAGGATCTTGCGGTATTCGTCCATGGCGGCGGTGTAACGATAGCGGTGGCTGTCCGGCAGTTCGCGCTGCATCAATTCCTTGTTGAGCAAGGCATCGGCCGCGCGGGCAAAGGTGCGGTTCATGATGCCGAACAGCACATGGCGACGCAGGATGCCGAACAATGCGGCCTCGGGGTGGCGCGGTATCGGGTTTTTCAACACCGCGCCGTAGAAGGTCGACAGCACGAAATCCAGGCTGGCCATCAAAATTTCGGTCTTGGACGCGAAATAGTTGTAGATGGCCGGGGCACCGATGTTCACCGCCTTGGCGATTTCGCGCATCGAGCACGCGTTGTAGCCACGGGAAGCAAACAGGTCGATGGCCGCATCGAGCAGTTTGTCACGGGTGCCCTTGCCGCCCTGGGCATGCGGATCGATGCCGCGCAGGCCATCGAGTTCGAAGCGTGACAGGTAGGAAATACGCTCGACCACCGGGGGTAGCGTGGCGACCGTCTCCATCGAATTGAGCTTGCTCGCCATCTTGTCGTTCACCTTCGCGCCACCCTTGGCTCATGCCACAAATGTTACCGTAGCCGACCGAAAAAATGAAAGAACGTTAATTCACCTTATGATTCCAGCCTTCATCGCACCTATTGCGCCAGCCGCGCCACCGCTTCTATTTCCACCAACATGCCGGCAAAGGCGAACGCCGGCACACAGATCACTACCGAGGTCGGAAATGGCTCGACCGGAATAAACTCGCGGCGCACGCGCTTGAGGATCGGATAATCCTCGCCATTGAGCAGGTAGCAGCGCAGCGACACCAGGTCGGCCAGGCTGGCGCCGGAGGCCGCCAGCACGGTTTGCAGGTTCTCGAAGGTGGCGCGGATCTGTGTCTCGGCTCCGCCCGGCACCACCTCGCCACTGGCATCGGCGCCGAACTGGCCCGAGATGAACAACAAGCCGTTGGCTGCCACCGATTGTGAATATTCCATGTCCTGCGCCCAGGCGAAGGGCCCGCGCAGGTGGGTGTTGGCCGCTGTCATAACAGTACTTCCCGTGTCAGTCGGCTCATTTGGCCAGTTTGTAGTCGTGGATCAGCTCGCCGGCGGGCAGGTCGTTGTCGTAGTTGGACATCCACGCCTGGAGGAACTTCTTGGGTTTGAACACGTGCACCGGGTGCGTCACCGAGCCTTCGCCCAAGGTCACTTGCGCCTGACCGAGCCAGCGGCGCTCGTTGCCATCACTGTCCACGCGAATGTACTTCGGATTGGACGTGGCGATCAGCTGAGCAATGTCCGGCTCACCCACGCCCAGACGGTTGGGGATCAGGCGACAGGTCAGGCTCGGGTAGGAGATCTCGCCGATCATCGAGGGCACGCCGCTGATTTTTTCCGGGACAAAAGACACATCGATCAGCTTCTCGCCGTTCTTGTGGCCGCTGAAGATCATCCGCTCGCCTTCCTGACGCATGGCCAGGGTCGCCATCTTCTTGGGGAAACCCCACATTTCGCGGCCACAGGCCATGGAGCTGTCGCTGTCGACGTAGATGAGCGGGTTGAACATGAACGTCGTGCCCTGGTACTTGACCCGCACGTAGAACCAGACTTCGTTGTAGGTGCCGAACGGCGTCTCCGGATAGGCACTGACCACCGCCGAGATCACCGGATCGGCATCCGCCAGTTCGAGGCCGGGCGGCAGCATTTCCGCCAGGCCCGTGCCCTCTACGGTGTAGAGCAGGTTGATGCTCAGGGCGTTGCGGTATTTGTACAACGGCGCGTGATAGAGCTGCGCCGCGCCGTAGGGTTGAGAAAAAGTAACGTCTGAAATTTCCGATTGACTGGACATCGACAGAATTCCTTAAGCGCCTGGATAGGTTGAAAATCGAAAAACTCGAGGGCGTGCCCCACAGGGCACGACCGGTCATGTCGTTACAGGCTGGCGGTCTGGCTGTACAACGCCGCACGCCGGGCCTGGGTTTTCGCCACATCCACCCTCAGGGACTCGTCGGCCACTTCACCGTCAAACACCACCCCGTAAAGGTCCTGGGCGCAGGCCAAAGACACATAGCCTTCCAGCACATCGAGGCGAACCCGTTCGACTTCGCGCGCCAGCGGCGAGCCGTAGCCACCACCGCCGGCATCGATACCCACCAGGCGTTGCTGAGGAGACATTTCAAACTGCCCAAAGGACGGGATGACGTGCTCGACACCGGTATGGAGGTCTTTCAAGCCGATGTAATGCGCACGGCCAGCCAGGCCACCCTGGGTGCCCTTGGCCGGGTTGACGCCCGAGTCGGCGAACACCGCCACGGTCATGCCGGAAAAACGTGGGCCGTATTCGATCAAGGTCGCCGCACCGCCACGGTTCTTGCCCGCGCCGCCGGAGTCGGCCACCAGTTGCAGACGGTCGAAGTGCACCGGGTATTTCTGTTCATCGATCTCCACCGAGTCGCGCAGCAGCAGGCCGCCGGTCACCGGCACGCCCATGGTCAGCCAGCCGTCGCAGACTGCCGATGCCGCACCGCCCATGGCAGTGACCACCAGCTGGTTGACGTAGGGGGTGTCGCCGCGACGCTCGTCCTTGCCGGCGATCACCGAGGTGCCCGCCCCCAGGGACGCGCCGCCTTCGGCCAGGCCGAATTCGCCCGCCGCCGACAAAGCGGTCTGGGTGGCATTGATCACTCGGTCGGCCAGGTTGCTGGTGGCCATGGAGCAGGACGTGGGGTGGCGCGGGAAACCAACGATGCAGTTCTCGCGGATCAACACCTCGACCCGTTGCAGGGTGCCGTGGTTGTGCGGCATGTCAGCGTCAAGCACGTTGAACAGGCCGGTCACGGCGCTGTTGGTGGACGTGGCGCGGGACATGTTGATACCGGCCGGCAGGCAATCCATGTTGTCGCGCAGGTCGATAACGATGCGACCGGCGTCAGCGTCCACGGTGGCAGTCACTTTCACCGGAATGCTTTCATCGATGATCCCCGGCAGCGGATCATGGTGGGTCAAGGCGGTGTAGGTACCGGACTTGAGCTTCTTGATCGCATGTTCGATGCGCCGCTCGGAGTAGGCAAACCACTCCTCGACGAACGACTCGATGACATCGCTGCCGTACTTTTCTGCCAGCTCGGTGAGGCGACGCTCGCCGATGCGTGCCGAACCCAGGCACGCCAGGTAGTCGCCGTACCACTGGTCCGGCACGCGGATACGCAGGCGGCACATACGGATGATGTCTTTGACGTCTTCGTTGTTGCGCTGGATGCGCGTGGCCGGGAAGAACAACGCGCCCTCTTCGTAGAGGTCGTTGGCCATGGGCATGTAGGTGGTCGGGAAGCTGTTGCCGATGTCCGCCTGGTGGGCCTTGGCCACCGCGGTGAAAAGGTGCCGGCCCTGAATGAACACGGGGACCAGAATCGTGTGGTCAGCCGCGTGGGTATTGCCGCTGTACGGGTCGTTGTGCAGATAAGCATCGCCCTGCTGGATATCGTCGTGCAGCTCGGACATGGTCGCGGTCTGCAGGTGCGATCCGAAGATGTGCACCGGCAGGCCTTCGGCCGTGGCCAGCAGGCGGTTGTCGGCAGTGACGATGGAGCACGAGAAGTCCCGCGCCGTGGTCAGGATCGCCGAGCGACCGCTGCGCAGCAGGGTGTTGGTCATCTCGCGCAGGATCGCGGTGATGCGGTTGGAGATCACTGCCAGGGTGGCCGGGTCGATCTCGACTTTGTGTTCGATGGCGTGCGTCATGATCAGGCCCCCAGATCAATCAGGTAATTCTTGAAGGAAGTGACGGTGGCCGTCATTCCCGGGTACACCACCACGGTGGTGGTCGGCTCTTCGATCACGGCGGGCCCTTTGATCTGCGTCCCGGCCGGCAAGCCGGGGCCGTCGTAGCAAGGGGTCATTACGGTGCCGACGCCATGGAAGTGCGCAGGGCGTTCGCTCTGGGGCTCGGCCTGGTCGCCAGTGGTGATAGCCACCAGTTGCGGCTTGGTCACGATGGCGGTCATGCGGGCTTTCCACGACACCGCCTCGACGTTGGAACCGCGGTCGATCACGGCAAACACGCGGTTATGCACGGCGTGGAAGTCCTCGACAAATTGCGTGAGGTCTTCAGGCGTCTGCAAGCGGCTGCCGTGCAGCGGCACTTCCAGCTCCCAGGCCTGGCCCTCGTAGCGTACTTCGGCGAAGTAGGTCCGCTCGATCCGGGTGATGCCGCGCTTGGCCAGGTCGCTGGCCAGCGCGTCGATCTGCGCGTCAAAGGACGCCAGCAAGGCGTTGACTTGAGTGAAATCAGGGGCGCGGGTGCTGAACAGCGAGGTGCCGGTGAACTCGGAGATGATGTCCGAGAACTGCGCGCCGCAGGCACTCAGGCCGCCAGCCGTACGCGGAATCAATACCTGTTTGGCGCCGGTTTCTTTGACCACCATGGCGATGTTCAAGCCGGCTGCGCCGCCACCCGCCACCATCAGGCAGTCACGGGGATCGACGCCTTCGTTGACCGTGATTTCCTGCACGGCCTGAACCATGTGTTCGCTGGCGATACGCATGATGCCGACGGCGGCTTCTTCCACCGACAGGCCCAGCGGTTCGGCCAGCTTGCCAACCACCGCGCGAGATGCGGCGACGTCCAGGGTCAGGCGACCGCCGAGGAAGTTGTCCGGGTTCAGGTAGCCCAGTACCGTGGCCGCGTCTGTCACCGTAGGGTGCTGCCCGCCACGGCCATAGGCAGCCGGGCCAGGCTCGCTGCCGGCGCTTTGCGGGCCGACCCGCAACAGACCGCCCTCGTCCACCCAGGCGATCGAACCGCCGCCCGCGCCGATGCTGCGCGCATCCACCGAGGACAAACCGGTCAGGTGGCCGATGTAACGGCCGCCCAGCCAGGTCTCGCCGGTGAACACCACATTGCCGTCACGCACCATGCTGACGTCGAAGCTGGTGCCACCGGTGTCGCAGATGATCACATCCTTGGCACCCAGTTCGGCGGCGCCGTAGACCTTGCCGGAAATCGGCGCCATGGACGGGCCGCTGCGGGTCGAGTAGATCGGCCGCTGGATCAGTTGCTCGACGCTCATCACGCCGCCGAACGAGGTGGCGGTGAACAGTTCGCCGACGAAGTTGGCGCTCTTGAGGTCGATTTCCAGGTTGCGCAGGTGCTCCTGCATCAGCGGCTTGAGCGAGGCATCGATCACGGCAGCGGAGGCGCGGCGGTATTCGCGGATCACCGGGTTGATCTGGTGGGACAAGGTGAATGGCACACCCGGCATTTCTTCGGCAATCAGTTCGCCCAGGCGCACTTCGTGATCAGGATTGGCAATCGACCACAGCAGCGACACGCCTACGGCTTCGACCTTGGCCGCCTTGAGTTGACGCAGCACCTCACGGGCTGCCTGCTCGTCCATGGCCTTGACCACTTCGCCTTCGGCATTGATGCGTTCTTCGGTCTCGAAGCTCAAGCGCCGCGGCACATAAGGATCCGGGTAGGCCTGACTGAAATCATAGGCATTGGGCCGGCCGCCTTCGCGCAGCAGCAGGGTGTCCTTGAAGCCCGCAGTGGTCAGGAAAGCGGTGCGGGCGCACTTGTTTTCCAGGATGGCGTTGGTAGCCCGGGTGGTCGCGTAGATGAAGATGCTGGTGTTGGCCAGCAGATGGTCAACGGTCACCCCCAGGGTCCCGGCCGTGACGCCCAGGGCCTCCTTGATACCGTTGAACACCCGGGAGTGGTCAGTCAGCGCCTTGTTGACGATCAGGTTGTGCTTGTCGTCGGCCACCACCACGTCGGTGAAGGTGCCGCCGGTGTCGATTGCGATCCGGTAAGTCATGGATTCTGTACTCCAGCATCGGCGCGCCGGGCGCGCCTCATCAAAAAGGGGGTAACGGCTTACTGGCCTTCTTTGGTCAGCTCGACAATCTCGTTGAGAAACTGCGCCTTGTAGTCGCTGGCCGAGGCATCCAGAGTTTTCTTCACGGCCTGGGAGTAGATGTACTGCTCGTACGGCATCGAACGGATCGCCGCCAGCGGATCTTCGGAGTCACGGAAGATGCCGATGCCTGGCGCCCCCTGCTGGTAGCCCATCAAACGCAGCAGGTCGTCCGGCAGGGTCTGGGCGATCTCGCGCGGCACGCTGAGGAACTGGTTTTCCTCCTGCTTCACCCAACCCACCGAATAGGTGATGTTGATGCCCTGGCGCACCTGGTCTTTCGTGGTATTGGGACCGGCACCGTGATAGAGCTTGCCGGAGTAGATCACCACGTCGCCGCGCTTCATCAGCACCGGCACGGTGTCTTCCAGCTTGTACTTCAACCCCAACGGGTGCTTGTGGCTGCCCGGGACGATGCGCGTGGCACCATTTTCTTCGGTGAAGTCGGTCAGCGCCCAGATGGTGTTGCACTGGATATGGTAGTCGCCGGGGAACTGATAGAAGTCCCAGGCCACTTCATCGACGTGCACCGGCTGGGCCTTGGCGCCGGGGCCGACCGAGAGGATCTGCGCCTGGTTGAGCTGGAAGCTGTAGGCGTGGGCCAGCCAGGTGCCGACCGAGTCGAGCACCAGCGGGTCCATGATCAGCTTGCGGGCATAGGTGGATCGGGCAATCAGCGCGCCAGTGCGGCGAGTAAAGAAACCGTTGAGCTGGTCGCGACCGTAGCAGGTCTGCTCGATCCAGGGGTCCATTTCGGCGGCAATCTTGTCCATCAGGGTATTGCCTGCCAGGTCCTCGATGATGCAGTAGCCATCCTTTTCCAGCTTGGCCATGACCTGCTCGAAGCTGGCGGTTTTCGGAAGGCGATTCAGTTCGTAGGCTGCCATTACTCGGGCTCCGCAAGAGATTGATTACGTCGATTCGGTGAGAACGTGGAACGAATTTATATGAATGAACGGTCGTTCACAAGCGTCAATTTCGGATTTTTTTGCGCCACGCATTTTTTTCCCGCAACCCTTTGACAGAGGCGCTCACAGCGCCTTACATTGGCCCACGTCGTATTAACGATCGTTCATTCACTATCATGCTTTGCAACAGGAGTCATCCATGTCGGTTCTTTCAGGCAAAGGTCGTTTAACCGGTAAGGTCGCTATCGTGACCGGCGCCGCCAGTGGCATCGGTCGCGCCATCGCGGTCGCGTTCGCCAACGAAGGGGCCAAGGTGGTGATCACCACTGACCGCAATCTGGAAGGCTTGAAGCAGACCCAGGCGCTAGCGCCCGAGGGTTCGATCGAGTACCGCCTGGCCGACTCGGCCAGCGCCAAGGATGTGGAAGGCGTGGTGGCCTTCGCCGAGGAGCGCTTCGGCCGCCTCGATGTGCTGTGCAACAACGCCGGCATCGTCACCGACGCCATGCTGGTGGACACCACCGAGGAAGACTGGGACCGCACCATCAACGTCAACCTCAAGGGCACCTTCCTGGGGTGCAAGTACGCGATCCCGGCCATGAAGCGCGTGGGTGGCGGCTCGATCATCAACATCGGCTCGATCAACAGCTTCATCGGCGAGCCGCTGCACGTGGCCTACTGCGCCTCAAAGGGCGGCGTGCTGATGCTGACCAAGACTGCGGCGCTGGAACACGCCAAGGACAAGATCCGCGTCAACGTGGTGTGCCCGGGCTGGGTCGACACCCCGATGAACACCGAGTACATCGAGAACATCGGTGGCCGCGACAAGGTCGAGCAGATGCTCGAGACCGTCCAGCCGCTGGGCACCGGCCAGCCTGAACAGATCGCCTCGACCGTGGTGTTCTTTGCCTGTGACGAATCGAGCCTGGTCACCGGGACATCGTTGCTGGTGGACGGTGGGTTTACGGCGCAGTAACAGCCCAAGCCACGCGTAGGAGCGCGCGAAGCCCGCTATCAGCACCACCCGGATAATCGGTGGGATGCTAATCGCGGGCTTCGCGCGCTCCTACGGTGTCCACTTGGTTTTCTTCTCATGTATCATCGCGCCATCGGGATCTGGAATACTGGATCCGCCCATCGCCAAGCAGCCGTGAACATGCCCAAAAAAGAACTCTCCGCCAATCACCGCATCAAACGCCAGAGTCTGCCCGAGGCCTTGGCCGAGTCGCTGCGCGAACGAATCCTCAATGGTGAATTCAAGGAAGGCGAAGCGCTGATCCAGGAAGCCATCGCCGCCGAATACGATGTCAGCCGCATGCCCGTGCGCGAAGCCTTCAAGGAGCTGGAAGCCGCCGGCCTGATCTCGTCGAAGATCCACAAGGGCTCGGTGGTCACCTCCATTCCGGTGGAGCAGATCAAGGAGCTGTTCGATCTGCGGGCGCTGCTCGAAGGTGAGTTGCTGGAACACGCGCTGCCGAAGATGACCGCAGAACACCTGGCCATCACCAAGGAGCTGCTGCCGCGGCTCGAGGCCGCGTATCTGGAAAACGACGTGTCCAACTGGGGCAAGCTCAACTGGGAGTTCCACCAGAGCCTGTATACCGCCGCCGAGCGCGTGCAGACGCTGTCCATCGTCCAGGGCATCAACGTCCAGACCGACCGCTACATTCGCCTGCAGCTGCTGCTCACCGATGGCAAGAAGGAAGCCGAGGTCGAGCACCGGGAGCTGCTGCGCCTGTGCGAGAAAGGTGACGTGAAGACCGCCGTGGAGTACCTGCGCAAGCACATTGACGAGGCCGGTGCCAACCTCCTCGCCGTGCTGGGCAAACGCCGAGCCAAGGACCCGGCGGCCTGAGTTCGAGCCTCAGCTCAGTTGAAAGCCATGGGCCAGTGGATCGCGGTCATCGACAAAGATCGTGTTGTGACCGGTGACCTGTGCCCAGCCGGCGACGCTGGGCATGATCGCGGCGAACTCGCCCACCTGCGTCGCCGATTCCACCCGGCAGTCGAACAAGGTGCCGATGATGCTCTCATGGACGAACTCATCACCCACCCGCAGCCGCTTCTTCGCCACCAACTGCGCCATGCGCGCTGACGAACCGGTGCCACAGGGTGAGCGATCAATGGCCTTCTCGCCATAGAACACCGCGTTGCGGGCATGGGCCCGGGCATTGCGTGGGGCGTCGCACCACATCACATGGCTGACCCCGCCGATGCGACTGTCCAGTGGATGCACCGGGGCCAGTGCTTCCTGGGCGGCCTGACGCACCAGCGGGCTCAGGCGCACGATGTCACGCACCGACATTGAATCCAGCCCGGCCCAGCCCTCCTGGGGTTCGATGATCACGTAGTAATTGCCCCCGTAGGACAGGTCGATCTTCAGTCTGCCCAGGCCCGGTACTTCAATCATCACGTCGGCGGCATGCAGGTAGCTGGCGACGTTGAACAGGCGCACCTGTTCGACGAACTGACCATTCTTAACGTATTCGATCGCCACGCGCCCGGCCGGCGCTTCGATGGCCAGCCTGCCCTCCTCGCGGGGCACCACCAGGCCGGCTTCCAGCGCCGCGGTGACGGTACCGATGGTGCCATGGCCGCACATCGGCAGGCAGCCACTGACCTCGATGAACAGCACGCCGATATCGCAGTCATCCCGGGACGACGGATAAAGAATGCTGCCGGACATCACGTCATGACCGCGGGGTTCGAACATCAGCGCCTGGCGTACCCAGTCATGGTCGCGCTGGAAGATTTCACGCTTCTCGGCCATGGACACATTGGGCAGCAACGGGCCACCGCCGGCGACGACCCGGACCGGATTGCCACAGGTGTGGGCATCGACGCAGAAAAAGGTATGACGAGACATGGCAAAGGCTCTTCTGACGGTTTAGTTGAAACGAGTGATCGCAAAGGGGGCGATGTCGATCGGCAAAGGTTTGCCGTGCACCAGGTCATTGACCAGGCGGCCAGTGGTGGCGCCTTGGGTCAGGCCGAGATGGCCATGACCAAAGGCATAGATCACATTGGGGTTGCGGGCTGAGGGGCCGATGACCGGCAAGCTGTCGGGCGTTGCCGGTCGGTGACCCGCCCAGAATCGGCCGCCCTCGGTGTGCAGCTTCGGCAGGTAGCGGGCGGCCAGCCGGGCCAGGGCTTCGGAACGCTTGAAGTTGGCCTTGGCTTCGAGGCCACCGAACTCGGCCGCGCCGCCGATGCGCAGGCCACAGCTGAGCGGCGTCGCGACAAAATGGCGCTCGGCGAAGATCACTTCCCGGGTGAGCTTGACGCCGGGTTGGGCCAACGTGGTGTTGTAGCCCCGCTCGCTTTCCAGCAAGACCTTGTCGCCGACACGCGCGGCCAGAATGGCTGACCAGGCGCCGCAGGCAATCACGGCCTGGTCGGCGCTCAACGAACGGGCGCCCTCCAACTGCACCGATACCGCCGTAGCACCGACCGTGGGCAGTACGTCGTGCACCTGGCCGGTCACGATGTTCAACCCGCGTGCCTGCAACGCCTGGCGCAGCTTGTCCACCAGCACCTTGGGATCATTGATGTGCGACCACTGCGGGGTGAACACGCCACGGCTGATAGTCGCCGCCAGCGCCGGTTCCATGTCGCGCACCTCCGCGCCGCTCAGCGGCACGACCTCGACACCGTGGGCGCGCTTGAGCTGCCACTGGCTGGCGTCTTTGGCGTAGGCCGCTTCGCTCTCGTAGACGGTCAGCGCGCCTTGCTGGTGCAACTCCGCGCTCAGACCGTTTTCAGCCAGCAGGGGCAGCAGGTCTTCGTAGACGCGACGGTTGATCGAAGCCAGTGCCGTGGCGATACGGGCCACCTCGGCGGGGCGTCCGGCCTGGGAAAAACGCCAGAACCAGGGGATCAGGCGAGGCGCATAGGCCGGGCGCAATGCCAGCGGACCGAGTGGGTCGAGCAGCCAGCCCGGCACCTTCAACAGCAGGCCAGGCACGGAGGCCGGGATCACTTCCGTGACGGCAATACCGCCCGCGTTGCCGAAGGAGGTCTTGTCACCCTCGGGGTCACGATCGACCAGGGTGACCCTGGCCCCCTCCTTGAGGAGGAAGTGCGCAACAGAGAGGCCCACGATACCGGCTCCGACGACAACAACGTGCTTCATGAAGTGACCCTTCTGATTGGCCAGACCCGCCGCAAGCGCGCGGGCCGCCGACTCGACATACAAGTGAATGGTTGTAGATTGGATACAGGTAACGGATTTGTCAATTGATCTTCGAACAGTCTCGGCCCTCAAATTTGGCGAACCCGACAACAAAATTATTTTTTAAAATTCGCAACTGGCTGATTCTAAAAATCTTTTAAAAGTATTTGGCTATATCTACCCTTCATCCAGGCATTAAAAATCCGTATGAGGCCTTCTTCTCAATGGAAAACCTTGCTAGATTTCGGCCATCCGACGATTGTAGATTGGATACAGTAACAATTGAATGTCACTCGGACAACGCTTTCCTCAGCCAACACACACAGGGTTCTTCCATGAGCATTGCACGGTTCACCAGCGCGTCACTCCTGATCGCCATGGCGTTAGCTGCCCCCTTCACCAGCGCCTACGCCGAGTCGACGCTGGACAAGGTCATTTCGTCCAAGACCCTGCGCTGCGGCGTGCAACTGGACTACCCGCCAGCAGGCTTTCGCAACCAGAACAACGAAGCCGACGGCTACGACGTCCAGTACTGCAAGGACATGGCCAAGGCGCTGGGGGTGAAGGCAGAAATTGTCGAAACGCCCTCCTCCGAACGCATCCCGGCGCTGGTCTCCAACCGTATCGACGTGCTGATCGCCTCGGCGTCCATCTCGCCGCAACGAGCCATGACGGTGAATTTCTCGCAGCCCTACGTGAACTACACCAACGTCGTGCTGACCCGCAAAGACGCGAAGATCGACAGTTTCCAGGACCTCAAGGGCCGTAACATCGGTGGCGTCACTGGCACCACCACCGAGCAGGAACTGCAGGCGCTGCGCAAAGGCTGGAATGATACGACCGGCAGCTACACCGGTTTTGGCAGCGAGGCCGAAAGCTACCTGGCGCTGTCCCAGGGCAAGATCGACGGCGTCATTCTCGGTAATGCCTCGGCGGCGGCCCTGGTGCAGAGCGGGCAATTCCCGACTCTGGTGGTCAAGGGCGTGGCGCCCACCCCACCGGACCTGTGCGGGATTGCCGTGCGCAAGACCGACCCCGAACTGCTGAGCTGGGTGCGGACCTTCGTCTGGACCCAGGTCAAGGACGGTCGCTACAAGGAGCTGTACAGCCAGTACTTCGGCAACGGCGAGGCCCCCTCGCTGGCGGTGTCGGGCGTCGATTACTGATCACGCCGGTTCGGGCCGTCGCCACGACGACCCGAACGACCGCACCTGGGAGACCTGCGTCATGTTCGGATATACGTTTTATTGGTCGATCGTCTGGGACAAGCTCCCGGATTTGCTGGAAGGCGCCAAGGCCACGCTGGCATTGACGGTGCTGTCGATGGTCATCGGCACGCTGCTTGCGTTGGGCCTGACCTTGTTGCGCCGCCAGGAGAAAGGCCTGGGTTATCGCCTCGCGACGGGCTGGGTTGAGGTGGCGCGCAACACCCCGGCCTTGTTCCAGATCTACATGATTTACTTCGGGCTGGGCGCCCTGGGCCTGCACTTTTCCAGCTACGTGGCGATGTTGCTGGCCCTGTCGTTCAACAACGCCGGCTACCTGGCAGAGATCTTCCGGGGCGGCCTGCAGATCATTCCCAAGCAACAGCTGACCGCGGCCCGCTCGCTGGGCATTTCATCGTTCGGCGCCTACACCCACGTGGTGTTCCCGCAACTGTTCCGGATCGTCTACTTCCCCTACGTCAACCAGCTCAACTGGGCCCTGCTCAACAGCTCGCTGGGGATGATCATCGGCCTGCGCGAGCTGACCGGCGCGACCCAGGCGGCGCAGTCCGAATCGTTCCGTACGTTCGAATTCTTCATCGTCGCCGCCGTGATGTACTTCGTCATGTCGAAACTCATCGAGGGCGGCGCTCGACTGACCTTCTGGCGCGTCTTCAAAGGGTGACCTCCATGCACTTTCAACTTCCTTATTCAGGCTTGCAATGGAGCGACGTGCCCTTTGTCCTGCTGGGTATCTGGCACACCTTGCTGTTGACCGTGCTGGCCGTGGCGTTCGGCACCGTACTCGGCATTCTGGTCGGCTGGCTGCGCGAAAGTTCTGTGCTGGCACGGGTGGGCCTCGCCCCCTTGGTCAACGTCGCACGCAGCATCCCATTGATCATCCAGTTCATCCTGGTCAACAGCTTCTTTGCCTTGGCCGGCTTTGCCATCAGCCCGCTGCTGGTGGGGGTGATCGTGCTCAGCCTGTACATGGGCATGCTGACCTCGGAGCTGGTGCGCTCCGGGCTGCAATCGGTGCGCCCACAGCTGAAAAAAGCCAGTCGCTCGCTGGGGCTTGGCTATTGGCAGGAGCTGTTTCACATCTCCGGCCCGCTGGCGTTTCGCGCAGTGTTCCCGGGCTGGATAGGCACCGTCATCGGCCTGACCAAGGACACCGCGCTGGTCAGCGTGGTCGGTTACGTCGAGCTGCTGCGCGCCTCTCAGATCCTGATCAACCGCTCCAACGAAGCCCTCTTGGTGCTGGCTGGCACCGGGCTGTTCTACTTCGTGATCTGCTACCCCATTTCCCGCTACAGCCGGCGCCTCGAGAAGGTATTGCAACATGATTGAGATCAAGAACGTCCGTAAAAGCTACGGCCCCCTGGAAGTGATCAAGGGTATTGACCTGACCATCCAGAAAGGCGAAGTCCTGTGCCTGATTGGCGGCAGCGGCTCGGGCAAGTCCACCCTGCTGCAGTGCATCAACGGCCTGGAGCCGATCCAGAGTGGCCAGATAATCGTCGACGGCACTGATGTGCACGCGCACGGCACCGACTTGAACAAACTGCGGCAGAAGCTGGGCATCGTGTTCCAGCAGTACAACGCCTTCCCCCACCTGACAGCGTTGGAAAACGTGGCGCTGGCGCCGCGCCTGGTAAAGAAAATTGCCAAGACCCAGGCCCTGGAGCTGGCCCGCGAGCACCTGGAGTACGTCGGCCTGGGCAACCGCGCCGAGATGCGCCCGGCCAGCTTGTCCGGGGGCCAGCAGCAACGCCTGGCGATTGCCCGGGCATTGGCCATGCAGCCCGACTATATGCTGTTCGACGAGGTGACGTCGGCCCTGGACCCGGAATTGGTGGGCGAGGTGCTGGACACCATGCGCAAGCTGAAAACCGCGGGCATGACCATGATCATGGTGACCCACGACATTGCCTTTGCCCGAGAGTCAGGGGACCGCGTGGCGTTTTTCGACAGTGGGGTGATCTGCGAGGTCGGCGATGCCCGCCAGGTCATCAATGCCCCCAGGGAAGAACGCACGCGGCAGTTCCTGCAGCGCGTGCTGCACTGACCGATGGAGCAGCCCGCGTTTCTGACGCCACCGATAAGGCGGGCCGATGATCGCGGGCTTCGCGCGCTCCTACGGCCGACTTGGCGATTGATCGAGCGGTTAACCGCGATGCTCACTGAGGGCCAGCAACAGCTGCCGGCGGGCGTGCAGGATGTGGCTGCGCATGATGTCCACGACCTTGGCGACCTCACCGGCCTCGCACAATTGGAGCATCTCGTGGTGCTCCTTCTCGGCGTCTTCCAGGTCATGGGTCAGCAACAGCTGCAGACGAATGTAGCGGTCGGTCTGAATGTTGATGCCCTGCACCACTGCCATCGTCTGCGGGCGGGCGGCGGGCAGGTACAGACTCTTGTGAAACGCCCAGTTCAACCCGCCCCAGCGGCCCACGTCCCGCTGGTGGTAGGCCTGGTCCAGCTCGACCAGCAGGACCCTTGAGGCGTGCAGGTGCGCCTCGGTCATCAATGGCACGGCCACTTTGAGCAACTCGCACTCCAGCAGCGCACGCAAGTCGAACAGCTCGCCGATTTGCTCCAGAGGCAGTGTGGTCACCACCGCCCCCTTGTGCACTTTCAAATTGATCAGCCCACAGGCCTCAAGCTCACGGAACGCTTCGCGCACCGGCATCCGGCTGACATCGTACTCGGCGGCGATCGCCTCCTGGACCAGGGCATCGCCTTCCTTGAACTCGCCGTTGAGGATGCGTTCGCGCAGAGATCGCGCCAGCGCGATGGGCAGGCTCGTGCGTTTGATTCGGTGGTTCGCTGACAACGACAGGCTCTTTGGCATGGGCAGTACTTCAAGAAGGTGGACGTTGTACCAGGATGAAGCTGGCATCAATCATGCTATTGGATACAGTATACATTCGATCATATCATATCGACTGTCCATCACAGACCCTTTGCAGAGGTGAAGCTCAACATGACTCCCATCCATCCCAGGCAAGACGCCATGCACCGGCGCGTACTGATCGCCAGCCTGACCGGCAGCGCCATCGAGTGGTTCGACTATTTCCTGTATGGCACCGTGGCCGCGCTGGTCTTCAGCAAGCTGTTCTTCCCTACCTTCGATCCGGTCGTGGGCCTGCTGCTGTCCTACCTGTCCTTCTCCCTGACCTTTTTCGTGCGGCCATTCGGCGGCGTGCTGCTGTCCCATATCGGCGACCGCATCGGCCGCAAGAAAACCCTGGTACTGACGTTGTCCCTGATGGGCGGTGCGACCGTGCTGATTGGCTGCCTGCCCACCTACGCCATGATTGGCGTGTGGGCCCCGATCCTGCTGGTACTGCTGCGGGTGATTCAGGGGCTGGGCATTTCCGGCGAGTGGGGTGGCGCGCTGCTGCTGGCCTATGAATATGCCCCCGCCCACCGCAAGGCCCTGTACGCCTGCGTGCCGCAGATGGGCGTGCCGCTGGGCATGTTGCTGGCCACCCTGGCAATGACGGTGATGGGTACCCTGCCCGATGACGCATTCCTCGCCTGGGGTTGGCGCGTGCCGTTCCTGGCCAGCGCAGCGCTGGTGTTCATCGGCTTGTGGATCCGCCGGGGCATCGATGAGACCCCCGAGTTTGCCAACGCCAAACGCCAGGGCCGGGTGGAGAAAGCGCCCATCGTCGAAACCCTCAAGCACCACTGGCGGGCGGTGCTGGTGGCCACCGGCGCCAAGGTCGTCGAGACAGCCCCCTTCTACGTCTTCACCACCTTCATCGTCAGCTATGCCACCGGGACCTTGTCGTTCAGCCGCATCACCGTGCTGAACTCGATCACCCTCGCCGCCGTCGTGACCTGCGCGGCCATTCCGCTCATGGGTCTGCTCGCCGATCGCGTTGGTGCAAAGCGCGTGTACCTGACGGGCAGCCTGTTGATGGCGTTGTTCGCGGCGCCTTATTTCATGCTGCTCGACACCGGCACCACCTGGGGCATCATCGCCGCCACGGTGATCGCGGTCGGACTGATCTGGGCGCCGATCGTGGCCACCATCGGCTCGATCATGGCTCATCTGTTCAGCACCGAGGTGCGCTACACCGGCGTCACCCTGGGCTCGCAGATCGGAGCGGCCGTGGCCGGCGGCACGGCGCCGCTGATCGCGACCTGGTTGCTGCGCGAATCTGGCGGCCTGTGGAGTTCGATTGCGGTGTACATCGTGATCTGCGCCCTGCTGTCGATCCTCGCGGTGTCCCGCAGCCAGACGGTTGCGCAGCTGAGTCCTGCGTAATAACCGACCCTTTATTTTCGCGTACAAGGATCATGAATCTGAGATCCATGATCCATAAAAGGTCATTCCTTAGTTTCCCGCCCCGTTTTCGTGCCTAGGATGCAGATTTTTTCTGAATCCAGGACTAGACAGCTTCAATGTTCAATTGTAGATTGGATACAGTAGACACTAACCGATCAACCCCCCTCCGAGGCACCCAACATGGCAATCTGGAAAGGCGTTTTCCCTGCAGTCACCACCAAACTGACCCTGGACGGTAAAGTCGATCTCAAGGCTACGCAGGCCAGCATCGACCGCTTGATCACCAACGGCGTTTCGGGCGTCATCGTCCTGCCCATGCTAGGCGAGAACGCCTCGCTGTCCCTGCAGGAGCGCGAAGCCGTGATCCGTGCCGCAGTGGAAGTCGCGGCCGGCCGTGTACCCGTGCTGTCGGGCCTGGCCGAAATCACCCTGGAAAGCGCCAAGAAACACGCCGCGCTTTATCAGAGCTTCGGCGCACAGGGCCTGATGGTGTTCCCGAGCCTGGGCTACAAGACCGACGATCGCGAAACCGTCGAGTGGTACAAAGGCATCGCCAGCGCCAGCGACCTGCCGATCATGATCTACAACAACCCGATCGCTTACGGCGTGGATTGCACCCCGGCGATTCTCAAGGAGCTGGTCGATACGCCGCAGATCGTCTGCATCAAGGAAGAAACCGGCGATGTGCGCCGCGTGACCGATCTGTACATTGCCTTCGGCGATCGCTTCAGCGTGTTCTGTGGCGTCGATGACCTGATCGTCGAAAGCCGAGCCCTGGGTGTGACCGGCTGGGTGTCGGGCATGACCAACGTCTGGCCGGCCCAATGCGTCGAGCTCTTCAACCTGACCGGCGACGAGCAATACGCCCAGGCCCGTGAGCTGTACCAGATCCTCACGCCGTCCTTTCACCTGGACGTGCACGTCAAGCTCGTCCAGTACATCAAGCTGGCGGAAAACCTGGTGTACGGCGCACCTGAATGGACTCGCGCACCGCGCCTGGCCCTGGTGGGCGAAGAGCGTGAATACGTGATCAGCACCGTACGCAAAGCCATCGACGCACTCGCGGCCCGTCAATAACCCGCCCCCCCTCGAAGCCCTCGCCAGTGCCACGCCGATCGCCTGGCCTGCCGGGGGCTTTACCTTTCCTGCACGAGGTTGCGCATGTCTATTACCGGTCAGCTTCAGATTGGCCAGTCGCAAGTCCCTGGAAAAAATGGCGAGATTCTGGCTCTCGACGCCGCCACGGGTGCAGCGCTGCCACCGGCCTTCGGCGGCGCGACGCTGGGCGATCTTGACGTCGCCTGCGCGCTGGCCGACAGCGCTTTTGACTTGTACCGTGTGACCCGCCCGCAAGACCGGGCGCACTTTCTTGAGACCATCGCCCTCAACATCCTGGCATTGGGTGACCCGCTTATCGAGCGCTGCATGCGCGAAACCGGACTGCCCCGTAGCCGCCTGGAGGGCGAGCGCGGGCGCACGGTCGGTCAATTACGATTGTTCGCCGCCGTGCTGCGCGACGGCACTTTTCTCGATGCGCGTATTGATCCTGCGCAACCTGAGCGGACCCCACTGCCTCGCGTCGACCTGCGCTTGCAGCGGATCGCAATCGGTCCGGTGGCGGTGTTCGGCGCGTCCAATTTCCCCTTGGCATTTTCCGTGGCCGGTGGCGATACCGCCTCGGCCCTGGCCGCCGGCTGCCCGGTGATCGTCAAGGCGCATTCGGCCCATCCCGGCACTTCAGAACTGGTGGGGCAGGCCATTGCCCAGGGGGTGCGTGACTGCAAGCTCCCCGAAGGGGTGTTTTCCCTGTTGTTCGACTCGGGGCGCACCGTGGGCCAGACCTTGGTAGCTGACCGGCGGATCAAAGCCGTGGGCTTCACCGGTTCGCGTAGCGGTGGCGTGGCCTTGATGAACATCGCTGCTGCTCGGGAAGAGCCCATCCCGGTGTATGCCGAAATGAGCTCGATCAACCCGGTGGTGCTGCTGCCCCATGCGCTGAGCACGCGGGCTGAAGCCATTGCTGCGGATTTTGTCGCCGCCCTGACCCTGGGCGCCGGGCAGTTCTGTACCAACCCGGGCCTGGTATTGGCCGTGGACGGTGCGCCGCTACGTGAGTTCGAGCGCGCCGCAGCGCAAGCACTGGCCGACGTCCCCGCCGCCACGATGCTGACCCCCGGGATCAACCAGAGCTATCGTTCCGGCATCGCCAGGTTGAAGGCACAATCGACAGTAGAGACCCTGGGCACGGGCCAGGCCGGCGAGCCGCTGCAAGCCCAGGCCGCCTTGTTCGCGACCTCGGCAGCGGATTTTCTGGGCCAGCCGGTCCTGCGCGAAGAAGTCTTCGGCGCTGCCTCGCTGATCGTTCGCTGCCCGGACGAAACGGCCCTGCTCAAGGTGCTCGAAACCCTCGAAGGCCAACTCACGATCGCGGTGCACGCTGCGGCCCAGGACCGCTTCACACTGGGAGCGCTGTTGCCGACGCTGGAAAAAAAAGCCGGGCGCCTCTTGCTCGACGGTTTCGGCACCGGCGTGGAGGTGGGCCATGCCATGCTCCATGGCGGGCCCTTCCCCGCCACCTCCGACACGCGCACCACCTCGGTCGGTAGCCTAGCCATTGAGCGGTTCCTGCGCCCGGTGGCGTACCAGAACTTCCTACCCGAGCTGCTGCCACCCGCCCTCGCCGACCATAACCCCTGGGCGGTCCCGCAACGGATCGACGGGACCCTCGCCCGCTGACCTCGCCACAAGGAGCCCAGCATGACCGACGCTTATGTCACCCTTTCCCTGGCGCAGGTGCATGAACTCGCCTGCGAGGTACTGACCCATCACGGCATGGCCCTGCCTCACGCCGAAGCCATCGCCAGGGTCATCACTCAAGGCCAGCGCGATGAATGCCAGTCCCATGGCGTCTACCGGCTGTTGGTCTGCGTGCGCACCTTGCGAAGTGGCAAGGTCAACCCGACGGTCCTGCCCACGGTAGGAGAGCTGGCTTCGGGCATCGTCAGCGTGGATGCCCATTACGGCTATTCATTGCTAGGTTTCGAAAGCGGTCTGCCGAGACTGCTGGAGAAAGCCCGGGCCAATGGCCTGGCGGCGATGGTTATCCACAACTGCTTTCATTTTTCGGCGCTGTGGCCGGAAGTCGAGGCCATCGCCGCCGAAGGACTGGTAGGGTTGGCCATGACGCCCAGCCACAGCTGGGTCGCGCCCGCGGGCGGCCACAAGCCGGTGTTCGGCACCAACCCGCTGGCATTTGCCTGGCCCCGGCCAACCGGCAATCCCTTTGTGTTCGATTTCGCCACCAGCGCCATTGCCCGTGGCGATATCGAATTGCACGCGCGACAGGGCAAGCCGATTCCGGCGCATTGGGCCATTGATGAGCACGGAACGCCCACCGAAAATGCCCAGGCAGCCCTCAAGGGTGCCATGCAGACCTTCGGTGGCTACAAGGGCTCGGCCCTGTCGGCCATGATCGAACTGCTGGCGGGTTCACTGATCGGCGACCTGACCAGCGCACAATCCCAGGCATTCGATGGCGGCGCTGGAGCGACGCCGTGCCACGGCGAACTGATCATTGCCTTTGACCCCAAGGCGTTTCTTGGTGACGCACTGGAAACGGGCCAACAGAGCGCCGAGGCGATGTTCGAGGCGATCACAAATCAAGGGGCCCGGCTGCCGTCCCAACGGCGTTTCGAGGCCCGTGAGCGCAGCATGCGCGACGGTGTACGGATCCCGGCCGACGTGTTCGCGGATGTGCAAAAGCTGCTGGATTGAGGCTTGGGTGTCATCCCCCGCAGGAGCCCGCGATCAGCATCACCCGAATGACCGGTGTGACATTGATCGCGGGCTTCGCGCTCCTACAAGGGTATGAGGCGCACTCATCAGGTTACGCGGTCGCGCTGACCGGCATGTGTCGCCCTACCCCCACCAGCCGATACGCCACGAAGGCCACGGCAAAACTCACCGGAGCCGAAAACGCGGTCAGGCTGGGAACATAGAGACAGACCACCCCCGCCGCCGCTCCCACCACCCAGGCTGCCAGGCCCGGACGATCCCAGGCTGGAATACTCAGAGCCTGCACCGACACTTGTGTCGCCACCCGCCCCTGGGCCGAGGTAATGTGCGCCACCGCCACGCCCACCCACGCCACAATGAATACACCCTGCCAGGCCAGCGCCTGAAGAATCTTCGAAGTAACGTCTGCCATCATCAAGGCATACACCGCCACGCCCACCAGAATGGCAAAGACGTACCGCGGCGCGTTGAATTTAAGGGCCTGGCGACTGAACGCCTGCATGTTGACCATGGCCAGGTAATAGTTGGCGGTGTTGATCCGCGTCTGGGTGACCCAGACGAACAACAGCCCCCACACCCCCATCAGTTTGAGCAGCGCCTTGACCACCGACATCTCGGTCAAGGAGCCCAGGTCGGCGGTGGTGCTGACGATGTAGATGCCGGCCGCGCCGTTGAGCAGGAAGGTCACCAGATAGAACGGCGCACCAAAGGTGAAATGCCCGTGGAAGCCTGCATCGGCCTTGCGCCCGTAACAGGCGAAGTCGAAGGTCGACATCATCAGGCCCCAGATGCCCATGTAGAACACAAAGCACGACCACCAACCGTAGGCCGGCACCGCGCCCTTGGGACCGAAATCCAGCCAGGCGCTGTTGAACCCGTACTCACGGGTGGTCAGCAGCACCGCCACCAGCAGCCCCACCAGGTAGAACGGCAGAAGCACCCCGTTGAACTTGTCCAGCCACTTCTGCACGCCACCGAACACCAGCGGCACGCTGTACAGCACCACGATCAATGCCGCCCAGCCGAAGGAAATCTGCGGGTAGAGATCACCCAGGGCCGCTGCGATCACCGATCCTTCGAACATCGCGTAGTAGATCGCCGTGACGAACAGAATCAAGGTGGCCAGCGCCGCGCCAGCGCTGCCGAACAACAGGCGGGAAAAGGTCGCCACCGACAGGCCGGTCCTGATCGCGTACCGGCTGACGATGCCGTTGACCAGAGCGTAGGACACCACCGACAGCGCCATGCCGATCAGCGCATTGCGTGCGCCGTAGGTCAAAGCCAGGGTGGCGCCGATGACGATATAGAACATGCCACTGCAAATGGCCCACCAGGCCATGGTCAGGGCCAGCGGGCGCATGCGGGCGACATCGGGCACGCCGCCGGCGTCGGGGAGGTTGCCGGGATCGCTACTTGAGGACGACAGGTGGGCCATGAGGGTTGCTCCAGTGCGGTGAATGACGGTCAGTGCACAGCTTATATTAATGAACGGTCATTCATCTAATTTACTGTGAGACTGCCTGCCGTCAACCGGCCTCGGCGTTGCGCTGGAGGCTGGGCGCGACCCCGTACTCGTTGCCAAAGCTGCGGCTGATTCATCGAGCATCTAAACACCAGGGTGTTGGCCGTGGCGCACCTGTTTATGCCCGCAGCGGCTCGATAGCGTAGTACCCGTCGGCCCGCCATTTGCCTCGCCGGCCCCGGCCATGAACAACGATTCGCCGACTATAAAAACAATACCTGGAGGACGTATGAACAACCCAGAAACCCCCGCTGGCACGCCCGGCGTGTCCGCACCCCAGCGCTATGACGCAGTCATCATCGGCGCCGGCATCGGCGGCCTTTACCAGCTCTACCGTCTGCGCGGAGCCGGGCTCAAGGTCATCGCCATCGATGCCGGCAGCAGTGTCGGCGGAACCTGGTATTGGAACCGCTACCCCGGCGCCAGAGTCGATTCGCCCAGCCATGTCTACCAGTACTGGTTTAGCGAAGCCTTGAACGATGCCTGGGACTGGAGCGAACGTTTCCCCGCTCAACCCGAGACCGAGCGCTACCTGAACTTCGTCGCCGACCGCTTTGAACTGCGCAAGGACATCCGCTTTTCCACCCGGGTGCTGTCCTGCGACTTCGACGAGACTTGCCAGCGCTGGCAGATCCAGACCGACACCGGTAGCCGCCTTGACGCCAAGTACCTGATCTCCTGCGCCGGCACCCTGTCCACGCCGCTGAAGAACCTGTTCGAAGGGGAAGACAACTTTGCCGGCGAGGTTTACCACACAGCCCGCTGGCCCCGACAACCGGTGGACTTCACTGGCAAGCGGGTCGGCGTGGTCGGCACCGGTGCCACCGGCATTCAGGTCATCCAGACCATTGCCCCGCAGGTGCAATCGCTGACGGTGTTCCAGCGCACGGCGCCCTACACCATCCCGATGCGCAACCGGGTGTACAGCAACGCGCAGCGCGCCGACTTCAAGGCCAGGTTTCAGGACATCAAGACAGCGGTGCGCAACAGTTTCGTCGGCTTTGACTTCGACTTCAGGTACGGCAGCTACCACGACGCCAGCCCGCAGGCACGCCGCGAAGTCCTCGAAACGCTCTGGGATGACGGTTCACTGGCGCTCTGGGCGGGGTCCTACGGCGAGATATTCAACGATCAGGCGGTGAACGACGAGGTCTCCGCCTTCGTCCGGGAGAAGATGAGCGAGCGCATCAAGGACCCCGCATTGATCCAGCAGCTGGTACCTACCGGCTACGGCTTCGGCACGCGCCGCGTGCCATTGGACACGGGCTACCTGGAGACCTTCCTGCGGCCCAACGTGCAGATCGTCGACATCAAGGCCGCGCCCATCGAACGCATTGTCGCCCAGGGCGTGCAGACCGCCGACGGCCAGGTGCATGAACTGGATGTGCTGATCCTCGCCACCGGTTTCGACGCCTCCACCGGGGCCCTGACCCAGATCGATATCCGCGGCAGAGACCGGCAATTGCTGCGTGACGAGTGGTCCAGGGACCTGCGCACCACACTGGGCATGATGGTGCATAAATTCCCCAACTTGTTCCTCACCGCTGCCCCGCTCTCTCCCGGCGCAGCGCTATGCAATGCGCCAACCTGTCTGCAGCATCAGGTGGAATGGATCACCGACTGCATCCTGTTCCTGGAGAAAAACCACCGCGTCACTGTCGAGCCGACTCAGGAGCAGCAGGACCGCTGGGTCGCCCACCACGACGAGATGGCCGCCACCTCGCTGCTGGCCAAGACCCGCTCCTGGTACACCGGCGCCAACGTCGACGGCAAGCCCAAGCGCCTCTTGGCCTATGCCGGTGGCGTCAACGTCTACCGCGAACACTGTGACGCGGTGGCCGCCCAAGGCTACGCGGATTTTCGCATCCTCTGACCCGAACGCCGGCCCAGGCGCCGGCGTGACTGCCACCTTTGTGCCCAGAGGGCTCTTCCATGCCGGTGCATGCCTATTACAACCCGCAGAATCACGGCCCCTACGAGCATTATGCGCTCGGTGACCTGCTTCTGATCTCGGGACAGACCCTGCGCGACTGTGAACTGGCCGTGGCCACCTACGGTCAGCTCAATGCCGCGAAAGACAACGCCATTCTGATCCCGACCTGGTATTCGGGCACCAGCCGGATCATTCATGATGTGTTCGTCGGCAGCGGCCGCCCGATCGACCCGGAAAAATATTTCATCATCATCGTCAACCAGTTGGGCAGCGGCCTCTCCAGCTCCCCCCATAACACCGCCGAACCTCAGGCCCGCGGACGCTTTCCGGCGATTGCGGTAGCCGATGATGTCAGCGCGCAAGAGCGGCTGGTCACCGAGGTGTTTGGTGTGAACCAACTGGCCCTGGTCATGGGCGGCTCCATGGGGGCGCAGCAAGCCTATGAGTGGGCGGTGCGTTTTCCCGCCAGGGTCCGTCGGCTGGCCGCCATTGCCGGTACGGCGCGTACCAGCGAGGTCAACCAGCTCATCGCCGAGGCGATCCTGCACAGCTTGCGCAGTGATCCGGCATTCTGCGCCGGGGACTATAGGAGCGCCTCGGACCTGAGTGCCGGCCTTGTGCAACACGCCCGCCTGATGACCCTGCACGGCCTGAGCCCGGCGTTCTTCGAGCAGCAGCATTACCGGGCACTGGGCTTCAACAGCGTGGCCGCCTTCGTCGAGGGTTTCATGACCCCGTACTTTGCCCCCATGGACCCCAATGCGCTGATCACGCAACTGGAGAAATGGCGCACGGCCGATGCCGGACACCTGTGCAACGGCGACCTGCCGGCGGCCCTGGCGCGGATCACGGCCAGGACCCTGGTGCTGCCGATCCAGCAGGACCTGTATTTCCCGCCTGCGGCCTGCGAGGCCGATGCGCGCTTGATCAAAGGCGCCCATTACCAGGCCCTGAGCTGTCCTTATGGTCATCTGGGGCTGTTTGCAATGGATGCCCAGTGGCTGGCGCAGGTCGATGAGGCGCTGCGGGCATTGTTGGACGAATGAAGGATTGGCCGCGCGACCCCGGGACAATGGCCAGCGTGCACCTGTCCCGGCACTTGCAGGGCAGTAGAATGACCCTGCTCGATTGCGGTCGAGGCCGTGCCGGCGTTGCGCCTTACCACCGCTCCACCCGCCAGCACGGTACACCTGGCTTGCCCTTGGTTCGGGTGTTTTCTTCAAGGCGCCTTCGGGCGCCTTTTTTTGTGCATGTCAGGTAGCTCGCATGACGGCCATCGCCCGACTGTGACGATCAGGCGCCGATCAACCCCAACGAACGCAACACATCATCGGACTGCAAATGGGTATGCGGGCTGACCATCTTGCCGCCCTGTTCGACCCAGCCCATGAAGTTTTCGCCCGCGTCCCAACCCAGCAAACGTTGGACTTGTTCCGGCAAGCCCTTGAGGGTGTCGAACGGCACCGACAGGTACTGGTTCTCTTCCTGGCGCACGCAGCCCAGGTCAATGGCCATGGTCAGGCCGGTGCGCGGCTGGTCACTGGTGTTGGTACCGCCGCCGTGGTAGGTGGAACCGATGAACAGCATGGCCGAACCGGGGGCCATCAAGGCATCCGCGGCCTCCTCAGGTTGCGGGCAACGTTCGTCATCCCACTTGTGGCTGCCGGGGATGACTTTGGTTGCGCCCGTGGCTTCGCTGAACTCGGTCACCGCCAGCATGATCTGCAGCCGCGCTTCGCGGCCGTATTGGGGGTGGCGCCAGAGGAAGCTGGTGTCGTCACGGTGCAACGGTTGCTTGCCCTGGCCTGGGTGGATCTGGATGGCCTGGGTCATGCCGATCTGGATCTGCGGCGTTACGGTGGTGCGTTCCTGGCCAAACCAGACCGACACCGGCTTTTGCAGGATTTTCCCGGCCGCGCCCAGGTACAGCGGGTGCAGGACCACATCGACCATGCGGCTGCAGCGCGCAAACAGGCGGCTGGCGCGGCGGGTCGAGGTGCCGACGAAAAAGTTCTCATGCCCGAAGCTGGACGTGTCCAGCGCCGCGTCAATCTGCTGCTTGAGCTCTTCGAACGCCGTCCCTGTCATGAAGTCGGCAATGATCACGCCGCCGTCGCGTTCGATGACTTCAACCACTTGCTCGACGGACGCCGTGTTCGGCAGGGTGACAAGAGAAGGCTTGGACATATTGGGTACCTCGCGGATCGATGGGCAAAAGCGGTGCATCACGACGCACCGGGGAGCGAATGTGCGAGGGGAATATAAGACGGGAACTGGAGGCGGCACAGGTTGGCGCCAGACACTAACAGGTGAATTTCGGCCACCGCAGGACGCGGCGGCCGAAGCGGATCAAAAGGTCCAGGTCACCAGGGTTTCCCACAGGTTGGAGTTGGTGTTGTCACCGTACATCTGCTTGGCACCGGCGCCCGGCAGCGCCACACCGTAGACCGTGCTCAGGGTCAGCGCTGGCGTGATGGCCCAGTTCACGTACAGGTCGGCTTCCTTGGCGAAGTCACGGCTGGTCACGCCCTCAGGGGCCTTGGCCAGTTCGAAGCGGTAGCCCATCAGGCCCACCTGCAGCTCTTTGACCGGAGTGACAGCCAGACGCAGCATGTCGATGTTTTCGTTGGTGTTGAACAGCATGTACTCGCCGACGATTTCACCCTGGTACCAGGTGCCGTATTCGCCGCCGTAGCCGTAGGCCATCGGGTCGTAGTTGGGCGAATACTCGGTGCGCCGGTAGGTCAGGGTCGGCGTCCAGCTTACGTCCGTGAACGCATAGTTGGCCTGGGCATACCAGCCGCGCCCGTGTTTATGGGTGTCACCGCCTTCTTGCCAGGCGTACTCACCGGCCAGGCTGACCTGGGGCAAAGCCGCGATCGGTGTGCCTTTGGCACGCACGTCGTAGACGTTGAGCCCATCGCGGGCCGGGTTGTCGGCATCGATCGCGTGGTAGTAGGTGGCGCCCAGGGTGCCCAGGGTGTCGCGCCACTCAACGTTGGCACCGCGCATGCGCAGGTGCTCGTGGTAATCCAGGTAGTCGACATCTTCGTTGGCGCGCAGGTCGAACAAGTCGGCGTGCAGCTTGCCGGTGTTCAAGGTGGCGATCAACGTATTGCTGAACGCCGTACGTGGCCCGATCCAGGCAGCGCCGTCCTTGCCCTGGTCGGCGTGGCCGTCGCCCAGCAGGAAGCCGGTGTCGATGATGAAGTTCTGCTTGCCGGCGCTCAGGGTGATGGCGTCCTTGCCCAGGCTTGGGAACAGGTCGCCACTTTTCCAGCCGACGAAGGCGGTTTCCAGGCTGACGCGGGACGGGTTGTCACGGGTCAGGCCGGCTGCATCGCTGCCGCCACGCGTTACCGCCCCCACCGCCGAAATCCCGCCGAAGAAGCTGCCGTACGCAGTCTGCGGGCCGGTGAGTTTCAGGCCAGGCAGCACGAAGCCTTCGAAACGGCTGGACGTGCGGTTGGTTTTCAAGCCCAGACCGCTGGTCTTGGCACCGAAGTCCTGATTGGCGTTGTAGAGATAGGCGCTGCCAATGGTGACGCTGGGGTCAACCAGGATGTCGCCGATCTGGAAGCTGTCCAGTGCAAAACTGGAACCTGCGTATAACGCTCCGATACTTGCCGCCAATAAACGGACCTTGCCTTTCATGCCTGCGTCTCCCCATCTTCAATGATCAACTGCTGTGGCCGATGCTGGCCGCTTGCTGCCGATTGTCGGAGGTCAAGGGGGGACGCCCAAGGCGCAAACCGGTCAAAAAAGGGGATCGTAGGCGACACCTGAAAAAAGCTGAATCAATGTCGCACCTGCGATCGGTATTGCGACGGCGTGCACCCGCTCCAGCGCTGAAAAGCCCGGCGAAAAGCCGCCGCTTCGCTGAAGCCAAGTGTCTGGGCAATACGCGCCACCGGCACCTGACGCAGCAGCAACTCCTGGGCCCGCTGGTAGCGGGTTTCGCTGAGCAGCTCGTTGAAGCTGGTGCCGGCGGCGCGCAGATGGCGCTGCAAGGTCTTGCTGGAGCAGGCCATCGACAGCGCTACATCGTTGAGCGACAGCGAGGTGTCGAAACCCGCGCAGATGGCCGAACGCACGTTGGCGAGAAAGTCCCGCGGGCTCTCCAGATGCGACTTCAACACCGAACAGTGCGCCTTCATCTCGTTGTGTGCGGTGAGGTTGGCGCACGGCAGCGGCTGCTGCAACCATTTGGCATCGAACGAAAGGCTGGTCGCACGCGTGGCCTCGAAACTCAAAGGGCAGTTGAAATACGAGCGATAGCGCAAGGTGTTCGGGTCCACCGTAAAGCCGATGTTCAGGGCCGTCAGCGGCAGCGGCTGATACAACAGGTCGGCCATGACGCACTGCAAGGCGGTCAGGCAAAAATCCACGGCCAGGGCGCGCAACTCGTCATCGATGTCAAAATGGGCGGTGACCTGGATCGATGCCACGCCCTGCTCTTGCACCAGCGCCAGCTCAAAGCCGGTGCCCAGCGGGAGGGGGTATTCGAAAAACAGCTCGATGGCTGAGCGCAGGTCGCGGCTCGACAGCAAGGTAAAGCCAAAGATGCCGTAGGCCGCCAGCCGGCAGCGATGCCCCAGCTCCAGCCCCAGGTGGTCAGCACCGGTCAGGCGCAGGGCGTTGCGCAGGATCATGCACTCCTGCTCCACCGAGATCAGCTTTTCACCGGCGTGCAAGTCTTCGGCCGTGAGGTCGGTGCCCAGCAGCAGGCTGTGGGTGCAGTGACCGGACTCGGCGACAAAACCATTGACCAGCGCAATGAAATGCAAGGTTGCCAGACGGTCGATGTGTTGGCGAGAAGTGGCCATGGTGTTCACCCAGAGGAAGGCATCGACGCACAGGATAATCCGGTGCGTGGGGTCTTCAACAGGTGAGCAATGACCTGAAAACGGGGGATATGGGCCGTATCAGCCGGCGCGAATCATCATCAGCCACATGGCCAGGGTGGTATCCAGGGTTTCCTGCCAGTGCCGCTCAAGCAACCCGGTCTGCTTGTTGTAGAACAGCAGGCCTTCGATCTGCGAGGCAATCAGCACCGAAAACACTTCGGAACGGGCAATGGTCAGCTGGGGGTTCACCTCGAGGATCAGCTTGGCGATGACTCGGCAGAAGGTCTCGTAGATGATTTTGACGTGTGCGCCGATGGCTTCATCGTGCTCGGCCAGGGCCCAGCTCTGAAAGGAGAAGGAAGCGATCCAGGGGTCGCGAGCGGCTTCCAGGTCTTCACCGATGACCTTGAGCAGACGCTCTTCGGGGCTCAACGAACGATCCTCGGCAATGGCCACGAATTGGGTGACGAAAATCTCGATCTTGGCGCGGATCATCGAAAGCAGCAAATTCTCGGTGGTTCCGCAGTAGTGCTGGAGGTTGCTCAGGCTGATGCCCATTTCACCGGCAACCCGGCGGGCGGAGAACTGCGCATGGCCGTCGCGAACAAAGATTCGTGCCGCCGTGTCGATGATCTCCTCGATTCGCTGCACGCGCTTCTTCTCGCGAGGACTGGCGGTACGCTCGAACAGAGACTCGGCCTGTGAGGCTTCACTTAACATGCACTTGCTCCAAAACAGATGACCCTGACACAGAATGCCTGCCAGAAGGTCAACGGCGCAACCGCAGCGCCGCAGGCCAGACACTCGGGGGCGGCAATCAGAGGGTTTGGATTGTAATCATTTGGTTAAAACAAGGTCAACCGACCTTATTTATCAGTGTCGGTCGACCTTTTCCTCTGCAGCGCGGGTGTCAGAGCTCCTGACGGCCGATCCGGCGGTACGATTCGGGCTTCTTCACCCGCAGGTACAGGGCTAGCAACATGCCGAAGATCGGCACGGCCCAGACCGCCATTTGCATCAGTTGGGCCGGCTCACCAGTGACGCCCACCAGGGTCTCGAAGTTGGTCACGGCAAGGTAGAACACCACGGCCAGGCCGAAGGCGGCCACCACCGGGGCGACGAAGGTGCGCCACACCGAGACTTTCACCGGGGCCGGGTTGCGAACGAAGTAGAACGCCACGGCCACGCTGGTGAGCAGCATCAGCAGCAGGTAACCGTAGGCACCTACACCGGATTGACGAGCGTACAGGGTGTTGGGATCGGCGCCGTCGAAAATGAACGGGATTTCCAGCAGGGCCACGCAGATGGTCGCTACCAGCGAACCCATGTAGGGCGATTTGTTGCGCGGGTGAACCCGGGACAGGAATTTGGGCAAGGCACCGTCCACACCCAGCGAGTACAGGTAGCGCGACATGATGTTCTGCATGCACAGGAGGCCGGCGAAGATCGAGGTGATCACCAGTACGGCAGCCAGATTGACGCCGAAGTGCCCGACATATTTGCCCATGGCGTCCGGGAACATGCCCACGGTGTTGTTGGTGGCTACGCTGACCGCGTTGCTGGTGCCGTACGCGGTGATCATCACCCAGGCAGACCCGGCATAGAACAGGCCGATGAAGCCCACCACCAGGCCCGTGGCCCAGGGAATGGTGCGTTCGGGGTTCTTGGTTTCTTCACGAAACACGGCGGTGGCTTCGAAACCGTTAAAGCACAACACCGCGAACAGCATAGCCAGGCCAAACTGGCCGCCGGTCATGGCATGCCAGGTGAACGGCATGGCCGAACGCGCTTCGGGGCCACCGTTGATCAGTACCGCGAGGTCGAAGACCGTGATCACCACCAGCTCCACCACCATGGCGATCAGCAGCAGGTGCGAGGAGACTTCGAGCTTGAGGTAACCGCAGTAGGCGACGATGGCCCAAATGCCGATGGCGTACCAGTACCACTCGATCACCGGGCCGCCCAGGGTCTGGGCCACCAGGGTCGAGGCCGAGATACCAAAGAAAGTGTAGGTACAGGCCGACATCACCAGGTACGTCAACACCGCCAGCAGCGCCGAACCCAGGCCCACCACCCGGCCCAGGCCGGCGGTAATGAACGAGTAGTAGGCACCCGGATTGGGCAGGAAGCGGCTCATGGCCGTGAAGCCGGCGGCGAAGATCGCCACCAACACCAGCGCAGCCAGGTAAATGGCCGGTGCACCGACGCCGCCGAACAGCACCACGATTGAGATATAGCCGGCCACGGTCACCAGCGGCGCGGCAAAGGCCATCACCGCGCCCATCAACCGGAACAGGCCCATGTCGCCTTCAAGCCCGGGAGCGTTTTCGACCGGCGGCAATGCCCCGCCATCGAGCCGCGCACCGGCGACTGGAGAAAAGGCCTGACTGACGTGATCCGCCGTCAGCCCCGCCTTGAGTTTGGAGAGGTCGTTTGTAGTACTCACCCGGTAGCCCTTCTGTTGATCGCTCTGTGGGTCCGAACCTGACGAGAACCTCCCGTCCATTCGGCGATGCCTGAGTGCAGGCGCAAACCTGCATGGCGCCAAAGTTAGAGTTTGGGTGATTTATGAAACAGGTTAGGAAGGGTCATTTTGGGGGATCGGCATGGCGGCTGACGAGAAACCTCGACGGCGGCATAGAAATCTTGACTTAGGTCATCCGACCGTGTCTTATAGGTCGCACGACCTCACTAAAACATTCGAGGCACCTCGCATCCTGTCGATGCACCGTTACCAAGACCCCGGCCTGCCATAACCGAGTTAACCGTCACGTTCCAGCCAGAGACGCAACTGCTCTCTGTACTGGTGCTCAAGGGCTAGCCGATGAGGGCCGTCATCATGGTATCTGTGCACGCTTCACCCATTACCGCGGAAGACCCGATCTTTTCCACCGCCGAGTTGCAGGCGCTGATCGCAGCCCAGGGCAGTGAGGCGTGGCTGGATGACCCGGTGGCCCAGGACGCGCTCTGGCGAGCCGCTCAGGATGGCACCTCGCGGCTGTCCCTGACCCAATGGCTGGGTGCCCTCACCGGCTGCTGCCAAGGGCGCCAGGACCCGCTGCTGGCCCTGCGCATTGGCCAGCAAATGCACCTGACCGCCTATGGCATGCTTGGCTTCACCCTGTTGAGCAGCCCGACCCTGCGCGAGGCCCTGGCCACGGCCAATCACTTCTCGCTGCTGGTCAACCTCAAGCATCGTCTGCACCTGGAAGTGGATGGCGCCACTGCTGCCGTGCACCTGCAGGAAAACTTCGCCCTGGTCGGCGCCGACAAGTATTTCTGCACCCTGCTGGAAACCGCGAAGATCCTCACCCTGCTGGGCGACATGCTCGGCCATGGATTCAAGGCCCGGGAAGTGCGCCTGAACATCAACGCCGACCCGGCCGACGCGCGCCGGATGAGCGAGGTGCTGGGCGTGCCCACCCAGGTCAACTGCCTGTACACCTGCATCGTCATCGACGGCCAATGTGCCGATGCGCCACTGCCACAGTCTCACGCCATGACCCACCAGTCCTGCCGCACCCAATGCGTGACGCAGTTGCAGGAACTCAGCCAGCGCTATGACCTGTGCTACCAGATCCAGAAAATGCTATTGGCCTCGCCCGACCGTATCCCGGCCCTGCCGGAAGTCGCCTCGCGCCTGCACCTGTCGCCCCGCACCCTGCGACGCAAGCTGGAAGTCACCGGCAACTCCTACAACCAGATCCTGGAAGACGTGCGCAAGAAGCTGGCGATTCGGTACTTGCTCGACACCCCGCTGACCACCGAAGCGATTTCCGAAAAGCTCAGCTACAGCGATGCGGCCAACTTTCGCCACGCCTTCAAACGCTGGACCGGTACCGCGCCGCGGGCTTTTCGCTCACAGAACCGTGACACCGACTGGAGCCTGCCAGCGGCCTTCACGTTGCCCCAGGCCAGCCGCGCCGCGCGCCTCTCAGCCCACGCCTGAAGCGCGGGCCGGCAAACGGCTCACAGCCCGACCCTGACCTTCTTGCGCGCCCACTGCTCGACGTTGCGGTAGCCGCCGTGCTCGCTGCGGGCGATCACCAGGCGCATGGCCAGATAGTAGGCGAGGATGCACAGGGCCAAGGTCGGCAGGGTGGCACCGACGTAGCGAAAGCTGGGCCCGACCTGCAGGGTCAGCGGGTCGAACAGCATCAGGTAGACCACCAGGCCCAGCACAATGACCGCCATGGCCACCCAATTGACCCCGCCCCAGAACCAGTAAGCGCCCTGCCCGTCCTTGACGAACAAATGGGCCGGGAGCACACGCTGGCGGCGCAGCAACAGGTAGTCGGTGAGCATCACCGCGGCGATGCCGATGAACATCGCGCTGTTGTAGGCCAGCCAGTTCATGACATGGGCGATCAACCACTGGGTGTTCATCGCCACGATCAACCCGGGCGACAACAGGATCAGCACAATCATCTCCCAGCGCATGCGCGCGAAGACCCGCACCTGCTGCACTGCCACCCCGGCGAAGTAGAAGAAACTCGTCAGCGTGCCCAGGTTCGCCAGCAACAGCACCACCACGATCACCGAGCCAAAACCGTTACCGGCGGTCTTGACCACCCATTCAGCCGGTTCCGTGGAGCCAGTGGCAATGGCCGCCAGCGCGCCGACGGTGGAGGTGAAGCCGGCGCCAATCAATCCGGAACCCAGCAGCGAAGGGCTGATCAGGTGCCGGCGCTTGTGGATCAGGCGCGCGATGCCACCGAAGAACGGCACGCCGGTCATGGCATTGGACGCACCGAACTCGACGCCATAGGCCAGTTGCAGCAAGGGGTCGCTGGCATAGGCTTGCTTGGGATCGACGTTAGTGGCCAGCAGGCTGGAGAGGCTGGTGTCACGGGTGATCAAGTACAGCAGGATGCAGGCGATGATCAGAATCGCCGGGGAAGTGAAGCGCGTCAGCCGCGCAATCATCGCTGGCCCCTTGCGCAACAGGGCCCAGACCAGTGCCAGCATCAGCACCGAGACCAGGGTCACGAAGCCGTTGCCGATCTGGCCACCGGGGTTGAACAGCACCTGCTGCAGACGGCCTGCCGCCTGGCCGGTCATGGCGATCAGCACGAATGACCAGCCCAGGGTGGTCACCAGCAACAGACACAGCAGCAACGCCGAGCCCCGTGTGCCCATGGAGCTTTTGGCGGCATCGACCGGGTCGACGCCATGCCGAAAACAGACCATCCCGGCGGCCATGTACACCGGCGCCAGGCCGACGATCAGGCCGATGACATAGCCTAGGATACCGATCCGGGTGTTGCCGATGTAGGCAATGGACGCGCCGAAAAGATAATTGAAACTGGCCGCGCCGATGGCCATGCAGGCGGCCAGCAGGCTGCCGAAATTGCTGTACAAGCGATCACTGCCGCGGATCGGCAGACGCCCGGCCAACGCTTCACGTGAAGTGACCGCGCTGGGCTCCTCTTGCGCTTGACTCATGAACTTCCCCACTTTCTACAGTCGAAAAAACAGCCGGGAAGTATGAACCAGCTCACGACCGCCAACAGGTGCGCGGCGGTCAATTTTTTGCCGATGCCTCAGAGGTACAAGGCAGCGGCCACCCAGAGCAGCATGCCGACGATGAACCAAGCGGCGCCGGTGAACACAATCGAGCCGCCGGGCAGGCGGGTTTCATCGGCCTGGTTTTCGGCTGACTCCAGGGCAATCAGGCTGTTGACCAGGTCGCGGTCGAGATCGCCGAGGTTTTCGTCGAAGAGCAGTGAGTGATCGGCGGGCATGGGGCCTCCTGGAAAAAAATGAACCTCAGTGATCATGCAGGACCGAGCTTGCTCGGGAAAACGGCGACACCCTGTGACAGACACACTGCGGGGGCCTTTTTCCCAAGCAAGCTCGGTCCTGCATGATGACCTATCAGGGCTTGAACAAGGTATACACCGACGTCAGCTCATCGGCCTCGCGGCCATTGGCGGCCGTTTTTTCCACGAAGTCGGTGAACAGTTGCAGCAAGCGGCTTTCCACGCCCGCCCCTTTGGCCCGGCCCAGCAGGGACTGTACGCCCAGCTTGTGCACCTGGATCGAAGCTTCGTTACCGCTGAAATCATTGCGATCAATGGCGCTTATGGTGCGCGCGCAGGTACTGTCGATGACCGGTTTGAAGGCGCCCAAGGCCGTGCCCAGGTCCTTGATGTCGAGCTTCTCGGCCTGCAGCATCGCGGCGGCCTGCATCAGGGCGAAGGTGTTGCCGTAGTACATCGTCAGCAGGCAGCCATCCAGCACGTTGGCCGAGCCGGCCTTGGCACCGACGTAGGTCATGCGCCCACCCAGCAGCTTCATTTCCTCGCTGCAGCTGTTCCAGACCGCTTCGGGCCCGGAGAGCAGCAGCATGCATTCGGGCAGGCCGACCTGGGTCGGGTAATCCATGATCGCGCCGTCCAGGTACTGTACGCCGATTTCTGCCGCCCACTGGGCACTCGCCTGCGCCTGCCGGGCGTCGCCTGTGGTGAACTGCACCACGGTCTTGCCCTTGAGCAGCAGGGTGATCTCGTCCTGTTGAAACAACGCATTGCTGGTGTCGTAATCGGCCAGGCAGACGATGATCAGGTCTGACGCCTTGATCGCTTCGACAAAGCTGGTCGCCGCCACGGCCCCCTGCGCCACCAGGGGTTCGGCCTTGGCTGGCGAGCGGTTCCACACGGTGGCCTTCACACCGGCACTAATGAATGGCGGTACCAGTGCCGCGCCCATCTGCCCCAGACCAATGAACGTCACGTTCGAATGTTTCATGCCGGTTCCTATTTCGGTGGTGTGCATCGGCGTCATCGCGCCGGGTTGCCGAAACTCTAGGCATCGCGGCCCTGGGACAAAAGGTGATTAGAGGCCAACTAAGTGACCCTGGCGGGACAACCACCGGCACTGCGCACACTGGCCGCATCCCCTTGGTAAGTTGGCCCCAGCTCACCTGTTGGCCCAGGCGCCCGCCCTTCTAAGATGAGCGCCATGGCACCTGCAAGTGCCCTCCACCTTCACTTCACTGTTGAGAGAGCGACCGATGAGCATCATCAAGGCTGACCACATCATGTTGAACGACCCGGCGCACGTTCGGGTTGCCCACGACCCCAAGTACGGCCACGGCTCGGCGTTCATCCATGGCACCTACGTAGACCTGGACAACGCGGCGATCCCGATGGCCGACCTGGGCTTCACCCAGGCCGACGCCTGCTACGACGTGGTCAGTGTCAGCAAGGGCTATTTCTTCCGCCTCGAAGATCACCTGGAGCGCTTCGAAAGCGCGTGCCAGAAATTCCAGCTGACCAATCCCTACACCAAGGCCCAGACCGTCGAAATCCTCGAAAACCTGGTCAAGCAGGCCGGTACCAAGGAAGCCTACGTGTGGTGGGCCGTGACCCGTGGCTTCATGCCTGACGGCAACGACCGCATCAACCCCCACGCTTACGAAAACCGCTTCTACGCCTTCGTCGTGCCTTATGTGTTCATCTCCGACGACGAACAGCGCACACGCGGCATTGATGTCATGGTCAGCAAACTGTTCATCCGCATCCCGCCAAAAGCCGTGGACCCGACCGCCAAGAACTTTCACTGGATGGACCTCAAGCTGTCGCTGTTCGAAGCCCAGGCCGCGCAGAAAGAATGGTCGGTGCTGTGCGACGCCGACGGCTACCTCACCGAAGCCCCTGGCTCGAACATCTTCCTGATCAAGGACGGCGTGCTGTTCACCCCGGACTCCGGTTGCCTGGAAGGCATCACCCGCAAGACCACCCTGGAACTGGCCGCAGAAGTCGGCCTGCCGGTGCGCGTCGAGCGTGTCCACGTCGAGCAACTGCTCAACGCCGACGAAGCGTTCCTGACCTCCACCGCGGGTGGCGTGATGCCGATCAACAGCGTCGACGACCGAGTCCTCGGCGGCCAGGCCGGCCCGGGCAGCAAGACCAGTGAACTGCATGACCTGTACTGGACCAAGCGTTGGGACGGCTGGCTGGGCACCGCGGTCGACTACAGCAAACCGGCGACTGTCTGAGTCTCGTGTGCGGCGGCCGTAATGGGCCGCCGCGTCATTTTTCCTGGAGGACACCCCATGCCTGATCTCGACAAGCTGCCTGTGACCGTGACCGTAATGGGGCTGGGTGCCATGGGCGGTGTGTTGGCCCGTACCCTGTTGCAAGCAGGTTGCCAACTGACTGTCTGGAACCGCAATCCGGATCGGGCCGCTGCACTGGTGGCAGACGGCGCGCAACTGGCCGGCGACGTGCGCACTGCCTTGCTGGCCAGCGACCTGACCATCATCTGCATGATCGACAAGACCGCCAGCCGCGAAGTCCTGCACGGCCTCGGCCCGGAAATCGACCTGGGTGGCCGCACCCTGGTCAACATGAGCACCGGCACCGTGGATGACGTCAGGCGCCTGGACCGCTGGGCCCGGGAACACAATGCGCAATACCTCGATGCCGGGATCATGTGCTACCCCAAGGACATCGGTGCCGCCCACACGGCCATCCTGTACTCCGGGGCGCCAGAAGCCTGGCAGGCCCATGAGCAGACCCTGAAGATGCTCGCCGGCAGCCCGCGCTACCTGGGCGCGGACCCCCTGTCCTGCACCCCCACCTATCTGGCCCTTTACGCGTTCTACTTCGGAGCCTTCGCCGCGTGGATGGAAGGTGCGGTACTGGCTGCCACCGCCGGCGTCTCGGTGCAAGCCTTCCAGGCACTGTCGCCGATCATGACTGACATGCTGGTGGACGGCATCAACACCGCCGCCAGGCGCATCGCCTCGCAACAACTGGGCGGCGAACAAGCCTCGGTGGATGTGCACGTGTCGGGTCAGGAAGTGGTGCTCGATGCGCTGAAAAATGCGCAAGTGCCCTACGCCACCACCCAGGCGTTTTTGTCCTACTGCCACATGGCCCAGGCCGCCGGCATGGGCGACAAGGACATCGCATCGCTCTACCACGCCCTGCAACCCTGACCCTGAATGCCCTTACGACCCAGAGTGTCCTTCCATGAGTACTGCACCTAAACGCGTGGCCATCATCGGGCTTGATCAGTTCGGCAAGCAAATTGCCCGTACGCTGTCCGGACACGGCTTCGAAGTGGCCGGGCTGGACCCGCTTCGCAGCAATCTGCTCTCTCCCTGCGAGGGCGTTCGCCTGGTGCGCAACCTGGAGCAGGCCGTGGACAGCAGCGACGTGATCATCACCTGCTTCCCCGATCAACTGTTGATGAGCGCCCGCCTGTGCAGCCCGGAAACCACCTTCGGCCTGCACGGCAAGGCACTGATCAGCTTCAACACCTCGCAGACCCGCCCGGCGTCTTCGGCGCGCTCGATGGGCGAATGGGCCCGCAGTGAGCACATCGACTACCTGGAAATCAGCCTGACCGGGGAAGCGCACAGCATCGGCCAGATCGGCTGCGAATTGGTCTGCGCCGGGCCCCGGCGGGTGTACGATCGGCTCAAGCCACTGTGTCACTCCCTCGGCGCCTCTCTGACCTACCTGGGGACCGACTGCGGCGCCACTCTGGAATACTGCTGACGCCCACGCGTCCACGATCAAGCGATCCTGGACGCGCCCTGCCCGCGCTCGGCCATGCAACCCTTCCCGTCCGCCCTTCCTTCCAGTGTGTTTTCATCAGCAAATACAGGTCCGCCTCTTGACCTAGGTCACTCGACCGTATCTAATCGGTCACACGACCTAGTTATCGCCCTGCGACTTTCCAGGTCACGCGCATCAGCGCGATCCCTACCTGATAGACCAACAAAAACAGGCTCGCGCACGCCGCGGCCACAAGGTCAGGAGATAAAACATGAGGTCGAAGACCCGTTGTTCCGCCGTTGCCTGGCAACGTCGCACGCTCGATTTTTTCTTCGCTGCACCGCAGTACCCCGGCCTGCCCAAGCCATTGCGTCGCTCCCTTGAAGAGCAACGCGGATACCCCTGGTGATTGCGTATTTCTGCGCGATCAATAAGTGTGTTATCGCAGTGAGGGCGGCATGATGGGACTGATCGACACCACTCCAATTACGTTCGACGACAAGATTTTTTCCACCGCAGAAATCCTCGCGGCCGTCAGCATCAGCGCCTGTGGTGATGAGCAGATCGGTGCCTGCCTGGCCGCTGGCGGGCTGACGCCGAACGACCTGCAAAACCCTGCGTGCCGGATCTCGCTCAACCAGCATGGGCTGATTCAGGCCGCGTTCACTCAAGGCGCCGACGACCCCCTGCTGGGCCTGGAAGTCGGCAAGCGCCTGCACTTGACGTCCTATGGCATTGTCGGTTTCGCCCTGCTGAGCAGCCCCACCCTGCGTGACGCGCTGGCGGTGGCGGCGCAGTTCGGGCTATTGATGAATCTAAAGCTTGCCCTGCAGGTGAGCGACGATGGCGAGACGGCCCAGCTTGAGCTCAGCGACCAGTACGGGCTGAGCAACCACCAGGAAGGGCTGTGGTACTACCTGGAAATCTCCAAACTCATGACCTTGCTCAAGGACATTCTGGGCCTGGATTTCCAGTGCCAGGGCGTCGAGCTGAGCATGGGGGCCAGCGACGCCGAACAGCAGCGCGCGGCGCTGTGCCTGGGGTTGCCGGTGCGTTTCGATTGCGAGCGTACTGCCATCCGCTTCTCCGCCCACTGGCTCGACAGCCGGCTGGCCCAGGCCAACAGCATCACCCATGCCAGTTGCAAGACCACCTGCCAGACGCAAGTGCGCGACATCCTGCAGAAATATGACCTCAGCTATCAAGTGCAGAACCTGCTGCTCAGCTCTGGGCAGTGCATTGCCTCGCTGTCGGAGATTGCCGGGCGCCTGCACCTGTCGCCGCGCACCCTGCGCCGGCGCCTCGACGCCTTGGGCACCTCCTACAACGCCTTGCTGGTGGAAGTGCGCAAGAAATTGGCAATCCGCTACTTGCTCAACACGCCGATGACCACTGAAGCCATCTCCGAACAATTGAACTACAGCGATGCCGCGAACTTTCGCCACGCCTTCAAGCGCTGGACCGGCCGCTCTCCACGCGAGTATCGCGTGCTCAACAACGGTGGCCAGCACGCATCGCGTTTTGGCCACGGCAACAGCAGCAGCTCAGGCGCCTATGGCTCGGCCGCCTGGGCCGACCCTGGCATGGCGGCGATCGGTTGACGATCAAGGCCCCGCACCGTCGCACGGACCTCCACGACCCGGTTCGTTGCGACGGCCTTTTTCGTAACATCACCCTCTGCAATGAAACCCCTGATGGACATGAATCTGGCGGGAAAGGTGGTTGTGATTACCGGGGCCAGCACTGGCCTTGGCCGCGGCATCGCGGTGAAACTGGCGCAGGAAGGCGCGCGCCTGGTGATCGGCGATATCAGCGAAGCCAGACACCCCAGAGGTTTTGACGAACACCCAAACTGACCACCGTACAACTGATCGAGCAGCGGGGTGGCCAGGCGCTTTTCAGCCCCTGCCGGCGCCCTGGTGCGCATCGACGGCGGCGAAACCCTCTCGCGCTATTCGGTGTAGATCCCACTCATGCCAGCCACCCCACGTTCCTGGCTTTAAGCAGCGCTTGATCGCGATCGTTTACGTCCAGCTTGCGAAAGATATTGTTGATGTGGGTCTTGACCGTGCTCAGGCTGACGAACAGCGACTCGGCGATCTGCGCATTGGCCTGCCCCCGGGCCATGCGCTGCAGCACTTCGCGTTCGCGCCGGGTGATCGGCTCGACCAGGCGGATGGCCGGCACCAATGCTTTGAGCGTCGGCCACAGGGCATAGAGGCGCTGGCTATCCGGCAACTCTCGCTGCAGGCCATATTGCCGCCGCGCCGGCGCTGACAACAGGGTTTGCAGCAGATCCCCGAGGGCGGCACCTTCGCCATGGAGCAACTGCCCCAGCGAGTGTTCACAGGCCAGCGCCAGCCCCTCGTCCAGGTAGTGCAGCGCCATCTGGAGTTCACCGCGGTCCAGGGCCAGGGTGCTTTGCAAGATCGACAGATCAAGCTGCAAGCGCCGGTGCCGTTGCTCCAGCGCCAGCTCCCCCAGCGTGCGTACACACACGAGCACCGGCTCGAGGTGCCCCAAGTGACGCTGAACCCAGGCGTAGGCCATGACTTCGTCGGGCTGGACATCATCCCCATAGTGCGCCTGGCACCACTGCCATTGTTCCAGCCATGCCAGCACGAACGCTCGATCACCCTGGCGCACCGCATGCCTAACGCGCCAGGCACCCGCCAGCCGATAGATCCGCCACTGGCCAAAGCCCCGCGCCAGGCGTCGTGACTCGTCCCATTGCGCCACCGCCCGGGGCGAATCGCCCAAGGCCTCGAACAGGCAGCCCTGGTGCAGAAAGATCAGCGCCAGGCCGGCGCTGTGGGGAAAATCCAGGGCAATTTTCTCGGCCCTGGCGAAGCTGGCGCGGGCGCTGTCCAACTGGTTTCGCTGCATCAGCACCAAGGCCCGGCCCAGGTGCAGGAAGGCGTCATAGAAACTGGTGGTCCTGCGCGACTGGGGCGGTTGCAGGTCGGCCTCGAAGAAACGCTCCCAGGCCTGATCCGTGTTGCCTTCGGCCAGCTCGATCTGCGCCGCCTGCAAATGCAGGCGGTAGGCGTAGCCGCGAAAGCCCAGTTGCGTCAGCTGCAACAAGGCCTCGTCATTCTGCCGCCGGGCATCGCGGAGCCGGCCGAGAGCCGCCAGGCAGCTGGCGCTGTCGGCCAGCAGGATCGCGGCCGCCCCCGTGCGCGCCGGGTGGCGCTCGCGCAAGGTGCGGACGATATCGATGCCATGGCGCAGGTTGCCGCCCTGCCAGGCCAGGTGACTGCGCAGGTAGCCGATGGTCTGCATCACCCGGTCGGTGTGCTCGCGGGCATCGCAGGTGGCCAGCCGCCTGAGCCGACGCATGCAGTCGCGGATGCGCTCGACGTCGTTGGTGACAATCAGCGCCGAGGCCTCGGTCAGCGCCAGGTTCAAGTGTTCCGAACCGTTGTCACGCAGGGCATGACCGAGGAAGTCGACGATGGCATTGATCTCGCCCTCGCGCAGCAGGTCGAAGGCATGCTGCTCGACCGTTGCCAGGAGCGCCGAGGCGTTCTTGGCCCGGCCGTACTGATACACCGCCTGGGCATAGAATTGCTCGGCCAGCAGCCAGTCCGCCGCCTGTTGGTGCAGCTGCAACAGGGCCGTGGGATCACGGCGGCGCAGGCGCTGCTGAGCGCTCAGGCGCAACGCTGGGTGGTACTGCCAGGGCAACGGCTGGTCGGCCCGGTGCTCGATGAACAGGTCCATAGCCTGAAGCTGGCCGAGGTACCGCTGCGCCTCGGCGGTCTGGCCCAGCGCCGCCGCCAGGGGCAGATCGAACGCATTGACCACGCAGGTCCGTTCGATGAAGCGCACCAACGCTGCGGGCAGCTGGCGCAGCAGCTCTTCTTCGATGAACTGGGCAATACGCTGGTAGGACAGCTGCACAGCAGCCTCCACCCGCTCGTGGGCCACCTGGCCCTGGGAGTCGCGATAGGCAGAGCACCAGAACAGCACGCCGCTGATCCAGCCCTCGCTGCCAGCCTGCAGGCGGTAGGTAAATGCCGAGTCCAGGGACGGGTCGTGAGCCAGGAGCAGTTGCTGGGTCTGTTCGCCGTCCAGGGCCAGTTGCGCCGACGTCAGCTCCAGCAGGCGATTGTCACGGCGCAGATGACTGACTTTCAGGCGCGGCCGACCTTCACAGGCGGCAACGATACGCAGGTGCGGCAGCGGCTGGTGCAGCAAACTCTCCAGGTAGCCCAGGACCCTTGGCGAGTGCAGCCACTGCAGATCATCCAGGCACAGGGTGAAGGTCTGGGTCAGCCCGTCCAGGTGACTGCGGATCGCTGCCCAGGCCTGATCGGCCGGGACCTGCGCGGCCAGGGGGATCTTGAGCAACAACTGATGCCAGTGCGCGAGGAAGACCCCGGGGTCGTTGTCGCGGGCATCGACGCGGTAAAACCCCCTGGGGGTCTTCAGCGAGTCCAGCAGTTGCGCCATCAACACTGACTTGCCGTAGCCCAGAGGGGCACGCAGCACAGTCAGGAGCGGCGCGCCTTCGGCGCCGAGCTGGGCCAACAGCCGTGGCCGGGCAATACCCCCGCGCGGCAACAGCGCACTGCGAAACTTGCTGGTGTCTAGCGCTCTACTCACAACCACAACCCTGGACCATGATTCACGGCGTTCAAATCTGAGCGCGAATGGGCCGTTTGTCCAGTCTGCCGAGACCGGGTGGAGAGGCGTCTGCTTGCGGCCGGCACCCAGACCCATTTCTCCACCCGCCAGCGTCCTGAACTCCACCCTGAGGTTGACGCCAAGGCGTCCACCTTGGCTTTAAATACAGCCAACAACAACCGTGACCCGGCCGCTTTCAGTACCGGCGTCCACCAGAGGGCAACCCCGTGAGTATTTTCAAGGCATTCACCTTCGACACTGTGGCTTCGATCAACTGCGAGTGGGGCGCTGCGCGGCGCCTGGGCGAAATTCTCGGCGCCTGGACCGAGCGGCGCCGGCTGCTGATCGTCACCGACAAATTCCTCCATCAGGCCGGCCTGCTCGATGCGGCCAAAGCCTCGCTGTTGCAGGCAGGCTTCACCCTCAGTGTCTTCGATGACGTGGTCGCCGACCCCCCCGAGGCGGTGCTCCATCAGTGCGTTGCCCAGGCCCGCGAGGTCCAGGCCGACCTCGTCCTGGGACTCGGGGGCGGCTCGTCGATGGACATCGCCAAGCTCGCCGCCGTATTGATCCCCTCCAGCCAGCCCCTGTCCGAGCTCTACGGCATCGGCAAAGTCAAGGGTAGCCGCCTGCCACTGGTGCAGATCCCGACCACGGCAGGTACCGGTTCGGAGGTGACCAATATCACCATCCTCACCACCGGCGAAACCACCAAGATGGGCGTGGTCGCCTCGCAACTCTATGCCGACAAGGTCATCCTCGACGCCGAGCTGACCACCGGCCTCCCGGCGCTGATCACCGCCGCCACCGGTATCGACGCCATGGTTCACGCCATCGAGGCCTACACCAGCCTTCATCGCAAGAATCCGCTGTCCGACGCTCTGGCCCGGGAGGCCCTGCGCTTGCTCTCCGGCCACTTGATCAGCGCCTGTGAAAACGGCCAAAACCGTATCGCCCGCGAAGCCATGCTGTTGGGTGCCACCCTCGCCGGCCAGGCCTTCGCCAATGCTCCGGTGGCGGCAGTGCATGCGCTGGCCTACCCGCTGGGCGGCCACTATCACATTCCCCACGGCCTCTCCAACGCCTTGATGCTGGGCCCGGTGCTGCGCTTTAACCTGACTGCCGCCGCACCGCTGTACGCCGAGCTTGGCGACGTGCTGCTGGGGCCCAGCGACACGACCGTGACTACCCGTGCGAGCCGCTTCGTGGCGTTCATGGATGACCTGATGGACCGCTCCGGCGCGCCGCGCCGCCTGCGCGATGTCAAGGTCCGCGAAGACAGCCTGCCCCTGCTGGCCAGCGACGCCATGAAACAGGGGCGTCTGCTGCAGAACAACCCGGTCGAGCTGCGCGAGGCCGATGCCTTGGCGCTGTATCGCCAGGCGTACTGAGCCCTTTCATCGTCTGCTATCAAAAACAATAAGGAACCGACCATGACATCCTCTCCACAGACCTACGACATCGTCATCCTCGGCGCCGGCTTCGGCGGCCTGGGCATGGCCGCGCAACTGAAAATGCAAGGCATCGACAACTTCGTCATCCTTGAGCGCGGCCAAGGCATTGGCGGCGTCTGGCGTGACAACGCCTACCCGGGCGCGGCCTGCGACACCGAGTCCCACCTGTACTGCTACAGCTTCTACCCGCACCTGCGGGTCAGCCGCCTGTATGCCGACCGCCAGGAACTGCTGGCTTACATGGTCCATCTGGCAGAGCATTACGCGCTGATGCCGCACGTCCAACTGAACAGCGAAGTCAGCCAGGCGCGCTGGGAGGAATCCACGCAACAGTGGGCCATCGAGCTGGCCGACGGGCGCCGCGTGCAGGGGCGTTTCTTCGTCCCGGCCTGGGGCCAGCTGAACACGCCGGCGATTCCTGCCTTCAAGGGCCTGGAGCAGTTTGCCGGCCAGCACTTTCACTCGGCCCGATGGCCTGCCGACGCACAGCTGGCGGGCAAGCGTGTGGCCAGCATCGGCGCGGCCGCCAGTGCCGTGCAGTACGTGCCCGAGGTGGCCAGGCAAGCGGCACACTTGACCGTGTTCCAGCGCAGCGCCAACTGGATCATGCCGCGCAACCAGGTGGTGTTCAGCACCGAGCAGTTGGACGCCTACAGCGCGCAGCCCGAGCTGTTCGAGCAGAGCCGTCGCGACCTGCACGCCTTTCGTGAAAACGGCTTTGCCCGCACCCGCCACGGCACCGAGGCCCAGCAGGAAGGTATCAAGATGGCCAGCGGACACCTGGCAGCGCAGGTGGCCGACCCGGTGCTGCGGGCCAAGCTCACCCCCGACTACGAGTTCGCCTGCAAGCGCATCCTGCGCTCGGACGAGTACTATCCAGCCCTGACCCGCGCCAACGTCAGCCTGGAGACGGCGGCCGTCGATCACTTCGTGGCCACCGGGGTTGTAGACCGCGACGGCACCCTGCACGAGTTTGATGTGGTGATCTTCGGCACCGGCTTCGAAAGCCAGGCGTTCCAGGGCGACCTGCAAGTCATCGGCCTGAGCGGCCAGACCCTGCACCAACGCTGGCAAGAAGGCGCCGAAGCTTACCTGGGCATGACAGTGCCGGGCTTCCCCAACCTGTTCATGATCTACGGCCCCAACACCAACCTGAACCATAACTCGATCATCAGCATGCTGGAGATCCAGCAGCGCTACATCATTCAGGCGGTGCAAGGGCTCAGGGATCACCCCCACGCCGCCATCGACATCAAGCCCGAACCCTTCAACGCCTACAACGACGCCCTGCAGACCAACATGCAGTCCTCGGCTTTTTCCTCGGACTGTTCAAGCTGGTACAAGAACGCTGCCGGCAAGGTCATCAACAACTGGTCAGGCACCGTGGATGAATACCGCCACCTGGCGGCGGACTGGAAGGTCACCGATTACCACTTGCTACTGGCCCGGGGAGCGGCACGCTCATGAACGAGGCCATCGCGCTCGATGACATCGCCACGGATGCCGTCGCCCTGGTGCAAGCGTTTCGGGCCAATGGCGAGGTGTCCTTTCAGGATGTGCCGCTGACCGAGGCCCGTGCCAACTACGTCAAGGCCTGCGCCGTCAACGGCCTGCCGCCTGAGGAAGTGGCCGGCGTCGACACCCGCGACTATCCGGTGGCCGGTGGTCATGCCCGACTGCGCCGCTATCGCCCCCTGGGCGTCCCGGCTCAGGCGGTCACCCCGGTGCTGCTGTTCATCCATGGCGGTGGCTGGGTGGTCGGCGATCTGGACAGCCACGACGGCATCTGCCGGACGCTGGCCAACCAGACGGCCGCCACGGTGATTGCCGTGGACTATCGCCGGGCACCGGAGCACCCGTTTCCGGTGCCGCTGGACGACTGCCAGGCCGCCTTGCAGTTCATCGGCACAGAGGCAACGGCGCTGCTGGTCGATCCTGATCGCCTGCTGGTGGTGGGGGATAGCGCCGGGGCCAACATGGCCACGCTGCTGGCCAACCTCGATGGCTCGACCGTCAAGGGCCAGGTGCTGTTCTATCCGGTGACCGATCTGGGCGCCCGCCACCCGTCCTACCAGCGGATCACCCGTGGATTCCCGCTGACCGCGCGGACCATGCACTGGTTTCGCGACCAGTACACGCCGGGGCGCCAGGACTGGGACGACCCGCGCCTCTCGCCGCTGTTACATGCCAAGGGGCGTCGTCAGCCACCCCTGTTCATCCTCACCGCAGGCCTGGACCCGCTGGCCGATGAAGGCATCGCCTACGCCAGTGCGGCGGCGCAAGCCGGCACAGCGGTGCTGCATCGCCACCTGCCCCGGCATGCCCATGGCGTGCTGACCAGTGCAGGCAAGGTCGATACCGGCCGCCAGGTGCTGGCCGAGGCAGCGCGGTTCATTGTCGAGGTGCTGATCAGCGCCGGTTTAAAGCCCTCCTCCGACACTGTCCCTTTCGCACCTGTTTGTGCCCACCCCAGCTTTCTAAACTCGGGTGCGCAACCACCCGCAAGGGATGGGAAATACCCCTGATTGCGACATGACCTGCCGAGGGAAACGATCAATGCGATTCAACAACAAAATAGCCATTGTCACCGGTTCAAGTTCCGGCAACGGCCGCGCCATCGCGCTGGCCCTCGCCGCTGGAGGCGCCCGCCTCGTCTGCTCGGACCTCACCTCCCGCGCGCGCCCGGAAGGCTTCGAGACCGACCTGCACATCGATACCGATCAACTGATCCGCGACAACGGTGGCGAAGCGATTTTCGTGCGCGCCGACGTGTCCCGCCATGGCGACATGCAAGCCTTGGTCGAGGCCGCCGTCGAGCGCTTCGGGCGCCTGGACATCATGATCAACAATGCCGGCGTGGCGGTCGAGTTGAAAACCATCGTCGAGGAGACCGAAGCCGACTACGACCTGACCATGAACGTCAATACCAAGGGCACCTGGCTGGGCTGCAAGTTCGCCATTACCCAGATGATGAAACAACCGGTCAGCGACAGCGGCACACGCGGCAAGATCGTCAACATCTCTTCCATCGGCGGCTTGGTGGGGCTGGCTCAGGAAGCGTCCTACTGCGCCTCCAAAGGCGCGGTCAATAACCTCACCCGGCAGTTGGCGGTTGATTTTGCGGCGCATAAGATCAACGTCAACGCGGTCTGCCCCGGCTTCCTCGCCACGGCCATGGTGCGCCAGGAACTGGACAACCCCGAGATCAAGACCCTATTGGAAGACCTGACGCCCTGGCCGCGCATTGGCAACGTCGATGACGTGGCCAAGGCAGTCGCATTTCTGGCCTCTGAAGAGGCGCAGTGGATGACCGGGTCGTTGTTGACGGTGGATGGCGCATATACCGCGCAGTGATTCAGGCGCTTTCATGTGGCGCGGTGGCACTGATGCACCGCGCCGCTTGCATCGCGGGCAACCGCTACGGCGGCCGACCCTGCTCCCATGGATCGAACCTCAAGGCCGAGGCCAATCCTGTCTGCCCCAAAATCATCTGCCTAATAGGGCTCAGGCCGGCTGGGCGGCTTCTTTCACCGCTGCGCGGGCCGCGCGCTCGGTGGCGGCGATGAAGCCGTCGACATCGGCCTGCGTCATTACGGTAGACAGGAACGCTTTGCCAGTCTTGGCGATGTGATAACCCTCCAGCACCAGATTGCGCTGCAGGCGGGTGACCCACTTGGCCTCTTCCTTGCTGGCATAGCCACTGCGGTAATCACGGATCTCGCGCTGGTGGCCGAAGACCATGAACATCGACGAGAAGCCGGTGACCTGGCCCGGGAAACCGGCCTTGGCGAAGGCCTCGGTGACGCCAGCGCGCAAACGGTCGCCCAGCACGTCAAGGCGATCGGACGCTTCCTGGGTGTAAAGGTCCAGGGCGATCTTGCCGGCCGTCATGGTGATCGGGTTAGCGGTGAAGGTGCCGCTCCACGGCAGCAGCGGCTTGCCCTCGCGGTGGTCGAACACCTGCATGAACTTGCGCAGCCCGGCCACGGCGCCCACCGGGAAACCACCGCCGATGATCTTCGCCAGCACGGTCAGGTCAGGCTGGATGTTGAACCGCGTCTGCGCGCCGCCGCGGTGAACGCGAAAGGTGATGACTTCGTCGAGAATGAACACGGCACCGATTTCGGTACAGACACGGCGGATCATCTGGATGAATGGCGGCGTGACCGGGACGAAACCAAAGTAGCTGGGGGCCGGGTCAATGAGGATGGCGGCGATGGCGTCACGGTTGGCGAGGATGATGCGTTCGGCTGCGTCCACGTCGTTGAACGGGATCACCACCACGTCATTCTTGACGCCTTCCGGTACGCCCTTGGAGTAGCCGATGGATTTCGGGTCATCGCCCCAGTTGTCGGGCGACGAATCAAGGCTGACTTCGGCGTAGTCGTAGGAGCCGTGGTACACGCCTTCGCATTTGACGATCTTCGAGCGGCCGGTAATGGCCCGGGCAGCCTTGATCGCGCACATCACCGCTTCGGACCCCGAGTTGGAGAAACGAATCCATTCAAATCCCTCGGCCCGCGCGCAGACCGTTTCGGCCAGTGCCACTTCCGGTTCGGTGGGCAAGGTGAACGCGGTGCCCTTGGTCACCTGCTCCTGGATCGCCGCGACGATGGCCGGGTGCGCATGGCCGTGGATCAGCGAGGCGAAGTTGTTCAGCAGGTCCAGGCGCCGGGTGCCGTCGACGTCGGTGACGTAGGCGCCGGAACCGCTGCCGGCATACACCGGAAACGGCTCCTGCCACGGCAGGATACGGGTGATACCGCCGGGCATGACTTGAGTCGCGCGGTCATACAAAGCTTTGGATTGACTATGGGCGTCAGGCCATTTGGCGTCAGACATCAAAGGTTCCTCGAGGGTGGGCAGGCCGGGGTGGCGTTGAAAAAATCAGAGATGGCGTTTGAACCATTCGACGGCCGCACTGCTGGAGGCCTGGAACTGGCTCAGGTACGGGTCGAAGTGGCCACAGTCGAGCAGCACCAGGTGCTTGGGTTGCAGTGCCTGCTCGTAGGCTTTGAGGGCGGCGTCGGGCACGGTGACCGTGTCCTTGAGCGCCACGATCATCTGCAACGGCGTGGGGCTGATGCGGTCGATGGCATAGCCAGGCTCGTATTCGTTAAGCAATTCGATGCTCTTGAGCGTGACCTCGTTACGCCAGGCCGGTGCCACGCGGGCATGGCTCTGGGTGAAAAAGTCAAAGCAGTCCTGGCCTGGCAGAGCGCAATCCGCCTTGGGGTCTTCGGCCACCACCTCCATCAGCAGCGCCGGCTCGCCGGCATAGCGGGCGGTCCGGTCGGCCTCGAAGGCTTCGATCAGGCCCGGCATCAGGTCGGGACGCACGGCCATGCGCACGTCCGCCGAACCACTGATGGCCGGCACTTGGGACGACACGCACTTGACCCGGCGATCGAAGGCGGCCACTTGCAGCACATGACCGCCGCTGTAGCTCGAACCCCAGACTCCAATGCGGGCCCCATCAATGCCGTCCAGGCCGCAGACATAGGTGATCGCATCGCGGTAGTCGCGCACCTGCAGCGCCGGGTCCGCTTCCTGGCGCGGCTGGCCTTCGCTGGCGCCGAAGTTGCGGTTGTCATACACCAGCACGGCGAAACCGTTCTCGGCGAACACCTCGGCGTAGCGGTCCAGGTACTGCTCCTTGACCGCCGTGAAACCGTGGGCCATGACGATGGCCGGGAGCGCTGCCGTGGCGTCGGCCGGACGGTAGAGCCAACCGGCGAGGGTCAGGCCATCGGTGGTCTTGAAGCGGATATCGCTGCGCATGGGCATCTCCAGGCATGGGCTAGCCGGTCATCACGCCGGCCCTCTGGCGACCGATAGTGCGACCCGCCGCCCGCCCTGCACAGGTGCGCGCAGGCCAAAGTCCTGTGAACGGCAGCCAGCGCCACGACTGGCCACAAAGCGCAGATATTTGGCCTGCATCCACCTGTTTGCCGCTCTGTGTCGGCCCTAACATCGGTCCATGCCTCGCCTCGACCGCAGGCCGCACAACCTCGACCGCCTGGAGAACCTCATGCCCGCCACTCAACTGCAAACCCACAACGAACCCATGCTCAAGCTGCGTGAAGTGCCTGCCGGCACTGCGCCGCACATCGTCAAGCAGATCATCGACGAGGACGGCGGGGTCATCATCAAAGGGCTGTTCGCCGCCCAGGTCGAGCGCTTCAACGCCGAGATGGACCCGATCGTCGCCGACTGGGCCTCGGGCAACAGCACGTGCCCGGAGTGGATGCAGGAGTTCACCGGCAAGAAAACCAAGCGCGTGACCCAGTTGATCCGCCGCAGCACTACCTTTCGCGAAGAGATGCTCGACCACGACATCCTGCTGTCGTACATCGACACCATGATGCTGGAAACCAGCGACGCATACTGGATGAACGCGGCGCAGATCATCGAGATCCAGCCCGGCGAAAAGCTGCAATACCTGCACCGCGACCTGGAAAACTACCCGGTGTTTCGCAGCCTCGGCCCGAAAGGCCCGGAAGTGATGTGCAACTGCCTGGTGGCACTGTCCGACTACACCGAAGAGATGGGCGCCACGCGCATCATTCCCGGCAGCCAGAGCTGGGCTGACTTCGACGACCGTGCACGCATCGAGAACACCCCGACCATCCCGGTGGTCATGGAAAAAGGCGATGCTTTCCTGTACTCCGGCAAAGTGGTCCACGGTGGCGGCGCCAACGTCTCCAACCGCCCGCGTCGCGCCCTGGCCCTGGCCTTCTGCCCAGGCTGGCTGGTGCCGGAAGAAGCCTACCCGTTCACCGTTACCCTGGACATGGCCCGTACCCTGAGCAAGCGCGCCCAGCAAATGATCGGCTTCCGCTCGCAGCATAACGAAAAGCTCGGCGGTGGCAGCCTGTGGAGCCTGGACTATGTTGAACTGGGCCGCGTTTTGGGCCTGGATAACTGAACCACGCCTCTCTGACGCAGGAGCACGCGCAGCCCGCGATGGATTCACCCACGTTTTGCGGGTGAGGCCATCGCGGGCTGCGCGCGCTCCTGCGGGCGCTGCCTGTACGACGCCAACAGCGTGTTGATCCGAGTGTCAATGGCAAGATCACCCACGATCACCTGCGCTCGATCGCCATCACCTGCCGCCCACGACTCAAGTACTGGGCCGCCGTGCCGACAGGGTATGAGCAAGGATTCAGCGATCTGGACATGGGCAAGGTCGACTGACAAGCCGCATGGAGCGGCCAACAAGGCCGTAGAACAATAAAACCATTCCACCGGCGAACACCTTCGCCATTGACGCGGACGAGGTGTTTGACCTCGTCAGGAGTTTCACATGATCAATCGCAGACGTTTCCTGGCCAGTTCCAGCGTTTTGCTGGCCGGTGCCTCGATTGGCGCGGGGAGCAATTGGGCGCAAGCCGCTGACCGGCGCATGCTCTTCGGCTATCCCCCGGGAGCCATGGGCACGGATCTGGGCAAGGGCGCCCTGCAGGTCCTTGCCGGCGTGGGCGGGCCCGGCTACCGGTTCGACAATATCGAAGGCCGCAATACCCGCCTGGCCTGCGAAACGTTCAAGGCCTCCCCAGCCGACGGCCTGACCTTGCTGCAGGCACAGTCCACCACCCTCTGCCTGCTGCCCAACGTTTTCAAAACCAAGACCTACGACGCCAGCGCCGACTTCATGCCCCTGGCCTGCATCGGCGAAATGTCCCTGTCCCTGACCGTGGGCCCGGCGGTACCGAACTCGGTGACCACGCTGGATCACTACGTCAGCTGGCTGGCCGACAACCCCGACTACCGCAACGTGGGGTTCTCGATCTACGGCTCCGACGGGCACCTGGCGACCCTGATACTGGCGCGCGCCACCGGCACGACCATCAAGCCACAGCCCTACAAGGGCTCGCTGATGATGATCAACGACCTGCTCGACAAAAATCTCTCGGCGGGCATCACGGCATCGGGCAACGGCGGGCTCGATCTGTGGACCAGCGGCAAGCTGCGCTCCCTCGGCGTGACCACCGCCCAGCGCCTGTCGTATTGGCCGAACGTCCCGACCCTGGCCGAACAAGGCGTCAAGGCCATGGACCTGACCACCTGGTTCGGCTGGTTTGCACAGGGCCAGACTCCGTCCTCCATCACCGCGCCGCTGCTGGAGAAAATCGCCGCTATGCAGGCCTCGCCGGCCTATGCCGAGCTGCACAAGCGCCTGCTGCTGAACCAGCCCATGCTTTCACCTCAACAGGTGACCGAGCGCATTCGCAAAGACAGCGCCCGCTATGCGGACCTGGTGGCGACCTACGGGCCAGCGAAAATCGATTAGGGGTGCGCTGACCTGTTGTGGGCGTTTGTTTGGCCACGTTTGACTGGTGAGCTCATGCGATTGCGGGGGGACCGCCGTTCTGCGCGGGACTGAGGTCTGCAATCACTACGAGGTCCCGTTGATCCATACTGCTGCCGAGGGCCCTATAGCTCGGTGGCTTCCACTGATCGATCCAGTACGCGCTGAAGATCATCCTCGGTAAAGGGCTTCTGAATCACGAACAGGCCGTCGAGTCCCAACACTTCAGTGTCGGCATAGCCGGTCATGAAGATGACGGGTATGGATAACCCTCGAGCGTTCAGACGTTCGGCAAGGGCTTTGCCGTTCATTTCCGGCATGGCAAAGTCCGTCAGAACCACATTGACCTCAGCCGTAACCACTTCCAGGGCGCGTGCACCGCTGTTTGCCTGTATAACTCGGTGGCCAAGCGACTCCAGCATGTTGGCTGCTACTTCTCGAACGGCGTCCTCGTCGTCGACCAACAGTACCAGGTCAGTCCGCCTGACCTGCCCATCGAGCGTCTCGGCGTTCAGGATCAGAGTGTCCAGCGGTCGCTCTTCTGTTTGCGGAAGGTAAACGGACACCGTTGTCCCTTTGCGAGGTGCGGTCTTTATGTGTACCCCGCCGCCCGACTGCTTCGCAAATCCGAACGCCTGAGCCAGCCCCAGCCCTGAGCCTTTACCCACATCCTTGGTGGTGAAAAAAGGCTCGAAGGCTCGCTTCAGAATTTCCGGTTCCATGCCGGTACCAGAGTCGGCGATCTGGATGACGACATAGTCACCAGGCTCGGGGTCAGCCTGTGTCGGTGATCGCATTTCAACGGTGCTGTTAAGCGTACGCACATGCAACCGCCCGCCTTCCGGCATCGCATCCCGGGCGTTGATGGCCAGGTTCAAAATGACCATTTCCGTTTGCGTTGGGTCTGCTGATGCCATCCAGAGGTGATCGGCCAGCGACAGCTCAAGATCGATGTTCGCGCCGATTGCTTTGCGCAGCAGGCCGTCCATGCCAGCAATCATTGCATTCAAATCGATGGGTTGAGGGTCGAGTCGCTGCCGGCGCGAAAATGACAGCAGCTGTCCGGTCAATTTTGCACCCCTTTCCCCTGACGCCTTGATATGGCCAAGACGCATGAGAATCCTGTCCATCTTCCCACGCTCGAACTCTTTGATCGCAAAAGTGGAGCTGGTCAGGATAACGGTGAGCAGGTTGTTGAAATCATGGGCCACCCCGGCAGTCAGTTGTCCCACCACCTCCAGCCTTTGCATCTGCTGCAAAGTAGCCTCGGCACCTTCTCGCCTTTTCACTTGCTCCAGCAGCTTCTGGTTCGTTGTAGCCAATTCCTCCAGAACCGCGCGTTCCTCGGTGATGTCCCGAACCGCGGCGTACATCAGCTCGCCGTCCGGTACGATCGTCCAGGACAGCCATCGGTAACTGCCGTCCGCGTGACGCATCCGGTTCACAAACCGCTTTGAAACATTGCCCTTGGCCAGGCTCTGCGCTTCCTTGATCGTGGCTTCCATGTCATCAGGATGCATCAACTCCCAGAGCCTTAACCCTGTCAGATGCTCGCGCGTCCAGCCCAAGGCGTCCTCCCAGGCCGGGTTGAAACTCACTGCGGATAGATTGAAATGCAGAACCCCCAGCATTTCATGGGACATTTCCCAGGTGCGATCACGCTCACGCGTTCGCTGTTCGACTTCCTCGCCCAAGGTCTCAGTCAATTGCACGAGCGCCTGAGTGGCTCGTTTGCGCTCAGTGATGTCCTGAACGACACCGGTGAAGCGCACACACACGCCGCCCTCAAAAAAGGATCGGCCATCGGAGGCCATCCAACGGACTCTGCCATCTGGCAAGATGATTCGGTAGTCAGCATGGAACATGCTCTCCTGGCGCATTGATCGGGTGACCTCGTCGCGCAGGCCAGCGATGTCCTCAGGGTGAGATTGAGCCAAGGCGCTCTCAAGGGTAATGGGTACATCGGCGGCCAGGCCGTAAAGGGCTTTGCAGCGCTCGTCCCAGATCATCACATTGGTAACAGGGTCAAGCTCCCAAACCCCCATCTCGGCAGCCTTGATGGCAATGCGAGCCCGCGCCTCGACCTCGACAAGCGCTTGCTCAACCTCTTTGCGTTTTTTTCGCTCTTGAACTTCTTCCACCGCCCGGGAGACGGCTCGGGGGATGTAATCGAGGTTCTGTTTCAGGACGTAGTCCACAGCACCCAGCCGAATCGTGGCCACGGCCTGTTGCTCACCCAGAACCCCAGATAAAAAAATGAAGGGGGTTTTGGGGGCGGCTATTCTCGCTGACTCGAGAACTTCGGTACCGGGCGCGCCGGGCAGTGCATAGTCGCAGACGACGACGTCGAAGGTGTCCCGCTCAAGGGCAAGCTGTGCACCTTCATGGTCATAAACCACGGTCGGTATGATCTCAAGGCCCGCTTTTTCCAGCATCACGAGCGTCAGCTCGATGTCTTCATTGCTGTCCTCGACCAATAAAAGCTTTATTGGGCCGAGGGTTTTTGAAACCTGGGGATCATTGCGCATGTCTGAAAATCAGGCCTTAGGTCGTCGAACCATTCGAGTAGAGCCAGGTGGAGGCTCGTTGAGTACGGCCCAGAAAACCCCAAGGTCGGAGATAGCCGATACAAATTCCTTGAAATTGACCGGTTTGACCACGTAAGCGTTCACGCCTAATTGATATGCTCGATCCAGATCAGGTTCTTCCCTCGAAGACGTCAGCATGACCACCGGAATACTGCGCAATGGTTCTGCCTGGCGGACTTGCTCCAGAACCTCGAGTCCATCGACTTTTGGCAACTTCAGGTCCAGCAACAGCAAGGCGGGATTCCCTTCGTCTCGATCAGCATACCGGTGACGACGAAACAGGAAATCCAGCGCCTCTGCACCGTCGCGCACGACGATGACTTCGTTGGCCAGGTTGCTGCGCTCCAATGCCATCAACGACAGCTCGAGGTCGTTGGGATTGTCTTCGACTAAAAGGATCGGCTTCAACATGTGTGGTCCTAGGTCGCGCTCTGACGACCGGTGTCTGATTGCTTGGGTAATGTGAACGTCACGGTGGCGCCTTTATCGAGCTCGCCATGCGCCCGAATGGTGCCCCCGTGGCGTTCGATGATCCGCTTCACGTTGGCCAGGCCGATACCGGTTCCTTCAAATTCGTCTTGGCGGTGCAGCCGCTGAAATACGCCGAACAGCTTGTCGGCATATTTCATGTCGAAGCCGACGCCGTTGTCAGAAACGCTGACAACAAATTCTTTATCGTGCTCCTCGGCCGAAATCTTGATGACGGCTATCTCCCGATCACGGGAGTATTTGATGGCATTGGAAATGAGATTGCGCAGCGCCAGGTGGAGAAAGGCTGGATCGCCCTGCACTTTGGGCGTTGCATCGATGTGCCAGTCGATCTCTCGGCCCTCGTAGTCAGGGCGCATCTCATGGCGTATCGAGTCGATCACGGCTGCGAGGTTGACCTCGGATGGCCTCATGGTCGAACGACCCATTTGCGAAAAGCTGAGCAGATTGTCGACCAGGGTTCCGGCGAACTTTGCGGATTGGGCGATCGTTCCTAAAAAACGATGGCCACGCTCGGTCATATTTCCGCTTTCAAGATCTTCCAGCAGGTCTACGTACCCGGCAATATGCCGCAGCGGTGCTCTGAGGTCATGCGAGACGCTGTAGGAGAACGACTCCAGCTCCTTGTTGGATCGCTTCAACTCCTCGGCCAGCTGCGCCAGCTCTTCAGCTTTGCGCAAAACAATGCCCAGCACTGCCAGGCGCAGTTCACTGACGCCTTCTATTTCGCTTGCTGTCCAGGGTGTAGAAAAGCCTTCCACGATTTCCTGCCAATGCTCGAAGCTCTGGCGAGGATTCAGTGATCCGGTCGTGTTGATGGATTTCTCTGGACGACCGGCCCAATGAACCACATGCGTCTGCTCCGGCCTGAACCAGAGGAGGTAATTGGAGTGGATTTCCGAGATAGCCACCGCCAGGACACCGCTCACCGAATTGCCTAGCGCTGGCAATTGCGCAATGTCACGACCCACATTGTCGGTGTGGAAGACCTCCATGCCACCTTTGTCACTGAGCCAGTCGGCCAAGGCAATCACCTCGGCTTGCGAGGGAGCATTCCCGTACACGGTGCACCCCGCGCCGCTCACCACGGCAGCGCCGCTTGCCCCCACAAAATCCACGAAGACATCCGATAATGCGCGCAGCCCTTCCAGAACGCTGTCGTGATCGGCCATCGCAGAAAGCATTTGGACGATCCGCTGACGCAGCTCGAGCATTCGAGCGCTCTGGATGTGTGCTTCTTTCGTTTCCACCTGCAGTGACAACACGCGGCCCAACAGTTCACAGGCCGTCCGGGTCTGAAAGCTCACAGGAAAGGCACGGTCATGGTGGCAAGAGATCAGCCCCCAGAGCTTGCCCTCGACGACAATCGAGATCGACATGGACGCTCGGGTAGCCATATTGCGCATGTACTGCAAATGGACGGGTGAAACACTGCGCAACGTTGCATAACTCATGTCCAGCGACGCCCCTGTCAGGGGGTTGAGTGCCGGGATCAGTGCTGAGGGTATGTAGTCGACGTCCTCGATGATCCGAATTCGGTTGGCGCAGTACAACTCGCGTGCCTGCTGCGGAATGTCAGAGGCAGGGAAGCACAGTCCCAGGTAGCTTGGGTAGCCGGCATCGGCAAGCTCTGCATTGACGAGCCCGTTGCCTTCTTCATCGAAGCGATAGGATTTGACGCGACCGAACCCAGTCAGCCGCTTGATCACCCGTACGGCACGTGCGCAGATATCATCGACGCTTTCGATATCCTTGGATTGGCTGATAAACGCTCGAACCAGTGGGTACAGCCGACTGTGTGCTGTGGGGGTATCACCGGGCCGTTCGAACTCAGCAATCAGGACGCCCCCATGACGATGGAGCATCATCGCGATCGGCACTGCCTGGTGGGCGCCCAGCGCAAAGTGGATATCGGCCACGTGGTAAGGCTGCGCCTCATCTTCATCCAGCTCACCCAGATGGCTCACCAAGGACGAGCCGCCTACAACAAGCCCGTCCAGGTGCAGACCCAGTAGCTCACTCGCGCTCACCCCAAGCCATTGAGCCAGGTTCTCGCTCACCTGGATGACAGTCATTGCCGGCTCTTGAACCACGACAAGAAAGCCCTGCGGCTGAATACTGCCAGGCGTACGAATGGCCTCCCGGGCACAATTGGCCAAAGCTGTCTGGAATGCGTCGTCTGCGGGTGAAGTCATCAAATCCAGCCTATGGGTGAGCGCCGTTGCCGGTTCACTGGCAAGCTGCCAGTAAACTCCGCGATACATTACCAAAATACCGAGATTGGAGCCGTGAAAAATCCCTGAACGGCGCGTTTACGGGCCTCCGAGTCTGATTGGGTAGCGCAGCCGCAAAACTGGCGGGGCGTCATGTGAACTTCGAGTCAGAGCGCGAAGTCGGAAATACTGACGATACAGTGATCCCCGTTATTTCCAGGCCCTCTAAATTTCCAGGCCCTCTAAAATTTTTCTGAAGTGAAGCGGTCGATAATCATTGATGACCCGTACGTGTATGCCGCGACGGTCGCTTACTTTTCGAGGGTGGTTTGCAGCTGATGCGGGCTCGAACCTCCCGCCCAGATTTTCCTTTTTTGTCAGGCAGGTCCGATGTTGAAACAGCTCAAGCGCTTTGAAACCGGCATCGCCGGCCTGGATGTCCTTTTGAAGGGCGGACTCATTGCAGGCGCTTCTTACATTGTTCAAGGTCGACCGGGGTCCGGCAAGACGATCCTGGCCAACCATTTAGCGTTCAATCACATCAAGGCGGGCGGCCGCGCGTTGGTGGCCAGTCTATTGGCAGAGTCGCACGAGCGGCTGTTTCAGTACCTGTCGACGATGAGCTTCTTTGACAAGCAGAAGGTCGGTAACGAGATCCAGTTTGTCAGTGCCTTTGACACGTTGGAAAGCGAAGGGCTGGACGAAGTTGTCAAACTGTTGCGGCGCGAGATTGTGCGGCAGAAAGCCACGGTCCTGATCGTCGATGGCTTACTGAACGCCCGCTCACAGGCAGGTTCAGCAATCGATACGAAAAAATTCATCGCCGAGCTCCAGGGCCATGCTGCTTTCTCGGGCTGTACCGTGCTGTTTCTCACCAGCTCCCGGCTTGATGATGGTAGTCCTGAACACACGATGGTCGATGGGGTCATCGAATTGGGTGAGGCGTTGTTCGGCACTCGCTCGGTACGCCGCATTCAACTGCGCAAGACGCGCGGAAGTGGCGCATTGTCTGGCCTGCATGAATGTCTGATAGGTGATCACGGGGTGGAAGTGTACCCACGGCTGGAATCTATTTTCAGCGCTCCTTCGCGGATCGAATTGACTGACATGGCTCCACTCACCACCGGCATCAAATCCTTGGACACCCTGATGGGTGGCGGGCTTCCCAGGGCTTCTGTGACATTGGCCCTGGGTCCCTCAGGGGTAGGCAAGACCTCGCTGGGCATCAATTTTCTTGGCGCCTGTACGCCCGCCGAACCGGGCCTGCACTTCGGTTTCTATGAAACACCTGACCGGTTGAAGCACAAGGCCAAGGCATTGGGTTACGATTTCCAGGCTAAAGAAGATCAAGGCGCCTTGCATATCGCCTGGCAGCCCACCACTGAGGGGCTGCTTGACGGCCTGGGCGCCCGGCTGCTCGGTCTGGTAGACCAGCACCAAATCAAGCGTGTCGTCATCGACAGCTTCGGTGGTATGGCCATTACCGGCAACAACCCACCTCGGTTGACCTCGTTCTTCAGTGCGCTGATGGGGGAAATGCGAGCACGGGGCGTACTCGTCTTTGCGAGCTGGGAAATTCGCGGCCTTTTTGGGCCAGAAATCGATGCGCCGACGCCTGATCTTTCCAACATCGTGGACAACATTCTACTGCTGCGATTTGTCGAGCATGAAGCTGAACTCAAAAGGCTGCTGACCGTTCTGAAAATGAGAGACAGTGTCTACGATACCTCGCTGATGGAGGTCGTCATCAATGCGCAGGGCGTAGACCTGAAGAAAGCATTCAAACAGGTTGAATCGGTTTTGTCGGGTAGTGCCGCCTCGACCTTGCGACCGTGATGCACCGGAGTCACTTTAAGATGGGCACAGTTCTAATCGTTGACGATGAGTACGTGGTGGCGGATATCTTGGGGTTTGCGCTTGAAGATGAGGGCTACACGGTTTTGAAGGCGAGCAATGCGCGTAAGGGGTTGGATATCCTGGAGCGAGACCGACCCTCGCTGGTGATCACTGATTTCATGATGCCAGGCATGAACGGGGCCGAGTTCGCTCGCGCGATCCGAGCTAAATCGGCATTTGCACATATCCCGATCATCTTGATGACCGGTGCTCAAGGTCGCGAAGGCCGTTCGGCTCCGGAATTGTTTACGCGCGTCTATGACAAGCCTTTTGACATGGATATCATGATTGCCGCTGTTGCTGATCTGATTCCCCATGGGGATGAGACCCCATAACAACAGGTGTATCCACTCTGCCTTGTGCGGGTCTCTGGTAAAAATGCGCTCTCCAACGCAGGGCGAAGCTTTGATTGGCGTTGGATACACTGGCCTTGCCCCACGCCTGCGATCCGTATTCAGGAACCACCCGATGTCCGTCAAGATCCGAAACAACGTAACCCTCGCAGGGGATGGTCCTGCGACGGTGGTATTTGCGCATGGCTTCGGTTGTGACCAGAACATGTGGCGATATGTAGAGCCTGCCTTCCGGACCCGGTATCGCACCGTCCTGTTTGACCTGGTGGGCTGTGGGCGATCGGACCTGTCCGCCTATGACGTCCAAAAGTACTCGTCCCTGGACGGCTACGCGCACGATATCATTGAAATAATCGAGCGTTTTGGCGAGGGCCCAGTCCTCTTTGTAGGTCATTCTGTCAGCAGCATGGCCGGGGTCCTCGCATCCAATAGGCGGTCGGGTTTGATCGACGCACACATAATGATCGGACCTTCCCCCTGCTATATCAACGATGACTCGTACTGCGGCGGGTTCAGCGCGCAAGACATCGACTCACTCTTGGAGACGTTGGAAAGCAACTATCTGGGATGGTCGAGCGCGATGGCTCCCGTGATCATGGGGGCGCCCGAGCACCCTGAATATGCCGCTGAGCTCACCAACAGTTTCTGCAAGACCGACCCTGACATTGCCAAACGTTTTGCCAGAGTGACCTTCCTGTCTGATCTGCGCAAGGACGTGGCCAGGCTGCGCGAGCCCACGCTGGTGGTGCAGTCTTCTGAGGATTTCATCGCGCCGATGGAAGTGGGTCAGTACCTGGTACAGGTCATTCCAGAGGCCCACCTGGCAGTCGTGGAAAATGTCGGCCACTGTCCCCACCTGAGTGCCCCTGAGGCTTGTATCGAGGCCATGAGCGGCTTTCTGGCCGGTCTGGGCAGGCCATTCGATGTCCAGTAAGAACATCAGCATACCAGACGCCGAAACGCTCTATCGCAACGCCTCGTGTGCGCTGCTGCTGACCGACAAGGCCGGCCTGATTCTCAAGGTCAATGAAACCTTCTGCCAATGGACGGGCTGCGCTGCCGGTGACCTGGTCGAGCAGCGGCGAATCCAGGAACTGCTGACCGTTGGAAGCCGGATGTTTTACCAAACACACTGGATTCCGCTGCTGGAGATGCAACGATCGGTGGCCGAGGTGCAGTTCGAGTTTCGGTCAACCGATGGTCGTACCGTTCCCATGGTGGTTAACGCGACTCGCCGGGAGCACGAGGGGTTTCTATATGATGAGATCTCTGCGGTGGTCATCGCCCAAAGGGCGCTCTTCGAACAGGAACTCAAGAACTCAAAGCGAATGGCAGAGGCTGCCTTGCGCGAGCATCTCGAGATGCAGCACGCGCTATCCGTCACCGATACCCGGCTGCGTATTGCACTGGAGTCCGCGCAGCTTTACGTATGGGACGTCGACCTTCGGACCAACGAGCGTCGTTACGACCCTCAAGTCGCGCTCCTGTTGGGGTTCAGCAATCCCTTGGCCGTCTCCGCCAGCGCCTATGACAGTTTCATCGACCCTGCAGATGCCACGATTGAAGCCAGGCTGTTCCAGAGCGCTATGGACTCTCCTGCCCAACCTTACCGCTGCGTGTACAGGCTCAATGGGGTAGACGGTGTTCAGCGCACGGTTGTGGCGACAGGTCGAGGCATTACAGACAGCGATAACCGGTTTTTGCATTTTGTCGGGGTGTTGCATGACATCACGCAGGTCAGCCGTCAGCAGGCCTTGGCGGAGGACCGTGCGCTTTTTGCTGAGCAAATGATCGGGATCGTGAGTCACGACTTGCGCAATCCCCTGCAGATCATCTCGATGGCCACCCACCGAATCGCCCTCAGTACTCGACCTGCCGAACAGGTCGCCATGCTTGGCCACTTGCGGACCGCTACCCATCGGGCCCAGAAGCTGATCAACGAACTTCTCGACTTCACCCAGGCCCGTATAGGGCAAGGGCTGGCGGTCAGCCCTGTGATGATTGATCTCAGAGACACCCTGAACACTGCAGTGGAGGCCATGCGTTTCGGCAATCCTGGCTGGCAGATCGATCTGGAGCTCGATGGACTGGAGCACTACCACGTGGACGCGGACAGGCTTGTGCAGCTGCTGGGCAACCTGGTTGCGAATGCGGTTGCCTACGGAGAGCCTACATCTCCGATCAGAGTCACTGCAGACGCGAAACGCTACGAACTGACCGTTGCAGTTCACAATCTAGGCGTGCCAATTCCCGCCGAGTCATTGCACAACCTGTTCGAACCCATGACCCGTGGTGCCGGCGAAGATCGAAGCCTGCGAAGCGTAGGATTGGGGTTGTATATCGTGAGTGAGATTGCGAAAGCTCACGGGGGCACGGTGCATGTCGATTCTTCAGAGACGGCGGGTACCACGTTCACTGTCAAGTTTCCGGCCTGGGGATCGGACCTAAGCGGTGTCGCTGGCCTGAGGGACTGAACCGGTAATTGCTTGAGGACTCCCGGTGACGCTTGCTGATACCCAGTGTTGTGAGAGCGACCGCAGATAATCCCCAAAGCCGTCTGACCGGCAGCGACCAGTGGTGGGTGAACCATTTGCCGCTCGTGTTCCTGCTAACTCCCGTGCTCGGGACGTCAGGCTTTGCTTGCGCGACCACAAGCCCTGTAGCAGAGACGCAATAGGTGGCAGCCGACTGCCTTTGCCTTTTGACCCTCGTGCTGTTTCACATTACCCGTACCTTACGTCAGAAGAGGACTATCTTAATTGTCCTGCGCAGCGATAGCGCAGTCCCGGCTCACATGGCCGGGACCTTGGAGACGTCGATGCTTTGCGCTCTGGAAATGCAGCGTGTAATAGAAACAGCCTTCCTTCCCGCCACGTGCCGATGCGTCATCGGTCCCAACGGCAACATCACTATCCATGTAGGCAGGCAGGCGCCGACGGTTCTGGACGCCCACCTGATCGGTAACGCCTTTGCGCCGCCAACTGGCGAAGCACTTGGCATGCTCGTTAAAGATTTGAACGGGCACTACCGTCTGCAGAGAATCGAGCACCGACGACGTTTCTTTACCGAGGTGTAGCTGACGAGGGCTACGGTGTCGATATCTTGCTCAACAATGCCGGCGTGGCGGAAGGCGGGTCGATGGTGGGTATACCTGCCAGCCACCGGCGTCATCAATGTGAGGTGAACGTTATCGGTTCGGTGCCGCTGACTACGCTCGGGTAAACCCATCCAGTCAGATCGCAATGGATATAGCCCCATCCCGAACCTGTCAGACCCGGCCGAGATCGTGCAACACGATGCCCAACGCAAATGCCGCCTTCAACGCCTCCCGGCAGGCGTGAGGTTGGCCGCCAGGTAGGCGACCAACGCGCTCACCTTGGGTAGCGCCTCGCGGCTTTTGAGCCACATCAGGTTCATCGGCAGCCCTTCGGTTGCGAGATCAGGCAGCACCTCGACCAGCCTGGCGCTGTTCAAATGCACCTGGGCCAACCACGTCGGCAGCTGGGCGATGCCAAGCCCCGCCAGCACGGCCATTACCTCGCCCTCCCCGTCCCCCACGGCAATGTGCGGATGCATGATCCTGCGCTCCATGTCACCCGGTTGGCGGCCCTTGAAATACCACGGGATCGCCATGCCGTCGTTCTGCCCGTAGCCAATGCACTGGTGGCTTTCAAGGTCCGCCACCACACGGGGCTCGCCGTGTCGCTCCACGTAGTCAGGCGCGGCGCAGAAGATAAGTTTCTGCGTCCCAAAAAACTGATGCCCTACCGATGCAGGCCAGGCGTCCGATCCACCGATCCTGACCACAATGTCGATGCCCTCATGCACCGGGTCGACATAGCGATCAGAAAATGACACGTGAGGCTGCAGCCGCGGGTGCTGTTTCATGAACTCCAGAATCAGCGGCAGGACATGCAACCGCCCATAGGAAGCAGGTAGATCGATGCGCACTTTGCCTTGGGGTTCGGTCTGGGTGGACGTCAAGGCAAGCTCGACCTCCTCCAGGTCCGAAAGCACCGTGGTACAGGTCCGATAGAAGGTTTCCCCGGCCTCGGTGAGTGACAACCGGCGCGTGGTTCGGTGGAACAGGCGAGTGTTCAACCGCCCTTCCAGGCGAGCGATGCTCTTGCTGATCGCCGAATTGGTCAGGTTCAGGCGTTCAGCGGCGGCCGTGAAGCTGCCCAGGTCGGCAACGATGACGAACACATCAATGCCTTTGAGGCGCTCTGAAGAAAACATGACAGCTCCAATTGATGAATTCCATTCCACACACTAGGTAAAAAGCGGCCAAGATCAAACACCATTTCTTCAATAGACTATGCCAAAATCTGTCGAGAGTTTACGTATCATGCAGTCCTCACCTACGGCCGGCGCCTCCATGGCCCCGGCCGACACCTCACGTTCAGGGCTTTCAGTCCTGATCATGGCGATCGCGGCCTTTATCATCGTCACCACCGAGTTCTTGATCGTCGGCCTGTTGCCGGCACTGTCGCGCGAGCTGCACATCTCGATCGCATTGGCCGGCCAGGTCGTCACCCTGTTCGCGTTCACCGTCATGCTGTTCGGGCCGGTGCTCACTGCCAGGCTGGCGCACGTGGAACGCAAGAAGCTGTTTACCCTGATCCTCATGGTGTTCGCCGCGTCCAACGTGCTGGCTGCGGTCTCCACCAATATCTGGGTGCTGGCGCTGGCGCGCTTTATCCCGGCCCTGGCCCTGCCGGTATTCTGGGGCACAGCCAGCGAGACCGCCGGGCAACTGGCTGCCCCAGGGCAATCAGGCAAGGCCGTGGGCCGCGTTTACCTGGGCATCACCGCTGCGCTGGTATTCGGCGTGCCGCTGGGCACCCTGGCGGCAGATTCGGTGGGCTGGCGTGGAAGCTTCTGGATTCTGGCCGGCATTTCCCTGTTCATCGGCGTACTGATGCACCGGGTGATGCCGAAGCTGCCAGTGTCAGCCAGTGCGCACCCCGATCAGAAGCAGACCGCGATCCTTCGCCAACCGCGCTTTCTCGCCCATCTGCTGCTGTCGGTCCTGACCTTCACTTCGCTGTTCACCGCCTACACCTACCTGGCCGATATGCTCGAACGCTTGGCGGACATCCCTGCCAGCCAGGTGGGCTGGTGGCTGATGGGCTTCGGTGCGATGGGCATGATCGGCAACCACCTGGGCGGCAGCATGGTCGACCGCAAACCCCTGCTGGCCATGGTGGTGTTCCTGTTGTTGGCCGGTGCCGGCATGCTCGCCGCGGTGCCGTTGGCGCCTCATCACGTCGCGTTGACTGTTGCACTGATGGCCTGGGGTATCGGTTACACCGCACTGTTCGTCGTCTGTCAGGTACGGGTCATGCAGGCCGGTGCACAGGCTCAGGCGCTGGCTGCGACCCTGAACATTTCCGCGGCCAATGCGGGCATCGGCCTGGGCGCCATCATCGGCGGCGTCGGCATCGGCCACTTCGGCATCACCTCGATCGGCATCATCGCCACCCTCATTGCGGCGTCAGCCGTGATCGTCGCGCTGCTGCTGATGCGTCGCCGGTAACCATTGCGCAGTGGCGCCCTCAACGGCCGCTGTCGTCTTTTTTATTAACCTGCAGCGGCGCAAGCGCAGCCCTGCGCAAAATACTCAGGGGCCACGAGGTCTATCGCGGGAGCAAGGCGGCAATGGATTTGGCAGCCCACCGTTTACGCTGAGGCTGGCGGATTGAAATACACCGCATCGGGCAACGACAACGTCGATTTGATGTACCGGGTTTTCTCATCGACCAGCACTTCGAGTTCGCCCGCCTCCACGCCTGCGTACACGGTACGTGCCACATCGAGAGGGTCCGATTTCTGCACATCAAAACCGCGTACCAGATCGGTGTCTATAAAGCCCACATGCACGCCAACGACCTGAGTATTGCTGCCCTTCACGCCCAGGCGCAAGGCATTGGTCACGCTCCATGCTGCCGACTTGGAAGCCGCATAGGCGGCCAGCATCGGCACGCTCAGCCAGGCGACGTCCGACAGGACGTTGACGATCGCCCCTCCTCCATTCGCAGCCAGGATTGGCGCAAAAGCCTGGCTGGCGCGAACGATGCCATAGCAGTTGGTTTCCATCATTCGCCGCGTGAGATCAATCATTCCTTTATCCAACGCGCCCTCATGTACCTCTCCAATGCCGGCATTGTTGACCAGCAGTGTGGTGTCTGCACATTTCGACGCGGCGCTCGCCACCGAAACATCATCGGTCACGTCGATGTGCACGGGGATCAATCCCGGGACGTCGAAGCCTGCGGGATTACGCATCCCCGCGTACACCTTGGAAGCACCCAGCGCCAAAGCGACCTTGGCGAAGGCCAGCCCCAGACCGCGGCTCGCGCCGGTAACGAATACGACGGATCCTGAGATATTCATGAAGTTTTCCTGTTGGCGTTGAGAACGCCGAGGCCATTGCCCCGGCCCCATGCACTCTACGCCATTAGATTACGACCGACATACCTAAAAGCAAAAAATCTCGCTTATGAGTCAGGCAACCTCCTGGGCCGGTTTCAGGAACACCCTTTTGGTACGGATGGATCGCCCCATGAAAGCGGCCAGGCCCACGTTGCGATCAAGCAGGGGTTTTCACGCTAAGGCGCTCGGCAATCCTGCCCTGCTTTGCTGCCAATGCGACGCACTCTTCAGGCACGTCGATGCTCGCAAGACCGGCGAAGACCAGCCCGGCAAATACCGTAATGTCAGCCATGGAAAACTGCTCGCCGGCCACATAGGGCTGCTTCTGGAGAACCTGATCGAAGTACTTCATGCCCGCCACAGCCTTGGCCCTTTGACGGTTACCCCACTCCACCCGCCCTTCTCATTCGGGACAGGGGGCATTGGGCATCCGCTTCGGTTAATCGCATGCCCGTTTGGACACTGTCTCAGGCAAAAGTGTCTCCGTCTCGATGGCGCCCGTCATAGACGTCCGGAGACACTAAAAGCGACCTGCAGGCGCCGATCTAGCTAGAAGTCAGACTGGCGAATAAAGGTAGGCGGCACGAAGGCTCTGGCACTTGGATTGGCGCCGGCGTCGGGCCCGGCAGCACCCGCTGAATGCTTTCGCGCGGGGTCAAAATCTAAACACGACCTATGCTTGGAAAGAACAAGTAAACAGCGAGGCTGCACATTTCATCTAAACGGCACGTACCAGGGTTGAACCCCCTCCAGCGTGCACAGTCCATGCCCTACATCCCAAGGGGTAACATCGATGCATGATTTATCAAAAGCCTCAGGGCTGAGGCGTTTTACTGCCATCATTGCAGGCATCATTGCCTTGCTGATGTTGGCAGGCGGTATCTGGCTGGCCACGTTGGGCGGCTCTTTGTATTACCTGATTCTGGGCGTTGCGCTGCTGGTATTCGCCGTCCTGTTGTGGCGACGCTCCGCTGCATCGCTATGGCTGTACGGTGCGCTGATGTTGGTCACCGTAGTCTGGGGGTTGTGGGAAGCAGGCTCGGACTTCTGGGCCCTGGTGCCACGTCTGGACATCCTCGGGGTGCTGGGTCTGTGGTTGCTGATCCCCGCAGTTACCCGTGATATTCCGGAGCGCCTCAAGCCAGGCAAAACCTTCTTGTCCGCGACACTGGCGTTGGCGATTGTGGTGATGGTCTATTCCATCTTCAACGACCCGCAGGAAATCAACGGCTCCATCGCGACGGCACAACCTGCGCAGCACCAGCCGGTGGAGGGCATCGCCAACGGCGACTGGCCTGCTTATGGCCGCACGCAGTCGGGCACGCGCTATTCGCCGCTGACCCAGATCAACGAAGGCAATGTCAAAGACCTTCAGGTGGCCTGGACCTTCCACAGCGGGGAATCGAAAACCGCCAATGACTCGGGCGAAACCACCAACGAGCTGACCCCGATCAAGGTCGGCGACAACATGTACATCTGCACCACGCACCAGACCCTGGTAGCGCTCGACCCGGCCACCGGTAAAGAGAAGTGGAGATTCGATCCCAAGCTCAAATCCGACCCGTCGTATCAGCACTTGACCTGCCGCGGCGTCGCGTACTTCGATCAGGCCGATACCGCGCAGTTCGCGAAAAGCCTGGAAGGCACGCAGCCGGTCGCCACCAGCTGCCCGCGCAAGGTCTTCCTGCCGGTCAACGACGGTCGCCTGTTCGCCATCAACGCCGACAACGGCAAGCCTTGCGACGACTTCGCCAAAAACGGTGAGCTCGACCTGCTTCACTTGCAGCCTTACCCTTATCCGGGCGGTCTTGAACCCACCTCCCCGCCTATCGTGACCGGTACTACCGTGATCATCGGCGGTTCGGTGACCGACAACCAGTCGGTGCATGAACCTTCCGGCGCGATCCGTGGCTACGACGTCAACACCGGCGCTCTGAAGTGGATCTTCGACACCGGTGCGGAGAACCCGAACGCGGTCCCGAGCGATGGCCATACCTTGGTCAACAACTCGCCGAACGCCTGGGCGCCGCTCGCCTACGACGCCAAGACCGATGTGGTCTACGTACCAACGGGCGTTGAGACACCCGACATCTGGGGCGGCAACCGTACGCCGGTGATGGAGCGTTACGCCAGCTCGATCGTCGCGATGAACGCCTCTACCGGCAAGCTGGTGTGGAGCTTCCAGACCACTCACCACGACTTGTGGGACATGGACGTGCCTTCCCAGCCAACGCTGGCCGACGTGAAGACCGCTACCGGTGACTCAGTCCCTGCGGTCTATGTGCCGACCAAGGCCGGCAACCTGTTCGTGCTGGACCGTCGTGACGGCAAGCCGATCGTGCCCCTGCACGAGATACCGGTGCCGAGCGGTGATGCCGCGCCAGGCGATCATGTGAGCCCGACCCAGCCACGCTCGGACCTCAACCTGACGTCGATTCAAACGCTGTCGGACAAGGAAATGTGGGGCGCCACCATGTTCGACCAATTGGCCTGCCGGGTGATCTTCAAGCGCCTGTCGTACCGCGGCCAGTACACCCCGCCGTCCGAGCAAGGGACGCTGGTGTTCCCGGGTAATCTGGGGGTGTTTGAATGGGGCGGCATTTCGGTGAACGCCGACCGTCAAGTCGCAGTGATGAACCCGATGGCACTGCCGTTCGTGTCCAAGCTGATACCCCGGGGCCCGAACAACCCTATGTGGCCTAAAGAAGGCGCCGCGGCAGGGACCGGTACCGAAGCGGGCATTCAACCGCAGTACGGCGTGCCTTATGGCGTGGAGATCAACGCCTTCCTGTCGCCGCTGGGTCTGCCGTGCAAAGAGCCGGCGTGGGGCTATGTGGCGGGCGTCGACATGAAGACCCACAACGTGGTCTGGCGCAAACGCATCGGCACCGTGCGCGACAGCCTGAAAGGCATCCAGCTGCCGCCAATGAAAATCGGCGTGCCGATGCTGGGTGGGCCGATGTCCACCGCAGGTAACCTGATGTTCATCGCCGGTACCCAGGACGACTACCTGCGCGCCTACAACGTCACCAACGGTGACCTGCTCTGGGAAGCGCGCTTGCCAGCCGGCGGTCAGGCCACCCCGATGACCTATGAAAGCAACGGCAAGCAGTACGTTGTAATCATGGCGGGCGGGCATGGCTCGTTTGGCACGAAGATGGGCGACTCGCTGATCGCCTACGCCCTGCCGTCGAAGTAAAAAGCGGCTGAGCGGTGAAAAAAGAGCCCGAGCGATCGGGCTCTTTTTTTTTGGCCGTGGTGCCCGGCGTGGCGGCGAACGGTAATGTTCAACACAACGACCGGAAGCGCCGAAACAGTGGCGCCAATAAATAACTAAATTAATTTTAATTGAAAGGTAGTCACCGCAGGCTTTTTGTAAATAGAATGTATCCGGTTAGTTACCTGCGTGGCCCCGGCATGGAAGGCATGAACAATTTAAGGACAGCAGGACTTTATCTTTGCCTCGTGCCAGTTGCGTTCGCGCAGCCCACGGTGAGCACTTCGCCAGCACTTTCGGAACACCGCGCGCTTAACCGTGATGACGCCGGGGGATTGGTGGTGGGTCAAACCGTCACGATGAACGGCCGTGCTTTTTATGACGGTTTTGCCAGTGCCTGGAGCGAGAAAGATGAAGCCGGGCGTTTCACTGTATCGGTCACCGAGCGTCCTACCGCAAGGCTCGGCAGCCTGATCTATGTTGATTACGGCAATCGCCGGATGCTGCAAGTGTCTTTGCCGACCAACCGTAGCCAGATTCCCGCCCTGAGCGCGGCCGTCGCCGCGCAGGTCTTCGAAGGCATATTAAACTATCAAGTGGCGCAGTTCTTTGGCGACCCTGACCTGGCTCGAGATGAACTTTGAAAAGGACTTTTCATGACGCATCAACATTGGGCTACCCGCGTTCTGTCTGTCACGCTGTTACCGTTGTGGCTATCAGGAATATCAAGTCTGCACGCCAGCGAGTTGGCCTACGTTCCCGTCAACCCCTCGTTCGGCGGGAACCCACTGAATGGGCCGGTCCTGCTCAATCAGGCCACGGCGCAGAATCATTTTACCGAACATTCATCTTCCGCCTCCTCTTCCGCACAAAGCACGCTGACGCAATTCAACAGCATGTTGCAAAGTGCCATTCTAAGCCGGGTATCGTCCGCGGTGACCTCTAGTATTGTCGGTGCAGACGGCAAGTTATCACCGGGCACGGTGGAAACGACGGACTTCAGCATCGCCATTGTCAATCTGTCTCCCGGGTTGTTGCAAATCACCACCACCGACAAGACCACCGGACAACAAACTTCATTCCAGATAAACCAGTAGCGCGCCGCCCCCCCCCAGCGCGCATGGGCTGTGAGCCCGCCCTTGGTTTGACCCACTGTAGAGCGTCTTTGCACCCGTGCAGTTCTACCGGCGGATATGTTCGTCCGCAAAAACCCACTGAAACCCGAATGGAAAAGGAATGTGTCCATGAAAATGCGTAAATCACTGTTATCTGTTGCGGTGTTGCTGGCGCTGTCCGGCGCCGCCTTAGCCGACAGCAGCTCGGTCAAGACGGTTCAGAACGGGAGCTATAACCAGCTCACGGCGACGCAGACGGCTGCCACGGGCTCAACCTTGTCGATCGAGCAGCGCGGCGACCGTAACCGGGCGGGGCTGGCCAGCTTCGAGGTGCTGCAAACGGCGCAGGCGAGCCAACTGAGCATCCTTCAGAACGGTGACGACAACTACGTCCAGGCTCGCCAAAGTGGCCGCAACAACACCGCCGGCATCCAACAGACCGGCAATAACTTTAGTGGCTCCATTGAACAGCAAGGGTCATCCAACACGGCCAAAATCACTCAGGACACCAGCACCGGCTACCTGTCGGCCGATATTCTGCAATTTGGCATTGATGGTGACCCCAGCGTTGTACATGACAACGCCGCCCGTGTGACCCAAAGCCACTCCATGAACGCCTCGGCGTCCGCCGGGCAGTTCGGTAGCAACAGCACGGCCACTGTCCAGCAGCAGTACGCCGTGGGCTCAACCGCCCACGCCACGCAGAGCGGCAACCAGAACCTGGCCAGTGTCAGCCAGACCCACGTCGATGCCACTGACGCGAGCGTCTCGCAGACAGGCAATAACTTGACTGCAACGGGTGGTCAGACCTGGGTCCAAAGCAGCAGGCAGGCCATCAGCCAGACAGGGGATTTCGATACCGCTACCGCGCGTCAGCATGATGGCCACGACCTGAAAATCGACATCCGCCAGCAAGGCGTCAACAACGACGTCGCGGTGACCCAGACCGGTGCCTACAACGAAGAATCCCTGTTGCAGACCGGCGCGAACAACCGCGCGACCGTCAACCAGAGTGGCCAGGGCACCGGCTCCGGTACCGACCGCAATCAGGTCTACCTGACCCAGGCCGGCAACGGGCTGACTGCCAACATCACTCAGGCCGGCGGCGCGGGCAACTTCGCTACGGTCACTCAGCAATAACCTTCACGCAGTATCCCGCCGCCCAGGCGGCGGGTTTTCGGAGCCATACCATGGGTGCCCGTACCATCGCTCTTCTACTCACCATGCTGATGCTCGGTGGCTGTGCCACCTCGCAGCCAGCGGGTACTCAATCGGCGGCGACACTGTCACCGCCCACCCATTCGACGCGCGATCTGGTCAGCCTGCCACCGCCGGCCGGCGTCATATCCGTTGCGGTATACGGCATGCGCGACCAGACCGGTCAGTACAAACCTTCGCCAGACAGCTCGTTTTCAACCTCGGTGACCCAAGGTGCGGCCTCCTTGCTGGTCACCGCGCTACGCGATTCCCACTGGTTCAAACCCGTGGAGCGGGAAAACCTGCAGGACTTGTTGACCGAGCGCAAGATCATCCGCGCCCTGGAGCAGCCTCAGGATCAGGCGCAAGTACAACTGCCGCCACTGCGACCTGCCAACCTCATCATCGAGGGGGCGATCGTGGCCTATGAGAGCAACGTCCGTACCGGCGGCATCGGAGTGCGCTACCTCGGAGTCGGGCCGTCCGATCTGTACCGCCAGGATCAAGTCACCATCAACTTGCGGGCGGTGGACATTCGCAGTGGTGAGGTGATCCAGAGCGTGACAACGACCAAGACAGTGTTTTCGATCCAGCTGGATTTCGGCGTTTTCAAGTTCGTTTCCCTCAAGCACCTGCTGGAAATCGAGACCGGACTGTCGCGCAACGAACCGGTGCAGCAATGCGTTCGCGAGGCCATCGAAGCGGGATTGATTCATTTGATCGCCCAAGGTGCGCGCGATGGCAGTTGGCAGTTGAAAAACCCTCAGGACCTCAACAAGCCGCTGCTCCAGGGCTATCTACAGGCCTATGACGAACAGACTCAAAACCTGCCGATCAGCACCTCCGATCAGCGCACACTTTCTGGAGGCAACCATGCGGTCAACTAAGTCGTGGCTCGCTCGACAGCTATTGGCGGTAGCGAGTGTGCTGGTCGTCACCGCGACGCAGGCGGCGGACCTCGTGCCTGAAGCGCGCTACGCCAACCTGCAACCCTCGGGCAGCCGGGTCGAGTTGTCCCAGCTGGGCTCGAGCAACCAGGCCACGGTCGAGCAAAACGGCCTACGCCAGCAACTGATCCAGGCCCAGACTGGCGCGCGCAACCAAGCCCTGGTGCAACAGAGCGGCGCGTACAATGCGGCCGACGTTCAGCAACTGGGCTCGGGTAATAACATTGCACTGGAGCAGAGTGGACGCTACAACGCCGCAGCGATGAGTCAAGTGGGCAGCGCAAACCAGGCCAACGTGGTACAGAGTGGCGCCTACAACCAGGCTTACGTCGGACAGTACGGGCAAGGCAACCAGGCCAATGTGAACCAGAACGGCTTCGGCGGCACCGTGACGGTTCAGCAATACGGCAACAACATGAACGCCACCGTCAACCAGCGGTAGACAGGATGATCGACATCTCGCAACTGGTGATCAGCCTCGGCATGCAGCGTCATGGCGACATGGTGCTCATTCGCCCGCAACTGCAGAACCCGACGCCCATGTCGTTGCGCTATCGCCTGGCGGTCCGGCAGCAAAGTGCTGCGGGCACGTCCAGCATCGGCCAGCAAGGTGAGCTGCGAACAGGGCAAGACCCCGTTCTGGTGCGGTTGAGCGTGCCGGCAGGGGCTCGGTGCACGGTGCACCTCGAGGTCTTCGAGCAGGACCTGTTGATCAGGACGATTGATGAGGCGTGTGCGCCGGCGCCTGACTAATTACACAAGGGGCTCGCCGAGTAATGGATATCGTCGTGCACATCGGTGGGTTGTCCGGCACCCGCAGACGTTCACCTTCCACAATTCGCTGCTGGGCCGCCCGAGCCTCGGTGCCGGAGTCCGCTACACCGGCGTGCTCTATGGCGACAACGCCAATGCCTGCCCCATAAATTAGCAAGCTCACCAACTATTTGAATCCTGAGTTTATGTTTAAAAAATACTGGCGCGCGTGAAAAAGTCAGCTAGTTTGTTACTCACTCCTCTACCCCGCCCTCGCAGCCGAGCATTGGCAGGCGACCTCAACAGCCTTTCGTTGACCTGATGAGTTCACGCAGTGGTTGTCAGTCTTTCCGGATGCCCATCCCGTCTTTCCGGCGAACGTGCAGTAAAAATTTCCGCCGCGTTGAACGCCCGACAGGGCGCTCATTCAACCTGTCCGTTGGTGCTCGCGTGCGCACGCCGTATGGCGGCGACCTGCGCCTTTTGGGAGTGCCAATGAACAAACACCACCCCTACCACCCGATTATTTATATTCGCGGTTTTGCCGCCACCGCCGATGAAATCGAAGACACGGTGGCAGACCCTTACATGGGGTTCAATCTAGGCTCTTCAACATCCCGCCAACTGTGGAATGGAAAAATTCAAAAGTTCTTCTTTGAATCGCCCATGGTCCGTTTAAAGGATGAAATCGTCTGGCTGAATCAATGCGCGCAAAAGAGTGAGCGGCGCTACGATGACACGTACGTCAACGGCCGTGATCTCACGGACCCTGACCCTAAAGACCCCACCCAACCGTTGATGAAGACGTTGACCCTGCCGTATCAGTCAATGATCATCTTTCGTTATTACGACGAAGCGTCGGACACTTTTGGCAGCGGTAACACGCCGCCCATCGAGCATTTCGCGCAAGGCTTGAGCGACTTGATACTGCGCGTTCGTGCGCTGGTGTGCCAGGCCGGCGTCGATCCGATCACCGGCGACCCGCTGGATAACCAGGTGACCCCGCAAGACTTTCGCTGTTACCTGGTTGCCCATTCCATGGGCGGTCTGGTGGCCAGGGCGTTTCTGCAAAACCCTGCCTTGGGCGCCCCCGAGGCGAGAAGTGCAGTCGACAAACTGTTTACCTATGCCACGCCACACAACGGCATCGATTTGAGGGTCGTGCGCAATGTACCGGCCTGGGCCACTTTTGGCGACGCGGCCAATTTCAATCGACAACGCATGGCGGGGTATTTTGACCTCCCCCCTGCGCAAGGCCATGACGATGTCTCACTACTGACCCACTTCCCGGCGGCGCGGGTATTCAACCTTGTGGGCACTAACCCCAGTGATTACACCGTCATGAAAGGCATGAGCGCATGGGCAGTGGGCGATGCCAGTGATGGATTGGTCCGAATCGAGAACGCGACAACCTTTTCCCGGGTCGGCGACCAGGTCGTGCACTCGCCGGCGGCTTTTGCCCATCGCAGTCATTCCGGGCATTACGGGATCGTCAACTGTGAAGAGGGCTACCAAAACCTGACGCGCTTTCTGTTTGGAAGTTTGCGTATTGATGGAATTCTCGACATCGATGAACTGACACTGCCCGTTGACGTTCAGGCTGAAAAAGACGCGGGCCAGGAAGTCAGGGCCTCGTACCAATTTGAAATTGTTGCCAGCGTGCGCGGTAGCCAATGGCAAATCCACCGGCGTGCCGTGCGCGAGAACTCGGCCATTCATCGCACCTTCGCCGAGCTATTCCCGCTGTCCGGTGGCGTGCCGACACCGGACAGAAACAGCAGCCCCTCGCTGTTCTCTGTCTTCCTCGATCAACGTAAAAGCGTCAGCGAAGACAAGTCTGTGGCCTTTTCGTTTGACCTGGCCGTTTTGGTGCCCGATTACAACGTCAACGACAGGTTCTGGGACAAACAGCATTATGAAGGCAGTTACCTGTATCGGGAGTTGATTCTGGTGGAGGCCATCCCCGATCCCGCAGCGCCATCGGGATACCGGGTTTTCCACGGTTACCAAAGCCAGACCCCCAACAAGGCGTCCGTGGTGTCGACCACAACCGATTTGCCGGATGGGCAGGGCGTGAGTTTCAGTATTCCGGTAAAGACCCCTCCTGACACGCGGCCCGGGATCAATGCCACATTGCGCATCGAGATTCGCTTGTGGAACCAGGACACGGTGTAGCACCCCGACCTGAGCGCCGCAAATTGCCCGTTCGTGCAACCTCAGCCTGTGGCCTGAAAGGCTTGAGGCAAGGAGTGAGTCATGGAAAACAACAAGGAAAGCGGACCAGACTTATCCTTCTGGCTACCCGGTGGCGCCGTCCTGATCAGCCTGATGATCTCGACCTTCGTGCTGCACAAGGAACCCTTTATCAATGCGCGGCCGGCCAGCCCGCCATCAATGACTCAACCCCCTATCGATGCCCGGCTTTGGCAGGATCCTTTCGATGCCCTTGCCCGCTATCGCGACCTCCACAAGGAGAGTCGCCCCCCGGCTGTCGGGGAGAACGCCAACAGTGACCCCTGTGAATCCAGGCTCGATCGGACCGACGAGGCGGCACCTCAGGTCATGGTTGCATTGGTGCGCACCTCCGATTACGCCGACCAGGTCGAGATGAGGCGGCGTATTCGCTATGCAATCCTGGCAGGTCTTAAGACCAGCAGGCGGGTGCCGGTGGATGAAGGCCATATCCAGTGCGTGCGGCCGATGATCAACGGCAAACCGGTCGACGTGCCCTATGAAACGTTCGCAGCAGACCCCTTCGACCCTCCCCTTGATAACGACAGGATCACCGAACCGACGGCGCGGCTGCTGTTGTTGTGGGTAGACGAGGCCAGCCTGGGTAAATCACCGCTCAAGGTGTTGGACGGTCTGCGAATCAGCATCAATGATCAACTGAATATTTCGCAGTCCGCAGCCAACCTCAATCCAATGAAAGTCATCGGCCCGGCGAGCTCCAAGGTGCTGCGTGACCTGTATCACGAAGAGGCATTGCTGCGCGCCAGCAACGTGACGAACGAGCCATCACCACTCGTGGAGATTTACTCGCCCTTGGCCACCGCCGAGCGTTCACGGTTGATGGAAGGCACTACGCCCCCTGGCGCCCAAGCCTTGCGCGAACACCCCGGCGCCATGAAGCTGTTACGCACGGTCAGCGACGACGGCACGATGGCCGCCCTCTTGCTTGATGAGCTTGTCCTGCGGCATGTAAACCCGGCCCTTGGCATCCTCTGTGCCCGTCCCCCGGCGCAAAACGCCACACTCGATTGCCCCCAGGGTCGCTGGGAAAAAAGCAACCGCGTGGCCATCGTCGCGGAATGGGACAGTTTCTACAGCCGGGCCCTGATCGAAAGTTTTACCGACAAGGTCGCGGTCGCTGCGGGGCTGGTTCAACAGACCGGCAGTGGCCCTGAGACCTTGACATCGGCGTTGACCATCGCCCAACGCCAGGAACTCGACCCATGGGTCATGCAATTCGGCTACCTGCGCGGTATCGACGGTCGAATTCCCGACAAAAACCCGTCGACGGCCAAAATCATTCCCGGTGACAAGTCAGCCTCCGAGGCGCTCTCGCAGGAAACTGCGGACGGCAATGGCCAACTCGATTACATGCGACGCCTGGCCGATCACATCGCTGACCTGGACAAGGCACAGAGAGACTCGGGAGGTAACGGCATTGGAGCTATCGGCATCTTTGGTCAGGACACCTACGACAAACTGATGGTGCTGCAGGCTCTGAAAAGTCGTATGCCCACCAAGGTGTATTTCTCGACCGACCTGGATGCACGGATGCTACAGCCCGGCCAAGCGAAGATAACCCGCAATCTGGTGCTCGCTGCCCCCTATGGCCTGAGCCTCACGCGAGCGCTGCAACAGGATGTTCCGCCTTTTCGCGAAAGCCTGCAGAGTTCGGTCTACGTCGCGGTACTGGCGGCCCTCGCGCCCCAGCCATTCGACGCCAAACGCTGGAAGTTCGACTACGCCACATCGTCTCTGCACGCCCCCTCCATCTATGAGGTCGGGGCCAGCGGGTTCATCCCCTTGGCTAGCCAACTGACCGAGCGGCGTCCAGAGGACTGCTCGGCCGGCAGCCTGACCGACAACAGCAAACGGGTCCGCCCCCAAGACATCATGGCCCTGCAATGCCTGCAGGACCGCTCGCCCCCACCCTACGCACAAGTGTCGCCACGCATACAAGAATGGCTGGCCCAGGCGCAGTCATTCTTTTTTGCCGGCCCCCTGTGTGTGCTGCTGGTATTTCTGGCACTCGCCTTGGCCTGCTGGCGCAAGCGGCAAAGTCAGAAGCACGGGGGCGAGAAGCGGGCTGGATGGGCGCAACGGCTACCGCTGGTGCTGTATGCCAGTGCGATCTTCAGCACGTGGTTGGCCATGCGCTATTGGCAAGTGGAGTGGCTCTGGTGCGCTGGCGTACTGGTGGCGCTGGGGGCGCTGTGCGCCGGGCTGACCCGCCTCCAGCTTCACCGTCAGGCCGTAGACGACGGCGCTACCGACCTTCAGGCCGCCAAGGCCGCCGAAGTGCACGGCAGCAGCTGGCATGTCATCGTCCCTCTGTTGCTTTTCGCGATCGTGTTGCTGTGGGGTTATGCCCAGCGTGCTTCGCTGACCGCCGACGGCCTGGGTGAGCCCATGTTTCTGTTCGAAGGCATCAGTTCGTGGCCAACGGCGGCGTTGCGGTTATTGGCCTCTATTATCTCAGTGGCGGCATTGTCGTGGGCGTGGCGAAAGCTCGACCACAATCGCCGGGAAATCGAGTTCGAATACTGCCTGACGTTCCCCAAGTGGCCCACAAGATTCACGCTTTACCGCCAATGGCGCTTGCAGCGGGGTCAACGCCGCCGTGGGTGGCCGGGCGTCTGGACAACGTTCAGCAGCATGGCCTATCGAATTCTGCTGCCGCTGTCGCAATTGCCTCCCGAGTTCAAACTCGCTGCTCGCCGCTCCAGCGGCGCGCCGGGTGAACTCGAAATCCGCCGGCTCAGATTGGTGGCCAATTTCTGGCGCGAGCACCGAATCGCTGGCAGCCTCGGCGCACGCATGATCAGGGTACTGTTGAGCAGCTGGATGTTTTTAGTCGTCACCAGCGCGTTCTATGTGATCATGCCTGTCGAGGACATTCCGGTGCGGGGGAGTGCCAACGGTATCTGGTTATGGAGCTGGGTGCTGGCGACCGTGACCTTTCAAATCCTGGCCTTTTTCGTGGTGGATACCAATCTGCTTCTTACCCGGTTCATACGTCAGCTGAAAGACCATCAGCTGATCTGGCCCAAAAAGCTGCGCGCCCAGTGGATGACCAGGCCGGTGGGCCCCCTGCACCCCTGCTTCGACGATTACATGGGCATCAACCTGATTGCCAAACGGACTTCGGCGGTCAACCGACTGATCTATGCGCCCACGCTGGTGATGCTGGTGCTGATCGCTTCGCGCAGTGCGGTGTTCGACAACTGGCCGGCGCCGCTCAGTACAACCCTGATCCTGATACTGAACGTGGCGATCCTGTTGGGCTCTGCCCTGTATTTGCGTCGTTGCGCCGAAAACGCACGCCGCCAAGCCCTCGCAAACATCGACCTGCAGGTGCTCAAACTTACCGACATAAAAGCGCCTACCCGGTTGAGCGCGGACGGTTGGGAGATAGCGGTCGACCGCGCGGAGGTCGAAAAACAGCTGGGCATGCTCCGCCAGCGCATAAAGGATCTTCGAACCGGGGCTTTTTCCCCCTATTCCGAGGAGCCGCTGATTCGCGCTGTGATGGTTTCGTTGACCGGGCTTGGGGGCTCCGCGGTGCTTGAGGCCCTCAACGCCCTACCCTTGTGAACGCCATGTTGTTTGGTAACCCACTGGGCCCGGTTGGTCCAGTTGGCTTGGGCCAGCGCTGTTTGGGCCAGGCGACAATCTCTCTGAACTTTCAAAATCGCCCGGCCCTCCCATTTGCATGGCGTCAGATAAATCATCTGGCGTTGTTGCCATTTCCCTGGTTAACGAAGACGGAGTGACCCCCATGAGTCATCAACTCAGCGGCAAGAAAATATTGATCATTACCTCCAACACGGGGATCGAGCGGGACGAACTGGTCAAACCTCTGGAAGCCCTCAAGAGCCAGGGTGCGCACGTCACCTACGGCTCAAGCCAGGGCGGCACGACCCAGACGTTCGTCCAGGACACCGAGAAGGATCGTACGGTCGAATCTCAGGCTGCACTGGCTGGCATCAAAGCGTCGGATTTCGACGCGCTGGTGATTCCGGGCGGCACGGTGAATGCCGACACCCTGCGACAAGATGAAAACGCCCAGCGCCTGGTCAAGGAGTTCGCCGATGCGGGCAAAGTCATCGCGGCCATTTGTCATGGCCCGTGGCTGCTGATCAATGCGGGCGTTATCGCCGGCAAGACCCTCACGTCCTATTCGAGCGTCAAACTCGATCTTGAAAACGCCGGTGCGGCCGGTTGGGTCGATGCCGAGGTCAAGCAGTGCCCGGCCAATGGGTGGACCCTGATTACCTCGCGCACCCCCAAAGACCTTCCGGCCTTCAACGAGGCGATCGCAACGGCGCTTGCGGCGGCGTAAGACAGGCGCCGAAGGCCCGGCCGGTTTCAAAGGAAGCGCGCCCCTCATACATGTGCAAATCCTAGCCACAGATAGTGGACCGTGGTCACTCTGACCACGGTCCACTCGGTGTACCGACTGCGCCGTTCGTCCCTGCACATGAACATCGCTTCAGCGGGTGGGTTCCATTGATCAGCCTCGCCAGGAAGATAGAAATGCCCACCCTCCAGGAAAATCTGCTGAACTGCCTGCGCGACGCCCACGCCATGGAGTGCCACGCCGAAAAGATGCTCAAGGCGCTGGCGGACCAATTGAGTGATTGCACTGAGATCAAGGCTCGGCTTGATGAACACCTGTTGGAGACGATGGATCAGCAAGTTCTGCTGGAAACCGGCATGAAGCGCTACGCCGACTGTGCGCCGACTCAGGTCGTGCTCAAAGACCCACCCATGATATTTGCTCACGCAGTTGAAAGGATGAGCCTGGGCCACGAAGCCTTGAAACGCGCGATGACGGGTTATGTCCTGGAGACCATCGAAATTGCCCTGTACACCGTGCTCAATAACGCCGCCCAGGCTGCCGGGGATACTGAACTGCAAGCGGCATCCGAGCGAATCCTGCTTGAAGAAGTGGCGATGGCCCAGTGGTTCAAGGAGCACTTGCAGGAGATCACCCAGGCGTTCATTAAGACTGCCACGCCGCCGGATGCTTAGGCTCTTTCGCATTCCACGCACGAATCATGCGCAGGGCTCCTGTTAGTGCGCGACGGCCTGCAGAATCCGTGCAAAACCGACCGGATCTTCGGCACAGGAGGTATGACCCGTGTCCATGACATGCAGCGTGGCCCCGGCAATGCCGCTGACCATTTCATGGGCATGCGCGAGCGTGCGCGCAGGGTCGTGCTGCCCATGGACGATGGCGGTGGGCACGCGCGGCAGCGCCTGCAACATCGGGGCAAAATCCATCGTCTGCTGGCTGAGAATGGCCTCGATGACAGCGTACCGGTCCAACCGCTGCGGATAAGCGCGCAGTTCATCGAGCAACGGTCCTGCCGGCAAGGTTCTGAAACAACGGGCGATGAAGGCCTCCCAAAAAGCCTCGGACCAGTCATGGCGGATCCGCTCGACCAGCTTTGCGCTGTCACCATGCCCACGGGTATTGGCTCCGCTGTTCGCCAGCACCAGGCCTTGCACTCGCGTGGAGCCTGCGCGGGCTTCCTGCAGCGCCACCAGCATGGCAATGGGCGTGCCCAGCGAGTGCCCGACCAGGATGACCGAGGGCAGACCGACAATCGCGCTGCGAACGCGGGCCGCGATCGACTCAAGGTCGTGGCCCCCCTCGTCTTCCAGCCACCCAAGACCGATCGCTGCCAGTCCGCTGAGGTGTGCGGCACGCTCGAATACCTGTGGAGGGCACATCGCCCCCGGCAGGCAGACGAGCTCAGGGCCGCTACCGTCTCCTTCGCTTAACCGTGTAATGCGCATACTGCCTACTCTGAACCGTTGATTGTGGTGAAAAAAATCATGGGCACGCCGCTGCCCATCTACTGCCTGCACAGCCCGTGCATCGCCCCTCGCTATAGACCAGGCCCCGCGGTTGGCCCCTCTGCCAATCGTTTGCCAGCTTGGCAAATCATTGGAACCAAACCATCCCAAAGGCTCTCCACCGCCCTATACAGCGCTTTTTTCACGTCTATCGGAGGGTCCCACCCATGAACCTGAAACACCGCCCCGAGCAAGAAATCATCGCCGTCGACAAGCAAGGCCAGCAGGTGCTGTTCCTCGACCCCGCCAACCTCAACGTCCGCGCAGCCATCACCGGATTGCCCTCGCGCCCCCATGAGTTGCTGGTGATCGAGTCCTTGCGCAAGGCCTACGTGCCGATCTATGGCGACGGCGTCCATGGCGACAACCCCCACCCGAACCATCAGGTGGCGGTGATCGACCTCGACAGTCGTCGCCTGACCGGCTTCATCGATACCCTGCCCTATGTCTCTCCCCACACCGGACGGCTGGGCCGTGATGGGCGGGTATACCTGTGCTGTGAGAACAGCGCAACCCTGCTCATCATAGATCCTCGACTGGACAAGGTGGTCGGGCACATCGACGTGGCGTCGGACAACGTCCACCGGCTCATCCCATTGCCCCATGCCGACCAGCTGTGGGCCGAAAGCGAAGAGGATCGCCAACTGTATGCCATCGACCTGCAAGGTGACGGGGGCGAGGTCGTGGCCACGCTCCAGATGCCCGGCCCATTGAATGGCATCGATGCCTCGCCGCTGCAACCCTGGGTCCTGGCCACGGACGCCGATCGCCCGCTGCTCTATGTGGTCGACACGGATCAACGCAGCCTGTTGCGCACCCTCGAACTCCCCGGCCACCAGCACCCGGGGCAAGTGGTGCGCTTCAGCCCCGACGGGCGCCTGATCGCAGTGATCGGCGACTTCGAGCCGATCGTGAGTTTTTTCGACGAGAACCTGCAGTGGCTGTTCAACGCGCAACTGGGTGACAAGCCGCTGGACGGCTGCTTCAGTCCCGCGCAGGACTACCTGTTGGTGGCCAATGAAAACGACGCCACGGTCAGCGTGATCGACATCATCGCCCGCAAGACCCTCGGCCACGTGCCCGTCGGGAAGGGCTGCGAAATCCTGGCGTACTTTAACCGCTGAGCGCATGCCCTTCCCGACCCGCGGCCGCCAAAGTCGTGGCTTGGCGCCTCAATCCACGGTTTTGGCCCACACTGCCTGCGCATTGGTGAACTCGCGCAGGCCGAAGTGCGACAGCTCGCGCCCGTAGCCGCTTTTCTTCACGCCGCCCACCGGAATGCGGGCATTGGTGGCGGGATAGCCGTTGATAAAAACGCCACCGGTTTCCAGGCGCCGGGCGATGCGTTGTGCACGACTGCTGTCCTGGGTCCACAGGCTGCCGCCCAGGCCGTAGTCACTGCTGTTGGCCAGCAGGATGGCGTGCTCGACATTGTCCGCCACGGTGAGCGCCGCGACCGGCCCGAAGGTCTCTTCATCGAACGCGGCCATGCCAGGCTGGACATCCGCCAGCACCGTCGGCTCATAGAAATTACCCGGCCCCTCGATTTTCTTGCCACCCAGCAGCAGGGTCGCGCCAGCGGCCAGGGTGCGCTGTACTTGGGCATCAAGCTCGTCACGCAGATCGCCTCGAGCCATCGGTCCGATGCGGTTGGCGCTGTCCAGCGGGTTGCCGACTTTCAGTTGCTTGACCGCCGCAACAAACTGGCGGGTGAATGCTTCGGCGATCGGTTGCTCGAGAATGAAGCGCTTGGCTGCCAGGCACACCTGGCCGGCGTTTTGAAATCGGGCTTCGACGGCGGCGCTGACAGCCCGATCGAGATTGGCGTCGGCCAGTACGATAAAGGCGTCGGAGCCGCCCAGCTCGAGCAGGCTCTTCTTCAGGGCCTTGGCGGCAGTAGCGGCCACGGCCGAACCGGCACGCATGCTGCCGGTGAGGGTCACGGCGGCGATGCGCGGGTCTTCGATGGTGCGGGCCACGGTGTCGTTATCGGCCACCAGGTTGATGAACAGCCCCTGGGGAAAGCCGGCGGCCTCGTGGGCATCCTGCAAGGCATAGGCCGAGCCCATGACGTTGGGCGCATGCTTGAGCATGAAGCCATTGCCGGAAAGCATGATCGGCGCCGAGGCCCGAATCACCTGCCACAGCGGGAAATTCCAGGGCATCACGGCCAGCACAGTGCCGATCGGCAGGAAGGACACATGCACCTGATCATCACCCTCCACCTCGACCGGCTCATCGGCCAGGATCGCCGGGCCATGCTCGGCTACCCATTCGATGGTCGCGGCGCACTTCTCCACTTCCGCCCGCGCCGAGACCAGGGTCTTGCCCATCTCGGCCGTGATCAAGGCCGCAATGTTCTCCGAGCGCTCGCGCAGGATGGCGGCCAGACGGCGGTACGCGGCCACCCGTTCACCCATCGGCGTGGCCCGCCACAGGCGCGAAGCGGCGGCGTTCAGGTCCAGCCGTTGTTCGACTTCACTCGGGGTCTGGAACGCATAGGTGGCGATCAGCTCACCTGTGGCCGGGTTGCGCGACGTGGCGACGGCGAGGGGGTTTACTGGGGGATTGAACTGGGTCATCGGGAGCACCTCGTTGGCGGCAGGGCAGCACCGTTTGCGCTGCGATGACTGCCACTCTAGGCAGCCCCGAGGGGACCGGTAAGGCGTGCTGTTATCCTATGACTGCGAGTCATAGGCAGACTGGCGCGGTATGTAGGTGACCAGCGACAGGTCCGGCCGCCCCTCCGGGGTCAACGCCACATAGGTGAAATCGATGTAACCGCTGATGGGGTGCAGCAAGCGCTTGCGGCCCTCGTCGAAGCCCTTGACCTCGGTGTCTTGCCACCATTCGCAAAACTCAAGGCTCTGCGCCGACAGCTCTTCGACCAGGCTGTCGAAGGGCGCCTTGTCCTGCGCCATCGCCCGGGACGCCCGAAAGGCGCTGATCATGCCCCGTGCCATCTGTTCCCAGTCGAGGATCACCGTCCTGTAGGACGGGTACAAGAACAGCAGCCGCAAGGTGTTGCGCTCGTGAGGTTGCAAGGCGCCGTAATCGACGAACAGATCGGCGATGGCGTCGTTCCAGACCAGAATGTCCAGGCGGGCGTTGCGCACATAGGCCGGGATCGGGTCGAGGGCTTTGACCAGCATCTCCAGCCCCGCACTGATGCCCCCGCCCGCCGGGGCCGCCGGCGCTTCCAGGGCCGACAGGGCGTAAAGATGGGCGGACTCTACACGGTCCAGCTTGAGCACCTTGGCGATGCGTCGCAACGCATCGGGCGACGGTTGGATGTCCCGCCCTTGCTCCAGCCAGGTGTACCAGCTGACACTGACCCCGGCCAGCACCGCCACTTCTTCGCGGCGCAGCCCCGGCGTGCGCCGAGGCCCTTCGGGCAAGCCGAAATCCTTGGGGTCGAGACGGGCGCGGCGGCTGGTCAGGAACTTGCCGAACTCCCGCCGTTGTTCTACAGAAGGCCTGGTTGCCATGACGCTCACGTGTGCTTAGGGGTTTCGCCGATGCGGCGCGGGGAGGCGCCCGGAACGGATGTCGAGAAATGTTAACCCATTATGGGGCCTGTGCAGTGGACGCGAGTTGTCCTGGGTCATCACATGCGCCCTCCCCGCCGGCATGTCCTTGTGAGCAATGAATGCAGATCAATGACAGAATATGCATGCCACGCACCCACTAAAACACCTTCCCCGGCCCTGCATAATCGCGCTGACTGCCCTCCACTCATCAAGGGCACGTATTGGTTTTCACCAGCCACTTCGACAGCACCGGCCATTGCGGCCGTGCAACACCATTGATCGGCTCGATGGCCACCCGATCTTTCCCCCACAGCGGCCCCGCCGCCCAATAAGCCAAGGGCACGCAATGGTCGTGCAAGTACGCCAGCAAATTGTCCATCCCGGTCAACCAGCGCGGGTCATCATCGGGGACGCCAAACTCACCTATCTGACCTCGCTTGTGGTTGAGGGCCAGCCATTCGACGAAGGGCTTGGCCCGGTTGACGCCGATCATCGGGTCAAAGGTACCCGTGATCGGTTTGTTGTACTGACCACTGCTCCCGGGGTCCAGGTACATATGGCCTGAATAGACCAGGTTATTGGACGGGTCGGTCAGGGTTAACAGGTCGGCGTTCAACGTCGGGTAACTGGTGGTGTTGGAAAACGCGCGACCTTCCACGTAAATCGGATGGACTTTGTCGAAGGCCCGCACACCATTGATACCGGCCTGCGCGTTGGCCTTCCAGTAGGTGTCCGCGTCGCCGTAAGGCTCGTTCATCAGGTCATAACCATGCAGCCCGGGGTTGTTGCCCCAACGCTGGGCCACACGCCTGCTCAAGTCTTGAAATGCGGAGGTCGGCGCGGCACTGGTGCCGATGACACTGTTGCCGTTCCAACGGCCGAAGTTATGCACATCGAAGATGACACCCATATTGTGCGCAGCGGCCTGGGCGAAGAAGGTATCGAGCCGCTGCGCGTACACAGGGGCGAAATCGCCATTGAGTGTGGGTTGCAAGCGCTCCCAGACAATGCCGAAACGGATGACCCGGATCCCGGCCTTCTGCCATTTATCCAGGTAAGTAGCGTCGGGAAAAGCATAGTCACGGCCTTCGACCCCAGGCAACGTGCTGCCATTCCAGCCCGCCGCAGCGACGTTCAAATGAACCAGCGGGGCACCCTTGCCATCGGTCAAGGGCTGCCCTGCGTATGCGAGGGGCAGCAAGGCCAATGCGGCTACCGCCATCATTCCCTGAACAAGGCTTTTCATAGGTTTCTCTTATTGGAGGGTGCGCTCACTTTCGAAACGACTGGTGAGCATCCTAGTTCAGAGGATCAAGGTGTGCCGGTTTTCGCACCACCATGCGACGGGCAGTCCTCAACATCCTCGATGAGCTTGTCAGACGTCCTGAAGCCGTTGGTAGCGGCGCTGGCGCCTCAGCGTCGAGTTCGGCATTGCGAGCCAGCGAGTGGGCATCACCGTCAAGGCTTGCCTGGAGGGTTGAACTCGGCAGGTCAGTGCCGGACTGAGGGGAAGGGGCTGCCCGGCTGTCGCATGCTGCACCGATGAAATGCCCTCACAACGCTGCCCGAAAGTCTTCCAGATAGGCCTCGCCGCCCCGTGTCAGCCGAACCTGGGTATAGGTCAATACCCCGGCCTCTACGCGGCGTTGCGCGCTGATCAAGTTCGCCGACATCAACGCCAGGATGCTGTCGGCGCGCCCGCCCTGGACGACCGACAGGCCCTCCGCCACTTCGCGAAGCATGACGCGATCGGTACCGAAAAGGTGCATAGAAAATCAACTCGAATAATCAGAGTGCTAGCAATACGACACCACTGAGGTGCGCGGGTTCCTTAACGTTACGACTTCTTCGTCCGCTGGTCCGGCAACACGGCGATCGGAAAATAAAGATTGAATCCTCACAGATTATGTTATTTAAATAACACAAAATAAAAAGCCGCCGATGCTCCCGTCGGCGCTGGCGAGGTCACAACAACAATGAGCAAGATTGCAGTCATCGGCAGCAACATGGTCGACCTGATCACCTACATCGAACGCATGCCCGCCCAGGGTGAAACCCTCGAAGCGCCCCGCTTTGCCATGGGCTGCGGCGGCAAGGGCGCCAACCAGGCGGCGGCTGCCGCGCTGCTGGGCGCCGAGGTGCTGATGCTCAGCAAGGTCGGCGACGATGCCTTCGCCGACACCACTTTGGCCAATTTCCAGCGGCTGGGCATCGACACGCGTTTTGTCGAACGGGTGGCGGGCGTGTCCAGTGGCGTGGCGCCGATCTTCGTCCAGGCGGATTCGCACAACAGCATCCTCATCGTCAAGGGCGCCAATGCCCACCTGAGCCCGGCCGACATCGACCGTGCCCAAGCGCAACTGCGCGATTGCGCATTGATCGTGCTGCAACTGGAGATCGATCTGGTGACGGTGTATCACGCCATCGCGTTCGCTCGCCGGCACGCCATCCCGGTGTTGCTCAACCCGGCCCCGGCCCTGCCGGGCCTGAGCCGCGAGCACCTCGCGCAGCTGGACTTTCTGATCCCCAACGAGAGCGAACTGGCCCTCCTCAGCGGCCGCCCGGTGACCTCTGCCGAAGAAGCGGCCCAGGCCGCACGGCAGTTGGTGGCCGAGGGCATACGCCACGTCATCGTCACCCTCGGTGAGCACGGTGCACTGTACGTCGGCGCCGAAGGCGAGTGGCAGGTACCCGGCGTGAAGGTCGAGGCCCGCGACACCACCGGTGCCGGTGACGCTTTCATTGGCTGCTTCGCCCGGCACTGGAGTCAGGACGGCAACATCCGCCAGGCCATGCAGCAAGCGGTGGCCTATTCAGCCTGCTCGGTCACCGGACTCGGCACACAATCTTCCTACCCCGATGCGCAAACCTTTGCGCGCTTCCTCGATGCTTCGGCCAGCGCACGCTGACACCTGTATTTTCGCGGAGAACAACAATGAACAAGCCTGCGCTGCAACAAACCCCTGACGGGTTCTACCTCAACCGTACCCCTTGGTTCGCCTTCCTCCTGCTCTGCAGCATCTTTGCCTTGTGGGCCGCCGCGGCGAGCATGAACGATGTGCTGATCGCCCACTTCAAGAAGGCCTTCCTGCTCAGCGACTTCCAGACCGCCTTCGTCCAGTCGGCGTTCTACCTGGGCTACTTCTTCGTGGCCATTCCGGCGGCGCTGGTGGTGCGGCGTTTCAGCTACAAGACCACCATCCTGATCGGGCTGATGCTCTACCTGTTCGGCTGTGCGCTGTTCTTCCCGGCGGCTTCCACGGCTAAATACGGCATGTTCCTGATGGCACTGTTTGTCATCGCCGCCGGCCTGTCGTTTCTCGAGACCGCCTGCAACACCTATTCGACCCTGATGGGGCCTCGGGAGACCGGCACCCGACGCTTGAACATCTCGCAGACGTTCCACCCGTTCGGCGCCATGACCGGGGTGTATGTCGGCAGCTTCGTGATGTTCAAGGACACCGACGCCACCCGCGAGCAGTTGACCCATATGAGCGCCAGCGATGCGGCGGTGCAGCAACTGCAGATGATCCAGTCGACCCTGCTGCCGTACAAGTGGATGATCGCGGTGTTGATCCTGATGTTCATCCTGATCGCCATCACCCGCTTCCCGGCGTGCAAAGGCAACCGCACCGCCAGCCAACCGCGGGCCAGCATCGGCCAGAGCCTCGGCCGCCTGCGGCGCAATCCGCGGTTCTGCTTCGGCGTATTGGCCCAGTTCCTGTATGTGGGTGCACAGGTCGGTGTGTGGAGCTTTACCATTCGCCTGGCCATGCAAATGGGTGGCATGAACGAGCGCAGTGCCTCGTGGTTCCTGCTGACCACCTTCGCCGCGTATTTCGTCGGCAAGATGATCGCCAACCTGCTGATGCGCAAGCTGCACCCGGCCAAGGTGCTGGCCCTGTACGGTGTGCTGTGCATCGTGCTGCTGGCTTACACCATTCTGGTGCCGAACATCACGGCGGTGTATGCGGCCGTGGGCGTCAGCGTATTTCTCGGGCCCTGCTGGCCGACCATCTATGGCCTGACCATCGACGGGCTGGGTGAAGACACCGGCGTCGGTGGCTCGCTGCTGGTGATGAGCATTGTCGGCGGCGGCGTGATGCCGATCTTCCAGGGCCTGCTCAGCGATGCCAATGGCGGCAACATGCAGATCGCCTACAGCGTGCCGCTGCTGTGCTTCGTGGCCATCGTGCTGTACGCAGTGCGCTGCATGCGTCAACCACAACCTGTTCTGACCGGCTCGGCCACGGCGGTGGCGCAATGAGTGCCGAACAGATGCGTCTGCCGCTGTACGCGCAGCTCTGGGATCAAAGCAGCCGCCCCCTGCTCGAGTCGCAGCATTTCAGCGTCCGCGCCTGGACTTACCCCAGTGGGGTCAAGGCGCTGTCGCTGGAAAACAGTCGCGGCAAGCTGGTGATCCTGCCCTGGCAGGGGCAGATGATCTGGTCGGCCGAGTTCGATGGCGTCGATCTGACCATGCGCAACCTGTTCACTCAGCCCAGGCCCAGTGCCAATGTGATCGGCACCTATGGCTGCTTCATGTTCCACAGCGGCCTGCTGCGCAACGGTTGCCCGGGTCCTGAGGATGATCATGCGCTGCACGGCGAAATGCCCTGCGCGCCCATGGACCAGGCCTGGCTGCAGGTGGGCGAGGACGAGCGCGGCGCCTACCTGCGCCTGGGCGGCGAGTACGAGTACGTGCAAGGGTTCGGCGACCACTACCGCGCCTGCCCAAGCGTGACCCTGCGCCCGGCCAGCGGCCTGTTCGAGATCGGTCTGCAGGTGGTCAACCTGGCAGGCAAGCCCATGGAATTGATGTACATGGCGCACATGAACTACGCCTACGTCGAAGGCGCCCGCCTGACTCAGCCGCTGGGCTGCGCGCGCACGCGAGTGCGTGAAAGCGTGCCGGCCCACGTCCGGCCGACGCCGGCCTGGACGGCCTACATCGCCGAACTCGGCCAGGACCCGACCCGCCTCAAGGTGCTCGACTCGCCCGAGTTGTACGACCCGGAGATTGTCTGCTTCTTCGATGACGTGCGCAGCGATGCCCAGGGGCAAGCGCACTTCTTTCTCGATCATCCTACCGGCGCGGCGTTCTACACGCGCTACAGCCCTCGGCAATTCGACCATGCCGCGCGCTGGATCCTGCACAACGCCGACCAGCAAGTGGCCGCCTTTGTGCTGCCGGCCACCTGCGAACCGGAGGGCTACCGCGCCGAACTGGCCAAGGGCAACGTCCGTCGCCTCGGGCCCGGTGCCCGTGCCGAATTCAGCCTGACCACCGGCTACCTCAGCGCGGCGGAACGGCGGGCGCTGTAGCTGTAGCTGTAGCTGTAGCTGTAGCTGTAGCTGTAGCTGTAGCTGTAGCTGTAGCGGCCTGGCCGTATTCCGGACTTTCAATCAGTTGCACACGGCGCAGATCACCAAGCTCATCGCCATCGGTACGGTCACCCCGGCCAAGATGCCGCTGGACCGCGCCGGGTTGATCTCTTTCGAATTCATTCCCGTGGGACCCTTGTCTCCCCCTCTCGGTGCTGCTGGCACCAGCGAGTCACTGAAGACCCTCCCGTTGTCGGTGGGTTCGAGGTTTTCAGGTCGGCGCGGTTTCGGCGGCCCGTATCAAATTCCAGGCGAGCACTGCGGCGAGTGCGGCAAAGGCGGCCCCGCCCAACAGTACGGCTCGATAAGCCGCGCCGTAACTGGCAACGGCCAAAGCGTGCAGTGCGGGCGAGCCGTTACCGGACAGATCCCCGGCGCCAATCGCTTTCACAAGGGCATCGGCCTCCCCGGCCGAGCCCATGGGCAAGCCAGCGGTGACAGCCGCCCTGAGTTGCATGAACAGCACGGCGCCCAGCACCGCAAAGCCGATGACGATGCCGGCAAAGCGGATGGTGCCGGATATCCCGGAGGCCATCCCAGCGCGCTCCGGGGGGATGACCGACATGCTGACCTTGGCCGTTTCACCATTGAGCGTGCCGGCACCGATGCCCATCAATAACAAACCCGGCAGCAACGCGACATAGTGCAATTGGGGCAGCGCCACGGCAACGCTGACCAGCCCAACCGCGATGAGTGCCAGGCCGCCGGTGAGCAGCACTCGACCGCTCAGGCGATGGGTCAGGTAGGTGGCCACCAGCCGCGGTACCACGAACAGCGGCACCGCAATGGGCACTTTCGAAGTCGCCAATATCATGGCCGAGCGTCAGGTCTATCAGGTCACGCTGCTGTCCGAACAGGGCGGTGTGGTGCAGTCCTCAGGCGGCTTCGGGGTAGAGAAAGCCCCATGACCATCGTCAAAGCCGCCGCCGTACAAATCGCACCCGTGCTCTACAGCCGTAAAGGCACCGTCGAGAAAGTCGTGCAGAAAATCCTTGAACTCGGTGACAAGGGCGTGCAGTTCGCCGTGTTCCCGGAAACCATCGTCCCCTACTACCCCTATTTTTCCTTCGTGCAGACCCCTTTTGAAATGGGCGCCGAGCACTACAAGCTGCTCGATCAGGCCGTCACCGTCCCCTCCGCCGCCACCGACGCCATCGGCAAGGCCGCCAAGCAGGCCAACATGGTGGTCTCCATCGGCGTCAACGAACGCGACGGCAGCACGCTGTACAATACCCAGTTGCTGTTTGATGCCGACGGCACCTTGATCCAGGCCCGTCGCAAGATCTCGCCCACTTATCACGAACGCATGATCTGGGGCATGGGCGATGGCTCCGGCCTGCGCGCCGTGGACAGCGCGGTAGGCCGCATCGGCCAACTCGCCTGCTGGGAGCACTACAACCCGCTGGCCCGCTACGCCCTGATCGAAGACGGAGAACAGATCCATGCCGCCATGTACCCCGGCTCGTTCGCGGGCGAGTTGTTCACCCGCCAGATGGAAGTCAGCATTCGCATGCATGCCCTGGAGTCTGCCTGCTTCGTGGTCAACTCCACGGCCTGGCTGTACCCGGAACAGCAGGCGCAGATCATGAAAGACACCGGCACCTCCATCGACCCCATCTCCGGCGGCTGCTTCACCGCGATCATCGACCCTCAAGGCGAAATCATCGGTTCACTGACCGAGGGCGAAGGCGAAGTGATCGCCAACCTCGACCTCTGGGAAATCGACAAGCGCAAACGCCAGATGGACGGCCGCGGGCACTATAGCCGCCCGGAACTGCTCAGTCTGGTCATTGACCGGACCGCCCACAGCCACGTGCATGAGCGCAGCGCTCACCCCAAGCTCATTGAGCTTGAGCAACGCGCTGCGGGCACCTTGGTGATGAACGAGGCTTTATCGGACCACAGCCACACGACGGCTTGATGGTTCGACCTCCTCAATAAACGCCGGGCGTCCCCCCGCCATCGACTGCGATGGCTGTCCCTTGAATGTGCCGAGCACGCTCTGAACAGAGAAACACCGCCAGCGCCGCGACATCCTCGGGCGTACCGAGCCTGCCGAGCCCTTCACGCTGGATCTGCTCGGCGCGCACCGCTTCGACGCTCTGGCCGCTGGCGGCAGCCCGCTGCTCGAACAACTGCTCGACCCGGCCGGTTTCCGTCAGGCCCGGCAGGATCGCGTTGACGTTCACGCCGTCGCGTTTGCCCTGGCCTGACAGGCCCTTGGTGAAGTTGTGCATCGCCCCGTTGACCGAACCACCGATCAAGAAGCCCGGATCCGGGGTGCGTGCCGCGCCGCCGATGACGTTGACCACATGCCCTTTCGCGGCCGTCAGCAACGGCCAGAACAACCGACACAGGTTCACGCAGCCGAAGAACTTGAGGGCAAAGCCGTCCTGCCACAGGGCATCGCTCAACTCCAGGAATGCCCCGGCCCGCGTCGCACCCGCCGAGTTGACCAGGATGTCGCAGCGCCCGAACTGCGCACTGACGCCTTCGAACAGCGACTTGCAACCGGCTTCGGTGCGCAGGTCGGCGGCATAGGTGGCGGGCCGCGGGCCGCCGCGGGCTACGATCGTGTCGGCCGCAGCCGTCAGATTGGCTTCGCTGGACGCCGCCAGTACCGTCTGCGCACCCTGGGCGGCGAAGGCCGCTGCGATGCCGAAGCCGATGCCACGGCTCCCGCCTGAAACCACGACCACTTTGCCGGCAAATTCCTGGGACATGTCACTGATCCTGTAGGGAGGGAGGCATTTCGTACAGAGCCTAGTCGACAGACTGCGCCTCGGGGACACGACGGCGGTGCGTCACTTCACTCATCGGTAACACTTGAACGCCCCACCGGCGTCCGATCCGCTTGACGTGGTATTCAAGTGGTATTACTTTCTAACGTCATAAGCACACCAATAAAGCACCACTTCGGAAGCTGACGATGAATTCGATCATCCCCTTGCGCCCCGACGAGCACCAGCCAACGCCCCTGTACCTGCAACTGGCGCGTAACCTCGAAGCGGCAATCCATGCCGGGCAGTGGAAATCCGATCAGGCGTTGCCCTCGGAACGCAGCCTCAGCGAAGACCTGAACATCTCCCGCGTCACCGCCCGCAAAGCCCTCGATGTCCTTGAACAACAGGGCCTGATCCGACGTAACCAAGGTTCCGGCACCTTCATCACCCCACGTCTGGAACAGCCACTGTCACGGCTGTCGAGCTTCAGCGAAATGCTCCGCAGCAAGGGCTTCACCCCCAGCTCGCAGTGGCTGCAGCGGGAAATCGCCCTGCCCACCCATGAAGAATTGATCCGCCTGGGCCTGTCGCCGTCCGACCAGGTCGCCCGGCTGGAGCGCTTGCGCAAGGCCGACGGGATTGTCATGGCCGTGGAAGTCAGCACCCTGCCCGCTTCGCTGCTGCCCGACCCACAAGCCGTCGGCGATTCGTTGTATGCCCACCTCGACGTTATCGGCTGTCCCGTGGTGCGTGCGCTGCAGCATATCCGGGCAATCAACGCGTCGATACAGATGGCCGCGCAAGTGGGTGTCGAGCCGGGCACCGCGATGTTGCGCATGACCCGGATCGGCTTTGGCGCCGACAACACGGCTATCGAACTGACCGACACCTATTGCCGCGATGACTACTACGATTTCGTCGCCGAACTGCGCCGCTGACCGCTGGCACGGGTCAAGCTGCGCCTCTTTGCAAACGGTATCGCCCACTGGAGTCTGTATGCCTGATTTCAACATACTCACGCCCGACGGCTGGGTCCGTGGCCAGTTGCATCACCGCGACGGGCGCGTGCTCGAGGTCGTCGGCCCGCCCTGTGACCCCCTGCACAACAACCTGCCCTACCTGCTGCCAGGCTTCATCGACCTGCACGTGCATGGCGGCGGTGGCCGCGACATCATGGAGGGCGACAACGCCTTCGCCACCATCGCCCGCACCCACCTGCGCTTCGGCACCACCAGCCTGTTGGCGACTACCATGACCGCGCCGTCAGCGCAGATCCGGCAGATCCTCGAACAGTTGGGGCACTACAGCCAGCGCCGACCCGCCGCCACCGCCCGAGTGCTCGGTGTGCACCTGGAAGGCCCCTATATCAACCCGGGCAAACTCGGCGCCCAGCCCAATCATGCCCATGGCGCGGTGCTCGAGGAGGTGGACCAACTGCTGGGCCTGGCACCGATCAAGGTGATCACCCTGGCGCCGGAAATCGCCGGGCATGTCGAGCTGATCCGGGCGCTGGTGCAGCGCGGCGTCTGTGTACAGATCGGCCACACCCTGGGCAGTTATGAAGACGGCGTGCAAGCCCTGGCGGCAGGCGCCACCAGTTTCACCCACCTGTATAACGCCATGAGCCCGCTGCACCATCGCGAACCCGGCATCGTCGGCGCAGCGCTGGCCCATGCGCGCTTCGCCGAAATCATCCCCGACCTGTTGCACGTGCACCCCGGCGCGATTCGCGTGGCGTTGCGGGCCATTCCCTGCCTGTACTGCGTTACCGACTCGACCGCCGCCACCGGCATGCCCGACGGCCAATACAAACTGGGCAGCCACACCGTCACCAAATGCCTGGGCGGTGTGCGCCTGGCCGACGGCACCCTGGCGGGCAGCACGCTGACCATGGACCAGGCCTTGCGCAACCTGGTCAAACTCGGCGTGCCACTGGCCGAAGCGTCCCAGCGTCTGTCGCAGTTTCCCGCCGACTATCTGGGCATCGAAGAACGCGGCCGCCTGCAGCCTGGCAGTTGGGCAGACGCCGTATCCGTGAATCGCGACCTGACACTGGCCGCCGTGATGGTTGAAGGAGAAACCGTTGAACTCGAAAATGCTTGAAGAAGCGCTGACCTCCGGGGAGGGCGTGCGTCGCCAGCTGACGCAACTGGAGCCACTGCTGTCGGTGCTCGGCGAGCGCCTGCGCGAGCGGCCGCCCCAGGTGGTGCTGACGGTCGCCCGCGGCAGTTCCGATCATGCCGCCAGTTATTTTGCCTACCTCACCACGCAGCTGACCGGCGTGCCGGTGGCCTCGTTGCCGATGTCGGTGGCCACCCTGCATGACTCGCCCTTGAAGGTTGAAGGTCAGCCAGCGCTGGCGTTTTCCCAGTCGGGCCAGAGCCCTGATCTGGTCAGCACCATGACCCGGTTGCGCGAGCGCGGCGCCCTGAGCATCGCCCTGGTCAATGCCCAGGGCTCGCCCCTGGAACAGGCCTGCGAGTACCGCCTGCCCCTCGCCGCCGGTGCGGAGTCGAGCGTGGCGGCGACCAAGAGTTTTATCTGCACCCTCAGCGCCAGCGCGCGACTGGTGGCCCATTGGCAACGGAACGAAGCCCTGTTGCAGGCCGGGCAGACCTTGCCGGATGACCTGTTCGCCGCCGCGCGGCAAGACTGGTCCGAGGCCATCGAGGCGCTGCGCGATTGCCAGAGGCTGATGGTCATCGGCCGGGGCCTGGGGTTCGCGGTCGCTCAGGAAGCGGCGCTGAAATTCAAGGAAACCTCGGCGCTGCAGGCTGAGGCCTTCAGCAGCGCCGAGGTCCGCCACGGGCCCATGGCGTTGGTGGAGCAGGACTACCCGTTGCTGATTTTTGCCTTGCGCGGTGCCGAACAGGCCAGCCTCCTGGCCCTCGCGGCAGACATGCGCGAGCGGGGCGCCAAGGTGCTGCTGGCGGCGCCCGACGACATCGCCGAGCGTGACCTGACGCTGAGCTGCGCCGGGCACCCGGCCCTCGACCCGATCCTGGCCATCCAGTCGTTCTATGTCATGGCCGCCGGCCTGGCCCAGGCCAAAGGGCTCGACCCCGACCAGCCGCGACACCTCAGCAAGGTGACCCGAACCCTTTGACCCTCGCCCGCTGCGGCGGGCCTTTGCCAGGAAGATGTCATGCCCAAAAACAATTACATGACGCTGAATGCGCCGTTCAGCGGCCCGGTCATTACGTTGAACAACATCCCCGACCCGGTCTTCGCCAGCGGCGCGATGGGCGACGGCACCGCAATCGATCCGCTGGGGGACGTGCTGCATGCGCCCTTTGCCGGCGAGGTGGTCAACGTCGCCCGGACCCGCCACGCCATCAATCTGCGGGCCGACAACGGCAGCGAGTGGCTGCTGCATGTCGGCATCGACACGGTGGAGCTCAACGGCGAGGGTTTCGAAGCCCTGGTCAGCGCCGGGCAGCGGATCGTCCAGGGCCAGCCACTGTTGCGCCTGGACCTGGACAAGGTCGCCCGGCACAGCCGCAGCCTGGTCAGTGCCTTCATCCTGCTCAACGGTGACCAGTTCACCCTGAGCCCGGTCGCCGGCCTGCGTTGGGTAGAGGTGGGCGATACCCTGCTGCACGTCATCCCGCTGAATCCACCTGCCCAGGCAGCACCCGCCAATGACCCAGTGCCGATCACCGAGTCCTGCGGCCGGGTGTGCATCGCCCACGGCGGCGGGCTGCATGCACGGCCTGCGGCGCTAGTGCGCCAGACCGCTCGGCAATTCGACAGCCAGGTGCACCTGCATGTCGGCAACCGCCGTGCCTCGGCCGACAGCGTGATCGGGCTGATGGGCCTGGGCATCCGTGAGCGCGACGAGATCGAGGTGAGCTGTGTCGGCCATGACAGCGCCCGTGCCCTGCAGGCCATGCTCGAGGTGTTGTCGACACCCTCGGTGCAGGCGCCCTCGATGCCTCTGCCAACGCGGCAAAGCCCTTCGGCGCAGGACGCCAACGGTATTTTTACCGGCGTCACTGCGTCCCCCGGTCTCGCCTGCGGACCCTGGGTTCGCCTTGACGCCTTCGAACTGCCGCCAGATCCGCGCAACCATTGGCCAGCGGATCAGCAGCAGCGCCTGGACCAGGCCCTGGTCGAGGTTCGCGCCGATATCCACGCTGGCCTGGATTCGCGCCAGGCTGAACAAAGCGCGATCTTTGCCACTCACCTGGCCATGCTCGACGACCCGGCCCTGCTCGACGCCGCCGCCGCCGACATCGCCCAAGGGCACAGTGGCGCTCATGCCTGGAGCCGCGCGGTGCTGGCCCAGTGCAAGGTGCTCGAACACCTCGACAATGCCTTGCTGGGCGAGCGCGCCAGCGACCTGCTGGACCTGCGCCAACGTGTCCTGCGCCGGCTGCTGGGGCAGACGCAGACCCTGCAAATCGCACCCGGCTCGATCGTGCTGGCGCAAGACCTGACCCCATCCGACCTGCTGATGCTGGCCGAGCGCGGCGTCGGCGGCATCGGCATGGCACTGGGGGGCGCGACCTCCCACGTCGCGATACTGGCACGGGGCAAAGGCATCCCATGCGTCGTTGCGCTGGGTTCGGCACTGCTCGAAGCCCTCCACCGCACCGCCCACGGCGAGGCGGTCCTGAACGCCGATGCGGGGCACCTGGAACTCAAGCCTGGCCCGGAGCGACTGACCCACGTGAACGCCGCCATTCAACAGCGGGCACACCAGCGTCAACGCGATCAGCAGCACGCCCATGAACCGGCAGTGACGCTGGATGGCGTGCCCATCGAAGTCGCCGTCAACGTCGCCACGGCAACGGAAGCCGGGCAGGCCCATGCCGACGGCGCCGACGGTGTCGGCCTGTTGCGCACCGAATTTCTGTTTGTCGATCGCCGCCACGCCCCCACCGAGGCCGAGCAGACCGCCGCCTGCCAGGCCGTCATGGACGCCATGCCCGACCGGGCGGTGATCGTGCGCACCCTCGATATCGGCGGCGACAAGCAACTGGACTACCTGCCGCTGGCCGCCGAAGCCAACCCGGTCCTGGGCCTGCGCGGCATCCGCCAGGGCCAGGCGCGCCCGGAACTGCTCGACCAGCAACTGCGTGCGTTGCTCCAGCTCAAGCCCTTGGCGCGCTGCCGTATCTTGCTGCCGATGATCAGTGAAGTCGACGAGCTGCTCGCCGTACGAGGGCGCATCGACGTGCTGGCCGCCGAACTCGGCCTTGCCGAGCGCCCGCAGTTAGGGGTGATGATCGAAGTTCCCTCGGCTGCCTTGCTGGCGGAACAGCTGGCCGAGCACGCCGATTTTCTGTCCATCGGCACCAACGACCTGTCCCAGTACACCTTGGCAATGGACCGCGATCATGCCGGCCTGGCCGACCGGGTGGATGCCCTGCACCCGGCAGTGCTGCGGCTGATCGCGATGACCTGCGCGGGGGCTCATCGATACCGGCGCCGGGTCGGTGTGTGCGGCGCACTGGCGTCCGACCCGCTGGCCACCGCAGCACTGATCGGCCTGGGCGTGCGCGAGCTGTCGGTGAGCCCGGCGCAGATCGGCCGAGTCAAGGCGCGGGTGCGAGAACTGGACAGCGCCGCCTGCCAAGCCCTGGCGGTGCAGCTGCAAAAGCTGGGCAGCGCCCAGGCGGTGCGAGCGGCTTGCACCGCGTTCGACCGTCAGCCGTGATCGGCCCAACGCCCGACCCATAACAACAACGACAGTCAGGAGAATCGCCGTGTATCAACACTTCATTGAAGGCTTGCAACGGCTGGGACGTGCATTGATGTTGCCGGTGGCCATTTTACCCATCGCCGGCCTGTTGCTGCGGCTCGGCGACACCGACCTGCTGAACATCGCCATCATCCATTCGGCCGGCGATGCGATCTTCAGCAACCTGCCGTTGATTTTCGCCATCGGTATCGCCGTCGGCTTTGCCCGCGACAACAACGGCACGGCCGGGCTGGCCGGGGCCATCGGCTACCTGGTGCTGACCTCGACCCTCAAGGTCCAGGACGCGCACATCAACATGGGCATGCTCGCCGGGATCATCGCCGGGCTGGTGGGTGGCGCGCTGTACAACCGCTTCAAGGACATTGCCCTGCCGCCGTACCTGGCGTTCTTCGGCGGACGCCGCTTCGTGCCCATTGTCACCGGGCTGACTGCGGTGCTGCTGGGGTTGCTGTTCGGCCTGGTCTGGCCGTCGGTTCAACACGGCATCAACGGCCTTGGCGAACTGATGACACAGAGCGGCAGCATCGGCGCCTTCTGCTTCGGCGTGCTCAACCGCATCCTGATCGTCACCGGCCTTCACCACATCCTCAACAACCTGGTGTGGTTCGTCTTTGGCACCTTCACCAACCCGCAGACCGGGCAGGTGGTGACGGGGGACCTGGCCCGCTATTTCGCGGGAGACCCCCAGGGCGGCCAGTTCATGACCGGCATGTTCCCGGTGATGATCTTCGGCCTGCCGGCGGCCTGCCTGGCCATGTACCGCAATGCCTTGCCGGATCAGCGCAAACTGATCGGCGGCGCCCTCCTGTCCATGGCACTGACGTCAGCGCTGACCGGCGTCACCGAGCCCATCGAGTTCGCGTTCATGTTTCTCGCGCCGCTGCTGTACGTCGTGCATGCCCTGCTGACCGGCCTGTCCATGGCGCTGACCAACTTGCTGGACATCCACCTGGGCTTCACCTTCTCCGGCGGCGCCATCGACATGGCCCTGGGCTGGGGCAAGTCGACCCACGGCTGGCGGATCGTGCCATTGGGCCTGATCTACGCACTGGTCTACTACGTGGCCTTCGACCAGTGCATCAAGCGCTTCAACCTCAAGACGCCCGGGCGCGAACGAGTGGCCTCCAGCGCCGCGCCGGTTGCGCAAAGCGACCGCGCCACCGCCTACATTCACGCGCTCGGGGGTGCGCAGAATCTGCTGGGCATCGACGCCTGCACCACCCGCCTGCGCCTGCAACTGGTGAACCGCAGCCAGGTCCAGGACGCCGACTTGAAAGCGCTGGGCGCCATGGCCGTGGTCCGTCCGGGCAACGGCGGCAGCCTGCAGGTCGTGGTCGGTGCCATGGCCGACAGCCTCGCCGACGAACTGCGCAACGCCCTGCCCCATGCCGGCACACCGGCACAGACACAGCATCAGACACAGGAACAGACCTCGGCTGAACAGACCCGGGCCAACGAGGTGGACGCCGGTCATGCCGCGCAGTGGTTGCAGGCGCTGGGCGGCGCGCGGGTGGCGAAGGTCGAATGCGTGGCGCTGACGCGCCTGCGGGTCCGCCTGAAGGACGCCCTGCCGCTGGATGCCGATGACCTGCAACGGCTGGGCAGCCAGGGCGTGAGCGCTGTGGGCGATGGGGTATGGCATGTGCTGGTGGGCGACGGCGCGCAGGCGTTGAGCGATCGGTTGCGAAGGATGCTTCAGCCGACCTGAATCTTACCGGCGGATGATTGGCACAATAATTGATTACCTGATAGGTATCGATTGTTGAACAATCCATCCTCACGGAGTTTTTTGATGTTCCCAGGTGCAAGCCCTGCTCCTTCGCTGTGTGCCCTGTCCCTGGCCGACCAGGTCGCCTGCGAACTGCGCGACGACATCATCGGCGGCCGCCTGCAGTCCGGCATGGCGCTGGTCGAGGCCGACCTGGTGAAGCGCTACAACGCCTCGCGCAATACCGTGCGGGAGGCCCTGCACCAGCTGGGGCGCGAGGGCCTGGCCACCTACGTGCGCCACAAAGGGGTGATGGTGCGACGCCTGAGCGTGGCCGAGGTGCGCGACCTCTTCCTGGTCCGCCGCACGCTGGAGATTCAGGCCATCCTCGCCAGCCAGCCGCTGCGCGAATACCAGTCCGACCGCATGCTCGACGCCATCGAGGCGGCCGAACTGGCCCGCGACCGCGAGGACTGGCAGGCCTTCGGCACCCACAGCCTGCGTTTTCACCAGCATATCGTGGGCCTGCGGCGCAGCCCGCTGCTGGATGCCTTTTTCACCAACATTGCGGCGCAGATGCGCCTGGTGTTCGCCGTCGCACCCGACGAGGAAAACTTCCAGCGTCCGTGGCTGGAGCGTGACCGCGAGATCCATGACCTGCTGGCGGCGGGTCAGCGCCAGGCGGCCGCCGAAACCATGAACCATTACCTCGACGACTCGGAGCATGCCCTGCTCGACCTGTTGAACCACCCTGCCGTGCATAGCCCCACCGACATGACGCGTGCCACCCAACGGAGACCCACATGAAGCCCACCCCCCTTTCCAAGGCCCCCATCGACGCCGCACTGCGCAAGGCCATCAAGCCGGTCCTCTGCTACCCGATCGAGACCTTGCCGCGCCCGGACATTGGCGCCTACCGCGCCGTGCGCGACGGCCTGAAGCACGTCCGCACCGTCGTGGTGCCAGCTCGCGATGCGGCCACCTTCAGCGTGCCGGCCGGCAGCTTCTTTCGCATCCTTTCGACCGAGGGGCCCCAGGTCGGCGACCTGAACCTGTTCAACCAGCATGACCTGACGGAGCGCTTCTACACGGGCAAGACCCGCGCCCTGAACGGCACGCACCTGGGTGTCGGCGATCAGCTGTTCTCCAGCTTCCCGAGCCTGCGCCCGATGGCCACCATTACCCATGACACCCTCGACTGGTATGGCTTCGACGAGTTCGGCGGCTCGGTCCACGATGTCATCGGGACGCGCTGCGATCCCTATACCCACAACCTGCTCAGTGGCGGCGGCCAGTATCACCATTGCTGCCACTCGAACCTGACCCGCGCGCTGTCGGCGTCCACAGGGCTGGCGCTGCATGACGCCGAACCCCATGTGCACGACGTCCTCAACGTGTTCATGTGCACCGGTTTCACCCGCGACACCGGCCAATACTTCATGAAGGCCAGCCCGGTGCAGCCGGGCGACTATCTGGAGTTCTTTGCCGAGATTGACCTGCTGGGCTGCCTGTCCGCCTGCCCGGGAGGCGACTGCTCGGCCGAGCATTCATCCGACGCCGCCAAGTGCTATCCCCTGCTGGTGGAGATTTACGAAGCGGCGCAGCTGCCTGAAGGATGGGTGGCGCCGGCGGTCAATGGCTATGATCGCAGCCATGGGGTGGGTCAGTAGCACATCCGGCCGTATCGGGGCCCGACAGTGAGCCTGCGAACACCTGGACCGCAACAACCCGATGGGCGACCATCGGGCGCCGTCCGAGAAATCGGCATACCCCTCAGGCATGCCCCGGTATGGCCAAGCCGAACACGATGAAAAAACCACCGCAGACTTTATTGAATCGCCGCCCCGTCCGCGCCAGCCAGGGCCTGACCCGGTGCGCGGCGCTCGCCACACCGTATTCAACGACGAACTCCACCAGCGCATAAGTCAGGGCGATCACGGCCGTCTGCTCGATGATGTTCCTTTGCGCGTCGAGGAACGGTGGAATGAACGCGGTGAACAGCAGCAGTGCCTTGGGATTTGAAAGGGCCGACAACAGGCCCTGGCGGAACATGGACCAGTGGCGCAAGTCGGTGGTGCCGGTTTTCTCGAGACTCACGGGCGGTGATCGCCACAACCCGATGCCGAGCCAGATCAGGTAGAGGCCGCCGACCACCTTCAGTACCAGGAACCCGGTCGCCGAGGCCTGGATCAGTGCACCCAGCCCCAACGCACAAAACGCCAGAGCGACGGCAAAGCCGAGCACGCCACCGGCGATGGTGAACAGGGTTTTCCGGTTGCCGTGCAGGGCCCCATGGGTCAGCACCAATAGCGCATTCGGGCCTGGAACCACCGCGATGCCGCAGCAGGTCAGCACGTAGAGCAACCACGTCTCGAAGGGCATGAGCAGATCCAGTCAGGGCAAGTCAGACCGGCATCTTGCGGGGGAATCGATGCCATGAACAGTGCTTCCTTCAGTTTACCGCCGCTCGGTTGGGGCGCTTGGGGCGAGTGATCATTGCTGCGTCTGTATCAACCGGCAAGCGTTACGGGGCATCCCTGGGACCCGCCCCTTCGTGCGCGTGCCACAGCCCTCCCCGTTCGTCCTAATAACACTTCCCTATCAAGGGCATACAAGCATCTGACTCACGGCGGCGGCGGTCACGGGGCACTATTCCTGACTCTCCAAGAAAAGGAATCACCCCATGTCCCGCCCCTTTGCTGTTCTGCCGATCTGCGCGCTGGTTGCCAGCCTGAGTGCCAGCGCGTTTGCCGACGCCCCTTTGACCCGCGATTCCGGTGCCCCCGTGGGCGACAACCAGAACTCGCAAACCGCCGGCGCCGACGGCCCGGTGCTGCTTCAGGATGCGCACCTGATCGAAAAACTGCAGCGCTTTGACCGTGAGCGCATTCCCGAGCGCGTCGTGCATGCCCGCGGTACGGGGGCGTTCGGTCAGTTCCAGGCGAGCGCCGACATCAGCAACCTGACCCGCGCCCAGGTGTTCCAGCCCGGCACCCAGACCCCGGTATTCGTTCGCTTCAGCACCGTGATGGGCTATCGCGGTTCGCCAGAGCAAGCCCGTGACCCTCGTGGCTTCGCGGTCAAGTTCTACACCCAGCAGGGCAACTGGGACATGGTCGGCATCAACCTGCCCGTGTTCTTCATCCGTGACGCGATCAAATTCCCCGACTTCGTTCATGCCAACAAACCGAGCGCAGTCACCGGCGTTCAGGACCCCAACCTGGCCTTCGATTTCTTCGCCCACAGCCCTGAAGCCACCAACATGCTGACCCACCTCTACTCGGTCCAGGGGATGCCCGATTCCTATCGGCACATGGACGGATCGGCCGTGCACGCGTTCAAGTTCGTCAACGCCCAGGGCCAGGTGCACTACGTAAAATTTGCCTGGAAGAGCCAGCAAGGCGTCAAGGGTTTCGAGCCTGGACAGATTGCCGAGTCCATCGGCAAGGACTGGAACCTGATGAGCAACGACCTCTACGGCGCTATCAAACAAGGCGACTACCCCAAGTGGGACCTGTACATCCAGACGCTGACCCCGGGCGAACTGGGCCGGTTCGCTTTCAACGCACTGGATGACACCAAGGTCTGGACCGGCGTCCCAGAGCAGAAGGTCGGCACCCTGACGTTGAACAAGGTGCCGGACAACTACTTCGAGTCCACCGAGGAATCGGCTTTCGCGCCGTCGCGACTGGTGCCCGGCATTGAACCGTCCGAGGACCGCATGCTTCAGGGCCGACTGTTTGCCTACGCCGATACGCAAATGTACCGCCTGGGCGCCAATTACCAGCAAATCCCGGTCAACCGCCCGCGGGTCGCGGTGAGCAACAACTCGCAAGACGGCGCCATGAACGAAAGCGGCCGCAGCGGCGACGTCAACTACGAGCCGTCGGGCCATGCCGAGAAGGCCCAGGACCCGCAATACAAGTACGCCAACACGCCCATCAGTGGCGTCACCCAGCAAATGGCGATCAAGCGGCCCGCCAACTTCCTGCAGGCTGGCGAGTACTACCGCACGCTCTCGTCGAGCGGCAAGGCCTCGCTGATCGAAGCCTTGAGCGGCGACCTCGACCACGTCACCGACCGCGCCAACAAGTACGCCATGCTGTCGTACTTCTACAAGGCCGACGCCGACTACGGCACCCGTCTGACCAAGGCCACCCACAGCGACCTGGGCACCGTCCAAACCGCCGCCAAGGCGCTGCAAGACTGATAGCAGTCACCCGTCCCCCCCGTGCGTGGGGGGACGCTTATAGCGAGGAGGTTGACATGCTGATCCATCGCGATAAAAGGCTGTGGCTGGGCCTGTTTGTACTGTTGCTGCTGGGCATCGGGGTGCGAGCCAGCCACGTGTGGCTCCCCGGTCTCTGGCTGCCCGCCGATGCCAGCGCCTTGCAGCCGAGCGACCCGGTGCAGCGGGTCGACCCGCACCTTTACGACACGCAGTGGTTCGATGCCGCCCGCGCCGGCCGGGTCGACATCACCGATGCCCTGCTCAAGGCCGGGTACCCGATCGACAGCCGCACCGGATCGGGCTATACGGCGCTGGTGCTGGCGACGTACCACGGCTCTCTGGAGGAAGTCACCCGCTTGCTCGACGGCGGCGCCAACCCGTGCATCGCCGACCACAACGGCAACACCGCCTTGATGGGCGCGTTGTTCAAGGGGGAAAACCCCATGGCGCAGCGTCTGCTCGGCCTCTGCCCCATCGACCAGGCCAACAATGCCGGACAGACTGCCTTGTCCTTTGCTGCCCTGTTCGGGCGGCTGGACATGATCGAGGCGCTGGTTCGTCGGGGGGCTGACCTGGAGCATCTGGATGCCAGCGGCCACAGTGTGCGGATGGTTGTGCAGCAGCAGGGCAATCTGCAGGCGGTGGCGGCGCTGGATGCGGCGGGGGCGGGGCGTTGAGGGGGCTGACGCCACGTTTCTCATACTGGGCTTTGCCTGTGTCGAGGTGGCCTTTGCCATCGTGCAGATGTTGCCGATTGACCTGCGCTCATGGGTTAGACTCGTCCGCTGCCCCATGGACCCGCCCGGCCTCGGGCCACATCGAGGAAATCATTGATGCAACAGCGTATCGCCGTCATCGGCGCCGGTGTCATCGGCCTGTCCATCGCCCGCAGCCTGGCGCTGCAGGGCGCGACAGTCACCCTGCTGGAAGCCCGACGCGCAGGCTCGGGCACCAGCCAGATCAGCTTCGGCTGGGTCAACTCCAACGGTAAATCGCCGCTGGCCTATCACCAGCTGAACGTCGCCGGCATGCAGGCCCATCAGCAACTGCAAGCCGAGCACCCCCGCCAGATACGCTGGCTGGAAGAGACCGGCACCCTGGAGTGGGCGTCGGGCGCGGCCGGCACCGAGCAACTTGAACAACGGGTCGAGGCGCTCAAGGCCCTGGACTACCCGGTGCGGCCGGCGGACCGGGCCGCGTTGGCCCGGCTCGTCCCCGAACTGATCCTGCCCGAGACGAGCACCGCGCTGTGGTGGTTTCCCACCGAGTCACTGGTCCACCCGGCGTTGTTCGTGGCTTTTCTGCGCGCCGAAGCGCTCCGGCTCGGCGTGACCCTTGTCGAACATCAGGAGGTCGTCGCGATCGATGAATCGGCCAGCGGCGTGCGCCTGTCCTTGCAGGACGGTTCCGACTGGCGAGGCGATCATGCGGTCAGCGCCACTGGGCGCTGGAGCCGTCACCTGATGGGCCGGCTGGGGATCGAGCTGGCCATGGTCGACGCCGACCAGCCCGGGCACATCGGCTGCAGCTTTCTGGGCTACACCTCGCCTGCACAGGTGCAACTGGGCTGCAACCTGATCACACCGGACCTCAACCTGCGCCCGGACGGCGGCGGACGGCTGATGCTGCAAGCCCTGGACCTCGATCCCACGGCCGACCCGAGCCAGGTGCCCGACACCGACAGCGACGTGGGCCGGGAGATGCTCGCCAGGATGGCCAAAGTGCTGCGCAATGCCGAAGGCGTGCGTCTGGAGCGCATCGCGGTGGGTCAGCGCTCGCGGCCTGCCGACGGGCTTCCTGCTCTGGGCTACGTCACCGAGCACCGCCGCCTCTACCTGGCGGCGACCCACAGCGGCATGACCCTCGCCCCCGCACTCGGGCCGCTGATCGCCGACGAGATTCTGTCGGGCATCCGCTCGCCGCTGCTGGCCGAATTCCGTCCCCAGCGACTGCTGGGCAAGAGTGCCGAGGCGTTTGCGCAGATTGTTTCGCCGCACTTTCCTGCGGCTCAGTGAGCGAGGCTGCCGGCACGGCACAGGCTTTCTGCCCCTCCCCGCTCAGCGCAGCCTTGGCCTTGACCAGAAGGGTCGACGTCGCGCCGGGAGACAGTACCTTGCCTCGAGTGAAAGCCAACGCCTACAGGATGCACCGGCTTTGTAGGTGTGCACCGGACCATCGTCCAGCGACGATGAGGTGAATCGCACAAAGGCGGCCCCGTTCATTGCGCCGGCTGCATGGCGAAACCGACACCGAGGCGGTTCCAGGCGTTGATGGTGACGACGGCGAAGGTGAGGTCGGCCAATTCGCGTTCGTTGAACTGCTCGGCCACTTGGTTGTAAATCGCTTCGGGGGCGCCCTTTTCGGCCAGCAGGGTCAGGGTTTCGGTCCACCGCAAGGCAGCACGTTCACGGTCGGTAAAAAACGGGGTTTCGTGCCATGCCGTCAGGGCAAGAATGCGTCGCGGGGTTTCGCCAAGTTTGATGGCATCGCTGCTGTGCATATCGATGCAGTAGGCGCAGCCGTTGAGTTGCGAGGCGCGGATCTTGATCAGTTCGTGCAACGATTTTTCCAGGGACGATTCGCCCATCGATTTTTCCAGAGCCAGCAGGGCCTTGAAGGCATGTGGGGCGACTTGGGCATAATTGACGCGTGGGCGGTTCATGGCGACTTCCTCTAAAGTGACCCGGCTGATCACCGGGGATGGACTCACTTTATTGGTCTGGAAAACTTTGATAAATGAGCTAATATCGTAAGCATTAGACGACTTTCCGGACAATCATGGCCTTTGACCGACTCGATGCCATGCGCGCGTTCTGCCGCATTGTTGAATTGGGCAGCTTTACCCGTGCCGCCGAGGCGTTGGCGATAGCCAAAACCACGCTGTCCGGCCAGATCCAGGCCTTGGAAAACCAGCTGGGTGTGAAGCTGCTGCACCGCACCACACGCCGAGTGACCGCCACCACGGACGGCGCCGCCTATTACGAGCGCGCACGCACGGTGCTGGAAGATGTCGACGAGTTGGAAGCCAGCGTCTTGCAAACCCGCACCGCCGCGCGCGGCAAAGTGAAGGTGGACATGCCCTCGCCCGTCGGGCGCTTTCTACTGATCCCCGCACTGCCTGGCTTTGTGAGCGACTACCCCGATATTCAGCTGGACCTGGGCTGCAGCGAGCGAGTGGTGGACTTGGTCCAGGAAGGCATCGACTGCGCCATCCGCGGAGGCGTGGTCACCGATCCGGACCTGGTGTGCCGGCCCATCGGGCAGATGCGGTTTGTACTGTGCGCGTCGCCCCTCTACCTGAATGAAAATTTACCGGTCAACACCCCGCAAGACCTCGCGCCGCTGCGCTTTCTAGCCTTTGTGTTTCCCGCCAGCGGCCGGCAGAACCCGGTACGTTTGAATTGCGGTGATCAAAGCGTGCTGATTGAACAGACCCCCGCGATGCGATTCAACAGCGGTGGCGCTTACATGGCAGCGGCGCAAGCGGGATTGGGCTTTGTCGCCGTACCGCTGTGCGAAGCACAGGCGTTGCTGGCGGATGGCAGGTTGGTGCAGCTCTTGCCCGATTGGCAAGTGCCAAGCATGCCGATGAGTCTGGTGTATCCCTATTCACGGCGGCTGTCGGCGCGGGTGCGGGCGTTTACGCAATGGGCGACAGCGACGATGGGGCAGGATCCGCTGTGGTGCGTATAGGTTTGGAATCGGCCTGTTCAGTGATCGAGCCGATTTCTTCAAGGTCAGCGCTTTGTGTCATTCTTGTCGGGCGAGGGGAAAATCCTCGAACGTCATCCTGACGCTCAATGTTTCGTGAGCGTTGGCCACCGATGCAGCCCCCAGGATCACCATGGCTCGTATGGCGGCCCAACGAGTAACAGGGTTCTCGGGGTCTGAAACCAGTGAAAGTATCTTTTCAAAGTCCGCATCGTCGGAGGCGTGTTCTGCTCACAACCTGGCCATACCGAAGATATCAATTGGGTATGCCACTTGATGCACGCCCAGATACATCGCCCTGTCGATCAACTCATCAAAAAAAAAGTCCATGGTGCCTCGTCAGATAAACAAAAATCCCCACGCACCTGACTTTACTTACAACCTGTCAGATTCAAGAGCGGTGCGACGGGATCGTGTCCCTGGAAGTGGTGTAACTGAGCCAACCGAAAGCGCCCCGAGGGCGAAAGAGGATGGTCATCGTGGTTCTTGGCTACTGTTGAGTTTACGAAGACCAAACACTCACCAGAGAAACCACGATGACCAAGCCCACTATCGCATTGACCGAGTTGGTTGAGAAAGGGGAAGATGCTGATCTGCTTAAGCAAATGATCCAGTTCGTTGCCCAGCGCATGATGGATTTCGACGTTGAAAGCTTGTGCGGCGCCGGCTTCGACGTCAAAAGCCCTGACCGTACAAATAGCCGCAACGGATACCGCGACCCTCTCTGGCAAACCCGAGCCGGCGACGTTGACCTGAAGATCCCAAAGCTTCGTCAAGGCAGTTACTTTCCAGGCTTTCTGGAACCCCGCCGAACTGCTGAGAAGGCCATGGCAGCAGTGATTCAGGAGGCTTATATACAGGGCGTATCCACGCGCTCGGTCGACGAACGGGTCGAGGCCATGGGCATGACCGGCATCTCGAAAAGCCAGGTATCCAGGCTTGCAGGTGAGATCGATGAGCGCGTTAATGCGTTCCTGGATCGACCGATTGAGGGCGACTGGCCTTACCTTTGGATCGACGCCACGTACGTCAAAGTTAGGGAGGCCGGCCGTATCGTTTCGGTCGCTGTAATAATTGCTGTGGCCGTGAGCACCCACGGCGGACGGGAAATCCTGGGCATGCGGGTTGGTCCCTCCGAAGCCGAGCCGTTCTGGACAGACTTCTTGCGAAGCCTGATGCGCCGGGGCCTGCGCGGAGTAAAACTGGTGATTTCAGACGCTCACGAAGGTCTCAAAAAAGCCGTTTCAAAAGTCTTCCATGCAACTTGGCAGCGCTGCCGTGTGCACTTCATGCGTAACGCCATGGCCCACGTCGGCAAGGGTCAGCGCGGTATGGTCTCAGCCCTGTTGCGTACGGTCTTCGCTCAAGACAACCGCCAGGAATGCCACCAGCAGTGGCGTTTGGTCGCCGATCAACTGCGTGAGAAGTATCCAAAGATCGCAGCGCTGATGGACAGCAGCGAAGACGAAGTACTGGCACACATGGCCTTCCCTAAAGCCCACCGTCAGCAGTTACACAGCACCAACCCGCTGGAGAGACTCAATGCAGAAATCAAACGACGCACGGATGTCGTAGGCATCTTCCCTAACGACGCTGCGATCACCAGGCTGGTCGGGGCGATGTTGCTGGAGCAGAACGACGAGTGGTGCCTGCAACGGCGCTATATGCAGTTGGAGGCCTTCGAGGCGGTCAGCGATAATCCGCAGGCCAAGCTGTCGGCTGTGATCAACTAAACTGCAAACTCACTGGCCAGAGCCATGATGAGTTACACCACTTCTAGGGACACGATCCAACTCGCTGACTTGCTGCTTAATCTCAGCGACCAATTCCGTGTCGTTCACGTGCCGACGTCGCCGTACTTTGGACGATACCAATTGCTTGATTCGAACCGTTAATTGCGAGCGCGACACACCGAGACATTCGCTGACCAGTTTCACTGGTCGTCCCCCCGCAACAAGGGTGAGTGCGCAATCCATTTTCGCGACCGGGCGATCTCCACGGCCTCTTTCAGGACTTCGGCTACCATCGTCGTCTTGCCCAGCATCCGTTGTAATTCGCGGATCTGCTTGAGCGCATCGTTCAGTTCCGACGCCGGTACCACGGCCTCGCCGGCACTGACGGCCGAAAGGCTTCCGTCCTGGTACAGCTTGCACCACAGGAACAGCTGGCTGGCGTTGATGCCGTTGCGTCGGGCCGCCACGGAAACGCTTTGTCCCGGTTCAAGGCTCTCGCGAACCATGGCCAGCTTCTGGTCGGTGCTCCAGCGGCGTCGGCGTTCCTGGCCCAGCAGCTCGCCACCCTTATCGTTGCTGTTAGTCATAAACATACCCGTTTGCCTATCCCTTATCTTAGGGGGAACGGTGTTCTGTCTTTTATGAGGCTCGTTCACTGTCTAACAGCCCCAGTCTGGTCATAAGTCGTATATACGAAGAAACTCCGCGATGAATCACCTACTAACTCTTGTAGTTTCTTGCATCTAGCCACTGCCTTAGCATTCCTGCTCCCGCCCGTAGCCAGAAGGCAATACCATGCAATCCGCCGAGCGTTCGACTTGCCACACCGCGAAAATCGTATGGTCTGCCGAATCTTGCAGCCCTGCCTCGACCGGTAGAACGTGGCTTGCAATAGCAGATGGCCAACACTGCGATACCCCCGACGGCTGTATTCCGATCGATGCCGACCGGATCGCAGGCAGCGCCCTCGCGGCGGGCGACACTGTGCTGGTGCCTGTATCCGAAACCGAAACCTCTGGCCCATGGCAGCTGGCGCAAAGCCAGTTTGAGTCGATTCATCGCATCATCGCCGCGCTGCTGGCGACGGGCACGCCTCTGAAGCTTTTGCTTTTCAGCGGTATCGCCAACGCTGACGCAGCTGCTGCGCACGGCTTGTTGCAATCCCTGCGCTACGAAACCGAACAACTGGCTCACACCTGGCTGGAAAGCGATGCGAGCCTGGCACAGTCACTCACCATCTGCGGGCTAATGCAGCAGGAAGGGCTTCGGCGCCTGCGAGTCGAGGGTGGCAAGCGCCTAGTGGCTCATCTGCACCAACAAGTAACGCCGCTCGCGAACGAACCCACAAGCCAGGACGGGCCGGCGCTGATCATCGGCGGCTTGGGTGGCATCGGCCAGCACCTGCTGGAACATATCGTCGGCCAGCAACCGGTTTTCGTCATGGGCCGCTCGCCCTTGAGCGATGAACGACGCTCGCGCTTGAAAGCGCTGGGTTGCTCAGGCTACTTCCAAGGCGATGCGACGGACACCGAGAGCCTGCGACAGACGCTTTCGACGCTCCATGAACGCTACGGTCGGGTGGACACCGTCTTTCACCTCGCCGGTCATCTGGAAGATGGCCTTTTCCAATCGCAGACGACTTCCTCTTTGGAAAAGGTCATGAAGACCAAGATCGCGCCGGCCCTTGCCCTTGCGCATCTGCAGAACGAGATGGCAATACGCCGCGTGGTCCTGTTCGGCTCGCTATCAGCAACCGTCGGTCTGGCCGGACAGACGGCCTACGCATCAGCCAACGCCTACCTGCATGCTCTGGCTGAGCGGCAATGCCTGCAAGGCCATACGGGCTGGTCAACCATCGGCTGGGGTATCTGGGATGTGAGCGGTATGGCGATGGGCCAGGACCGCGGACTGCTGTTGCCTATGGCCCCTGACAAAGCCCTGGCGGCGCTGGATGAGCTGCTTGCCGCCCGCTGCGCCGACGCCTTGATTTACGCTGGCAGGCTGCTGACTGAGGCACCCTCCGGTCGACAAGCGGCGAAAGCCAGTCGCGCGCCAACGCTGGATACTAAGCTGCTGGTGCGCCAAGCCATTGCCAAGTTTACTGGCCTGGAAAATCTCGCAGAGGCTGAAAACGTGCTGGATCATGGCGCTGACTCAGTCGCGGCGATCAGCATTGCCGCAGAGATCGAACGCCGCCTGGCCGAGGCAGGCATGGTCACTAGAGTCCCCCGCTCCATCCTGTTCGAGCACCCGAGTGTCTCGAGCCTGTCGGCCTACATAGAGGCTCGCGCGGCAATCATTGGACTGCAGCCCGAGCCCGCGGTGGCCCCCCAGTCCCCTCCCGAGCTCACTTGGCGAGCCCCCTCCCCACATGTGCGCGCTCACACCCAGGACGAGCCGCACTGGCGGGCGCAGGATATTGCCATCGTCGGTATGGCGGGCTCTTTTCCAGGTGCTACCAGCATGGAAGAATTGTGGCCGCTGCTGGCAGAAGCGCGATTGGCAGTGCGCCCCGTCCCATCGCAACGCTGGGACTGGCGCGCGTTCTATGACAGCGATGCCAGCGCCGCGGGCCGTAGCGATGCCCGCCATGGCGGCTTCATCGACAATGTCGAGATGTTCGACCCGCTGTTCTTCCAAAGCTGGGCGCGCTGCCAGCACGACTACGCAAGGCAGCAGGTGTTTGCACAACATTCTCCAAATGCCACTTCAATGCGCTCGATGAACGGGGGATCGACATCTTCCGTACCGCTACGCCCGGCAATCACTGGATTTTCGCGGGTGTGGAAACCCACGTGTGTATCCTGCAATCGGCACTGGCGCTACGCGCACGCGGTGACCAGGTTTCGGTTGTGGTAGACGCAGTGGCGTCCCGCAGCGTCCTGGATCACGAGGTCGCGCTCTCGCGCATGTCACGCCACGGTGTGGAACTGATCACCCGCGAGATGTTGTTCTTCGAAACCATGGCGCAGTCGGAGCGGTGCGATTACCTGGCGCTGAGCCAACGCTTTCTCGATGGCCGCTACCTGAGGACCTACGGCGAATGACTCGGATTGCCGCACCTGACACCATGCCCACTCGCACCTTTTTCGCAAGGAGCCAGCCATGACCGCCGTTCTCTCGCAGACACCCGCCACTGCCAAGGCCGCGCCCTTGATCCTGCTGATGATCATTTTCATCGACGGCCTGGGCACGGCATTGCTGCTGCCGATGCTACCGATGCTGCTCGACCCGGGCGACCCTGCGGGGGTGGTTTTCGGCAGCGCACCTACTGCCGCTCGGACCGCCGGGCTCTACGGCGTGCTGTTGGCAGGCTACGCCTTTGCGATGATGGTGGGCGCGCCTCTGCTGGGTGCGCTTTCAGACCGCATCGGGCGGCGCCCAACGCTTCTGCTTGCGGTGACAGGGTCGGTCGCCGGGTATACCCTGAGCACTTGGGCCGTGAGCGTGGGCAGCGTGGGCTTGCTGATCGCCGGGCGCTTGCTGGGAGGCACCTTCGCTGGTAGCGTCCCGGTAGCACAGGCCATGCTGGTCCAGACCCCCGACAGCGCAATGAAACGCATTGGCTGGGTAATGTTTGCCATGACTGCGGGGTTTTTCACCGGTCCCGCGCTCACGGGCATCCTGCTAGCAGCTCATACACCGGGAGCAAGCCTGCTCCTGCCCTTGCAGGTCGCGCTGACCCTCAGCGTGCTGTGCCTGTTGATGGCCTTCTTGCTGCCCTCTACCCCAGCTCCGGCTGCAACAATGGGCCCATCGCTGATCAGACAGGTCTTGAACGGCTTCACCTCGCCAGCCACGCGCAGACCATTGTTTGCACTGCTCTGGCTGCAAATCGGCTGGAATCTCTTTTACCAGTACTTGCCCTGGATGCTCGCACGCCAGAGCCAGACCGTAGGCAGCATCAGCCTACTGCTAACAGTGGTCGGGATCGGCATGTGCATCGCCTTCATCTGGGTGGCCGGAGCCTTGCAAACCCGGTATCCAGCGCCACAGATCGCGCGCGCTGCCATCCTCGTGCTGGTGGTAAGCTGCGCATTGCTAGCGGCCACGCTCGGCAACTCGCTTGCCCTGGTTTTCGGTGCGCTTGCCGCGATCGCCTATGGGGTGGCCTACACTGCCTTAATCGGGCATGCCTTGGCATGCGAGCAGTCAAGCTTGCGTGGCACGGTGCTGGGCATCGCCGCTTCACTGGCTGCCGGCGCCGCAGCCGTCACGGCGTTGCTGGGCGGGATAATCGGCGCCTGGGGCAATCTGCTGCTGGCCTCGTTGAGCGTGGCTGCGCTGGCCCTGAGCTGGGTCATCCTGGTTTTGGGAAGAGATCGAGATGAGTAGCGACAACGCCACCTTGATCATCAAAGACCTGACCTTGCGCCTGCCAGACAGCAGGCCGCTGTTCTCGGGGCTCAACGCAACGTTCTCCAGGCAGTTCACCGGCATCGTCGGGCCCAACGGCAGCGGCAAATCGATGTTGGCGCAGATCATGGCGGGTCGCCTGACCGCGAGCGAAGGCAGAGTCCAGTGTGCTGGCAGTGTCGGTTATTTGCCGCAATGGCTCGGGCCTATCGACGGGACCGTTGCCGACCTGCTGGGGGTACATAACGCTTTGCAGGCCTTGGCAGAGGTCGAGGCGGGCGCCTGCGACCCAGCGCTGTTCGACCTGATCGACGACCGCTGGAACCTGCCGGGCGATATCCACGCCCGTCTGACGCGCTTGGGCCTAGCCCATCTGCCGCTTGATCGCGCAAGCGAGGCCTTGAGCGGAGGCGAGACTGTACGCCTGATGCTCGCCGGTCTGCGCCTCGGCGGCGCGCGGGTATTGATACTCGACGAGCCCACCAACCATCTGGATCGCCAGGCCCGCGAGCAGTTGAGCAAAGAGCTGCGCCAAGGCAAGGAAACCCGCATTGTCATCTCCCACGACCGGGCGCTGCTGGAACATGCTGATCGTATCCTCGAGCTTCGCAGCGACGCGCTGGTTCAATACAGCGGCGGCTACAACAACTATCGCGAGCAGCGCCAGGCGGAGCAGGACAACGCACAGGCTGCACTGGTCAGGGCACGCGCGGCACGCGACAGCGTCGAGCAGCAGATCACCATGGCCCGCCAGCGCGAAGTGCAAAGTGCCAGTCATGGTCGTAAGGTGGCGCGTGCCACAGGCACCCCGGCCATCGTCGCCAATGCGCAGGCAGAGCGCGCCGAGCAGCACAGCGGCCATCAGCGCATCCAGCAGGCGCGTTTGAGCCAAATGGCGCGAGAACGGGTCGACCAGGCCAATGCGAACGTCGAGCCGGTACGCCCAAGCCAACTGCTCGCCCCGACCGGCCTGGTCGCCAACGCGACCCAATTGGTCACGCTCGAACACTGCGAGCTCCCCTACGGCCCCCCCGACAGCCGCTTCATCGATCTCAACCTGCACGGCCCGATGCGAGTCGCGGTGATTGGGCCGAACGGCTGCGGAAAATCAACCCTGCTGAAGGTGATAGCCGGGCAACTGGCGCCCGCCAGCGGCATCGCCCGGCATATCTTACGCACTCACCTGATCGACCAGCACGCTCAAACCTTCGACCCCGAGCACAGTATCGAGCAGGTGCTACGCAATGAGCTGGGCACTGTCGGGGAGGGCCGCTTTCGCCAGGTCTTCGCCAACGCCGGGCTCGACGCTCGGCAGATGGCTACGCCATTCGGTCGGCTCAGTGGTGGCGAGCGCCTGCGCGCAACGCTCGCCTGGCTGGCAGGCGGCCCCGAACAGACGCAACTGTTGCTGCTCGACGAAGTGAACAACCATCTCGACATCGCGGCCTTGGAAGCAGTCGAGCAGTTGCTTGTACAATTCAAGGGCGCGCTCATCGTGAGTGCTCACGACTCACATTTTCTGGACGCCTTAGAACTGACACACCGGGTGATCTGGCAACCAACGGGGTGGCGGTACGAGCCGTGGGATTATGGCGGGCGGTGAGTAGCGCAGGCTTAATAACGATTCCGGGTATGAAAAGGTAACAAATTCCCGAATTTGCAACCCTACACTTCAAGGCATCGTGTGCAGGGAACTATCCCACGCCCGCCTCAGATAACTTCGCTGTTGCTAAGCTGGGCAATCAAGGCTAATTGCCCAGTTCTTCATTTGGCGTCCGGATGTGAGAGCCCGGCGATATATCGTGCCAGCGTTATGGCAGCCGCTCGTGGGCAGGCTTCGACCTGGCCGGAACTCCGATGTTCGTCGGTCTCATACCCGGCGCACCGCTGCCACCTGATTCAGGGAGAGGAAAATGCATGGCAATTTCCGAAATGAAATCGGGGGAAGCCCACGAAAATGGTCGTTCCAGATCCACCGCTCCAACTCCATCACCGGCGCTTTTTTATCGCTGGCGCAAAATTGATCCTGCCACCGAGGTGACGTTGCCTCGTAAACATTCAGTCCAAAGTCAGACTACGAACAGGGAAGGAGATATGCAAATGCAGCAACACCCCTATGAACAGCGTTCTATACGATCCCGCGAACCTCTAAAATACATAAGGACATGTAGCTCCAGAGAGACCACCAAGTTAGGGTGACATATACCAAACCGCATACACCGCCCTACGGGCTCAGATGGATGGTCAACAATGAACTGATTTACTAAAAACATCGATTCTTGGCTAGCACTTTAAATCTCAGTACGAACGACAGCTTAGCCTCTTGACTTCGACAGACTTCAGGCTAGGCCTGAACACGAGCTCCTGGAACTACCAAGATTAGTAGCATGATCACCGTCAGCACAAGCCTCCCAATAAAAGACCAAACTTGGAAGCGACATCCAACTCTAGATTATATTGATGGCTGCCGCATAAGTAGCCGCCTGTAGCTTCGTGTTACAATTCATTTTTTTAGATATCTGCTTCAAATGATAATTGACGGTATTGCCAGATATCCCCAAGATCGCAGCAACATCATATGTGCACTTCCCCTCCGCGGTCCACCGAAGTATTTCAATCTCTCGCTCCGTCAGCGCCGACGCACCACACTCAAAAAGCTTAAGAGCCACGCAATAACGCCGGACCAAGTCATTTAAATATCTGAGCTTCCAGGCGGCTGCTCCCTTCTCACCCTCCGTCACTGCCGGTCCATTCCGGGTGTAGGAGATGGAGTACAACGTACTATCAGCACCCATGGCCGCGTAAGTGATACCGTGCGCTCCTAACTCGCTTTCTGGCTCCTCCCAGAGCAAGCTATCGCCAGATAATGAGGCTTGGGACCATATCACTACATCTGCTGAAGCAACGCTTCTACTCGCTACTCGTTCAAGCCCAGAGAATTGTACGTTGCTACCTTGGTGGAACGCTGACTGACCTTCCCCTGTCATTAGGTAGAAGCTGGGGCGCGTGAACGGCACCGATGACTTCATGACTAGGGTTGCCTGCTGGAAGAGACTTCCAACAGCTTCCAGCCTAAGGATACGCCCAAGATCATTTAGTCCTCGGACTTCATCAAGCGCAGCATCGATTTGGGCATACCACTTCACGCACTCACAGGTCATACGCACCTCATAAATTCACGCAGCTGTCTTTGTTTTTATTGTAAAACTATATGTCTAATTCTTCAGAACCAGCGGACTCGTAGTATAGGAGTAAAAATTCGAAAATGCTTTTGATCTGATTGACGGGCTCGCGCCGCGAGACGGCTACCACCACTCCACACCTTTTACAACTATCAAAATTAGTAGCTAGACAGGTCGAGTTGTATTCATGGCCGCTCCCGTGACCTTTGAAACATTAGGTATCATCTAGCATTTTCGCTTCCAGCTACAAAAAATAATGCAACAAATCGAAACCCTATTTCTTGGACGCCGAGCACAATTTAGCTACAAGAGCGATAAGGTAGCGCCCAATTAATACAAAAAATCAAAAAACGGAAGATTAATAGTGTTTAGGATGTTTGAAAAAGCGAAATGCAAAAAATAAATCAATCAGACTTAAAAACTCACCAGCACATGTGCCGCTCTGCTAAATTTTGCTTAACAAATCCAGAACAAGATATTTTGGGAGTACTGATTCGCGGATGACGGCCCAATGACTTTTGAAGGTAGATCCGCAACACAGCCCGCTACATCCGCCATCCCTTATCAGGATTTTCTCGGCTTCACTCTAGCCGTCGCCTGCGCCACCAGCGGATCATCCGGCCAATAATGGTTGTTATCACATAGGCCCATTCCCCATTGACTCACCCAAGACCAATGAATACGGGACTGCCAAAAGTCGCGTTCGGAATCCGATTGACAGTCAATACTAAAGCTTTAGATTGACAGCCTCCGTGGGTTTTGCGGCATTGATTGACACCTACTCAAGTACGAGGTGTAACGATGCTCGCTGAGGCTTGACACTCTGAGCCGAGTCGAGCGATACCATCGCGTAGATAAATACAGTGGCTACTCAGTTAAAAAGCGCGCAAAAGGCGCTTACACAGAAATGCTTTGGGTTCAGTAACTGCTTGATCGACGGAGAGAGCAGGCAACGCGTTGCATCATCATGAATGGCGACTGACGGCAATACGTATCTCGTGCTCACCGTGAAATCTGTTGCTTGATGACGAGCTTGGCTTTCTCTACGTGCAGCCTCATGATGGCCATCTTTTTTGAGCCCGAGTGCCATCATGGACGATTTGACCGCTTTCTACCTGACACATGTTCGACCTTACTTTGGTCAATCGCCGAACGACGCGCTCCTCAATCAATACGAGCCAATTGCTGCTGGCGAGCTGCGCCAGAAAATGCTGGTAGGGGCTGAAGGGACTGGGGACAATCCTATTTGTCGATTTTGCGGGCTGGGACCAGATGCAACCACGTTTGAACTAGTACCCCATGCGGTGCCGGAATTCCTTGGCAATACCAAGCTCATAGCCACAGACGAGTGTGATATCTGCAATAATAAGTTTGGCGGAACTATAGAGAGCGACCTTGCTAACTATCTCGGAATAGAACGAATCCTTACCGACATGAAGGGGAAAAACGGCCTACCAAAAGAAAAATTCAAGGGAGGCTCAATCCAAAAAGGAAAACATACAAGACTTGTTGAAGTGTGTTCTGCCCCAGGAGGTAGATCTGTAACATACGACCGAGCTCAAAAAACTATAACTTTCAAAACTACTAGGGCGCCTTACGTCCCGGCTGGAATTTTCAAATATCTAACTAAAATTGCTATATCTATCATGCCAGATGAGCATTTAGAGCAGTTTTCAGAATCTAGAAAATGGGTCGAAAAAGCTCATGACGACTGGGAATTCTTGCCCGCCTCGGCGTTCCACGCCATCAAGAGCACTATATATCTTCCGAACCCATATCCATATGTGCACATCCTCCTAGCCAGACGCAAAGCTAACACTTTCAACTGCCCTTACATGCTATTCCAAATTAGTTTTAGCAATATAGTTTTGCAAATTCCGTTATTTCGAGGCGAAGCAGACATCCCCGTCTTCGGAGAGCGATCACTCAACCTATCTATACCAGTCATTCCGAATCGCTACGGCCTACATCCGGCCACTCGCCCTCTTGTAGAGGTGGAAGTTTTAGATCTGAGCAACACTGATAAATTAAGAAACGACGAGCAGATAGTAACGATGTCGTATGACTCCATGATCAATGTGGACGTCTCAAACCTTACCCTTGACAAAGGTCAAATTAAAGTAATTGCTAAAACAGACTAGCCAACAGAAACCCTCATGATTTTCGCTGATCTCGGCTCGCAAAGCCTGGGGCACTGGGTTCCCCTTTGGCACGAGGCTCGAACAGGTCCTCGACGATATAGGCAACCGCACCATCGCTGTAGACGCGTAAACGCGTCAGCCCATAAGTAAACCCGACTCTGGTATCAATTGAACCGCCCAAGGCACTGGCGGGGCACAGCGATAAGTTAATCCCTACAGCAAGGCCCTCAGGGCTAAATAACCAAAATCGGGATTAGCCACATGCTGCAACCACTCCTCGGCCAGCGCGCGCGTCCAAGCGATGGCAGACCATCGCCCCCATCAAGAATTGCTGGTATGTCGCTGGTCTCAGCCGCTAGGTTTCATTAGACCACTACACAGGAGCAGCTCAACGATGTAGCCCGAATGCTGAATCTACGTCCACGAAAACACTAAACTATGAGACGCCAGCTCAGAGATTTAGCCAATGTGTTGCGTCCACCGGTTGAATTCACAGTTGATAGCGGCCAGTCACCACAGGCTGCTACCGGCCAGAACCGGCCATTAAGCTGCAACACGGACCTGTAGGACCGACCTTGGTCGGGAAGCAAACGCCCAGCGACCGCAGGCACGACGCGGTGTCGCTTTCTCGAGCGAGCTCGGTCCTGCAGGGGTTCAGTGAGGCTCTAGACGTGGGCGGCTACCGGCCAGGCGCAGCCTGTCGTTTGACGCGGTCTCGAATCGCGCGAACATTCTTTCTGATGAACGTAAAAGCGCTTCAATCGACAGAGGCTAAATTTACTCTCCAAGGTTCGGTAGAATGAACGCCTTCAGTCATCATTGAGCCCGCGACCATGACCTCGGCCAACTTCCCTGACCGACCACGCAAACGTCCGGCTCAAGCCCGCTCTGTGGCGACCCTCGAAGCCATTTATGAGGCGACCCTGCAAGTGCTGATCACTGAAGGTCCCGAACGTTGCAACACCACGCGCATTGCAGAAAGAGCGGGCGTTTCGGTTGGCAGCCTCTACCAGTACTATCCAAATCGCCGCGCACTACTGGCTGGCGTCCTGGAGCGCCACCTTGAGCTCGTGGCCCGAGCAGTAGAGCAAGCCTGTGAACATAACCACGGAGCCTCTGCTGCGGTAATGGGTGCAGCAGTCGCCAACGCGTTTCTCGACGCCAAATTGATTCGCGCTGAAGCGTCCAGTGCGCTCTATGCCATCAGTGAAGCCCACGGCGGTCCAGAATTGGTTCTGGCCGCCCGCAATCGCATGCTGTGCGCTGTGGCCGAGCTACTGAGGAGCGCCAATGACGCACATTTTGAGCATGTTCCCACGGTTGCCCTTGTGTTGTTGAGCGCGATGGTGGGACCGGTCAAAGAATTGCTTGAACATGACTACAGCCTCCAAGCGGTGAATTTCATCCGACGGCAGCTGGTGAATATGGCGGTCGCTCATCTGCAATCCTGCGCAATACGAAACGCCAACGACACCGCCTAAAGCCGTTAAAGAGTTGTGGCCGTCATGCCTCGGCATGCCATATCAGGTACCCCGTCCATGGCGGGTGCCGTGCTGACAGACTTCAGAACATTCAGCAAAACCTGAGAAAACTTACGATTTGGCGCTTGCGAGCAGGCTGTACCGTCGATAACTCTAGCCTTGCAGCCAACGGCTGAACGCGAATGGTTGGGCACCCCAGACGGATAGATAATGTCAGTCCAATCTCACAGAGCCCTGACATGCGCCGTTTCACTTCTCATAAAGCGGCTCTACGTCTTTGCGTCGCAGGGACTCTGGCGATGTTGCTGAACGGCTGCTCCAATACCCCGGGCGGCCCACCTGTCACCACCTCGAAGAAGACAGAGATGCATCCAGTATCCATTACCCTTGAGGAAACGTTCAGCGTACCTCGGCGGACATTATTCGACTTCATTGTCGCGGAAGATGTGCTTCCAAAGGTTCTGACCGGCTATGGCCCTTTGCCAGGCGTGGTGTCAACGCGAGACGTGAGCGGGCCGTGGGATCGACCGGGATCCTGGCGGCATGTCGTGCTCACGGACGGCGGAACAGCGCGCGAGCAGGTGACTGCATTTGATCGAGAGACGTATTTCGCCTACCAAGTGAGCGAATTCACATTTGCTGTCAAATACCTTGCCACTCATGCTCAAGGCCAATGGTGGTTTACCGAGCCTCAGACGGGCGAAACTCAGGTTCGCTGGACCTATACCTTCTACGCCAAAAACTCGTTGGCGGTCGTCCCGTTAAAGATTTTCGCGACATTGTTCTGGCGAGGCTACATGAAAGTATGCATGGATCGCACGCGCGAACAGCTCGGCGATTGATACCACGGCAGACTAAAGTCGAGTTGAAAACGCCGTGATGACAGGGTTCGACAGGTGGCTGGCGCTGACCAGACAGCAGCAATCGGCCAGAAGCAATCGATTGCCAAAGGCAGCGCTTGCCCCCCCTGAAAATGCCTGCGCACAATCAAAGGATAGCGTCTGCCAGGCGTTCAAGACGACCTAAATGACCTCATGCTCCATGCCGTACCATAATTGCGACCTGGTCAAATCGACGAAGCGTTGCTCGTCTTCGATGAGATCCTTCAGGGCTTGGCGGCCTTCGGGTGATGCCCTCGCGGCCAGGTGCGAGTCCAGATCATCCCACCAAAGTTCAGCGCATCCATCAAAGTCTACACTCTCGGTACCCCGGGCTCGCTGCAATGCACTTTGGGCCGCCGGGTTAGCCAATGGGGTGGTCTGAACGTACTTTCGGATTCCCAACAACGCCGCATGCTCGCGCACCAGCGGCGCATGCCGATTTCGCCAGTGCTCATCGAACTCCCCTCGCGTCAGCCTCGGTTGACGTTTCACGCACATGATCAGCTTCAGCATCGATTTCCCCTCACTTGTTTCGAAGGCGCTGATTCTGTAGCGTGACAGTACTGTCAGAGTCAAGGACTGCCATGAAGATCGGAGCGCTCGCATCGCTCACCGGTGTCAGTATTCGAATGCTGCGCTACTACGAACAGGAAGGGTTACTCAAGCCGCAGCGGGCGGCGTCTGGATATCGTCTTTACGGGGCCGAAGAAGTAAAGCTGATTGACGCGATCATTTTGCTGAATGACGCGGGTCTCACTCTGACGACAATCAAAGACGTGCTCAAATGCGCGCCCGCCGTGACAGCCACCTCAGTTCCTCTGTGCGCCGTGTTGAGGGCAAGGATCTGGCAACAGGTTACGGTGCTTGATCAAAAAACCGAGGCTCTGGAGCGCAGCCGAGAAATGCTGATCAGCCTACTACGCTGAACGATCGGTCGTTCTGCTGATGCTTGGGCCAGGCCTGATGGCTAATGGTAAACACCGGCACTCCCGGAGAACGCTGTTTAGCGGATAGGCCGCTGCCAGCCGATACGGTTGAAAAACCCAGCATCCCCTCCGTGTCGCCGTGTGTCTAGAAAGCACATCATCAGCGCACGACCATGAAATGTGACTTCGATGACCACGATAATCAAACGACTGACGCCGGATCATGCCTCGGCGTATCGAGCGCTTATGCTTGAGGCTTATCGCCTACATCCCGATGCTTTCACTTCCGATGTCGGCGAGCGCGAAGCCTTACCCATCGACTGGTGGGAGAAAAGGCTCACGAGTGGATCTGATGCTGCCGATGCGGTGTTTGCTGCATTTGAGGGTGAGGATTTGCGGGGTGTCGCTGGACTTTCTGTTGAAAGAAGAAAGAAGGCTAGCCACAAATCCACGCTCTTCGGAATGTACGTTCCACTCACTCATCGAGGGAGAGGTATCGGACATGAACTGCTGCGCAGCGTTCTGGCCTATGCGAAATCCCAACCTCAGCTTTTACTCGTTCAGCTTACCGTCACCGAGGGCAATCGAGGTGCACGAGTGCTGTATGAGCGAATGGGGTTCAAGCCGTTTGGAATAGAACCACTGGCGGTAGCACTAGGCGAGCAATTCATTTCAAAAGTGCACATGTGGCATGATTTACGAAACGCTACCAGTCGGCAGCGCGGTGTACCGGGTGATTAACCGGTGGTGGTCGTGCCTGAGTTGAGGCCCTTTGAAAAACCGACTTTTTCAACAGAATCGGCCAGAAGCGATCATTCAGGGCGAGGTATTTTGACCGGTGCCCATCAACGGGCATACCTGCCCCGCACGCTCGGCCAAGAGATTGCGCAGCGTATGCATTTGTCGGATGCGCTCATCGAGCAAAGCGATTTTATCTTCAAATAACTGAGCCAGCCGCTCGCCGGAGGCGCTTTCGCTGTTCCACAGCAAAGGCAGATTTTCGCCGATCTCTCTTAGCGAAAATCCAAGCTGCTGCGCCAACTTGATATAACCGACCAGTTGCAGCGTCTGCTCGGGATAAAACCGATAGCCGTTGGCAGCACGAAGCGGCTTGATCAAGCCTTTCTCTTCATAAAACCTAAGGGCGTCGACTGATACCCCCGTGTGTGCCGCCACCTCTCCGATCTTCATGAATTTCAATCTCGCGTTGACTCTGGACCTAACACCAGGCTTTAGCCTGCGGGCTCGAACTGGGAGAGGCCATTATGATCAGCGTCAATAGAAACCTACAAATTGTCCGGGCCAGTGCTTTCTACGACCTGGTCGTTACCGCGGGCTTTATGACGCCCTGGACCGCCGGATGGGTGGTTAAAGGCTTCGCTGCGTTATCCCGCGTGCTTGCATTGGACCGACCAGCACCAACACTGGACATGACCGCCATGCTTTTCGCCAATCTGCTCGGCAGCGTGGTGGTGGTCTGGTCGCTCTGGCGGCTACGACAGCCGAGCCGCAGCGTTGGATTATATGACGCCTTGGCGCGGATACTGTTCGCAATCTGGCAACTCTTCGCGGTAGCTCACGGCGCCAGTTTTCTGATCCTCGGCTTCACCTGTTTCGAAGTGGGATTTGCCATGGCGCAAATCCTGCCGCTGAACCCACTACAAAAGGTTCGGACGAATCCAGGGATCGCCCGTGAAGCGGTTTATTCAAGGTGAACACCGAGGCCAACGCACCTTGCTTCCCGAAAGCCTCGACGATCACGTCACGGATACCAATCCGGTGCGCGTAGTGGACGTCTTTGTCGACGAACTCGGCCAGGTCCATCACCCCATGCTGGCACCCCCAGGCAATACAGGCGCCACGATCGCCTTCCTCAGCCGCTTGCCCAACGCAATCCCCGGCAGCTCAATAAACCGGTAGGTAAAGCTCGCGATAGCCAGCGTCAGAACCATCGGGATGATGACCAGCACTGTGTTCATCATGCCGTTACCCGTGTCGATATTGGCGCCTGTCGCGACTTCAATGGGGTCACTGGGCAGCACGGTGCCAATAGGGTTGCCGTAGATCCCCAACATCAGCGGCGTCTCGAACAAGACGGCAGCGTGCTCCTTGTCCGTTCGTACTGGGTTTAACGTTGAAGCAGTTCCTTATCAGCACCTGGGCCACTGCTTCGCCTCGACGGCATTATTGCCGTCACCTGTTTGCGCTTCAGGGCTCTTTCGAGTCGGTCAGGCAGTGGTGCTGCGCTGCCCTCTCCCACCTCATCTGGGTTTAGCTGAGCAATAGCAAACCGTCGCCAATGGAGCGCTGGAATAACGGTTTCTGACGTCATAAAAAAAAATTAATAAAAAACTGAACTTTTGCAAACTTTGTTTCTACACTGCATTCCATCACCAGGCGAGCCCGCTGTCCGGCGAAGTGATCAATCCCATTCCCCCGGACAGGAGCGCGTCTCATGGCGACACTCGCGGCATCGGCCACCCTCGAAAATGAGCAGAGCAAAGCCACCCTTTATTACCCGGGCTACCGTGCCGATATCGATGGACTCAGAGCCATTGCTGTTCTGGCTGTGGTGGGTTATCACGCCTTTCCTTCCACCATTCGTGGCGGCTTCGTCGGCGTAGATGTGTTCTTCGTCATCTCGGGCTTTTTGATCTCCAGCATCATTTTCAACAGCCTGCAAAAAGGCCAGTTCAGTTTCGCCGAGTTTTACACCAAACGCGCCTTGCGTATCTTCCCGGCCTTGTTGATTGTGCTGCTGGGTTGTTTTATCGCAGGCTGGTTTACGTTATTTGCCGATGAATTTCGGCAACTGGGCAAACATATACTGGGCGGCGCCCTCTTCTCCTCCAATCTGTTCCTGTGGAACGAGAGTGGATACTTCGACACAACCGGCGAAGTCAAACCGCTCTTGCATCTCTGGTCTCTGGGTATCGAAGAACAGTTCTACCTGGCCTGGCCGCTGGTGGTATGGGTGATCTGGAAACGCAAGTTCAGCGTCCTGGCGGCGGTCACCGCGCTATGGCTCATTTCGTTTTCACTGAATCTCTACCTCATCGGCACGGCCCCCTCCTTCACCTTCTATATGCCGCAGACACGCATGTGGGAGTTGCTAAGCGGGGCCATGGTCGCCTATTGGGCGCAGCCGGCGGTGGACAATGTGGCTTATCTGCCACGGCTCAAGGCACGCCTCAAGCGTTACTTTGAAGGGCATGCGCGTCTGGAAGCCGCCGTGCGCAACACGGCGGCGGTAGCGGGCGCTGCATTGCTGGCCACCGCGTTTGCGCTAGTCCGCGCCGAAGACGCTTTCCCAGGCTGGTGGGCCACATTGCCGGTCGCCGGCACGGCGTTGATCATCCTCGCCGGTGGTGGTGGCTGGATCAACCGGCATCTGCTGAGCCAAAAGGTTGTGATCTGGTTCGGTTTGATCAGCTTCCCGCTCTACCTCTGGCATTGGCCACTGCTGTCGTTTTCCCGGATCATCGAAGGCGAGTTTCCGTCCAGGGAAGTTCGCGTCACGATGATGCTGCTGGCCGTGGCGCTGGCGTGGCTGACTTACCGCTTTGTCGAAACGCCAATCCGGCACAAGCGGATCAAGGTTCCGGCGCGTGGGCTGTATCTCGTGCTGATCGTGATGGGGGGCCTGGGCGTCAGTGCGTTTGTTACCGACGGCTTCAAGCAGCGCAGCAACATGCAGGGCTCGGGCGCGGCCTTTGCCCAGTTCGTAGGGCCCGTGTGGCAGTTCACCAACAACCCCACCTGCATGACACGCTATCCTTACAACGGAGCGGGCAAAGGCAACCGCTGGTTCTGCATGACCAACCAGAACCTGCCGCCCACAGTGCTGCTCTACGGCAACAGCTACGCCAACCACCTGTACCCGGGGCTAACGCAGACCCCTGCCCTGGCGGGCAACACCTTCCTGTCCATTGGTAACTGTGCGGTGGGTGCGGCGGAGCAGGCGACCCCCTATGCCGATGAAGGCATGAGCCCCTGCCAGGCGAAGGAAGCGCACGAGCAGGAAGACTTCCTGTTCGACCTGGTGCGCCACAACCCCAGCCTCAAGTACGTAATCATCGACGGGCTGTCGGTCATGGGGGACGAGGCTTACTACGCGCGGATCGACAAGCGGATCGACACCCTGACGGCGCAGCATCTCAAGGTCATCGTGTTCGTGCCGCACCTGCGTTTCGACACCGACATCAAGGAATGCTTCTCGCGGTTCCCCGGGGTCAAGCCCAGCCCGGCCTGTATCGTGGCAGCATCGGCGCGAGCGGACTTCACCCGGAAATTCCAGCCCCTTGAGGACTACGTGCACGCCAGCCATCCCAACGTGCAGTTCTTCGACCAGAATGCCGCTGTGTGCGATGACGTCCACTGCTCCATGACAATGAATGGCATGCCCGTGTTTCGTGATCAATTCAAGCATTACTCGGAGTATGCCAGCGGCCGGGTGGCCAAGCTGTTCAGTACCTGGGCAATGCAAAACGCACCCGACTTGATTGCCCCCTTGCAGGCGAACGCCCAGCCCATCAACTGACCGCTGTCCAGTACGGTTCCAGGCCGAGTGTTATGGAACCGAAACACGGCCTATTCAGGGTTCCGCCATTGGGAAGCCTACTTCCCGGCCGATACTTCCAGGAACAATCAGGCAGCCCGTTCAAGGATGACCTTTGTCCATCCTTCTTAAAATCATCGGCACTAACGGTTTGATGAAGGCGCTGTCGGCGCGAGAAAGGCTGAATTCGCCCATCCGAGAGGCTGTATAACCGCGTTGACGTGTTCCAGGCCGCTACCGATGCGACCCGCGGCATTGGCTGTGCGCTCGCTCAGCCAACGAACGTCGATACGCCAAGACGATGAGGCCCATGAATGTTTGTAAGCGGCCAGCGAACACACGTTGCACAGATCAGGCAAGCATCCATTGATACGACAACAGCCCCCCTATCTCGTTGGTTCGCTGCGTCGGCACAACCATGTCAGGGATGCTGAAGCAAATACGCCGCTCAGAGGTGTCCAGTACCAGGGCAGCAGAGCGAGCGTTAAGATTGTCTGTGCCGGGTCGATGCAAGATGCACATTAGCACTGATGATTAGCCCAAGAGGCCGACCATGATATTTCTCGTTAGGAGTAAACCCACCGAAACGCGTGCTGTAGTGTTTTTCGTTCTAGTCGACGTAGCGATAGCTTTAGCCCATCAATTTTGATGCTAATAAATCCAGGACGAATCTTGTGGCGTTCGGGATTTTAAGCCTCCGGCCCGTCAGCTTTGCTAACCGCCATAGCTTATAAATTCTTTTCTCCTGATGTGCCGGGCAGGGCTAAAGTTTTGGCTGTCTAAGCCGAAATACTCGAAAGACAATAAATATTTTGAGAAAGGCCATGAGGCGAAACGATTATGATTTCAAGATCGTTGCTTTGAAGAGAAAAAGGAAAAACCTTCGGCTGTGGCTGCTTTTTTTAGTTTTTGTTATCACTTTGTTAGCTCGATGTGAGAATGGCAGCCCTGTCCGAATAAATTATGCCGATGAGTATAACTCGCTTCATTTAAAGCAGCTTTCTGCTTGTGAAAGTGCTCATATGCGGATGCCGAACACGGCGGGTTCACAGCGAGCTATTTATTCTCTCAGAAAAGGTGGTAGTGTCGATATAAGTTTGCTCAAGGGATTATGGATTAGCTTTGATGCCGATGAAACCAAGTGTTATGCAACCCTTGCGGAGGGGTTAATATTTTGGGATAACGGGAGGTTGGCGCCCCCCATCTTCCAGATAGCGCGTCAGCGCTACCCAGCGTTTCAAACTGTAATCCAGGGCTTTGGCAGTCGCCGATCCGTTGGGTACGAGTTCGCGATGGGTCAGCATCCAATCGTGTAAAGCATTCGCCAGCGGCACCGCTTTTTCTTACCGTACGCGGCAGCGATCTTTGTTGTTCATCTCTCGCGTCAAGCGTTCAACTTCGTACAAGCCACCTATCGAGTGCAGTGCCTGTTCGGCCAGCTGACTTTTATTCGCCACGTGCAGATCGAAAAACTTACGCCGGGCATGGGCCATGCAGCCGATTTCGGTAATACCCTTCTCGAAGCCTGCTTTGTAGCCAGCAAAGTCATCGCACACCAGCTTGCCGTTCCAAGAGCCGAGGAAGTTACGCGCATGTTCACCCGCCCGGCTCGGGCTGAAGTCATAAACCACAGCTTTGAGCACCGAAAATGGCGTGGTGCAGTAAGCCCAGACATAGGCGCGATGGGTCTTCTTTTTACCGGGTGCGAGCATTTGCACCGGCGTTTCGTCGGCATGAACAACGCGCTGAGCCAGCACAGCTTCTCGCAGGGCATCCACCAGCGCCTGAAGCTGTACCCCCGTCTGTCCGACCCATTGGGCTAGTGTCGAACGGGGAATCGCTAAACCGGCTCGCTCGAATATTTTTTCCTGTCGGTACAGCGGCAAGTGGTCAGCGAACTTCGCCACCATCACATGCGCCAGCAGGCCGGCAGTTGGGATTCCCTTGTCGATGATATGGGCCGGCACCGGTGCCTGAATCAGCGTCTCGCAGTGACGACAGGCCCACTTTCCACGCACATGTTGTTCGACGGTAAATACGCCCGGCGTGTAATCCAGCTTCTCACTGACGTCCTCGCCAATGCGCTGGAGTTGGCAGCCGCAAGTGCACTCTGTGTTTTCTGGTTCGTGATGAATCACGGTACGTGGAAACTGCGGCGGCAGCGGTGCACGCTTGGGACGTTGCTTCAGTTTTTCTGGAGCAGCAGGTGGCTGCAATGCCTTCAACTCGGTATCGATTGCTTCAAGATCAGTGCAGAGCAAGTCGTCGAGCAAGTGGCCTTGATCTGGGCTGATCTGCTCGCTGCGTTTGGCAAACCGGTGGCGCTTGAGAATGGCGATCTCGTGCGTCAGCTGTTCGATGATGGTTTGGTCGCGATGGATCTTTCTGTCCATGGTATCGACCTTCGACAGCAACTGCGCTGCGAATGTACGCAGTTGGTCAGGTGTCATTTGGTCGAGATCGGACAGAGAAGTCATAGGCTGGATTTTACCAAAGCCGGCCGCTTGCAGCAGTAGCTCTAGGAGCTAACAACTTTATTTAAAGCAGAGTAATTGCACCTCCCGCGCCGACACGTTGCCAAGGCAACCCGAGTACCAAGGCCTGAAGTTGTTCGGCATCCAGTTCCAGCTCGCCGCCTTGCCGGATACCTAGCCAGTGAAACTTGCCTTGATTCAAACGGCGAGCGGCGAGCCAGACACCAATCCCGTCGTGAACCAACACCTTCATGCGATTGGCGCGGCGATTGGCAAAGAGATAAGCGCAGTGCGGCTTCGCCGCACCGAACACAGCGACCACTCTGGCCAATGCAGTCTCAGTACCGGCGCGCATGTCCATGGGTTCGGTGGCGAGCCAGACGGCATCGATGCGAATCATTGGGCGAGGCCACGAATGAAACTCGCGCAGCCGTCCGGATCTGAGGCTGGCCATTTAACGGTGATGGATTTGTCGCCCAGAGGCAGGGAGATGATCACCATTTCTTCTGATAAGCGTCTCGGAACTGCTTTTACGGGAACGAACGCTGGCAGGGTGGTAGGTGATTGATCTTGGTAAATCGGCAGCCACTTGCGGATCACGTTGGCGTTGATGCCGTGATGGATGGCTACGCTGGAAATCGTCGCCCCCGGTTGCAGGCATTGCTGGACGACCTGGGCTTTGAACGGTTTGGGATAAGAGCTTCGTTGGCGCATGGAAATCCTGGCGATAAGGGAGATCGCGTCCGCTTAAAATACGCGGACACCATCGCCCTTAATGCTGGAGTTCGGTAGGTGACTTGGCCGGACACTTACCTTTCTTCTGCCACATCGTGATTTGATTCTCGTCGCTCCATCACTTCTGGAGGAGGTTGCCTGCGTGATATCGAACCCGAATCCGTCACCAAAATGCTCGCCTGCAGCACCTCGATTCTGGGTGTAAAGCAGTACACGGGCTCGTCTCAGAAATCGGAAAATAAAGCACGCCAAGCCGATTGCAGCGATTTTCCAGCGCAGTCACAGCATTTTCTCTTTTCCGTAAGTGAGTTTTCACTTACTCTGTATGCAAAGGAGAAATCGCTATGCCTAAGCAATCCAGAAAACTTGACGCAGCAGATCGGAAAGAAGCCATCTTGGTAGCAGCAGCCTCTGTGTTCGCAAGGCTTGGTCGAGACGGCGCCACAACCAAAGACATCGCAAAAGCGGCAGGTGTTTCCGAAGCCCTTCTGTACAAACACTTTTCAGGGAAGGACGCGCTATACGAAGCACTTGAAAGCCATTGCGTTGAAGCGCACGCGGTTGGCACTTATCTTTTCGATGACGCAACGCCCTCGACCGAGAGTCTGGTGAAGGGGGTCGCTGTGCTGGTGCAGGCTGTGTTTGCGGGGATAGGAGAACAGCAGTCCCACGAGGACACTAAGCGTCTCGTCACAGCCAGCCTGCTCGGCGATGGCCGGTTGGCGAAGGCGTTCCTAGCTCGACACGTGAATCCGTGGATCTGTGTTTTTGAGAAATCCCTTGAATCCGCCCAGTCGGCTGGCGACGTTGAAGAGGGTATTCACGTAGGCAAGGCGGAAATCTGGTTTGTCCATCATCTCGCCCACACGCTGCATCTGATCAGTCTCGCTAAAGACGAGCTTGTGGACTACGGCATGCCTCGGCAAACGTTGATCGAAAGCACCGTCCGCTTTCTATTGCGCGGCCTTGGATTAAAGAACGCTGCCATAGACCGGGATTACAACCCGAAAGAGCTGACCACCCTTTTTGAACGAATCAACCGAGCGTAAATCATGACACCCATCAAAAAGATTGCAGTCATCGGCGCGACAGGCCGTCTTGGCGCGCCGGTGACGGCAGAATTAGCAAAGCGTTTTCAAGTTCGGGCGATCGTCCGTTCTCCAGATAAGGCCAAAGCGATGCTTCCGCCTCAGATCGAGATTGCGCAAGGCAATCTCCGGGACGTAGATAGCCTACGCGCGGCACTGGAGGGCATGGACGCTATTTACCTCAATCTCGCTACCGAAACGGCGAATTTAGACCTTCCATTTTATGAAGAGCGAGAGGGCGTGGAGAATGTGATGACCGCTATTCAAGGACTGAACATTCAATACATCGCAAAGATTGGCGCACTCGGCGCCTACCCTCCAGCTCTTAAAAGCCTGAAAGACAACATGGTTCCGAACATCATCAGGATGGAGGGGCACAAGATCATCGCGGACTCCGGTATCCCCCATACGTTCTTTGCCCCTACGCATTTCATGGAATTGCTGCCGAACATGATCAATAAAAACGCCTTGCAATGGATCGGAAATACAAAGATAAAGATTTATTGGATCAGCGTTGTCGATTATGCGCAGCAGGTGGTTAAGGCCTTTGAAAATCATGCATCCATACCGGAGCATTGTGCGGTTCAGGGCCCCGAAGCCATCTCTGTCAGGCAGGCGATGAAACGCTTTGTTGAGCACTACGATCCCACTTTAAAAATTCGCATTGCTCCCTTATGGGTGATGAAGATCATCGGTTTCTTCAACCCCCATATGAAGTTTGTCGCTCATCTTTTTGAATATTTCGGGAATCATGAGGACCCCTTCTACGCCGAGCAAACCTGGCAAAAACTGGGTAAGCCGAAAACAACCCTTGAACTGTTCGCAAAAAAAATACGCCAGAAAAATCAAACGGTAAAGGGCTGACATGAATACACATAAATGTCTCGACACGAATCGTCCCTCCGGCCGAGTTATCCCAGTTGTGGATTTCAGTCGATGCGAGGGGAAAGACGCTTGCGTAATCGTTTGTCCCTACGACGTTTTCAAAGTTCAACCGATTGAACCGTCTGACTACAAACAACTTTCGTTCCTCGCAAAAATAAAGAACCGTGTTCATCGAGGCCTGGTCGCCTACACACCCAATGCGGATCAATGCCATGCCTGTGGCTTGTGCGTGACAGCGTGCCCAGAGCAGGCTATCAAACTGGTAAACGTAGGCAGGGCAGAATAATTTTCGCGATATAAGACATTGTAAATGCATCAGCCGTTATCGTTCCAAAATGCGATGAGGGCGATGGGACGGTCTCCCTGTGCGCCTATGCGCTCTACCCCCCGTCAGAACGAAACCCTGTTTCGCCCCCGCCAGAGCCCCCTCAGCCGACCAATCGCTTGTGCATAGGCGTGCATGCCAGCTCAAGCCCCGAAGGCGAGGTATAGATGCCGCCTACCTCCCCGTGGTAACCACACCGATGGTAGAACGCAGTGGCATTCGGGGTCGCGTCCAGATGAATTTCAGCAAGCCCAACCTCAAGCGCCAGCCGCTCCAGGTACTGGATCATGGCTTTACCAATGCCCTGCCCCATGAACGCGGGTAGCACAAACAGAGCGCCCAACTCTCCGGTCTGGAAATCGATCAGACCCGTGGCAACCGCCACTTCCCCCCACCATGCAATAGAGTACTGGCGTTCTACTCTGGCCCGGTAGCGCTCGGTCAACGGCACCTGTGTCCAGGCTTGAACCTGTTCTGGCGTGTAAACGGCAATACACTGGTGTCGTATGGCCTGAAGCCGGATATCGAAAGCGACCTCGGCGTCGCTGTACCTGGCCGGACGGATCTGCAACATGCTCATTCTCCTGTGGGTTGCGCCTGCAACGCCGGGATGTTCGGCTCGGAGCGCTACCGGGCTAAAAGCAGCCGATAGACAACCCTTACCTACACAGCTAGCGTGCCCCCTTAACTCAGAGGCCGGACCATGGACGTGATTACGCACTACTCAGACGAACACCACCGAACGGCCGTCATGACCCTCTGGAAAATTGTGTTCGGCTACGAAACCGCGCATCACACGCCCAGTCTTGCTATCGACAAGAAACTTGCCGTCGACGACGGCCTCTTCTTTGTCGCGCTGGCAGACGATGAAGTCACCGGCACCGTTCTCGCAGGTTACGACGGCCACCGTGGTTGGTTGTACTCGGTTGCGGTGCATCCTGCACATCGAGGGAAGGGCTTGGGGGCCAGGCTGGTTCATCATGCCGAGCGTGCCTTGACCCAGTTGGGCTGCATGAAAATCAATTTGCAGATCCTCAGGGCGAATGAGGGCGTCACCGCCTTCTATGAAGCGTTGGGCTATTCGACCGAGCCCCATATCAGTATGGGAAAAAAAATCGAGTCGAATATCGTGCCCCCCGACGTGTAGGCTGGGAATACGCGTTTGCGCCCGCGCTTCAGTATGGGTTGCTGACGCCCCGTTGCTCGACACCCCGGGTGTTCGATTCACTCGCCAGGAACGGGCTCTGATGACGCCTAGAGTTGGGCAGTCTCAGTCAAACATTCAGTGGCTTGGTCATGATGAGGGTGCGCTCGGCGCCATGGAACTCGTCGCGGACTTGCTGATACCCCAACGCGGTATACTGCGTGCTGATCGAGACGCTTGATGACGACGTTGCTCGCGGGTATGAACGATGCGTCTACCGATTGATCGGTCGCTCACTGCCCTCAATACTGTGGACCCCGGAGCCGCCCTACGCTTCAAAGGCATTGAACCCGGCAGAGCGTTTATCAGGAAGCATGGCTTGAACAACCTGACCCTTAGAAACGCCTTGGTCACTGACGCCGCCGTGCTGTGCGAAGCAGAGCGTGAAACCGCTCGAACACCTGGGCTGCTGATCTCGCGCGCGAGTGAACTCAGTCGTGAATCCTTTGCGGATAAAATCGATGCGTTGTCCCGTACAGGTTTATACATGGTGGCCGAGCGAAACGGCCTGGTGGTCGGTCATGCGCTATTGGAACCGTTCGGGCTTGAGGCCCTCGCTCACGTATCCAGTCTGACGGTCGTTGTTCATCCGGGCAACCTTGGGCAAGGTGTGGGTCACGCACTGATGACTGCATTGCTGGAATGGGCCCGAGCGCAGCCGGCCCTGCTCAAGATCGAGCTGCGGGTGCGTGAAACCAATTCCCGCGCTCGGCGCCTTTACGCGACGTTCGGATTTGTCGAGGAAGGACGCTTGCAAAAGCGAATTTTGCTGCCGGACGGGACCTTTGTTGCCGATGTGCACATGGCATGGTTTGCCTCTGATTGATACGTTCAGGAAATGTCGACTTTGCGGTCTACCGCCTGTGCGACGGCGACGCCTGCGCCTGTAGCGCGGCTTTTGTGGCGGGCGGCAGTGAGGGCGCCGTCGAGGCCGTCGTTATTGAACAGCTGACGCACGCTCGGCGTCTTGCGTGACTGACACGATATTGCCCGCGGGTGCCCACCCCGGTTAAGGTACCAATCCCCACCCTGGCCGTTAGAGAAAATTCACACATGGATGTCACCTGCACCACCCTTGAAGAAGTCCGCCAGCACATCGATCACATCGACCGCGAAGTGGTCGCCCTGTTGGCCAGCCGAGGCAAACTGGTGACCCAGGCCGCCGCGTTCAAGAAGACCCGCCAGGATGTCCGCGCGCCCAGTCGGGTGGAGCAAGTCATCGACAAGGTCCGGGCCCTCGCACACGAGACCGGTGCTTCGCCCGACGTGGTGGAGCAGGTCTACCGGGCCATGATCAGCGCGTTCATCGATGACGAACTGAAGACCCACGCAGCGCTGGCGCACGCCTGATCTTCCAGGTCCCCCGGCGCTGCCCTATAGCCTGCGAACAGCAGCACACATGTCGGAGCTTCTCATGATGGGTGGCGCAACACAGCTGGTGGCGATCGTGGGTTCGCCGATCGCGCAGGTCAAATCACCCGCCAACTTCAACCGCTGGTTCCAGGAAAACCACCTTGATCTGGCGATGATCCCGGTTGACCTGCATGCGGACGCCGTACCGGCGTTCATCGACACGCTGCGCGGTTGGCACAACCTGAAGGGCTGCGTGATCACCGTGCCGTACAAGCAAGTCATCGCCCCGTACCTGGATCACCTCAGCCAGCGGGCATCGCTGCTGGGCTCGGTGAATGTCGTGCGGCGCGAGGCCGATGGCACCTTGTGCGGTGACAACGTCGATGGCGAGGGCTTCGTGGCTGCCGCGCGCCAGCAGGGTTTCGCGCCCGAGGGCAAGAAAGCCCTGATCCTGGGGGCCGGCGGTGTCGGCAGCGCGATCGCCTGTGCGCTGTGTGAAGCGGGCATCGCCGAGTTGGTGATCACCGACCTCGATAGCCACCGGGTACAGGCCTTGGCCGCCACGCTGCATGACGCCTTCCCGAACACCTGCATCGGCCATGAATACCAGAGCCTGGCCGACTTCGACCTGGTGGCCAATGCCTCCCCCGTCGGCATGGGCGATAGCGGCGAACTGCCGTTGCCGGCGGCCATGCTTGAAACGTTGGCGGCGGGGTGCCTGGCGGCCGATGTGGTGACATCCCCCGTGACCACCGCATTTCTGGCGCGGGCCCAGGCACTGGGCGCCACGATACAGACCGGCCCGCAGATGGCCCGCGCACAGATGGGCAACCTCGGCCATTTCATGGGCGTAATGCCTTTAGGCATCTGAGCGGACGCCTGCCGCTGTGGAATCAAACGCCCTGCAGATCTTCAAGCAACCCAGGCCCGTTTGGCGTCCATCCCAGCTCGGCGCGGGTTTTGGTGCTCGTGGCGACCAGATCCATCGCGACAAACCCGCTCAACCAACCAAAATGTACCGCTGCCTCCTTCTCGGGCAAGGACACCAGCGGCAGGCCCAGACGCAGGGCCACGGCCTCGGCGATGCGCTTGAAACTCACACCCTCCTCTGCCACCGCGTGATAGCGCGCCCCCGGCCGGCCTTTCTCCAGCGCGAGGCGATAGAGCAACGCTGTGTCCGTGACATGGGCCGCCGACCATCGGTTCAGGCCCTCGCCGACGTAAGCCGAACGTCCCGTGCGCTGGGCATGGGCAACGGCGTAGCTCACCAGCCCCTGCTTGACGGTGTCGTGGATCTGCGACAAGCGCATCACCACCACATTGACCCCGCGCCGGGACAGCGCCTCGCCCGCCAGCTCGGATGCAACGCGCGGGTTGGCGTGGTGGGGGTCGAAATGATCCTCGATCGACGGCTGGCCCGGAGCGACCACCCCCGCAGCCGCGCCCGAGGTGATCAATAGTGGCCGCTCGCTGCCCTCCAGCACCGAGCCCATGGCGAGAATCGCTCGGGCGTCCTTCTGACAATTCTCGGCAAAATGGCTGAAGTCGTGATCGAAAGCGGTATGAATCACCGCATCACAGGCTTCGGCCCCCTGTTGCAGGCTGGGCAGATCCTCAAGATTGCCGTACAGCACCTCGGCACCGGCAGCCTCAAGTGCCTGGGCGCCGGCCTGGGAACGGGTCAAGCCCAGCACCTGATGGCCGGCGCCGAGCAACTGCGCGACGACCCGCGACCCGACAAACCCTGTAGCCCCAGTGACAAATACCCGCATGATCGTGTTCTCCCCTGTTGCTTTGCGATGGATGCAAAGCAGCCTGCGCTCGATCTTTATCCTGTAATAGCCGTGACGTTATCAGGGTATAGGGACTAACGGGATAGTCACTCCCCCGCCCGTGCCGCCGCCATCTGGTCGTTGAAGCTCTGGAAGAACGCCTCATACCCGCCATTGGCCTCGGCAAAGCGCAGCGGCTTGACCCGTTCCACCAGGATTTCATCGGCATCGGGCGAGTGCTGCAAGATGCCCATCACTTCGTCGATGAAATCCTTGAGCGGCATCGCATGGGGATCATGGGCCTGACGCTCGCCCATCAGTTCGGTCTGCACATAGGGTGGCGCCAGCTCGTGGACTTTGACCCCCGTGCCCTTGAGCTGGTAGCGCAGGGACTGGCTGTAGGAATGCACCGCCGCCTTGGTGGCGCAGTAACTGGGGGTCAGGGCCAGGGGCAGGAAGGCCAACCCCGAAGACACCGTGATGATCGCTGCATGGGGCTGCTCGAGAAAGTGCGGCAACAACCAGCCGTCCAGACGCATCGGCCCCAGCAGGTTGGTGTTGACCGTGGCTTCCAGCTCCGTAGGCCCGGCGCGCAGGGATTCGCCCCGCATGATGCCGGCACAGTGAATCACGGCGTTGAGCTTGGGATAGGTGGCGATCAGTTGCTCGGCCACGCGCCGGGTGTCGGCCGGGTCGCTGATGTCGAGTACGACATGGCGCAGTCCGGGGGTCGCCTCGGTGACTTGTTTGAGGAGCGACTCGCGGCGGCCGGCGATGATCACTTCATTGCCCAGCGCAAGGAAAGCCTTGGCCAGTTCGCGGCCGATGCCGCTGCCGCCGCCGGTAATCAAGAGCGTATTGCCTGTGGTTTGCATGGTTGTTTCCTGTAGGGTCGGATAAAGGTTGCGACTTGATCTACCATAGGCATCACACGCGCAAACGGGAAGTAGGCGCCCGAAAGTGCCGTACTTACCCAAAGGAAACCATGGCTGATGAACGACTCGATGCACGCTGTCACCCGTCCCCCGCAATGGCCCCATGGCAGTGGCCAGACCGATCCCGAACTGGACCGACTGGTACGGGAAATCATCAGCCGCATTGCCGACAAATGGACCATGCTGGTCATCGAGACCCTGGCTGAACACGGCTGCCTGCGCTTCACCCAGCTGGCCGCGCAGGTGGGCGGTGTCAGTCAGAAGATGCTGACCAAGACCGTGCGCCAGATGGAGGCCGACGGCCTGCTCCTGCGCACGGTCTACCCGCAGGTGCCACCGAAAGTGGAATACCGCCTGACCGAGATCGGCATGAGCCTGGGCGAGGCCTTCTGCGGCGTGTGGCTCTGGGCCGAGCGCCATCGCCACAGCATAGAAGCGTCACGCCAGGCCTACCTGACTCAGCCCGAGGCGGACGCCATGCCCGGCAGTCGCTGACACAGGCATCCAGCACGCCACACCTGGCGCAGCGCGGCCAAGGCCGGGCGTCAGTCGACCGGCTGCGCCACAAGCCGGGTCCGCGAGATGCCCCGCAGCAGCCATGCCGAGGCGACAAACGCCAACGCGGCGCTCAGCACATTGGCGAAATAGCCGGCGTTCAGGCCGTAGAGCCAGGCACTCGACAGACCGCCCAGCGTGCCGCCAGTCTGGTACACCGCGTTGAGTGACGAATTCAAGCTCCCTCGGCGGGAGGCTTCCACCAGGCGCATCGCGTCACCCAGGATCAACGCCAGCATCAGGTCGCGCCCGAAGGCAAAAGCCATGTAGGCAGCGCCTTGGGCAATCGGGTAGCCCGCCGTCCATGGCACTGCCTGGATCACCACGGCAATCGCCAGTGAGGCGCAGGCGCACACGCGCAGCGGGTTGTTGAACCGACGGGCCAGCCTGGCGGAAAACATCGCGCCGAAGAGCCCGCCGACCTCGCCGACGAAGATCACCGAGCCGATAGTGTCCACACCGAACGATGCCAGCCCGTGCTGCACCAGCCAGCTCGGATAGAGCCCCAGGAACAGGTACACACCGATCGCCCAGCAAAAGTAGGCGGCCATCAGCGGACGGGTGCCAGGGCTGGCCGCCAGCGACGTCAGCCGCTCCCGGTACAACGCCAGGCTGAGGGGCGAACGGGACAACGAGCCCGGCGGCGCTGCCGGCAAGGTCAGGGTCAGACCGGCCAACGCGGCGCAGACCGCCGCCAGGCCAATGATCGTGACCTGCCAGGACACAAGCCCGCCGAGGACGACGCCCATCGACAACGAACACAGGAAGGCTATGGGTGCGGCGGTGGTGACACGCCCGGCGGCCCTCGGGCGTTCGAGCTCCGGCACATAGTCCGCCACGGCGGCAAAGATCGAGGCGCCGATCATCGGCATGAACAGCCCAGTCGCCGCCCGGCACAGCACGATCAACACTGCGCTATGGGACGCTGCGGTGGCCAGCAGCGTGACACAGCAAGCGGATGCGCCGATGACGATGAAGCGCTTGCGGCCATAGCGATCGATCAGCGGGCCGAGGGCGAGGTTGCTGAGCAAGGCCACCACTGGAAAGGCGGCCAATATCCAGCCGGACGCCTCGGCAGACAGGGCCAGCTCATGCTGAATGAACGGCAGCAGCGGAATCATCATCGCCACGTTGAAATTGATGATGAAAAAAGCGGTCCAGAGGATTCCAGTGACCAAAATGGGTGTCCCTTATCGGCAGCAGCGGCAAGAATGCGTGAATCTTCAGCATCCGTGACGCACTCTTTGCCCGTCAAGGCCTCTAACTTCCACACTTCAAAGGAGCCAGCATGTACTCACAACAGCGATTTGCCGCGTTTCTCTTCGACATGGACGGCACCCTGCTGACCTCCATCGCCTCGGCCGAGCGGGTCTGGACGCGCTGGGCGCAGCAGCATGGGCTGGACGTCGCCCGCTTTCTGCCGACCATCCATGGGGTCCAGGGGGTGGAGACGATTCGCCGGCAGAACCTGCCCGGTATCGACCTCCAAGCTGAAGCGGCGTGGGTGCTCGAAGAGGAAATGCGCGACACCGAAGGCACGGCGGCCATCGACGGTGTGCTGCGCTTTCTGCACAGCCTGCCCCCCGAGCGCTGGGCCATCGTCACCTCTGCCCCGCGGCCGCTGGCCCTGATCAGGCTGAAGGCCGCGGGGATCGAGCCGCCCGCGTTGCTGATCACCGCTGAAGATGCGCCGCGCGGCAAGCCGGCGCCGGATTGCTTCCTGCTGGCCGCCGAGCGCCTGGGGGTGGATATCCGCCAGTGCCTGGTGTTCGAGGACGCACCGGCCGGCATCACCGCCGCCCAGGCGGCCGGGGCCAAGGTGGCGGTGATCACAGCCACCCATAGCCATCCGCTGGACACCGAGCACCCGACCCTGAATGACTACAGCGGTTATCGTGTCAGCGTGGATGACCAGGGGCTGCAACTGCACCCCGTGTGATCGTGCCATACCCCAGAGACACAGCCCGCTATCGCGGGCGCCTGCGCCATTTGCTGTCTGGCGTCGAAGGCGGCACACTCTGCGCCGGCAGATCCTTGGCCATCGCAGTACTGTCAACCAGAGAGAATTCCTATGCAGCATGATTTGCGCAGCCCGATCGTCATCGGGCTGCTCGCATTGCTGGCCCTGTGCTTCACAGTGCCCGCCTGGGCTCAAGCAGCCCCCGCGACCCCGACACCCGCCACCACCGAGCAAGCGGCAGAGCCGCAAGGCCCGACCCTGGACGAGCTGAGCGATCAGTTGGACCTGGTCCGCCAGAAGGTCTCGGTCAACGCCAACGACGACCTGCTCTCGAACCTGCGCCAGAGCGCCCTCCAAGTGCAGAACCAGGCCGACACGCTGTCGGCCGCGCAAGCCGTGGAGCTTCAGCACCTGGGCGACCAGCTCAATATTCTCGGGCCGGTGCTGCCCGACGAACCGCCCAATTTCGCCAGTCAGCGCAAGACCCTGACCGCGCGCAAGACCGCACTGATCAAGGACCAAAGCGACACCAACCTGCTGAGTCAGTCGGCACGCAACCTGGCGACGCAGATCTTCAGCCTGCGCCGCAGCCTGTTCGACTCGCAGATCAGCGCGCGCTCGGCGAGCCCGCTGAGCCCAGTGTTCTGGTCCAACCTGATCCGCCCGACCGACGATGACGTGGGGCATATTCGCGGTCTGATCGACGACGTGCACGCTGTCGTGTCCGCCGCGCTGGCACCGGGCAAGCGCGTGGTCTTCGGCGCCATTGTGGTGGGCGCCGTGCTGCTGTGGGCGGTGGGCCGACGCCTGCTGGAACGGCTGCTGATCAAGATCATGATCCGCTGGCTGCCGGAAGGACGCCTGCGACGCAGCGCGCTGGCGCTGGCCATCGGCCTGTTGACCATCGCCATCATCTGCGTGTCCGCCTCTTTGTTGCGCGGGGCGGTGGTAGGCGACGCGCAATTAAGCGACAACACGGCCAATCTGTTCGACCAATTGCAAACCCTGGTGGTGTTCTGCGCCTTCGTGGTCGGCCTGGGCCGGGCCTTGTGCATGGTCGCCTACCCGTCCTGGCGCCTGACGCCGCTGCCCGACGAGATCGCCGCAGCGGTGGGCCGCTTCCCGGCGGTGCTGGCCCTGGCGCTGCTGGTCATCGGCACGCAGGAACGCATCAACAGCGTGATCGCCAGCAGCCTGGCGCTCACCGTCGCGGTCAACGGCCTGACCGCGCTGGCCATCGCCCTGACTTACCTGTTCGCGTTGTGGCGCTACCGACGCACTCGCCGCCGCCTCGGCCTGGAGCGACCCGCCGGGATCGCCCGACTGCTGCCCTTCGTGGTGGGAGCCTGGGTCGGCCTCAGCCTGCTGGCGCTGCTGTGCGGCTACCTGACCCTGGCCTACTTCCTGGCGGTGAAACTGCTGTGGATGAGCGTGGTGGCCGCCACGGCGTATCTGCTGATCGCCTGCCTGGGCGATGTCTGTGAAACCCTGCTCTCGCCCAAACAACCGGGCGGCGCCGCCCTGGGCGCGGCCTTGGGCCTGTCCGAGCGTCATCAGGCCCAGGCCAGCACCCTGCTGGCCGGCGTCGGCCGCACGCTGTTGCTGCTCGGCGCGATTCTGCTGGCGTTCCTGCCCTCCGGCTCCAGCCCCGGGGAGTTGCTCGCACGCCTGACCCAGATGGGCCTGACGGACCAGCCGCTGGGCAAGCTCAACATCCTTCCAGGGGACATCCTGCTCGCCCTTGCACTGCTGGCGGGCGGCCTGTACAGCCTGCGGGTGCTCAAGGAATGGCTGGGCGAACGGCTGCTGCCGGAAACCAACATGGACGCCGGCATGCGCGCCTCCCTGGTGACCCTGGTGGGCTACGTCGGCTTCGTTGTCCTCGCCGCCATCGTCATGTCCACCCTGAACATCAGCCTGACCAACCTGACGTGGGTGGTGAGTGCGCTGTCGGTAGGCATCGGCTTCGGTCTGCAAGCCATCGTGCAGAACTTCATCTCCGGCTTGATCCTGCTCACCGAGCGCCCGGTCAAGGTCGGCGACTGGGTCAGCCTGGCCGGCGTCGAAGGCGACATTCGCCGGATCAACGTGCGCGCCACCGAGATTCAGATGGGCGACCGCTCGACGGTGATCGTGCCCAACTCGCAGTTCATCACCCAGAACGTGCGCAACGTGACCATGGGTAACGCCCTGGGCGTGGTGGGCATTTCCCTGACCCTGCCGCTGGACACCGACGTCACCTTGATCCGCGAGCTGCTGCTCAAGGCGTTCACCGAGCATGAAGCGATACTCGACACCCCTGCCCCCTCGGTGACCTTCAAGGACCTGACCACCACCGGCCTGATCATCAGCGTCAGTGGCTACGTCAACAGCCCGCGCTCGGTGGGCGGCGCACGCAGCGACCTGTTGTTCACCGTGCTGGGGCGCCTGCGCGAAATGGGCGTGGTGCTGTCGGCACCGCAGAGCATGGTGTTGATCAGCGAAGGGCAGAACAAGGCGCCGGAGGGCGGTGCTTGACGCGCTTGTCATTCCCAGGCAGCAGGCGCTGAAAAAAAAAACGGCTATCCGAAGATAGCCGTTCTGTAAAACTCGCCGATCAAGGCTTGGTGAAGGCGTCCTTCACCTTGCCGACTACCTGCTGGGCTTCACCCTTTTTCTCCTGGATGGCGCCTTTGACTTGCAGTTCTTCATTGCCGGTCGCCTTGCCCACACCTTGCTTGACATTGCCGATCGCTTCGTTGGCCAGGCCTTTGATCTTGTCCGATGTACTGCTCATGGTGTTTCTCCAAACGAGTAAGGGGTTCAATCAGTGACCCATTGATGGAGTGCACGCAGGCGACCGAAGTTGCATTTTTCTTTGTAAAACAAAATCCATGCCCCCTGTGCGAACGAGCGGCTGATCGAGCGGCTGATGGCGATCATTGACAGCCCTGCCATCGTCCCACCTATTCATGACTTTCGGGGTTGAGCATGCGCAGACATCATCAGTGCAATGACTGAACAGCCAGGATGAAATCGATCAGATTACCCATGATCCGCCCTACATCATTCTCCTCCCCCGCCACAGGCAACGCTCCCAGCCATGCCACCGAGCCGACGGCGAAGACGATGCCGCCTGCCGGTGTAAAGCGCAGGGTCATGTGAGCGACGATCCGGTGGTCTTCAGCGGCGTCGTACAGCTCGCCGTCTGGCCAGGCATAGTCGCCTTCGAACGGGCCGGCCTCAGCCAGCAGGCGGGTGCCGTCGGGGATGCCCCACTTGCGGCTGAGCCGGTCGACTTCATAACCGGCCGGGCCACCCAGCAGCAGGCCGGGAGCGTCGAAGGTGTCGGGGCCCACGCCGGCAAATAGCCAGGCGACGTCGGCAGCATGGCTGTCGACCAGGCGTCGGTAAGGCAGCGCGTGACTGAAGCCCATGCCGGTGGAGCCGATACCGGTGATCCGATGCTCCGGCTTGCCGCGCCAGCGCCACAGGCCGCCGGGTTCGCCGTTCAAGGCCAGGTGGCTTTCACCTGGCGCATCCTCCCACGTCCGCGTGCCGCTGACCCCGCGCCGCACTTCCAGGCCCTGCTCGCCCAGCGCACCGGCCCAATAAAAACCGTTGCCGCCCAGGTAGGCCAGCGACCCCCCGCGCGCGAGAAAGCCTGGCAACGCTGCGTGCATCGCGCGCGTCCAGTACTCGGGGTGGGAGCCGGTGAACAATGCCTGGCCGCTGGCCAGCGCGGCGCCGCCCTCCTTGTCCAGGTCATGGTCGGTGATGACGTCCACCTCGACGCCCTGACGGGCCAGGAATTGCAACGCGTGAAGGTCCAACGGAAAGCCATGGGGGCCACCGCACAAGGGGTAGATGTAATCCGGCCGCAGGGTCGTCCAGGGCTTGGGCCAACTGGTCCAGCTGACGCCCGACCCGTCGCGATGGCGATCGTACAGGCTGGACCAGCCGTTGGCCTGGGCGAACCGATGGCCGCGATCATCCGCCAGCCACGGGTACAAGGCTTCGGGCAGCGCTTCGTTGGCGTAGGCCTGATAGGTCAGGGTCGGCAACAGGAAGACGATCCTCGCGGTCGGCCTGCGAGCCCGGACCACAAAGGGAAAGGTTTCGACCTCGGCGCCGTGGCGCAAGGTCAACCCATAGACCCCCGGAACGACGTGCTCGGCGACCTCGATGCGCAGGCTGGCCGGCCAGTCGAAGGGCGGCTGATCATCATCGTGCAACTGCACGCAGGCATAGTGGCCAGGCGCAAGACGGGGGTCGAGCAGCGTGCCGTCCCACTCCGGGCCCGTCACCGAAAAAGTCGGTGCGCCGTGTACCCGCAATTGACCGCGAAGCCCGGCCTGATCGGCGACGCCGAGGCTGGGCTTGAGCCCGAAGGGCCAGGCCGAGCGACCGGCGGGATTGCAGTAGACGACCTCGGCGATCTTGGCATTGAGGCTGGGGATCGAGGCGTCGAGGTTGGTGCCGATCACCACGCGGTCTCCCTCGATGGCTGCCCCGATAACCGGGAAAGAAAAGCGTTCGCCATCGGCGACTGCCAGCGAGACAAGCAGGCCGGCGCCATCGCAGGTAAGGCTCGCGGCGATCCAGCGCCGCAACGGCAGCGGCGGGCCGAGGCTTTCGACACCCGCCCAGACACTGCGCACTTGGCCATCCACCCCGAGCACCAGCTGCCAAGGGCCGACCGCCACCAGGCAACGCTCGTCCCAGGTGCGCAGCTCAAAGGCAAAGTGCAGCGACCAGGGCCCGGATGCCTGCTCGACATCGACGTCCAGCCAGGAGCCCCTGCCAAATTCACCGACACTCAGGTCGCCCAGTCGGGTGACCGTGCACCCTGCCGCCGGGGCCTGGCGATCAAGCGCCACGACGCTGATCTCGGGCCTTGGGCAGATCGAGGAGGCATGGAAGTCCAGCACCGAGCCCGCGTGCACCGACAGCGAGGTGAAGTAGCCCACCGCAAACATCGAATCGTGGTTGACCTTGCAGCGCACGCTGGCTTTCCTCGCTATGGATGCTGTTTTCAGGATGGCACAAGCCTAACCGATCTCGTGCACCGAGCGATTCATTCGCTGGAAAACGCCCTGCGATGCCCGCTGTTCAAGCACGAAGGCCGCCAACTGACGCCACTGGAGAGCGCCTATGTGCTGGAAGAGCGCGCCCAGAAGCTCATTCAGGACGCGGTCGCCAGCGTCGAGCTGACCCAGGTAGATCAGTACCTGGGTGCCTTCGTTGACCTTGGAGTGAATAGGGACCTGTCCGCCTGATTGTTTGGCAAAACCATAAATCATCGACAACCCCAGACCGGTGCCTTGGCCGACGGGTTTGGTGGTAAAGAACGGTTCGAAGGCGCGGGCCATGACGTCGGGTGGCATCCCGCTGCCCGAATCGCCGACGCACAGGCAAAGGTATTGGCCCTCAGGCAAACCGTGGGCGCGAGCGGCTTTGGCATCCAGCCATTGGTTGACGGTCTCGAGGGTCATGCGCCCGCCTTCCGGCATGGCGTCGCGCGCATTCAGGCACAGGTTCAGCAGCGCGTTCTCCAGCTGGCTGGGGTCGACAAACACGGGCCACAGCTCTCGCTCGAGGGCCAGGGTGCAGTTGCTCAGCGCCGCCGGGCTCACCCACTGCCAGAACCCTACCGCTTCCGGCGCAAGGCCCCGCGAGCACAGCAGTTGGAGCTTTCCGCCGTGCCCGGAAGAGGGCTCCCGGGGAGCGTGCAAAGACGGGTTGAAGCCTAGCAACAAATGCTCACCCCTGCGCTATCTTCGAGTTCTGCAAGGGGTCCGTATCGATGGCACTGATGATAACTATCAAAGTGGCCGCCTGTCGGGCAGCCAGTACCGACGCCTATAATCACCCTCACTCTATCCCCGCTCCCCGTCGCCTGCCTCCAGGCGACACTCTGCTTCTGGAAACCGATACCCATGCCAAACCCAAGCCAGGTCTCTCCAGGCCTACCTGAGCACAGTCAACAGAGCGTCACTCAGCAATGGCTGGCCATTCTCTCGGTGGCCGTGGGCGCCTTCGCCCTGGTCACCAGCGAGTTTCTGCCGGTGGGCGTGCTCAACGATGTGGCCAGCGACCTGGGCATCAGTGCCGGTCACGCCGGGCTGATGGTGACCCTGCCGGGCATCACGGGCGCCCTCGCGGCGCCCTTGCTGTCGGTGGGCATCGGCGCACTGGACCGACGTTTTCTGCTGATCGGCCTGACGCTGATCATGATCATTGCCAACTCGGTGGTGGCGTTCGCCAGCGACTTCAACCTGCTACTGCTCGGGCGCGTGCTGCTGGGCGTCAGCATCGGCGGCTTCTGGGCCACAGCCATTGCCCTGAGCGGGCGCCTGGCGCCCAAGGGGGTGGGTGTAGCCCAGGCCACTTCGATCATCATGGTCGGGGTGACCCTGGCCACGGTGCTGGGCGTGCCCGTCGGCACCTGGCTCAGTGGCCTGATGGGCTGGCGCATGACCTTCCTGGCCACCGCGCTGATGGGCGTGCCGGTGTTACTGGCGCAGGTCTTCCTGTTGCCTCGGCTCAACCCGGACAAGGCCATTCGCATCAGCGACCTGCCGGCCTTGTTCATCAACCCGCAAGCACGCGTGGGTTTGATCGCCGTGCTGTTGATCGGTCTGGCGCACTTTGCCGCCTACACTTATGTAGCGCCCTTCTTCAAACACAGCGCCGACTTCGACGGGCCGACCATTGGCTCATTGCTGTTGCTCTATGGTGCGGCCGGCGTCGCCGGCAACATTTTCGCCGGCTTTGCTGCCAACCGCAGCGTACGCCACACCCTGTTGCTGGTGGCGGTGCTGATCGGCATCAGCACCGCCCTGTTCCCCCACTTCGCCACCGGCCTGACCGGCGCCGCCGTGCTGATCGCCCTCTGGGGCTTTGCCTTCGGCGCCTTCCCGGCCTGCGCCAGCATCTGGATGTTTATCGTGGCGCCCAAGGATGTCGAACGCGGCATGCCCCTGTTCGTGGCCTTGTTTCAGGTGATCATTGCTCTGGGCTCGTTCTTCGGTGGGGAGATCGTCGACCAGATGGGGACGTCGGTACTGATGAACCTGGCCACCGCGTTGGTGGGTTGCGGGTTTGTCACGGTGTTGGTGCTGGGGCGCAGTGTCAGCAACTGTCTGGCGGCACAACCCTGCTGATCAGCGCTGAACATATCGTCGTTTCAAGGCTCTCAACCTCTCTGGCACCGCGCGTTCAGAGCCACAGGAGCGACCGATGTTTCACCTGATGTTCAGCACCCCCTGCCTGTATGTGATCGTCCGGTTCATCCTGCCCATGCCCTGGCCCCTGCCCGTCCGGCTGGCCAGCGCGCTGGTGCTGCTGCTGGCTTCGCAATACCACCTGTATGCCAGATTCTCGTCCGGCAGCGTGTTTTCTCCGGAATTCCCCCGCGCGCTGCTGATTTTCTTCAACTGGGCGTTCGGTGCGATCCTGCTGCTGGCGGTGCTGCAGGTGGTGATGGATCTGGGCGCTTTGTTGACCATGCTGGTGCGCCAGCAATGGCTGACCATCCCGGCCACACTGCGCTATGGCGCCGGGACGGCAGCGCTGCTGCTGGCGGCCATTGGCGTGCACCAGGCGGTGCGAGTGCCGCCGGTCAAGGACGTCGAAGTGGCAATCAAGAACCTGCCGCCTCAGTTCGACGGTTACCGACTCTTGCAACTGACCGACATGCACATCACCCGGCTGTTCGACGCAGCCTGGGCGCGCGCTGTGGTGGACCGCTCGAACGCACTGGGAGTGGACTTGATCGTGGTCACCGGCGACCTGATCGACGGCTCGCTCAGTGCCCGCACCCGGGACGTGGAACCGCTGCGCGACCTGCATGCGCCGGATGGGGTCTACGTGATTCCAGGCAATCACGAGTATTTCTTCGACAACGAGCTGTGGATGCAGCATTTCGTTTCCATGGGCATGCAGCGCCTGAACAACAGCCACGCCACGATTGCCCGTGACGGCGCCCAATTGACCCTTGCCGGGGTCACCGACCTGAGCGCGCCCCGTGCCGGCTTGCCCGGGCCGGACCTGAAGCAGGCACTGTCCGGCGCACCGGAGCAGGCACCGGTCATCCTCCTCGATCACCAACCCCGCAATGCCCGGCTCGCGGCCCGCCAAGGCGTGGCGTTGCAGTTGTCGGGGCACACCCACGGCGGCATGATTCTGCCACTGGCACCGATCATCGCCAAGGCCAATGAAGGCTTCGTCTCGGGGCTGTATGACGTCGAGGGCATGCAGCTCTACGTCAATAACGGCACCGCGCTGTGGCCCGGTTTCGCCGTGCGCCTGGGGGTGCCTTCGGAACTGACACGGATCACCTTGCGGCGGGCGCCAGGCTGAGGCTCCAGGTTGGCCGGTTTCTCCATCTGCCCACCTAGGTGGGGCGCCAACCCCGACTGGCGCGACGTGCAGAAGCGCCGCCTGGCCCACGAAGGCCGGCCGCCAGGGCCGCTGCGACCTTCGAACCGTTGCGCCGCTCCAGCTGCTGACAGATCAGATCCCCGACCATGGCGATCTTGCCCAGATCGACGCCGGTGTCGATGCCCAGCCCCTGCATGAGATACAACACGTCCTCGGTCGCCACGTTGCCACTGGCGCCCGGGGCATAGGGGCATCCGCCCAGCCCGGCGACCGAGCTGTCGAACACACGGATGCCCTCCTGCAAGCTGGCGTAGATGTTTGCCAGCGCCTGCCCGTAAGTATCGTGGAAATGCCCCGCCAGGTGATCACGGGGCACGTCCTGCGCCACGCTTTCAAACAGCCGGCGGGTAGCACCCGCAGTGCCGACGCCGATCGTGTCCCCCAGGGAAATCTCGTAGCAGCCCATGGCGTACAGTTCACGGACCACCGCCCTGACCTGCTCGGGTTCGACACGGCCCTCATAGGGACAACCCAGCACGCAGGAGACATAACCGCGAACCCGGATACCGGCCTCTCGGGCGGCCTCCATGAGCGGCACAAAGCGGCGCAGGCTTTCCTCGATCGAGCAGTTGAGGTTACGCCGGGAAAACGCCTGCGTGGCCGCCGCGAACACGGCCACCTCCTTCACCCCGGCGTTCAGGGCAGCGTCCAGGCCCTGCAGGTTGGGGGTCAGCGCGGCATAGGTCACCCCTGGCTGGCGGTGGATAGCGGCAAACACCTGGGCGCTGGCGGCCATTTGCGGCACCCATTTGGGCGAGACGAAACTGCCGGCCTCGATATGGCTCAGCCCGGTGGCAGACAAGGCGTCAATGAAACGGACTTTCTGCGCCACCTCCAATGGACGACTTTCATTCTGCAGACCGTCCCGAGGACCGACCTCGACAATGCGCACGTGTGCAGGGAGCGTCATGGCCGCACCTCCATGGCCAGCAGCACGCTGCCCTCGTCGACCCGATCACCTTCGGCGCAATGGATCGCCGACACGGTGCCTGCCTCGGACGCACGCACGCTGTGCTCCATTTTCATCGCTTCCAGTACCACCAGCGCGGCGCCCGCTTCGACCGCCTGACCGACTTCGATCAGTACCCGGACGATGCAGCCGTTCATGGGCGCCGAGAGCCCGCCTGCGGCCAACGGTAATGCGTCGGCATTGGCCATCGGATCGAAGCGGCAGACCGCATGCCAGTCAACCCCCCAGCGTACGTACAACGTGTCGGCCGCCCTGAATACAGAGGTCTCGGCAACGACGGTCGTCGCGTCGAACCGGACCACCTGCCGCTGGCCTGCACTGACCAAGGTCATCCTGGCAACGCCGGGCAGGCCGCAGCGCCAGCTATCGCGCCGGGTCCAGGGTGAACGGGGGTCGTCGACCCGCTGGCGATCGGCATCCGTGGCCAGCAATCCCGCTGCGGCGCGCTGCCAGAATGCCTCGGGCAGCACTTCGGCAGGCGGCAGCAACTGCGCCTTGTGGCGTTCGATGAAGCCAGTGTCCAGCTCGGCCTGGGCAAAGGCCGGGTGCGCGAGGACCCGCTGAAGAAACGCCAGATTGGTCTTGCAGCCGCCGACGATGGTTTCACCGAGCATGGCCAACAGGCGCTGGCGAGCCTCTTCGCGGCTCTCGCCCCAGGCGATCAGCTTGGCCAGCATGGGGTCGTAGAATGGCGACACCTCGTCGCCCTGCGCCACCCCGCTGTCGACCCGACGCCCCGGCCCGGCACACGGCTCGCGGTACACCAGCAGCCGGCCACTGGCCGGAAGAAAACCACCCTCGGGATCTTCGGCGTAAAGCCGCACCTCGATGGCATGGCCGTTGAGCGGCACGTGTTGCTGAGTGATCGGCAGCGGGTCGCCACGGGCGATGCGAATCTGCCAGGCAACCAGGTCCAGGCCGGTAATGGCCTCCGTTACCGGATGCTCGACCTGCAGGCGGGTGTTCATCTCCATGAAAAAGAACCCGCCGCGTTCATCCAGTAAAAACTCCACGGTGCCGGCGCCGACGTATCCGATGGCCAGAGCCGCCTGCACGGCAGCCTCGCCCATGGCCCGCCGCAGCTCGGCTGAAAGGCCCGGCGCAGGGGCTTCCTCTACCACCTTCTGGTGGCGGCGCTGGATCGAGCAATCGCGCTCGTTCAGGTACAGGCAGTGGCCGTGCCGGTCGGCGAAGACTTGAATCTCTACATGGCGAGGCGTTGCCAAGTACTTTTCCGCAAGCAGGCGCCCATCGCCGAACGAGGATTGTGCTTCGCGCTGGGCCGAGGCCAGTGCCTCGGCCAGCTCGTCCGCGCTTTCGACCACTTTCATGCCTTTGCCACCGCCTCCCGCCGTGGCCTTGAGCAGCACCGGGTAGCCCAGCTGCATGCAGGCGGCACGGAAGGTTTCCAGGCGCTGGTCTTCGCCGTGGTAGCCCGGCACCAACGGCACCCGGGCCTTGGCCATCAAGGTCTTGGCAGCGGACTTGCTCGCCATGGCCTCCATCGCCGTGGCCGGCGGGCCGAGGAAGACCAACCCGGCCTGCTCCACCTGGCGGGCGAAATCGGCGTTTTCCGAGAGAAAACCGTAGCCGGGGTGGATCGCCTGAGCACCGCTGCTCTGGGCGGCAGCGATGATCCTGTCGCCCAGCAAGTAACTGTCACTGGCTTTGGCGCCGCCCAGGTTGACGGCGATGTCTGCTTCACGCACATGCCGCGCGTTGCGGTCGATGTCGCTGTGCACGGCGACGGTGGTCAGGCCGAGGGCCTTGGCAGTGCGCATTATCCGGCAGGCGATTTCGCCACGGTTGGCGACCAGTACAGTGCTGATGACTTCAAGGTTCATGGCGGGATGCTCTATCAGTGAACGGGTCGGTGCTCGATCAGGGTCACATGCGAAACACCCCGAACCGGGTGGCCTCGATCGGCGCGTTGAGGCTGGCCGACAGTGCCAGTGCGAGGATGTCCCGGGTTTGCGCCGGGTCGATCACACCGTCGTCCCATAGTCGGGCACTGGCGTAATACGGGTGGGCCTGGTGCTCGTATTGCTCGACGATCGGCTGTCTGAGCGCCTGCTCATCCTCGTCGGAGAATGGCTGCCCGGCGCGCCGGGCCTGTTCCTGCTTGACCTGAACCAGTACCCCGGCGGCCTGCTGGGCCCCCATGACGCCAATCCGCGCGTTAGGCCACATCCACAGAAACCGCGGGTCGTAGGCACGACCACACATGCCGTAATTGCCGGCACCGAAGCTGCCGCCGATGATCACCGTGAACTTCGGCACCCGCGCGCAGGCCACGGCCGTGACCAGTTTGGCGCCGTGCTTGGCGATGCCCCCGGCCTCGTATTTCTGCCCGACCATGAAGCCGGTGATGTTCTGCAAAAACAGCAAGGGAATACCGCGCTGGCAGGCCAGCTCGATGAAGTGCGCGCCTTTTTGTGCGGCCTCGGCGAAGAGGATGCCGTTGTTGGCGAGGATGGCGATCGGGTAGCCATGCAGGTGGGCAAAGCCGCAGACCAGGGTGGTCCCGAACAGCGCCTTGAATTCATCCAGTGCGGAATCATCGACGATCCGGGCGATGACTTCGCGCACATCATAGGGTTGCTTCACCTCGGCGGGGACCACCCCGTACAGTTCATCGGCCGCGTAGCGGGGGGCGACGGGGAGGCGGGTCTGCAACTGGCCGAGCTTGCGCCAGTTAAGGTGAGCCACACAGCGCCGCGCCAGCGCCAGCGCATGGGCATCGTCCTCGGCGTAATGGTCGGCCACGCCGGATGTGCGGCAATGCACGTCGGCACCGCCCAGGTCTTCGGCGCTGACCACCTCGCCGGTGGCAGCCTTCACCAGCGGCGGTCCGGCGAGAAAGATCGTCGCCTGATTGCGCACCATGATGGTCTCGTCGCTCATGGCCGGTACATAGGCTCCGCCGGCAGTACAGGAGCCCATCACCACGGCGATCTGCGGGATGCCCTGGGCACTCAGGTTGGCCTGGTTGAAAAAGATCCGGCCGAAATGCTCGCGGTCGGGAAACACCTCGTCCTGGCGCGGCAGGTTGGCCCCGCCGGAATCCACCAGGTACAGGCAAGGCAAGCGATTGTCCTGGGCGATAGCCTGGGCACGCAGGTGCTTCTTGACCGTCAGCGGATAGTAGCTGCCGCCCTTCACCGTCGCGTCATTGGCGATGATCATGCACTCGATGCCTTCGATGCGGCCGATGCCGGCAATCAAGCCCGCCGCCGGCACGTCTTCGCCGTACACCTCGTGGGCGGCCAGCTGAGCGATTTCGAGAAAGGGCGAGCCGGGGTCGAGCAGTTGATCGATGCGCTCGCGGGGCAACAGCTTGCCGCGCCCGGTGTGCCGCTGCTGAGCCTGACGCCCGCCGCCCTCGTGCACCTGGGCAAGCACGGCACGCAAGGCCCGGACCTCGGCGAGCAGCGCTTCGCGGTTGGCCAGGTACTCGGCGGAGCGGGTATTGATGTGGGAGATGAGGGTGGTCATGGTGGCCTCTTTTTTTGCCCGGCAATGCCCATCAACGGGTTTCGTTGAACAGCTCGCGCCCGATCAACATGCGGCGAATTTCGCTGGTCCCCGCGCCGATTTCGTAGAGCTTGGCGTCACGCCAGAGACGGCCTACGGGAAACTCGTTGATGTAGCCATTGCCGCCCAGAATCTGAATCGCCTCGCCCGCCAGCCAGGTGGCTTTTTCAGCGGCATAGAGGATGACCCCGGCGCAGTCCTTGCGCACCTGGCGCACGGGGTCCGGGCCTTGGGCGTCGAGGTGTCTGCCCACCGCATAGACGTAGGCCCGGCACGCCTGCTGGGTGCTGTACATGTCGGCGAGCTTGCCCTGGATCAGTTGAAACTCGCCGATGCTCTGGCCGAACTGCCGACGGTCATGGATGTAAGGGATCACCACGTCCATGGCCGCCTGCATCAAGCCCAGCGGGCCTCCCGAGAGTACTGCCCGTTCGTAGTCCAGGCCGCTCATCAGGACTTTCACCCCTTGGCCCAGGCCGCCGAGGATGTTTTCCTCCGGGATTTCCACGTCCTGGAACACCAGTTCGCCGGTGTGCGAACCGCGCATGCCGAGCTTGTCGAGTTTCTGCGCGACCGAAAAACCCGCCGTGCCCTTTTCCAGGATGAACGCGGTGATCCCTGGCGTGCCGGCGGCAAGGTCGGTCTTGGCGTAAACCACCAGCACGTCGCAATCCGGACCGTTGGTGATCCACATCTTGGTGCCATTGAGCACGTAGCGATCGCCCTGCTTGTCCGCGCGCAGCTTCATGGACAGCACGTCCGAGCCCGCATTGGGCTCGCTCATCGCCAGCGCGCCGATGTGCTCGCCGCTGATCAGGCGCGGCAGGAACCGACGCTTCTGCGCCTCGCTGGCGTTGCGGTTGATCTGGTTGACACAGAGATTGGAATGGGCGCCGTAGGACAGGCCAATGCCACCGGCCGCGCGAGATATTTCTTCCATGGCGATCATGTGCGCCAAGTAGCCCATGCCCGAACCACCGTACGCTTCGTCCACCGTCAGGCCCAGCAGGCCCATGTCTCCGAACTTGCGCCAAAGGTCCATGGGGAACTGGTCGGTGCGGTCCGCTTCGGCTGCACGGGGTGCAACTTCCCTGGCCGCGAACCGGGCTACGGCATCGCGCAGCATGTCGATTTCTTCGCCGAGAAAGAAGTTCAGGCCTGGGAGATGACTCATGAGGATTCTCCGTTCTTTTTGCAGGGACGCCGTCGAGAAAGCTGCCTGGAGGGGAAACCTAGCTTTACCTTTACGTTAACGTAATACCGCCCGCAAATCAAAGTAAAACCTGCACGGGATTGGCTAACTCGTCCCACCTTGCAAACCCCACCCTCAGCTCATAGGATGTCCTACCACTATAAGAAAAAGAGTATCCGCCCCATGCGCACCCCCACGCTGCTTGCCGTCACCCTCCTCGCCGCCCTCAGTACCTTGCACGTGCAGGCCCAGACCTTTGCCTACATCTCCAGTCCCGATGACGGGCTGATTTCTCAGTACCGGCTCAACGACGCCAGCGGTGCTCTGGCGCTGGTTGAGCAGATCCACGCTGGCGCGCAGGTCAACCCGATGGCGTTGAGCCCCGACGGCAAAGCGCTGTTTGCCGCCCTGCGGACCAAGCCGTTCACGGTCAAGAGCTATCACATCGACCCGGCCTCCGGCCATCTCACCGACAACAGTCAGGCGCCGCTGGCCGACAGCCTGGCGTACCTGTCCACCGACCGCAGCGGCCACTGGCTGTTGGGCGCCTCCTATGGCGGCGACCTGATCAGCAGCCAGCCGATCAGCGCCGATCACCAGCCGGGCGCGAGCATCCAGACGGTCAAGACCGGACCCCATGCCCACTCGGTGCGCACCGACCCGTCCAACCGCTTCGCCTACGCCGGCAACCTGGGGGCCGATCATGTGCTGCAATACACCTTCGACGCCAAGACTGGCCAGTTGAAACCGATCGGCAGCGGCTTCATCAGCACGCCGGCCAACACCGGGCCGCGCCACATTGCCTTTTCGGCAGACGGGCACTTCCTCTACGTGGTCGGGGAAATGAGTGGCACGGTGACCGCTTACCGCATCGATGGCAAAAGCGGCACCCTCAGTGAAGTGGGCTCAGCATCAGGTATTCCAGACAGCCTGGGCCTGGCCCATGGCGAGGTCCGGGAGGCCAGCAATAACAACCTCGAGAACGACCCGACACAGCGCATCTGGGCCGCCGACCTGCGCCTGTCGCCCAATGGCAAGCTGCTGTACATGACTGAACGCACCAGCAGCACGGTCTCGGCCTTCAGCGTCGATCACCGGACCGGCAAGCCGACCTATCTGGGCAACTATCCCGTGCAGGAGCAACAACCGCGCAATGTTGCCTTTTCCCCCAATGGGCGCTGGTTGCTGGTCACGGGCGAGAAAAGCACGCAGGTGGGCAGCTACGGGATCGGCAAGCGGGGCGCGCTCAAGCGAGTGGGTTCGGCGCCTTCAGGCAAAGGCGCTTTGTGGATCGAGATGTGGCATACCACGCCATGAATCCAGTGGCCGATCAGATAGCCCTCTGATGACCTTTTAACTCCAGGTGGATCGCTTGTACCGACGCAGCCTGCTGCTGACGTGGTCATCGTCGGCTCGTTGCGCAAGCGCAAGGTGGCCTTGCACTGGCCGAACGCACGGGCGTGGGCAGGACGGCCCTCAGGCCGACGCTTCACGCCCCTCTCCCGCCTTCTTGCGCTTGGGATTGGTCCCCCGCGCGGCGCTGTTGGCCGTCGCGGGCTGCGGCACCCTCGCGGCCCCGTAAAGGGTCTTGGGCGCCCGGGCCAGCCCCATCTGCAGGCCGAACTTCCTCAGGATCGCATCCAGTGTGCTGAGGGTCGGGTTGCCCTTGTCCTTTTCGATCTGGTACAGCGCCTTGGTGGACAGCTTGCACATGGCGGCGAAGGTGTCCTGATCCAGACCGGTGACCTCCAGCCGCAAGCGGCGAACGGCGGTCCCGAGGGTCTGCTGACCGTTAAAATGCTGGGTCATGATGTCGTCGATCAGCGCCTGGCGGTTCTCGCCGTTGTTCTCGTTCATCGAAGTCCCCATTGCGTCAGGTGCCTGTCCAGGTTGTTCAGTGGAATCGACTGAGCACGTCGCACTTCGTCCGGGAGCTCGACCAACAGATCCGGCAAGGCTCGAAACATCTGGCCGGCTGCACGCAGGCGCTCGAAGAGCACGTCGGGCGCCACCCAGTCAGCAAATGCCCCACAGACCTTCTGCCAATCAGGATTACCCTTATGTTCCGCCCCCCACTTGGTGACGCGAGTGACACCTTCCGGGTCCAGCACCATTGGCGCCAGATCATAGATCGGTGCTAGTGCAAAGGCATTCTGGTGCCTGAAGATAGCCATGTTGCGCCCATGGTTGTCCGAGTTGCCGAGAATGCGATTCAACAGGTCGCGTCGCAGATATTCGAATATCAACGCCTCGACCTCCGCTTGTTGTCCATTGGAACACCACAGATCAATCAAGCGGCCAAGCACAGCCTCGTGGCTCATTCTCGACCCAGGCTCAACGTTTCCACACACGGAATAGATCGACTCGACTGGAATTCTTTCGACCTTGCCGTCGGTGACTCGGCGATCAAAACGCGGCATCCACAGGCTCGGTTTATCCGCTTCCTCCAACACCAGCCCGTCAACCGGCACTGTGTTCAAACCGAGTCGAGCAACCGCCTTGTAGTAAAGGTATTCGGCCCGCAAGATGTTCTTGTCACGCTCGGTGACCCGGTTACGAGCGAACTTGACCAACCAGTGACGGCGGACCTGTTCGTCGGACAGCATGGCATCGGCATAAAGACTGGCGTCTCTACCCTCGACCATTACCAGCTTGGGAGCCTCTCCCTGAGCGCCGGTTGCACCACCCAGCGCAGCACCCGCCTCATAGGCGTACTCAAGGAAATCATTGGTTCTGTCGATCACCTCGTGACGTGCGAATGACTCGCGGCGCGTCAGGTCGATATGCTCGACAGATTCCTTCACCCGCAAGTGGCCGATGGCCGAAGGCGTGCAGCGACCCAGCAGAAAAAAGTCCAGATCCATGCCCTCCGGTCTTTCACCACCGAAACGCTTGAGCAATGACCGGCGAGCCGCGCCCGAGGGTATGATGTCGAAAACGAAAGGCGGAAAGCCCTTGGTATCGGGTTGATCCCAGCCAAGTGGCAAATTCACGCTGATCGCAGGCTCGAATGGCGTCTCCAGCCTGTCGATGAATTCGAGGAGGTAACCGGGGTGGTAACCGACGCTGCAACGGCCCTCTTCGATTTGTTGCACATCCGCCACCCGCAAGGTCATCGCATCGCGCCAGTGCCCGGCGACGTAAGTTTGAATGGTGAGATGTGCTGGCATGCTCTGCGCGCCCAATCGGAACTTTGGTACTGGTTAGTATGGCTCAACCCAGGGCTTCCAGCAATATAGTTCCGATTATTCGACACAAAGAACGATTTCCAGTCATATATTACCGGTTGATCAAGCCCTAGGCCGCCTGCTAGCAGAATCCCCCCATCGGCCCATCCGCTCATCGGAGCGTGATCGGTTCGATCCTGCCCACCACGAACAGGTAGGAAAACGCTGCGACAACGCCATGCAGCGCGACAAACCATAACGCATGGGTGAACGACCCCGTCGCCTGCAACGCATAGCCGATGACGATGGGGGTGACGATGCCGGAGATACTGCCGAAGAGGTTGAACAACCCACCGGCGAAACCCACCAGATGGCGGGGTGCCGTGTCGGCGATCAGCGCGAAGTTGACCGCCCCCAGGCCTTTGCCGAACAAGGCCAGGGTGACGATTGCCACCGCTGCGCCGGTGGAGTCCACGTAGTTGCAGAACAGCACACTGGCGGACAGTAGCATGCCGGTCACGAACGGCACTTTGCGCGCTATCGACAGGCTGTGACCGCGGCGAGTCAACGCATCGGAAATCACCCCGCCGAGAATCCCGCCGACGAAGCCGGCGATGGCCGGCAGCGTGGCGACAAAGCCCACGTCGACAATGTTCATGCCGCGCCCCTTGACCAGATAGATCGGAAACCACGTCAGGAAGAAATACTGCATGGACGCCAGGCAGTATTGACCGACATAGATCCCCAGCATCTGCCGACTGCCCAGGAACAGCTTCAGGTCCGCCAGACGCACCTTTGGCCGGTGGGCACCCGGCCCATCCGCCACGACATTGGCACCGCCCGCGTGCAGGTAGCTCAGTTCGAGTTGATTGATTCCCGGATGCTGCTCGGGCAAATGCATGGTCCGGGCCCAGAGCAGCGCCAGGACGATCCCGACCACCCCCATCGCCCAGAACACCGACTCCCAACTGACATGCCCCACCAGCAGCCCCATGAACGGCACGAATACCAGCACCGCCACATACTGGGCCGAGTTGTAGATCGAGGTGGCGGTGCCCCGCTCGGCCACCGGAAACCACTTGGCGGTGATGCTGCTGTTGCCCGGCGACAGAGGGGCTTCCACCAACCCCATGAAAAATCGCAAGGCAAACAGGATGATCACCATCCACCCCGCCGGGCCAAAGCCGACAAAGCCTTGGGCCAGGGTCAGGGCCGACCAGCCGAACAATGCCACGCCGTACACCCGGATGGCACCGAAACGGTCGAGCATCCAACCCGCCGGCAATTGAGCGAGGACGTAGGCCCACGAAAAAGCCGAGAACAGAAACCCCAGCTGCACCGGGCTGATACCCAGCTCGGCTGACATCGCCGAGCCTGAAATCGACAGGTTGGCCCGATCAGCCAAGGCCACTGCGCTGGCAATGACCAGCATGGCCAAGGTGGTGTAACGGGTACGCGTAGGTCTGCTGGCCATTTCCAGGCCGATGGTGTGCGCTTTCATTCAGTGCCTCCGAGCATTGTTCTTGTAGGAGAAGGCAAAACCTCAGCGAGCCAGACGATGCGCCAGTCGCGTCACCAGCCGGTCGATCTCGCTCAGGTCGGCGGACGACAGCCGAGGGCCCGGCGTGCGCATCGTCGCGTGGCGAATCGCGCCGCGTCGACGCATCACTTCCTTGCGCGCACAGACACCCCAAAAGCCCATGGCCTCGTAACGCAGCAACGGCAGATAGACATCGAACAGGTCGTCGGCCTGATCAAACCGGCCTGCCTGGTGCAAGGCGTATACCTGAGCGAGCATTTCCGGGTAGGAGAACCCCGCCATCGGGCCATCTGCCCCACGGTGCAGCTCCAATGGCAGGTACAGGGCGTTGTTGCCGGTCATGATGGCGACGCGGCGGCCGTTGCCTTCACGCAGGCGGGAGATCTTGTTCAGGCACGGCAGGTCCTCTTCCTTGATCAGCTGAATCTCGTCATGACGCTCGATCAACTGATGGATCAGCGGCACTGACATTGCAACCTTCGAGGCGAACGGAAAATCCTGTAGCACCGTGGGCATGCCCTCGAGTCGACGAAAGACTGCATCGAAATAGCCCAGCAGATCCTCGTCCGTCTGCAGCCCGGCGGGCGGCGCGATCATCACCCCGGCCGCGCCCATGTCCATCGCCTGGGCAGCAAAGTCACCGAGCTGGGCCAGGCTGGGGTGGCTCACGCCGATCACCACCGGCAGATCGCCGGCTTGCTGGATGTAACGCTGGGCCACCTGCCGCGTTTCTTGCGCGCTGAGCTTGCCAGCCTCGCCGCTGACGCCGAGCACGGTGAAGCCGTTGGCGCCGTGTTGCCGGTAGAAATCCACCAGGGTGTCGATGCTGTGCAGGTCGACCTGGCCCAGCTCGTCGAAGGGCGTTTGCGCAACGATGTACACGCCTTTTGCAGTGTTGAGCATGTCCTTTCTCCTTAACGATTCTTGAGATCGAACACGTGGTGGGCTGTGGTGTGACGCTTGATGTAGTCCCAGTCATAGGTGACACCAAGGCCCGGGCCAGTGGGCACAGGAACCGTCCCCTGGGCGTCGACGCAATCGATCTGATCGGAGTAACCGCAAGCGTACACCTGGGGAATATTGTTGGCGCAATCCGGGCCCACCAGGGCGACTTCATAGAAGTTGGAGTTGCGAATCGCACCCATCACATGCCGATGGGCCGGGCCGACCGCATGCACTTCCACGTCCAGACCAAACGCCTCGGCGAGCCGTGCAGTCTTGATCGCGCCGGTGATGCCCATGTCGTATTCCGGGTCGACCCGCAGGAAGTCAGTGCCCCCGGCGATCAGGAAGTCGGCTTTGGGCTCCAGCCCGCGGATGTGTTCGGTGATCAGCAGCGGCGTCTTGAGCATCTCGCGCAGCTTCTTGTGGGAAAAGGCCGACAGGCCGGCATCGCGGTACGGGTCTTCGTACCAGAAGTAATCGGCCTCGTCGCAGGCCTTGCCGACGTACAGCGCATCGGCGAAGGTCTTCAGGTCGCAGGCGCCGTCGTACATCAACGCCATCTCGGCGCCAACCGCCTTGCGGGTGGCCAGGATCGCCGCCGCTTCCTCCCGTGGGTTGCCGTCGAACCAGCCGTGGATCTTGTAGCCGGTGTAGCCCATGCCCTGGCAACGCAGGGCGAACTCACCATAGGCCTCAGGGCTGTCCAGGCCGCCGTTGCGGTCGCCGTGGAAGGTGCTGGCGTAGGCCTTCAGGCGGCTGCGGTAGCTGCCCAGCAAGGTCTGAATGGACGCACCCAATTGTTTGCCGGTCAGGTCCCACAGCGCAATATCGATGGGGCCGTGGCCCATGTGGTCGAAGTGGTGCAGCTTGCGCTTGAACTCGTCATAAAGTGCTTCACGGTCGTCCGGGTTGCGGCCGAGCAGGTCGGGGGCGAGCATCAGCGACTGCGCCAATGCCGGACGCGTGCCGCCCCACATGGTGACGTATTCGCCACGGGCGCCATCGTTGGTTTCGATGACCACGGCGTATTTGGCCAGGGTCATCTTCGCGCCTTTCTTGTAGGCGACGTGGTTGTGGGTGTGTTCGCCTGCCGCGGCCAGATTATGGACGTCGTAGGTGAAATCGAAAATTTCCACGCGGGTGATATGGGACACGAGGGCGACTCCGATTGTTGTTGTAGTGCGCCGGCCGGCGCTTGCCATGTCTGGTCTGAACACAGAATATGAAGCGCATCCAGTCAAGTCCAAGCCCGATTTTGGCTTCCAACGATGCAGGAATCAGCTCAATGATCGGCTTCACCCAACTGCGCTGCTTCGTCGCCGTGGCCACCGAACTGCACTTCGGCCGCGCCGCCCAACGGCTGCACATGACCCAGTCGCCCCTGAGCCGGCAGATACAGACCCTGGAGCAACAATTGGACGTGGTGCTGTTCGAGCGCAGTTCAAGGTCGGTGACGCTGACGCCGGCGGGCCTCGCCTTTCTCGTCGAGGCCCGGCAGATCCTCGAGCACAGCGAGCGGGCGGTGCAGGTCGCCCGCCGCGCCGCCAACGTACTCAGTGGGTCCGTCACAGTGGGGTTCATCGGCTCGGCAACCTACAGCTGCATTCCGCGACTGGCAGAACAGGCCCAGCAGGAATTGCCGAACATCGCGGTGCACTTCATGGAAATGAACAGCACCGAGCAGATCGACGCCTTACGCCTGGGGCGCATCGATCTCGGCATCATTCGGCCCGGCCTGTCCGAACCCGGCATCGAGTCGGCCTGCATCGAGCGCGGTGATCTGGCCCTGGCGGTTTCCCGCACCCATCCGCTGGCGCAGCGGCGTCAGTTGGTGCTGTTGAAACAGCTCGATGATGTGCCGTTCATCATGTACAGCAAGATCGGCCGCTACTTTCAGGGTCTGCTGCTGAGCCTCTTCGAGCAGGCCAATGTGCAGCCGCGTTACGTGCAGTTCATGGACCAGACCCACGCGATCCTGTCACTGGTCAGCGCCGGGATGGGCGTGGCAATCGTGCCCCAGGACTCGCGCAACGCCTGTTTCGACAATGTGGTGTTCAAACCGCTGCAGACTCAGGCCCACTATGAAATTCATGCCGCGTGGCGAGCGGAGGATTCAAGTCCGGCGGTGCAAGCTGTCCGGGGATTGATAGGGCGAAAGGGGGGCATCCGTTAGATAACTATTTTTTTCGCGA
>NZ_JAAVUX010000009.1 GCF_018449655.1 Pseudomonas sp. dw_358
ATCACTACGACGCCGTGCAGTCCATCAGTCAGACAGCAAGCTCCAGTGGTGGCGCTTCCGCTGGAGGTGTTTCCCTCGGGGATTTTCAGATCAGCAAGTACATTGACCGCGCCACCCCTAAGCTATTCGAGCTTTGCTGCAGAGGCTCACATATCAAGACCGTGACGATTCGAGTCATCGTGCAGGAACTGAAAAACTCAAGTATTTGGACATCGTGCTTGAAGAGGTGCTGATCGCATTGGTCAGCGGACAGGGCGCAGAACAATCCGGCTTCCCTGTCGAAGTCGTAACCCTGAATTACGGGCGCATTAAATTCGAATATTCACAGCAGCGGCGTGCCGATGGTGGGAGTGCGGGCATCGTTTCTGGTGGTTGGGACAGGACCGCTAACAAGTCATTTGCGTAAGGAAACGCATGATGTCTGACGATGGAAGCTTTCGCGTAGTCCTCAATTTTGCTCAGATGGCTGCAATACTCACGCACGAGTCACTGACACCCGCTGAGATTATGTCCAATCGTATATTTGGAAGCCTTCGGCTTGTCGGCGGAATTATCGAGCTTGCAGGTTCAGGTGTGCTATGTGCGTTACCTGAGCCAACGATGATTTCAAAAGTCGGGTGCGTTGCAATGGGGGTTCACGCTTCTGATCAACTTTCAGCTGCCTCTACGCAGATTGTGACAGGCCAGCAAACTGACTCATATGCATTCAAAGCTGGAGCGACCGCGGCCGAAGCTTTAGGTGCCTCTCGAGCAACAGGCCAGGTTATTGGGTTAGCTACCGAATTCGTAGTGCCTTTAACGACTGCATCTATGTACAACGCTTTTCGAGTTTCCTCGGTACGTGCTGGCAGGATGAGCATTGCTGTAAGTGAAATGCCTCTCCACGCACCCAGAAAAGGAATTGGTGGTCACACTTTAAGAGACCATTATCAAAAAAAATATTTCAGACTTGCAAAAACGATTACGTAAGGTAAGAACCGCTCAGGCAATGACAACATTTGAAAATATGGAAATAGCCGAATGGGCGATCAGCCAGGCATTGAAGACTAACAAGCTGAAAATCATAATGTTTTCTAAAATAAAATTCTTGCGCACAAAAAATCGACTGACACTAGTGAGCGAGCTAAATACCGACATTGGATGGGGCATTATGAGGTCCGCGCAAACGACACCTGTAAGAATGACTAAAGTGAGAGTTGTGATTGAATTTGCTGAATTTAATCACATGCCAGCTTATATTGTCACAGCGTTTCCAATTTCTTGAGGTGTCCATGCGCGGCTACATGCAACTGATTGATTTTATGCGTGAACTAGGTGATGGAATTCTTGATCATCTGCCTGAAGAACAAAGAATAGGGATTCTCGACATTGAAAAAATAGTTGAGAATTGGATGTTGCGGAAGTCATATCTCCAAGCCCTTTCTTTGAAAAAAGATATTACTACCTATGCTGACCTTTATAAAACAGGTGACTACGCCGTTGATGAGATTTTGGCAGACTATGATTTGTGCTTCATCCCTGAGAGGTTTGGTGTTGAAGAACATATTTTTCTTACTAGCATCCTCGGCTTGATTGATTTTCATATTGAGAAAAAAAGAAAAGCTTTTCTTATGAAGTATTTTGGATGGCTAGGCTACAAATAAGGATTATGTGTCGACGAATGATACTCACGGCTACATGCTTCATGAGAACGGGCAGAAAAAAGTATTTAATAGTCGCAACTTAGTTCCTGACTGACATCTCTAGGCTCAGCACTCTCGATACCATGCCGGCATTGCTAATGCCGGTTATGGTATCGAGGCACTTGTGCTGATGCCAACCATCCGCGCCATGAAAAACGCCATTGATGAAACAGTAAATTCACTATCTATACTTATTTTTTACAACTAAGTCAGATAGTTGAGAATACCCCCTACTCCCACTCGATCGTCGCCGGCGGCTTGCTCGACACATCGTAAGTCACCCGCGAAATCCCTTCGATCTCGTTGATGATCCGACCACTCACCGTCTCCAGCAACTCATAAGGCAAGTGCGCCCAACGTGCGGTCATGAAGTCGATGGTTTCCACCGCACGCAGGGCCACCACCCAGGCGTAGCGACGGCCGTCGCCGACCACGCCGACGGATTTCACGGGTTGGAACACGACGAAGGCCTGGCTGACCTTGTGGTACCAGTCGGCCTTGCGCAGTTCTTCGATGAAGATGTGATCGGCGCGACGCAGCAGGTCGGCGTACTCCTTCTTCACTTCACCGAGGATGCGCACGCCCAGGCCCGGGCCCGGGAAGGGGTGACGGTAGACCATGTCGTAGGGCAGGCCCAGTTCCAGACCGAGACGGCGCACTTCGTCCTTGAACAGTTCGCGCAACGGCTCGACCAGCTTGAGGTTCATTTCCTCCGGCAGGCCACCGACGTTGTGGTGCGACTTGATCACGTGGGCCTTGCCGCTCTTGGCGCCGGCCGACTCGATCACATCGGGGTAGATGGTGCCTTGGGCCAGGTACTTGATGTTGTCCAGCTTGGTGGACTCGGCGTCGAACACGTCGATGAAGGTACGGCCGATGATCTTGCGCTTCTTCTCCGGGTCGGCTTCGCCCGCCAGGTTATCGAGAAATTGATCCTCGGCGTTGGCGCGGATCACCTTGACGCCCATGTTCTCGGCGAACATCGCCATGACCTGCTCGCCTTCGTGCAGGCGCAGCAGGCCGTTGTCGACAAACACGCAGGTCAGCTGATCACCGATGGCCTTGTGCAGCAGGGCCGCAACCACTGACGAGTCGACGCCGCCGGACAGGCCCAGCAAAACGTTGTCGGTACCTACCTGGGCGCGAACCTGGGCGATGGCGTCTTCGGCGATTTTCGACGGGGTCCACAGGGCTTCACACTCGCAGATGTCGAGGATGAAGCGCGACAGGATGCGGCCGCCTTGCTTGGTGTGCGTCACTTCGGGGTGGAACTGCACGCCGTAGTAGCGACGCTCGTCGCTGAACATGCCGGCGATCGGGCAACTCGGAGTGCTGGCCAGGATGCTGAAGTCTTCCGGCATGCGGGTGACTTTGTCACCGTGGCTCATCCACACGTCGAGGCCGAACAGGCCATCAGCGTCGATGTGGTCTTCGATGCCATCCAGCAGACGACTTTTACCGACCACGTCGACGCGGGCGTAACCGAATTCGCGCAGGTCGGAACCTTCCACCTTGCCGCCCAGTTGCTCGGCCATGGTCTGCATGCCGTAGCAGATGCCGAAGACCGGTACGCCGAGGTCGAATACGGCCTGCGGGCAGCGTGGGCTGTTGGCTTCGTGCACCGACTCCGGGCCGCCGGCGAGGATGACGCCTTTGGGAGCGAATTGGCGAATCGCTTCGTCGTCCATGTCGAACGGGTGCAGTTCGCAATACACGCCGATCTCGCGCACACGGCGCGCAATCAGCTGGGTGTACTGGGAGCCGAAATCGAGGATCAGGATACGGTGGGCGTGGATGTCGAGGGCCATGACTCATTCTCGTCAAAGATAATCAGAAACGACACGGGGCTGTGATGCACAGCCCCGCTTGCTAATTCAACCGCGGCGGGAGGGCCCGCCACGGGCACTATCAACCTACGCGATAGTTGGGTGCTTCCTTGGTGATCTGCACGTCGTGAACATGGGATTCCGCCATGCCGGCACCGGTGATGCGGACAAACTCCGGCTTGGTGCGCATCTCTTCGATGTCGGCACTGCCGGTGTAGCCCATGGACGAACGCAGGCCGCCCATCAATTGATGGAGGATGGCGCCCAGGGTGCCTTTATAAGGCACACGGCCTTCGATCCCTTCGGGAACCAGTTTCTCGGCACCGGCCGAGGAGTCCTGGAAGTAACGGTCCGAAGAGCCCTGAGCCTGAGACATGGCACCCAACGAGCCCATGCCACGGTAAGCCTTGTAGGAACGGCCCTGGAACAGTTCGATTTCGCCCGGAGCCTCTTCGGTACCGGCGAACATCGAGCCCATCATCACGCTGGAGGCGCCGGCGACAATGGCCTTGGACAGGTCACCGGAGAAACGGATGCCACCATCGGCGATCAACGGCACACCGCTGCCTTCAAGGGCGGCGGCCACATTGGCGATGGCGCTGATCTGCGGCACGCCGACACCGGCGACGATGCGCGTGGTGCAGATCGAGCCAGGACCGATACCGACCTTGACCGCGTCGGCACCGGCTTCAACCAGTGCCCGGGCGGCCGCGCCAGTGGCGATGTTGCCGCCAATGACCTGAACTTCCGGGAAGTTCTGCTTGACCCAGCGAACGCGGTCGATCACGCCCTTGGAGTGGCCGTGGGCGGTGTCGACCACGATCACGTCGACGCCGGCGGCGACCAGCGCGCTGACACGCTCGCCGGTGTCTTTACCGGTACCGACGGCAGCGCCGACGCGCAGGCGAGCCTGGTCGTCCTTGCTGGCCAGCGGATAGGCCTTGGCTTTTTCGATGTCCTTGACGGTCATCATGCCCTTGAGGTGAAACTCGCTGTCGACGATCAGGACCTTTTCCAGGCGATGCTTGTGCAGCAGATCGCGGACGGTTTCCTTGTCGGCGCCTTCGCGCACGGTGACCAGACGCTCTTTCGGGGTCATGACTTCACGCACTGGAATGTCCAGGCGGGTTTCGAAGCGCACGTCGCGAGAGGTGACGATGCCGACCAGGTCGCCGTCGTGCAGTACCGGTACCCCGGAGATATTGTGTTGACGCGTCAACTCGAACAGGTCACGCACCGTGGCATCGGCCTCGATGGTGATCGGGTCCTTGACCACGCCGGCCTCGAACTTCTTGACCTTGCGCACTTCGGCAGCCTGCTGCTCGATGGTCATGTTCTTGTGGATGATACCGATGCCACCTTCCTGCGCCATGGCGATGGCCAGGCGAGCTTCGGTGACGGTGTCCATGGCGGCGGAGACAAGCGGAATGTTCAGCGAAATGCCGCGGGTCAATTGGGTCTTGAGACTGACTTCGTTGGGCAGTACTTCGGAATAACCGGGTACGAGGAGAATGTCGTCGAAGGTCAGGGCTTCTTGGCTGATACGCAGCATCGCGGGGGCTCCCGAGCGGGAAAATGGAAGCGCGCCATTATACCTAGACATGCCCCCACAAGAAAGGCCAATATGTCCGATGCTTCAAATACTGTTTATATAGACGGACACATGGGCCACCGGCTGATCCAGCCAGTCCGCAAATTCCGCGACAAAACCCTTCTTGAGTCCTGCCCTCTCCCAGTTATTGAAAATGAAGCCCAGGTTGCTGAACGCACAGGGTTGCAGGAACAGAAAGCCATTGATGTCATCTTCGTGCCCGCATTCCGGGCAGCTGAAGTTGTCCGTATGGCCTGGCATCCAGTCCTCGAGGCTGTCGAACAGCGCTTCTCCCACTTCCCGGCGGCACTGCGGGCAACCCGCCTCGTGCAGGAAACCGTCCATCGGGGTGAAGATGCAGCGATCTGTCACCACTTCGAGGCCGTTGACCCTTTCGCCGAACGGCAGCAGCTCCGGGCGTTCGACTACGGCCCGCGCGCCCGCCGAAATGGCATAGGCCATTCGGTTGCCGGTGCTGCCACAGGTGCTCGGCTGCTCTTCGATGATGTCCTTGCGCACCAGCCAGCGCAGAATGGCGCGGGCGCGAGGCTCGTGGACCGGCAGAGTGGAAATCCGCGGGGCGATGATGGCTTGGGTCTGCATGCGCAACCTTTGAGAATATGACGCGGAAGGATAAACCATGTGCTCCCCCAGGCAGCCAGAGTGGTGGTTGCCGTTGGCGAATGCATCTATCATGCCCGGCATGATCAAAGACCCATTCGCCAGGCTTAACCTGGACCGCGAAGTACTCACTGTCAGCCAGCTCAATGGCCGCGCCCGCGTGTTGCTGGAGGATGTGTTCAGTAACATATGGGTCGAAGGCGAGATTTCCAACCTCGCACGCCCCGCCTCGGGGCATATGTACTTCACCCTCAAGGACAGTGGTGCGCAGGTACGCTGCGCACTGTTCCGGCAAAATGCCCAGCGGGTACGCCAGGCGCTGAAGGATGGCCTGGCGGTCAAAGTGCGCGGCAAGGTCTCGCTGTTCGAGGGCCGGGGTGATTACCAACTGATTCTCGATACCGTCGAGCCGGCTGGCGACGGCGCCCTGCGCCTGGCGTTCGATGCGCTGAAAGACAAGCTCATGGCCGAAGGCCTGTTCAGCGCCGAACGCAAGGTGCCCCTGCCCGCCCATCCTCAACGCATTGGTATCGTCAGCTCGCCGACAGGAGCGGTGATCCGCGACATCATCAGCGTCTTTCGGCGCCGAGCTCCCCAGGTGCGACTGACCCTGATTCCCACGGCAGTACAAGGTCGCGACGCCACGGCGCAGATCGTCCGCGCGCTCGAGCTGGCCGATGCCCGAGGCTTCGACGCCATCATCCTCGCCCGTGGTGGTGGTTCGCTGGAAGACCTCTGGTGTTTCAACGAGGAAGCCGTGGCCCGCGCCGTGGATGCCTGCGTGACCCCGATCGTCAGCGCAGTGGGCCATGAAACCGATGTTTCGATCAGCGATTTCGTCGCCGACGTTCGCGCGCCGACACCTTCGGCCGCCGCCGAACTGCTGGCGCCGGACTCCAGTGACCTGGTGCGCCGCGTCGAAAGCCTCGAACGTCGCCTGTTGATGCGCATGCAGAACCGCCTGCGCCATGATCGCCTGCGCCTGGACGGTCTGGCAGCACGCCTGCGCCATCCCGGTGAACGCTTGCGCCAGCAGGCCCAACGCCTGGACGACCTGGACATGCGCATGCGCCGCGCATTCGAGCATCGCATGCGCAACAGTCGTCAGCGCATGGAGCGACTGGAGGGAAGGCTGGCGGCGCAGCACCCCGGCCGTACGCTCGCCCTGCTCAAGCAACGTGTGGACACACTCGCCGCGCGGCTGCCAAGGGCAATCCGGGAAAACCTCAAGGACCGGCGTCAGGCACTGCAAGCACAGATGCAGACGCTGCATGTGGTCAGCCCGCTGGCGACCCTTGGGCGCGGTTACAGCATTTTGCTTGACGAGCGCGGCCAGGCTATCCGCAGCGCCGCGCAGACCAGCACCGGCCAGCGCCTGAAAGCCCGCCTGGGTGAAGGCGAGCTGGACGTGCGCGTAGAGGATAACCATCTCACCCCTGTCACCTTGTCGTTGCTGGATTGAATCGATGCCGCGCCTGCTTGCTGTCCTTTTGCTGTGCCTGAGTTGCACTGTCCATGCCGCCGACAGCTACCTGACCCGACTGCTGAACAAGCCGGTACCGGGTGGCGTCGCGGTGATCGAGCTCGGCACCAGTGCCGTCCCGCCCACCGCCCGCTTCGACAACAAACCGGTGCTGGTGATCAAGGAGCAGGACACCTGGCGCGCCATCGTCGGCATCCCCTTGACTGCCAAGCCAGGCCCGCTGCAATTGAGCAGTGGTGGTCGCACGCTCAGCTTCATGGTGGGTAGCAAGCACTACCCCGAGCAGCACATCACGCTGAAGAACACTCGCCAGGTCAACCCCGACCCCGCCGACCTGACCCGCATCAACGCCGAACTGGCCACCCAGACCCAAGCCTACCGCAGCTTCAGCTTGGGCAACCCCAGCAACCTGATACTGGACAAACCGGTCAACGGCTCGCTGTCCAGCCGCTTTGGCGTACGCCGCTTCTTCAACGGCGAAGAACGCAATCCCCACGCGGGCCTGGACTTCGCCGTACCGGCGGGCACCCCGATCAAGACGCCGGCGGCCGGCAGGGTCATCCTGATCGGTGACTACTTCTTCAATGGCAACACCGTGTTCGTCGACCACGGTCAGGGTTTCATCAGCATGTTCTGCCACATGTCGAAAATCGACGTGCACGCAGGCCAGATTCTGGCACGAGGCGCTGTGGTCGGCCGGGTCGGCTCCACAGGCCGCGCTACCGGACCGCACATGCACTGGAATGTCAGCCTGAATGACGTGCGGGTGGATCCGGCGATATTTATCGGGGCGTTTCAACCCTGAGCCGCTCCGTTAGCACGGATTGCGGAGGATCAAATACCTGCGCAATCGGCCTCGTCATTTCGGATATCTGCCGCGATTAATTCTCGAAATCACTGCTCATACAGCATTGGCTACCAATTTTTTTGAAGCACTTGCCATCTTTAACCCCACTGGTTAGGGTTGACGCATGAAAACCGCACATACCCTCATTCAACGCCGCCAACACCGCAGCCTTTGCCTGGTCAGTGCACGACTGCCTGGCTAGATCGCGTCGCCTCGCCCTTCATCTATCGTCTACCGGCAGGCCCTTTCCGAAGGCTGCAACTCAAGGATTGCTCACATGACCATGCTCAAAGATCCGTCGAACAAATACCGCGCGTTCCCGACCATCGATCTGCCCGACCGGACCTGGCCGTCGAAAGCCATTACCGTGGCGCCGATCTGGTGCAGTTCCGACCTGCGTGACGGCAACCAGTCGCTGATCGAGCCGATGGATTCAGTGAAGAAGCTGCGTTTCTGGAAAACCCTGGTCGCCGTGGGCGTCAAGGAAATCGAAGCCTCGTTCCCTTCCGCTTCCCAGACCGACTTCGACTTCGTGCGCACCTTGATCGAAGACGGCCACATTCCAGACGACACCACCATCCAGGTGCTGACCCAAGCCCGTGAAGACTTGATCGCACGGACCTTCGAATCGCTCAAGGGCGCCAAGAAAGCCATTGTCCACCTGTACAACGCCACCTCTCCTTCTTTTCGCAAGATTGTCTTCAACCAGGACAAGCAGGGCGTGAAGGAAATCGCCGTGAGCGCCGCCAAGCTGTTCGTCAAATACGCCGCCCAGCAGCCGGAAACCCAGTGGACGTTCCAGTATTCGCCGGAAACCTTCAGCGCCACCGAACTGGAATTTGCCAAGGAAGTCTGTGACGCGGTGATCGAGGTGTGGAACCCTACGCCAGAGCACAAGGTGATTCTCAACCTGCCCGCTACCGTGGAAGTGTCCACGCCGAACATCTATGCCGACCAGATCGAGTGGTTCGGCCGCCATGTCTCCCGTCGTGACAGTGTGCTGATCAGCCTGCACACCCACAACGACCGCGGCACTGGCGTCGCGGCGACTGAACTGGGCCTGATGGCTGGCGCCGATCGCGTCGAAGGCTGCCTGTTCGGCAACGGTGAGCGCACCGGCAACGTCGACCTGGTGACCCTGGCACTGAACCTCTACACCCAAGGCGTTGACCCCGAGCTGGACTTCTCCGACATCGACGGCGTGCGCAAAGTCGTCGAAGAGTGCAACCAGTTGCCGGTCCACCCCCGTCACCCGTACGTCGGCGACCTCGTTCACACCGCTTTCTCCGGCTCGCACCAGGATGCCATCCGCAAGGGCCTGACCCAGCAGAAAGAGGACACCCTGTGGGAAGTCCCGTATTTGCCGATCGACCCGGCCGACATCGGCCGCAGCTACGAGGCGGTGATCCGCGTCAACAGCCAGTCAGGCAAAGGCGGCATCACCTACCTGCTCGAGCAGGAATATGGCATCAGCCTGCCACGCCGCATGCAAATCGAATTCAGCCAGGTCGTTCAGGCCGAGACCGACCGCGTAGGCCTGGAAATGAGCGCCCAGCAGATTTATGCCTTGCTGCACAAAGAGTACCTGCAGGCCAACGTGCCTTACGCCCTGATCAGCCACCGCCTGCAGGAAGAAAACGGCAACAGCGCCGTCAACATTGAAGTCCACAGCGACGGCGAAACCCAGAACTGGCGCGGCAAGGGCAACGGCGCTCTGGAAGCGCTGGTAGCGGCACTGCCGATCAGCGTTGAAATCATGGACTACAACGAACACGCCATTGCCGCCGGGACTAACGCCAAGGCAGCAGCCTACATCGAACTGCGCGTGGCTGGCGGTCGTCCGATCCATGGTGTGGGTGTGGACGAAAACATCACCACCGCCAGTTTCCGGGCACTGTTCAGCGCACTGAACCGGTCGTTGAGCCAGCAGGAAGCGAAAGCGGCTTGAAAGTGAGCTGATTATAAAAAACCGGCTGATGGGCCGGTTTTTTTATGCCTGAAACAGCAAGCCCGGTCAGGTCAACAAGGTCAAAGTGTAAGCATCCGCATCCAGATACGCCGGAAAGCGCTCCCGATAAGCCATCAAGTCAGACTTGCTTAGCGTAGCGGTGAACACCCCATCCGCCTCCCCGGCGCTCAACAAGTGCTCGCCCTGAAAATCCAGCACCTGACTGTCGCCAGTATAGGCAAAGCCTTTGCCATCGGTCCCGACTCGGTTCACGGCAGCCACATAGCACAGGTTTTCAATGGCTCGGGCTGGCAGCAGGCGGTTCCAGTGCAGGCGACGGGCGCCCGGCCAGTTGGCGGTGTAAAGGATCAGATCGGTGTGCTGGCCATCGCGGCTCCAGACCGGGAAGCGCAGGTCGTAGCAGACCAGCGGTCTGATGTTCCAGCCTTTGAGGGTGAAGGTGACCTGTTGCTCACCGGCGGTGTAGTGCTGGTGTTCACCTGCCATGCGGAACAGGTGGCGCTTGTCGTAGTGCAGGACCTGGCCGTCGGGCTGGGCCCAGAGCAGGCGGTTGCGGTAAGTACCATCGGCAGCCCGAATGATCACGCTACCGGTGACCACGGCATTGAGTTGCCGCGCCTGGGCCTTCAACCACTGGGTGGTCGGGCCTTCTTCGCGCTCGGCCAGCTGGGCCGAGTCCATGGAAAAGCCGGTGGTGAACATTTCCGGCAGAATGATCAGGTCGGCACCGGCCGCCTGTTCCAGCAAGCTGTCGAAATGGGCCAGGTTGGCATCGCGGTCGTGCCACGCCAGGGTGGTTTGCAGCAAAGCGAGCTTCAGATCAGACATAGCTTTCGCGCTGCTTCGCGCAGCGTCTCCTCACGCTTGGCAAAGCACAGGCGGATCAGGCGCTGGCCGGGCTCGGGGGTTTCATACAGGGCCGACACTGGAATGGCGGCGACGCCGTGCTCGCGAATCATCCATTGGGACATCTCGACATCGTTCATGTCGGGCTGGATCTGCGCGTAGTCCAACAACTGGAAATAGGTGCCGGGGGAAGGCGTGAAGGTAAAACGCGACCCTCCCAGCAAGTCGCAGAACAGGTCGCGCTTGGCTTGATAGAAGGCTGGCAGCTCATCGGTGTGCTCGGGGTGGGCGGCCATGAAGTCCGCTAATGCCCACTGCAGCGGGGTCACACCGCAGAAATTGACGTACTGGTGAACCTTGCGCCATTCGCGAGTCAAGTGCGTGGGTGCCACGACGTAGCCGGTCTTCCAGCCGGTAACGTGGTAGGTCTTGCCGAAGGAGCTGACCACGAAGGAGCGGGCGTACAACTGCTCGTGTGCCAATACGCTGGCGTGCTGGACGCCGTCGTAGATCAAATGCTCGTAGACCTCGTCCGCCACGATATAAATATCGCGATCGGCGATCAACGCCGCCAACTGGTCCAGGTCGGCACGGGTAATCAACGCACCGCTGGGGTTGTGTGGGCTGTTGATCACCACCATGCGCGTGCGCGGCGTCAGCGCATCGGCGAACCGCTGCCAGTCGATGGAGAAATCCACCGGGTCGAGTTTGACGTGGACGCAGTGACCACCGGCCAGCTGGACCGACGGCCCGTAGCTGTCGTAACACGGGTCGAAGATGATCACTTCGTCGCCTTGTCGGATGACGGCTTGAATCGCGCAGAAAATCGCCTCGGTACCACCCGGGGTGATGGTGACTTCGCTTTCCGGATCGACGGTGGCGCCGTAGACACGGGCAATCTTCGCCGCGACTTGCTCGCGCAGCGCAGGCAGGCCGGTCATGGGGGTGTATTGGTTGTGACCCGCGAGCAGGTGATCAGCGGCCGCTTCGAGGAGCGCTTGCGGGCCGTTGAAATCGGGAAAACCCTGGGACAGGTTGATGGCGCCAAACTCGGTGGCCAGCTGGGACATGGTGGTGAAGATGGTGGTGCCGACATTCGGCAACTTACTGCTGATCATGGGCCGTTACCTGAGCGGTGGAAGGCGCAGGATAGCCCAAGTACAGAAGGGGATGAAACAACCTGTGGAAGCAGGCCTTGGCCGCAATGGCAACACCGCGCAGATCCACTGGATCGCGCCGTCTGTATCGCGGGCAAGCCTTGCTCCCACAGGGTCACATGGCAAAACTCCGACCGGGGATCAGCGCTTGTCGCGGCGCTTCTTGTCGGCTTTCTTGTGGTGCGACATCAAGCGACGCTTCTTGTTGACCTGGCGGTCGGTCAGCGTGTTCTTGTTGCCTTCGTATGGGTTGTCGCCGCCTTTGAACTCGATGCGGATCGGCGTGCCGACCAGCTTGAGTACGCGGCGATAGGTGTTCTCCAGGTAGCGAACATAGGAGTTCGGGACCTTTTCCACCTGATTGCCGTGGATAACGATCAACGGCGGGTTGGCGCCGCCCAAGTGGGCATAACGCAGTTTGATACGACGGCTGTTGACCATCGGCGGCTGGTGTTCCTTGACCGCATCTTCGAGGATCTGGGTCAGGCGGTTGGTCGGCCAACGCGTGATCGCCGACTTGAACGAGGCCTGAACCGAACCGTAGAGGTTGCCGACACCGGTGCCGTGCAATGCCGAGATGAAGTGGATATCGGCGAAGTCGACGAAGAACAACCGACGTTCCAGCTCGACCTTGACGTAGTCGCGCTCGCTCGGCTGCATGCCATCCCACTTGTTCAGCGCGATGACGATGGCACGCCCGGCTTCGAGCGCAAAGCCCAGCAGGTTGAGGTCATGGTCGACCACACCTTCGCGGGCGTCCATGACGAAGATGACCACGTTGGCGTCCTTGATCGCCTGCAGGGTCTTGACCACGGAGAACTTCTCGACTTCCTCGTGGATCTTGCCGCGCTTGCGCACCCCGGCCGTGTCGATGAAGGTGTACTTCTCGCCATTGCGTTCGAAAGGGATATAGATACTGTCACGCGTGGTGCCCGGTTCGTCGTAGACGATGACGCGGTCTTCACCGAGCATGCGGTTGACCAGGGTCGACTTGCCTACGTTGGGACGACCGATGATGGCGATCTTGATGCCATCCTTCTCGCTCGGCCCAGGGATGCGTACCTGCTCTTCACCTTCGGCCACGTCGGCGCCAAGGTCTTCCTCTTCGACGTCACGGGGAAATTCCGCCAAGGCGGCTTCCAGCAGCGTGTTGACGCCACGGCCCTGAGCACCGGCAACGCCGATGGCGTGGCCCATGCCCAACGGGGCGAATTCGGCACGGGCCATTTCCGGATCGATGTTGTCGATCTTGTTGGCCACCAGAATCGAGCGCTTGTTGCGCTTGCGCAGGTGCTCGGCGATCATCTGGTCGGCCGCCGTATAACCGGCACGGGCATCGACCAGAAACAATACGACATCGGCTTCTTCAATGGCCAGCAGCGACTGCTCGGCCATTTTTTCGTCCATGCCGTGCTCGTCACCGGAGATCCCCCCGGTGTCGACCAGAATATAGGAACGCCCTTGCCAGCGCGCCTCACCGTACTGGCGATCACGAGTAAGACCAGACAAGTCGCCAACGATGGCGTCGCGGCTTTTGGTCAGGCGGTTGAACATGGTGGACTTGCCGACGTTAGGTCGGCCCACCAGGGCGATTACGGGAACCATGCGGCTCTCCACTGCGTTATTTCAGAAAATACAAAGGCCGCTGCAGGCAGCGGCCGAAGTTCGTACACCTCGTCACGAGGTGGCTTGCGCCCCGGCGCCATCATGGGCACCCGCCGGGCTCAAGCATAGTCAAAGCCTTACTTGATAGTGAGAGCTTCCAGTTTACCGCTATTGCCATACACATAGATCATGTTGCCGACCACCAGCGGGCGCGCCCGCAGGCCATCGCCGTCGATCTTCTCACGACCGACAAAACGGCCGTCGACCTGGCTGAGCAGGTGCAGGTAACCTTGGTAGTCGCCCACGGCTACGTAGCTGGAGAACACTTCGGGCGCCGACAGCTGGCGGCGAGCCAGGGAGTCGTTGGTCCACAGAGGGCTGGTGGAGCGCTCGTCGATGCTTTCGACGGTACCGTCGGCCAGCGCCACATAGACGCTGCCAAAACCCTGAGCGACACCGGCGTAGCTGGATGCATCACGCTGCCAGTTGACCCGACCGCTCTCCAGATCCAGGCCCGCCATGCGGCCTTGATAGCTGGCCACGTACAGAGTGCCGTTGGCCAGCAACAGCCCGCCGTCGATATCCACCACGCGATCCAGCTCGGAACGACCGGTCGGAATCGCCACATGGGTTTCCCACGCCGGGATACCGTTGGTGGTGTCCAGCGCCACGACCTTGCCAGTCGACAGGCCGGCAATCGCCAAGTGGTCGGTGACCAGCGGCGCACCGGTACCACGCAGGGTCAGGACCGCCGGGCTGCTGTCATACAACCAGCGCTGAGTGCCAGTGGCAGCATCGTAGGCAATGACGCGGTCATCCTGGGCCTGCACGACCACCACGTCGCCGTTAGTGGCCGGCGGTGCCAGCACTTCGCTGGTGGCCTTCGCGTGCCATTTCTCTTCACCGGTGCTGGCATCCAGAACCACGACCTGGCCGCTCAAGGTGCCGAGCATCACCATCCCGGAACCAACGCCGACAGCACCGGACACCGAGGTCTCAAGGTCTTTCTTCCAGATCACGTCGCCGGTCATGCGGTTCAGCGCGAATACCTTGCCATTGATATCGGCGGCGTAGATACGATCGCCATCAACGGCTGGCACCAGCATGTTGTAGGTCTTGCCCTGACCGTCACCGATCGAGCGACTCCACTCCTTGTGCAGCGCCACTTCTTCCTTGAAAGGCTTCAGTTCGGCAGGAGGAAGTTCTTTCTTGCTGTTGCTGCTGCAACCCGCGGCCAAAACGGCCAGAGCCAGCAATGCTGCATGTTTCCAACGGATCACGTCACGCATCCCCTTTGGCCAGGTCGTCCAGCTTGATTTGCAAGCCACCCACCGCTGCCTCGTCGGACAGTGCGGCCTTGGCTTTTTGATAGGCAGCAAAGGCATCGTCGTGACGACCCAGTTTCACCAGCAGGTCACCCTTGAGTTCTTCACGGGTAGCCAGGAAGGCTTGGTCGGTGTCGCCATCGAGCAGCTTCAGCGCTTCGTCAGCCTTGTTCTGAGCGCCCAGTACCTGCGCCAGACGCTGCTTGGCAAGCTCGCCCAAGGTGGCGTTGGCCGGCTTCAGGGTCACTGGCTTCAATTCGGCGACAGCGTCGTCGAGCTTGCCGGCATCCACAGCCACCTTGGCCACGAACAAGCTGCCGTACTGGGCATAGGCACTGCCACCGTACTGGGACTTCAGCTTGCCGGCGATGTCGGCCACCTGAGCCGCATCAGGCTTGCCGCCAGGTGTCAGCGCCGATTCCAGCAGCTGTTGGTACAGGTTGGAAGCCCCCTGGCTCTGGTTGCTTTGGTAGCGATGCCAGGCCTGCCAGCCGAACACGATCACCAGCGCCAACAGGGCGCCCGTCACCAGGGATTTACCGTTGCGGCCCCACCAGTCTTTCAGCTCGGCGATCTGTTCATCTTCGGTATTCGACACCCAAACACTCCTTCTAACAAATTCGGCGGATGCCGGCTTCAGGCCTGCACAGCGCAGGTCGCCAGATGCTCGGCAAGAGCATCCCAGGCAATATTCAGTTGTTCGCCCTGGCCACGCAGGGGCTTGACGCCGATCTGGCGGGCGGCCATTTCGTCATCACCCAGAATCAACGCGAACAGCGCGCCACTCTTGTCGGCTTTCTTGAACTGGCTCTTGAAGCTGCCAGCGCCAGCGTTGACCTGCAGGCGCAGGCCGGGCAACTGGTCGCGAACACGTTCGGCCAGGGCTAGACCGGCCAGCTCCGCCGCTTCGCCGAAGGCGCACAGGTAGACATCGACTTGACGGGCGATGGAATCCGGCACCTGCTCCAAAGTCTCCAGCAGCAGGATCAGGCGCTCGATACCCATGGCAAAGCCCACGCCCGGGGTCGGCTTGCCGCCCATCTGTTCGACCAGACCATCGTAACGACCACCGGCGCACACCGTGCCTTGGGCACCGAGCTTGTCGGTGACCCACTCGAACACGGTCTTGCTGTAGTAATCGAGACCGCGTACCAGCTTGGGGTTGATCACATAAGGAATGCCCACGGCATCGAGACGCGCCTTGAGGCCCTCGAAGTGCACGCGGGATTCTTCGTCGAGGTAGTCGGCCAGCTTCGGCGCGTTGATCAGCACCGCCTGAGTCTCGGGGTGCTTGGTGTCCAGCACCCGCAGCGGGTTGGTTTTCAGGCGACGCTGGCTGTCTTCGTCAAGCACATCGAGGTGCTGGGTGAGAAAGGCCACCAGCGCGTCACGATAGCGGGCACGCGCCTCGCTCGTGCCAAGACTGTTGAGTTCGAGCTTGACCGCGTCGCGAATACCCAAGGCGGCCCACAGGCGCCAGGTCAGCACGATCAGTTCGGCATCGATGTCCGGACCCTCGAGATTGAACACCTCCAGGCCGATCTGGTTGAACTGGCGATAGCGGCCTTTCTGCGGACGCTCGTGGCGGAACATGGGGCCCATGTACCAGAGCTTCTGCACCTGGCCACCGCCACTGATGCCGTGTTCGAGCACCGCGCGCACACAGGCGGCCGTGCCTTCAGGGCGCAAGGTCAGAGAGTCGCCGTTGCGGTCTTCGAAGGTATACATCTCTTTTTCGACGATGTCGGTCACTTCGCCGATCGAGCGCTTGAACAGCTCGGTGAATTCGACGATGGGCATGCGGATCTGGCGGTAGCCGTAGGTGTCCAGCAAACCCGCCACGGTGGCTTCGAAGTAGCGCCACAGCGGCGTCTGGTCCGGCAGAATGTCGTTCATGCCACGGATGGCTTGCAGAGACTTGCTCACAAAATGTCCTTAAAAACTCTTTATTAAGCGGCGTACGGTTCAGCCGCGGGCGATCAGCGCCGCGTCGGCCTCGACTTTTTCAGCCGCTTTCTGCCGGATCAGCCGTTCAAGCTCGTCCACCAGATTGTCGTTGGTCAGCTTCTGGGCTGGCTTGCCATCGATGTAGATCAGATTCGGTGTACCCCCGGTCAAGCCCACATGGGCTTCCTTGGCTTCCCCCGGACCGTTGACCACGCAACCGATCACAGCCACATCCAGCGGTACCAGCAAGTCTTCCAGGCGCCCTTCCAGCTCGTTCATGGTCTTGACCACATCGAAGTTCTGCCGCGAGCAGCTCGGGCAGGCGATGAAGTTGATGCCACGTGAGCGCAGGCGCAGAGACTTGAGGATGTCGTAACCGACCTTCACTTCCTCCACCGGATCGGCCGCCAGAGAAATACGAATGGTGTCACCGATGCCATCGGCCAGCAGCATACCTAGGCCCACGGCGGATTTCACTGTACCCGAGCGCAAACCGCCCGCTTCGGTGATCCCCAGGTGCAGGGGCTGGACGATCTGCCTGGCCAGCAACCGGTAGGCTTCGACGGCCATGAACACGTCGGAAGCCTTGACGCTGACCTTGAAATCCTGGAAATCCAGGCGCTGCAAGTGCTCGACATGGCGCAAGGCCGACTCCACCAGCGCCTCGGGCGTCGGCTCGCCGTACTTCTTCTGCAAGTCTTTTTCCAGAGAACCGGCATTGACCCCGATACGGATCGGGATGCCACGATCACGGGCGGCGTCGACCACCGCACGCACACGGTCTTCGCGACCGATGTTGCCGGGGTTGATGCGCAGGCAGTCGACGCCCAGCTCGGCCACGCGCAGAGCGATGCGGTAGTCGAAGTGGATGTCGGCCACCAGGGGGACCTGCACTCGCTGTTTGATCCGGCCAAAGGCCTCGGCTGCATCCATGTCGGGTACCGAAACGCGGACGATGTCCACGCCCGCCGCCACCAGACGTTCGATCTGGCCAACAGTGGCGTCGACGTCATTGGTGTCGGTGTTGGTCATGCTCTGCACTGCAATCGGGGCATCGCCACCGACGGGTACGGAGCCGACCCAGATCTTGCGCGATACGCGTCGTTTGATAGGTGATTCACCGTGCATGACTTATTGCCCCAGCTTCAGGCGAGCAGTCTCGCCGGAGGTGAATGGTTTCAAGTCGACCGGTTGGCCGTTGTAGCTGACCTGCGCGCCACGGGCAAAGCCCAGGCGGATCGAAAACGGCGGTTTGCCGTTGACGGAAATGCTGTCGCCTTTCTTCTTGACGCCGCTCGAGAGGCTTCTGCCGCTGGCGTCCTTGACGTCGATCCAGCAGTTGTCGACAAACTGGATAGCCACTTGGCCCTCGCCTGCGGCCGGGGCAACCGGAGTCGCGCTCGGTGCCGCAGCAACCGGTGTTGCCGGCGCTGCGGCTGCCGTCGCCGGCTTGACCGGGGCGGTCACGGTCGGGGCCGGAACACCGCTCGGAACCGAAGGTTGGGTGGCCGCCGGGCTTGGGTTGACCGGCACACTGGCAAGGGCCGGATCGGTGGCTGTCGCTGGCGCTGCCGGCGTATCAGGCTGCACGGGTTTGGCGTCGGTAGTGGTGTCCGGCCCGTCCAGGGGATGAATCTGGGTGGTGCCATCGGCGCTTTCGACTTCGACATGCTCCATGGCCAGGGGCGGCGTGTCTTTCGCGCGCTGGTCGGCCTGTTCCTTCCACCAGAAGAATCCACCGCCTATCACCAGCACCAGCAACAGCAGGCTGACGATGCGCAGGATGTTGTGCGCCAGACGCGACGGTTCTTCGATACGACCCAGGCCATGCACGTTGCTGCCCTGGGCGTTGGTGCCGGTGATGTGGTCGAAGGCCTGCACCAGAACGCTCTGGTCCATGTCCAGCAACTTGGCGTACGCGCGGATATAGCCGCGAGCAAAGGTATGCCCCGGCAGCTTGTCGAACGCGCCGGTTTCAAGGTTGCTCAGCGAGCTGACCGTGAGGTTGAGTTTCTTGGCCACTTCAGCCTGCGACCAGCCACGGCTTTCGCGGGCCAGACGCAAGGTCTCACCCGGATTTACGCGAGTCGCTGCTACAACTTCGGGATGCGCCGCTTTCATCTTTGCTCCGACAGGTATTGCTTGTATTCCGGCGTACCGGGATAGAGTCTTCTAAGTTGCAGGCCCAGGCTGGCGGCCTTGTTCTTGTCCTGAAACACCTTTGCCAGGCGGATCCCCAGCAACAGGCTGCGGGCATTCTGCTCGCTGATCTGGCTGTAGCCCTCGTAATAGTTCCGGGCTGGCACATATTGCCTGTCTTCGTAAGACAACTCAGCCATTTCCAGCAATGCGCGCGGTTGTTTGTTGTTCAATCGCAGGGCGCGTTCGAGAAACTGTTCGGCCTGGTCCCGCTGCCCCAAGGCCAGCGAGGTAATCCCGAGGTTTTCAAACACCCGCGAGCGCTCAGTGTAAAGCGGATCGGCGACCGACTTCTGAAACATATCGTAAGCATCTTTGTAGCGCTTTTGCTCGTACAAAAAGCTGCCGTAATTGTTGAGGATCCGCGCGTCATCGCTGCGACTGCTCAACGCCTTGCGGAAATGTTGCTCGGCCAGACCATTCTCGCCTTCGGCCTGAAATACCAATGCCAGCGCCGCATTGGCGTCCGGGTCGGAACTGTCCAGATCAAGAGCCTGACGCAACGGCGTCTTGGCACGCTCGACATTACCTTCCTGAAGGTAGCCCAATCCTAGCTGTACGTAGGCTGCACGCGCCTGATCGCGACCTTTTCGACTATCCATCGGGTTGGTTTTACCCGTGGTGACGCACCCTGTCAGCAAGCTGACGAACAACAGAAAGAGCGCGGCGCGCAGCGTCATAAAGATCCTCGGTAATCCGTTTCAGCGCTTCAAGTGCGCAATGCAGCAGATTGCGGTACGTCATCGGCAGCCAACTGGCGCACGGCGATATAACGCTCACTGCGGCGGGTGCGATCCATCACCTGCCCGACCAATTGTCCGCAGGCCGCGTCGATGTCTTCACCGCGCGTGGTGCGCACCGTGACATTGAAACCCGCTTGATGCAAATGATCCTGAAAGCGACGAATGGCATTGTTGCTGGGCCGCTCGTAACCCGAATGCGGGAACGGGTTGAAAGGGATCAGGTTGATCTTGCAAGGAATACTCTTGAGCAGCTCGACCATCTCGACCGCGTGCTCGAGCTTGTCGTTGACGTCCTTGAGCAAGGTGTACTCGATGGTCAACACCCGCTTCTCGCCCAGTGCCGACATGTAGCGCTGGCAGGAATCAAGCAACATCTTGAGCGGATATTTCTTGTTGATCGGCACCAGCTCACTGCGCAGCGCATCATTGGGCGCGTGCAGCGACAAGGCCAGGGAGACGTCGATGTGCTTGGCCAGTTCATCGATCATCGGCACCACCCCCGACGTGGACAAGGTCACACGCCGCTTGGAGATACCGTAGCCGAGGTCGTCCATCATCAGGTGCATGGCCGCCACGACGTTGTCGAAATTCAGCAGCGGCTCGCCCATGCCCATCATCACCACGTTGGTGATGGCACGGTCGACGGTTGCCGGGACACTGCCGAAAGATTTGTTGGCAATCCACACCTGGCCGATCACTTCGGCGGCGGTGAGGTTGCTATTGAAGCCTTGTTTGCCGGTGGAGCAGAAACTGCAATCCAGGGCACAGCCCGCCTGGGACGAAACACACAAGGTGCCACGCTTGCCCTGGGGGATGTAAACGGTCTCGACGCAGCTGCCGGACTCCACGCGCACCACCCATTTACGGGTGCCGTCGCTGGAAATGTCCTCGCTGACCAATTCGGGGCCGCGGATTTCAGCGCAGGCCTTGAGCTTTTCGCGCAAGGCCTTGCTGACATTGCTCATGGCGTCGAAATCGTCGACGCCAAAATGGTGAATCCATTTCATGACCTGACCGGCACGAAAGCGCTTCTCCCCGATCGAGTCGAAGAACTGTTCCATTTCCGGTTGAGTCAGACCCAACAGGTTTGTCTTGCCAGTCAATGCAGTCATGGTTTCACCTTCACTCAAAAGCCTCAGGCTTTACGAGTGGTTACTTCAGTAGCAGCGAAGAAATAAGCGATTTCGCGAGCGGCGGCGGCTTCGGAGTCCGAACCGTGCACGGCGTTGGCGTCGATGGAGTCGGCGAAGTCGGCGCGGATGGTACCGGCAGCGGCTTCCTTAGGGTTGGTAGCACCCATCAGTTCGCGGTTTTTGGCGATGGCGTTTTCGCCTTCCAGAACCTGTACGACAACCGGGCCGGAGATCATGAAAGCAACCAGTTCACCGAAGAAGCCACGAGCGCTGTGCTCGGCGTAGAAGCCTTCGGCCTCGGCCCTGGACAGTTGCTTGAGTTTCGAAGCCACGACCTGCAGGCCGGCTTTCTCGAAACGAGTGGTGATCTCGCCGATCACGTTTTTTGCAACGGCGTCAGGCTTGATGATGGAGAAAGTACGTTGAACAGCCATGGTGAAACTCCAGAAACGTTGATTGAAGCGAAAAATTAAACCCGCGAATTATACGCGGGTTCTTTGGGATTGCCTAACGATGAAAGGTATCGGCGGCTGTGCCTGGCGGTTGGCCCCGCCGGGCGGTTCCCGAGCTTGCTCGGGGCCCTCACCACAGCCGTACAGATGAAGCGTAGACAGAAGCGATCAGTCCCGCTCTTCGATCCACAGCCCTTGAATGGCCTCAAGCACCTTTTCGCCACCGCGATCAGCGATATCATCGAATTCAGGTAGCGCCATCACCAGATTGCGAAGTTTGACGAAATTCACCGACAGAGGGTCGACTTCAGGATGAAGTTCGGCCAACTGGATAGCAATTTCCTGCACATCAACCCATTTCAGACTCATGTCGGCTCCAGGGCTCAGTGCGGCGCTTCGGCGGCATGGTTAAGGGAGTATTTCGGGATTTCGACGGTGATATCTTCCGTCCCGACCACGGCCTGGCAGCTCAGCCGCGAATGGGCTTCAAGGCCCCAGGCGCGGTCCAGGTAGTCTTCTTCCAGATCATCGGCTTCCTTCAGCGAGTCGAAACCCTCGCGAATGATGCAGTGACAGGTGGTGCAGGCGCAGACGCCCCCGCAAGCGCTTTCGATTTCGATGTGATGGTCGTGCGCGACTTCCAGGATCGATTTGCCGGTTTCGGCCTCGACCACCATGCCGTCCGGGCAGTGTTCAGCGTGGGGCAGAAAAATGATCTGCGGCATCAGTTATTCCTCGATTTCATTCAGGTTGCGCCCGGCCAGAGCGGCTTTGACCGTAGAATCCAGACGGCGAGCAGCAAAGGCATCGGTCACTTGGGACAAGCGCTTGGTCTGCTGTTCGATAGCCGGGCCATCATTGCCCCGGGCCAGTTCACGCAGCTCGGCCATCTGCAATTGAATGACCATGCGCTCTTCGTCGTCGAGCAGACGGTCGCCGTCAGCCTCGATTGCGCCCTCAACGGCTTCGAGCAGGCGCTCGGCATCTACCTGATGCTCGCGCAGCTGGCGGGCGACCTTGTCACCGCTGGCGTGCTGGAAGGAATCCTTCAGCATCCTGGCGATTTCGCCATCGGTCAGACCGTAGGAAGGCTTGACCTGGATGCTCGACTCGACACCCGACGCCAACTCGCGAGCGGAGACGCTGAGCAAACCGTCGGCATCCACCTGGAAGGTCACGCGGATTTTAGCGGCACCGGCAACCATGGCAGGAATGCCACGCAGCTCGAAACGCGCCAGCGAGCGACAATCACTGATCAGCTCGCGCTCACCTTGCAGCACATGCACCAGCAGCGCGGACTGACCGTCTTTATAAGTGGTGAAATCCTGAGCGCGAGCCACCGGAATCGTGGTATTGCGCGGGATGATCTTTTCCATCAGGCCGCCCATGGTCTCAAGCCCCAAAGACAGCGGAATCACATCCAGCAAGAGCAGCTCGCCGCCGTCGCGCTTGTTGCCGGCCAGGGTATCGGCCTGGATCGCGGCGCCAATGGCCACCACCTGATCAGGGTCGATTTCAGTCAGGGGTTCGCGGCCGAACAGCTCACCGACCGCCATGCGCACACGCGGCACGCGAGTGGAACCACCGACCATGACCACGGCACCGACCTCGTCGAGCTCGACACCGGAGTCGCGCAGCGCACGTCGGCACGCCTTGAGGCTGCGGGCAACCATGGGCTCGATCAGTGCGTTGAACGCCTCACGTGACAATGGCGCACGCCAGCTGCCGTAGGCGACTTCGACGCTGTCAGCGTCGGTCAAGGCTTCCTTGGCGGCGCAGGCGGCCTGGAGCAGGTTGCGTTGGGCACCGGGGTCGAGGTCCGAAGAAATACCGGCCTGCTGAACAATCCAGCTGGCAATGGCGTGGTCGAAATCATCGCCGCCCAGCGCGCTGTCGCCACCCGTGGCCAGGACTTCGAATACGCCACCGGTGAGCCGCAGGATCGATATGTCGAAGGTCCCGCCGCCCAGATCGTAGATCGCCACCAGACCTTCGGCGTGCTGATCCAGGCCATAGGCCACGGCAGCGGCGGTCGGCTCGTTGAGCAGACGCAAGACATTCAGGCCGGCCAGCCGCGCAGCATCTTTGGTGGCCTGGCGCTGGGCGTCGTCAAAGTAGGCGGGAACGGTGATGACCGCACCGACCAACTCGCCACCCAGCGTGGCTTCTGCCCGCTGACGCAGGACCTTGAGGATGTCGGCCGAAACTTCGACGGGGCTTTTCGGACCTTGCACCGTGTCGATGAACGGCATGTGCGACTCGCCGCCGACGAAGCGATAAGGCAACTGCTCACCCAACTGTTTGACGTCACTCAGCCCGCGCCCCATCAGGCGCTTGACCGAAAGAATGGTGTTGAGCGGATCGACTGCGGCTGCAGCTTTGGCGCTGTCGCCCACTTCGACACGGTCGGCATGATAGCGAACGGCAGATGGCAGAATGACCCGCCCCTGCTCGTCGGCCAAAGGTTCGGACAAGCCGCTGCGCAGGGCAGCAACCAGCGAATTGGTAGTGCCCAAGTCAATCCCGACCGCCAGACGACGCTGGTGAGGTTGAGGACTTTGGCCAGGTTCGGCGATCTGCAGTAGGGCCATGCTTTTCTGAAATTCAGGCGTGCGACCGGAGCGGCACTGGGTTAATCGTCGAGGCGCTCTTCAAGCTGGCGCACTTCGTAGGAGAGCTTGTCGAGGAACTGCATCCGGCGCATGAGGCGTTCAGCCTGCTCACGCTGCGCCGGGTCGTTCCAGCAAGCGGCGAAGCTGTCATCCAGCTCGGTCTGAGCCACTTTCAAGCGACGCTTGAATGTGGCCACGCCGGGTAGATCCGCTTCGTCCTGCAGGTCTTCGAGCTCTTCGCGCCACTGCATCTGCTGCATCAGGAAGTCCGGATCGTGCACCGTGACTTCCTGAGGCACTTCGCGACCACCAATGGCCAACAGATAACGCGCGCGCCTGGGCCCGGACTTCAACGTCTGATAAGCCTCGTTGAGGCCGGCGGACTTTTCCAGGGCGACGCGCTGCTCACGCTCGGAGCCGTCGGCAAAGCGATCGGGATGCACCTCACGGGCCAGCTCGCGATAGCGAACGGCCAGTTGATCGAGGTCCAGACGGAAGCTCGGCTGCAGGTCAAACAGGGCAAAATGACAAGGAGTACCCACGACCGGCCTCAGATATTGAAGCTTTCGCCGCAGCCACATTCGCCGCGCACGTTGGGATTATTGAACTTGAAGCCTTCGTTCAACCCTTCGCGGACAAAGTCCAGCTCGGTGCCGTCCAGATAGACCAGGCTCTTGGGATCAATGATCACCTTGACGCCATGGCTCTCGAACACTTCGTCTTCGCCGGCGGGCGCATCGACGAATTCCAGCACATAGGCCAGACCGGAGCAGCCAGTGGTGCGAACGCCCAAGCGGATGCCATCACCTTTACCGCGCCCCTCGAGGGAGCGGCGGACGTGGTTGGCAGCGGCTTCTGTCATGCTGATAGCCATCGGGTAACTCCTTGCGTATTGCGTGTCAGAGCAAGCCTTTCTTCTGCTTGTAATCGTGCACGGCCGCCTTGATGGCGTCTTCGGCGAGTACAGAGCAGTGGATCTTGACCGGCGGCAGCGCCAGTTCTTCCGCCAGCTGAGTGTTGCTGATGGTCACGGCTTCATCCAGGCTCTTGCCCTTCATCCACTCGGTGGCCAGGGAGCTGGAGGCGATGGCCGAACCGCAGCCGTAGGTCTTGAACTTGGCATCTTCGATAATACCCTGTTCGTTGACACGGATTTGCAGGCGCATCACGTCGCCGCACGCCGGGGCGCCGACCATGCCGGTGCCGACGTCTGCATCTTCCGCATCCATCTTGCCGACGTTGCGCGGGTTCTCGTAGTGGTCGATGACCTTTTCACTGTAAGCCATGGTATTGATCCTTACTGAAACTCATCAGGGAGCCGCTCTTGATGGCGACTGCTTAGTGCGCCGCCCACTCGATTTTCGAGATGTCGACACCGTCTTTGAACATGTCCCACAGCGGCGACAGAGCGCGCAGCTTGGTGACCGCCTCGATTACTTTCTGCGCGGCGTAGTCGATTTCTTCTTCGCGAGTGAAGCGACCGAAGGTGAAACGGATGGAGCTGTGCGCCAATTCGTCATTGCGGCCCAGGGCGCGGAGCACATAGGAAGGCTCCAGCGATGCCGAGGTGCAGGCCGAACCGGACGATACCGCCAAGTCCTTGAGCGCCATGATCAGCGACTCGCCTTCGACGTAGTTGAACGACAGATTCAGGTTGTGCGGCACCCGCGCGGTCAGGCTGCCGTTGACGTACAGCTCTTCGAGGCCCTCGACCTGCTTGAAGAAACGGTCGCTCAGGGCCTTGATCCGCACGTTCTCGGCGGCCATGTCTTCCTTGGCCACGCGGAACGCTTCACCCATGCCAACGATCTGGTGGGTCGCCAGAGTACCCGAACGCATGCCGCGCTCGTGACCGCCGCCATGCATGGCCGCTTCCAGGCGAACGCGAGGCTTGCGGCTGACGTACAGCGCGCCAATCCCTTTAGGGCCGTAGGTCTTGTGCGCCGAGAACGACATCAGGTCGACCTTCAGCTTGGCCAGGTCGATGTCGACCTTGCCAGTGGACTGGGCTGCATCGACGTGGAACAGAATGCCGCGCGAGCGAGTCAGCTCACCAATGGCGGCGATGTCATTGATGGTACCGATTTCGTTATTCACGTGCATGACAGAGACCAGGATGGTGTCGTCACGCAACACGGCCTCGATCATGTCCGGGGTGACCAGGCCATCTTCGCGCGGCTCGAGGTAGGTCACCTCGAAGCCTTCGCGCTCCAGTTGGCGCATGGTGTCCAGGACGGCCTTGTGCTCGATCTTGGTGGTGATCAAGTGCTTGCCTTTACTGGCGTAAAAATGCGCGACACCCTTGATGGCCAGGTTGTCGGACTCGGTCGCACCGCTGGTCCATACGATTTCACGAGGATCGGCGTTGACCAGGTCAGCGACTTGACGGCGAGCGTTTTCGACCGACTCTTCGGCTTTCCAGCCAAAGACGTGGGAGCGCGAGGCCGGGTTGCCGAAATTTCCGTCGACCAGCAGGCATTCACTCATTTTTTGCGCAACACGCGGGTCGACCGGGGTCGTGGCGGAATAATCGAGGTAAATCGGCAACTTCATTGAATTTCTCCTAAATCGGGCTCTCATCAGGCAGGCGAGCCACTCTCTGGACGGTGGTTACTCGACGGCGGACGTTTCGATCTTGTCCAGAAACTGCGACTTGCCGGTAGAGCACCGACGCAGGTCCTGACGCTGGGCTACTTCTTGCACCTCACGGCGAGTCACAAGGTCAGCCAAACTGATACCACTCAAAAACTCGTGAATCTGCTGGCTCAGGTCACACCACAAATGGTGGGTCAGGCAGGTATCACCGGCATGACAATCGCCAAGGCCCTGGCACTTGGTGGCGTCGACCGATTCATTGACCGCGTCGATCACCTGCGCCACTTGAATCCCTCGCATGTCGCGGGAAAGCTGATAGCCGCCACCCGGGCCGCGCACGCTGGACACCAGGTTTCCGCGGCGCAGCTTGGCGAACAACTGCTCAAGGTAGGACAGGGAAATGCCTTGGCGCTCGGAGATGTCGGCCAACGAGACCGGCCCATGCTGCGCATGCAACGCCAGATCGAGCATGGCGGTCACGGCGTATCGGCCTTTAGTTGTCAGTCGCATGGCTATTACCACGGTTTTGCGGGATTGAGGACATGGCACCAGTATGCAATTCCCGACCGTTTTAGTCAACTACAAGACCTAGCGCATTAGTCGGGATTACGTGCAAAACTGCGGCGCGAATGATAGCAGACGAATGAATGGGCGTGGGGAAAGGCTGCCGATCAGGAGGCCGCGAGGGCCGTCGAACACATCTGTCGCCATCGCGAACGCCTATGGACGCCGGTTCAAGATCCGGTCTTCTGCCGCCCCTGAACGCATTCGAAGACCTCATCTTGCAGCGCCGGCAACTCGCCTGCCCGGTAATCGCTGCCCAATCGGGTCAGCGCACCGCACATGCCGTCGAGCTTGCCGTCCACAGCGTGCAGGTGATCGAGCAACTGACCTATGGCCCGCGCCACCGGATCGGGCATGTCCTCACTGAGGCCATAGGCATCAAAGCCGATCTTTTCAGCCATGGCCTTGCGCTTGGCATCCTGCTCACCATCGCCTTTGGCGATGATGCGCCCGGGAATACCGACCGCTGTGGCACCGGGCGGCACGGCCTTGGTGACCACGGCATTGGAACCGATCTTGGCACCGGCCCCCACGGTAAACGGGCCCAGCACCTTGGCGCCAGCCCCCACCACCACGCCGTCCTCCAGGGTGGGATGGCGCTTGCCCTTGTTCCAGCTGGTGCCGCCCAGGGTCACGCCTTGATACAGGGTCACGTCATTGCCGATTTCGGCGGTTTCGCCGATGACGATGCCCATGCCGTGGTCAATGAAGAAGCGCCGCCCGACCTTGGCCCCCGGATGAATCTCCACCCCGGTCATCCAGCGCGCAAAGTTGGACAGCATGCGCGCTGGCCATTTGAAGTTCATCACCCACAGGGCATGGGCGCCCCGATGAATCCAGATGGCGTGCAGGCCGGGGTAGCAGGTCAGCACTTCGAACGCATTGCGGGCCGCCGGATCGCGGTGAAAAACACCTTGGATATCTTCACGCAGACGTTCGAACATGGATCAATCCTTGCGCTTGTGCGCATCGCCACGGGCCACTTTCTGGGTCTCGGTGAGGATGCCGCGTAAAATACTCATTTCCGAGCGGTTCACTGAACTGCGGCCATAGAGCCGACGCAGGCGAGCCATCAAGTGTTTGGGCTGCTCCGGATTGAGGAAGCCGATTGCCACGAGGGTTTGCTCGAGATGCCCAAAGTAGGACTCCATCTCGTCGGCCGTCGCCAGATCAGCACTGCGCACCGAGTTGATTTCCACTTTTTCCACCTTGGAAGGCTGCCCTTGAGCCGCCAGCCAGGCCATCCGCACCTCGTAACCCAACACCTGCACCGCCGCCGCGAGATTCAGCGAACTGAAATCGGGATTGGACGGGATATGCACGTGATAATGACATCGCTGCAGCTCCTCGTTAGTCAGGCCGGCATATTCACGACCAAACACTAACGCAATCTGTGCGCCCTGCCCCGCTTCCTCGATGGTTTTCTGGCCGCATTCGCGCGGGTCCAGCAGCGGCCAGGGAATGCGCCGGTCACGGGCACTGGTCCCGAGCACCAGGCTGCACCCCACCAGTGCCTCTTCGAGGGTGGCCACTACCTGCGCGCCTTCCAGCACGTCAGTGGCACCGGAGGCCCGTGCGTCGGCTTCGGCAGACGGGAAATCCAGCGGATCCACCAGCACCAGCCGCGACAGCCCCATGTTCTTCATGGCGCGCGCAGCCCCGCCGATGTTGCCGGGGTGACTGGTATTGACCAGAACGACGCGGATATTTTCCAGCAAGGCAGACGCTCACAAACGGACACAAGGGGAGGAAATCTTACAGAAGGTGTCGACCCAACGCTACGAATGCCGACGGGCCACTGTCGGCGGATAACTTTTCTGCTAGAATGTTCGGCTTTCTTTAACGACCTAGGTGAAACGTCCATGCAGCCCATGCTGAATATCGCGCTGCGCGCCGCCCGCAGCGCCAGTGAACTGATTTTCCGCTCCATCGAGCGCCTGGATACCATCAAGGTCGATGAGAAAGACGCCAAGGATTACGTCTCCGAAGTAGATCGCGCGGCCGAGCAGAAAATCATCGACGCCCTGCGCAAGGCGTACCCCAACCATTCGATCCGCGGGGAAGAAACCGGCCTGCACGCCGGCACCGGCATCGAAGGCGAAGAATACCTGTGGATCATCGACCCACTGGATGGCACCACCAACTTCCTGCGTGGCGTGCCGCACTTCGCCGTGAGCATCGCCTGCAAGTACCGTGGTCGCCTTGAGCACGCTGTGGTGCTGGATCCGGTCCGCCAGGAAGAATTCACTGCCAGCCGCGGCCGTGGCGCCCAGCTCAACGGTCGTCGCCTGCGCGTCAGTGGTCGCACCAGCCTGGAAGGCGCCCTGCTGGGCACCGGTTTCCCGTTCCGTGACGATCAGATGGATGGCCTGGACAACTACCTGGGCATGTTCCGCGCCCTGGTCGGCCAGACCGCCGGCATTCGCCGTGCCGGTGCTGCCAGCCTCGACCTGGCCTATGTAGCGGCCGGTCGTTTCGATGCGTTCTGGGAGTCGGGCCTGTCCGAGTGGGACATGGCTGCCGGCGCACTGCTGATTCAAGAAGCAGGCGGCCTGGTCAGTGACTTCACTGGCGGGCATGATTTCCTGGAAAAGGGTCACATCGTCGCGGGCAACACCAAATGCTTCAAGGCCGTGCTGACGGCCATCCAGCCGCACCTGCCGCCTTCGCTGAAACGCTAAGCTTTCGCTCCGGGCACAAAAAAAAAGCACCCTTCGGGGTGCTTTTTTTATGCCAGGATTCCTTCACGCTACTGAGCGGGCTGGGTGGGGTTCTGCCCCAAGACCAACTGCCCCTGCTCATTCACCGGGATCTTCGCCCCCGGATCACGGTCCATCCGCACCTGACCTACCTGGCCCTTGAGCTGGTACTTGACGTTGTAGCCCACCACTTTGTCGCTGATGTCGTTCACCGTATTGCAGCGAGTTTGCGTAGTGGTATAGGTGTCACCATTCTGCATGTGCTCCTGCACCTTGTTGCCCGCATAACCGCCACCCACAGCACCCGCCACTGTAGCCAATGTGTTACCACGGCCACCACCCACCTGATGCCCCAGCAAGCCACCCGCCACCGCACCCAGCACACTGCCGACCACTTGATGCTGGTCCTGCACCGCGCGCCGACGCGTCACCTGGACGTCCTTGCACTCTTGGCGCGGGGTCTTGATCTGCTGGTTTACAGGCTCTACAGCCAGCACATCGGCGTAGTCGGGGCCGTTATTCTTGACGAGGCTGTAGGTAGCCACAGCACCGCCAGCAGTGACACCGACAGCCCCCAGCACTGCACCAATCAGCAACGATTTGTTCACGATGAACCTCCTGACTTCGGTAACGAAGTTGTTACCTGCTACTCCCAGCCTTGGAGTACAAAAAAAGGCGCGAGTTCAATACTCGCGCCTTTTCAGCGGGTTACATCGCTCAATGGCTCAGCCTAGAGCCTTCGCTCAAGGGCGATCATCGGCCTTGTCGTTGGAGACCGGTGGAATCAGGTCTTCACTGTTCAGGTTCAGCCAGATCAGCACCACGTTGGCGATGTACACCGACGAATAGGTGCCCGCCAACACGCCGATGAACAACGCAATGGAGAAGCCGAACAGGTTGTCGCCGCCGAAGAACAGCAGCGCGGAAATCGCCAGCAAGGTGGAGATGGACGTCGCCATGGTCCGCAGCAAGGTCTGCGTGGTGGATACGTTGATGTTCTCCACCAGCGTGGCCTTGCGCATCACCCGGAAGTTCTCGCGAACCCGGTCGAAAACCACGATGGTGTCGTTCAGCGAGTAGCCGATGATCGCCAGCACTGCTGCCAGTACCGTCAGGTCGAAGGTCACCTGGAAGAACGACAGGATGCCCACAGTGACCACCACATCGTGGATCAGCGAGATGATCGCGCCCACGGCAAACTTCCACTGAAAGCGGAACGCCAGGTAAATCATCACGCCGCCCAATGCCAGCAGCATGCCGAGGCCGCCCTGGTCGCGCAGCTCTTCACCGACCTGCGGGCCGACGAACTCGACGCGTTTGACGGTAGCCGGGTTGCTCACGTCGACTTTGCGCAGGGCATCGGAGACCTTGTTGCCCAACTGCGGGTCATCACCCGGCATGCGCACCAGCACGTCGGTGGTGTCGCCGAAGCTTTGCACGATGGCCTCTTTATAACCGGCATCCGTCAGTTCCTGACGCAACTGCGGCAAGTCGGCGGCTTTCTGGTAGTTGAGCTCGATGAGCGTACCACCGGTGAAGTCGAGGCCGAAGTTCAGCCCCTTGTGAAACCAGCTGAACAAGGCCAGGACCGTGAGGAGCAGGGTGATACCGAACGCGACGTTACGCACGCCCATGAAGTTGATGGTTTTCATGTCAGCCCCTTAAATCCACAGCTTCTTGAAGTCACGGCCGCCGTAGATCAGGTTGACCATTGCGCGGGTCACCATGATGGCTGTGAACATCGAAGTAAAGATACCCAGGGACATGGTCACGGCGAAGCCCTTCACAGGCCCTGTACCCATGGCGAAGAGAATGCCACCGACCAGCAAAGTGGTCAGGTTGGCGTCGACAATGGCCGTGAAGGCCCGGCCGAAGCCCTCGTTGATCGCCCGCTGCACGGTCATGCCGGCGGCAATTTCCTCACGAATACGCGAGAAGATCAGCACGTTTGCGTCCACCGCCATGCCCATGGTCAAGACGATACCGGCGATACCTGGCAGGGTCAGCGTGGCCCCCAGCAAGGACATCAACGCCAGCAGCATCACCATGTTGAAGGCCAGAGCGATGGTGGCGATCAGACCGAAGAAACGGTAGATGGCCATGATGAACAGCGACACGAAGAGCATGCCCCACAGCGAAGCGTGGACGCCTTTGGTGATGTTGTCGGCCCCCAGGCTCGGGCCAATGGTGCGCTCTTCGGCGAAGTACATCGGCGCGGCCAGCCCGCCAGCACGCAGCAACAGTGCCAGTTCGGACGACTCGCCCTGGCCGTTGAGGCCGGTGATACGGAACTGCGCGCCCAGCGGCGACTGGATGGTCGCCAGGCTGATGATCTTCTTCTCTTCGGTGAAGGTCTGTACCGGCACGTCTTTCTCGACGCCGTCGACCATCTGCTTCTGATAGGTGGTGGTCGGCTTCTGCTCGATGAAGATCACCGCCATGCTGCGCCCGACGTTGCTGCGCGTGGCGCGGCTCATCAGGTCACCGCCGTGGCCGTCCAGCTTGATGTTCACCTGCGGCTGGCCGTGCTCGTCAAAGCTGGCCGACGCGTCGGTCACCTGGTCACCGGTGATGATCAGGCCACGCTCGACGGCGGCCGGAGGACGGCTGCCATCGCGGAATTCGAAGGTTTCGGTGGTGGCACGGGAGTCATCCTGACCTGCGCCGAGGCGGAATTCCAGGTTGGCCGTCTTGCCCAGGATGCGCTTGGCCTCAGCGGTGTCCTGCACGCCCGGCAGCTCGACGACGATGCGGCTCGCCCCTTGGCGCTGGACCAGAGGCTCGGCCACGCCCAGTTCGTTGACCCGGTTACGGACCGTGGTCAAGTTCTGCTTGATCGAGTATTCACGAATTTCCGCCAGCTTGGCCTGGGTCAGCGTCATGCTCAGCACTTGTTGATCGCCACGGGTGCTGGTGGTCAGATCGAAGTCGGAGTAATTCTTGCGGATCAGCGCCTGAGCCTGACTCAGCTCGTCGGCATCGGCGAAGCCCAGCTGGATCGAGTTGCCTTGAGCCGGCAGGCTGCGATAGCGCAGCTTTTCTTTACGCAGCTCGGTCTTGACGTCGGCCTCATAGATTTTCAGCCGTGCATCGATGGCCTTGTCCATGTCCACTGCCAGCAGGAAGTGCACACCGCCGGACAGGTCCAGACCCAGCTTCATCGGGTGCGCGCCAATGCTGCGCAGCCATTTCGGCGTGGTCGGGGCCAGGTTCAACGCCACGACATAGTCGTCTCCCAGCGCCTTGCGGACCACGTCCTTGGCGGGCAGCTGGTCATCGGACTTGACCAGACGCAGCAGGCCGCCCTTGCCGTTTTCAGCCAAGGTCGCAGCCTTGACCTGAATGCCAGCGTCGCTCAGCGCTTTGCCAGCACGGTCGAGATCACCCTGGTTGACCTGCAGTGCAGAGCTGGCACCGCTGACCTGAATGGCCGCGTCGTCAGGGTAGAGATTGGGTGCGGAATAAATAAAGCCGATCGCCAGTACGGCCACGATCAGCAAGTATTTCCACAGAGGGTATTTGTTCAGCATCACGCCGCCCGTTCAAGACGCGGGGCGCCTTGCGCGCCCCGACATGGGTGTAAAGGTCTGCAGCTTAGATCGCTTTGAGCGTGCCTTTAGGCAGGGTCGCGGCGATGGCGCCCTTCTGGATCTTCAGCTCGACAGTGTCGGAAACTTCAATGACGACGAAATCGTCGGTCACTTTGTTGATCTTGCCGGCGATACCGCCAGAGGTCACAACTTCGTCGCCTTTTTGCAGGTTGCCCAGCAAGTTCTTGGTCTCTTTTGCACGCTTGGCCTGTGGGCGCCAGATCATGAAATAGAAGATGACCAGAAAGCCGACCAGGAAAACCCACTCGAAACCACCACCCATAGGGCCAGCAGCAGGCGCAGCAGCATCCGCATACGCGGCAGGAATCAGAAAGCTCATTCAGCGCTCCAGTAACACATCAAGTTGACGCAATAATCGCGTAGACAATTAATCCAAAGGCGGCACAGGCAGCCCGCGTTTGGCGTAGAAGGCATCGACAAAGGCGGCCAATGTACCCTGTTGAATAGCCTCGCGCAAACCAGCCATCAAGACCTGGTAATGACGCAAATTGTGGATCGTATTCAACATGCTGCCGAGCATTTCGCCGCACTTGTCCAGGTGGTGCAGATAAGCCCGGGAGAAGTTCTGGCAGGTGTAGCAATCGCACGTTGGATCGAGCGGTGAATCATCATGGCGATGAAACGCATTGCGGATCTTCAGCACGCCCGTGTCGATGAACAGATGACCGTTCCGGGCATTGCGGGTCGGCATCACGCAGTCGAACATGTCGACTCCGCGGCGGACACCCTCGACCAAGTCTTCCGGCTTGCCAACCCCCATAAGGTAACGAGGTTTGTCAGCAGGCATGCGACCCGGCAGGTAGTCCAGCACCTTGATCATTTCGTGCTTGGGCTCGCCCACCGACAGGCCGCCGATGGCCAGGCCGTCGAAGCCGATCTTGTCGAGACCTTCCAGAGAGCGCATGCGCAGACTTTCGTGCATGCCACCCTGAACGATGCCGAACAGCGCCGCCGTGTTCTCGCCGTGGGCATTCTTGGAACGCTGCGCCCAACGCAACGACAGCTCCATGGACACCCGGGCTACGTCTTCGTCGGCCGGGTACGGCGTACACTCGTCGAAAATCATCACGATGTCGGAGCCCAGGTCGCGCTGGACCTGCATCGACTCTTCGGGCCCCATGAACACCTTGGCACCGTCGACCGGAGAGGCGAATGTCACGCCCTCTTCCTTGATCTTGCGCATGGCACCCAGGCTGAACACCTGAAATCCGCCGGAGTCGGTCAGAATCGGACCTTTCCACTGCATGAAATCATGCAGGTCGCCGTGGGCCTTGACCACCTCGGTGCCCGGACGCAACCACAAGTGGAAGGTATTGCCCAGAATGATCTGCGCGCCGGTGGCTTCGATGTCCCGAGGCAGCATGCCCTTGACCGTGCCATAGGTGCCCACCGGCATGAAAGCCGGGGTCTCGACCACCCCGCGCGGGAAGGCCAGACGACCACGGCGCGCCTTGCCGTCAGTGGCAAGAAGCTCGAAAGACATACGGCAGGTGCGGCTCATGCGGTTTCCTTGGGGGCTTGCGGCGCCGGGTTGCGGGTGATGAACATGGCATCACCGTAACTGAAGAAGCGGTACTCGTTGGCCACGGCCGCCGCGTAGGCCGCCATGGTTTGCGGGTAACCGGCAAACGCCGACACCAGCATCAACAGCGTGGATTCCGGCAAATGGAAATTGGTCACCAGAGCGTCGATCACGTGGAACGGCCGCCCGGGGAAAATGAAGATGTCGGTGTCACCACTAAAAGGCTTGAGTAGGCCATCGCGCGCTGCACTCTCCAGCGAACGCACACTGGTGGTCCCGACGGCAATCACGCGGCCGCCGCGTTGTTTGCAGGCGGTGACGGCGTCGACCACGTCCTGACTGACTTCCAGCCACTCCTTGTGCATGTGGTGGTCTTCAAGCTTCTCCACCCGCACCGGCTGAAAGGTGCCCGCGCCTACATGCAGGGTGACGAAGGCGGTCTCCACTCCTTTGCCGCGAATGGCTTCGAGCAACACCTCATCGAAATGCAGCCCCGCTGTCGGCGCCGCCACCGCCCCCGCACGCTCGGCGTAGACGGTCTGATAACGCTCGCGATCGGCGCCTTCATCGGGACGGTCTATATAAGGAGGCAATGGCATGTGCCCGACCTGCTCCAGCAGCGGCAACACTTCGTCACTGAAGCGCAACTCGAACAAGGCGTCGTGCCGCGCCACCATCTCCACCTCGGCGCCGCCGTCGAGAATGATCATCGAACCTGGCTTGGGCGACTTGCTGGAGCGCACGTGGGCCAGCACACGGTGGCTATCCAGTACACGTTCCACCAGAATTTCCAGCTTGCCGCCCGAGGCTTTCTGCCCGAACACTCGGGCCGGAATCACCCGGGTGTTGTTGAACACCATCAGGTCGCCCGGCCGCAGGTATTCCAGCAGATCGGTAAACTGTCGGTGCGCCAGCGCCCCGCTCGGCCCGTCCAGCACCAGCAGCCGGCTGCCATGGCGCTCGGCCAGCGGGTGGCGTGCAATCAGAGAATCTGGGAGCTCAAAAGAGAAATCAGCGACGCGCATGATGGTGTTCGGCTATACAGGGCTGAAAAGTCTAGCAAATTTCTTTAAATTTGACCATCAAACCTGATTGACCAACGGTCGGAGCATCTCTATACTTCGCCGCCACAAGCCCTGATGGCGGAATTGGTAGACGCGGCGGATTCAAAATCCGTTTTCGAAAGGAGTGGGAGTTCGAGTCTCCCTCGGGGCACCAAGTTAAAGAAACCTTGCGAAAGCAGGGTTTTTTTTCGGCTGGAGTTTGGTGAACCTGCGCTTGATGCCCATCGGCACCGACTTCCGGGAAGTTCTATGTTTGCCTGCAACATTTCCAAGTGGCACTGAACCCTGGGGGATCAGCCCTTGGGCGCGATGCAGACGACGCAGTCTGTCGGCACTGCGCGGTGATGCCTTCGAGGGCAAGCCCGGCTCTCATAGGTTGACCTCAAGTCAACGGGCACACCACCGGCACTTGATTAAAACTTTCTTCAGCCTCACCACGCGCCAGCATTGTGCCGCCTACACTCTCCAAGCGCCGCTCGACTGCCCTTTCCAGTGCCTGCCCGCCAGGCGTTCGACGGCCCCCCCGCTCATAACCGCGCCAGCTTTTGTCTGTCTTGTGTACGGATAAACCTCATGCTTGGAATCGTGCGTGTCGCACTGAATCGGCCGTATACCTTCGTGGTGCTGGCCATTTTCATCCTTATCGTGGGCCCCCTGGCCGCCTGGCGCACCCCTACGGACATTTTTCCGGAAATCCGCATTCCCGTCATTGCCGTGATCTGGCAGTACACCGGCTTGCCCCCGGACCAGATGGCCGGGCGCATCACGTCGCCCTTCGAGCGGGTACTGACTACTACGGTCAACGACGTACGGCATATCGATGCCGAATCGGTGAACGGTTTCGGCATCGTCAAAGTGTACTTCCAGCCCAACGTCAACATCAGTACCGCCAATGCCCAACTGACCTCGGTGGCCCAGGTGATCCTGCGCCAGTTGCCGCCGGGCACCACGCCGCCGCTGATCCTCAACTACAGCGCTTCCACCGTTCCTATCATACAACTGGCCCTGTCCGGGCAAGGCCTGAGCGAACAGGCGCTCGGCGACCTGGGCCTCAACAGCGTGCGCCTGCTGCTGACCTCGGTGGCGGGCGCGGCCATGCCCTACCCCTTCGGCGGCAAGACGCGGCAGGTGCAGATCGACATCGACTCGGCGGCGCTTCAGGCCCGCGGGCTGTCAGCGCAAGACGTGGCCAATGCCTTGGCCGGGCAGAACCTGATCACCCCGGTGGGCACCGAGAAAATCGGCCGTTATGAATACGTCATGCAGCTGAACAACTCACCATCGGCCATCGCCGACCTGGGCAGCTTGCCGATCAAGGCGGCCGATGGCACGACGGTGCTGATGCGTGATGTCGCTAACGTGCGTGACGGCGCACCGCCGCAGACCAACATTGTTCACGTCAACGGCAGCCGCTCGGCGCTGATCACCGTACTCAAGACAGGGTCGGCTTCAACGCTGGGGGTGATTGCCGGCATCAAGGAAAAGCTGGCCGAGTCCAAGGCGGCATTACCGGACAACCTGAAGATCGACTTCATCGGCGATCAGTCGTTGTTCGTCCGCGCCGCCATCAGCGGCGTGGCCCGCGAAGCAGTGATCGCCGCAGCGCTCACCAGCCTGATGATCCTGTTGTTTCTGGGCAGTTGGCGATCTACCGTAATCATCGCCGTATCCATTCCCCTGGCGATTCTGGCCTCCATCGCCACGCTCTCGGCGCTGGGTGAAACCCTCAATATCATGACCTTGGGAGGATTGGCGCTGGCCGTCGGCATTCTGGTGGACGACGCGACGGTGACCATCGAGAACATCAACTGGCACCTGGAACAGGGCAAGCAGGTGCGCGAGGCGATCCTCGACGGTGCGGCCCAGATCGTGACCCCGGCGTTCGTATCGCTGCTGTGCATCTGCATCGTTTTCGTGCCGATGTTCTTCCTCGACGGGATTGCCCGGTTCCTGTTCGTGCCCATGGCCGAGGCCGTGATGTTCGCCATGATCGCCTCGTTCATTCTGTCGCGCACCCTGGTGCCGACCATGGCCGCCTTTCTGCTCAAGCCCCACGCGCAAGACGATCACAAGCCGCCTTCGCGCAACCCGCTGGTGCGTTTCCAGCAAGGCTTCGAAACTCGTTTCGAGCGGGTACGCGAGGGTTATCGCGGCCTGCTCGAAGCCGTACTGCACCGTCGCCGATTGTTTCTGCTGGTGTTCTTCGCCTTTGTGCTGGCGTCCTTTGCCCTGGCGCCTTTTCTGGGGCGCGATTTTTTCCCCAGCGTCGATTCCGGCCAGATCCTGATGCACGTGCGGGTACCGGTGGGCACGCGGATCGAGGACACCGCTCAAGTGGTCTATAGGGTCGAGCAAAAACTGCACAGCATCATTGCGCCCGGGGAGTTGGGGACGGTGGTCGACAACATCGGCTTGTCGGTCAGCGGGATCAACATGGCTTACAACAACACCGGCACCGTCGGCTCACAGGACAGCGACGTGCAGATCTCTCTGAATGAGGGCCACCGGCCCACCGCCGAATACGTCCGCCAGATGCGCGAACAGCTACCCCAGGACTTTCCGGGTGTGGTGTTTTCTTTTCCGCCGTCGGACATCGTGGGTCAGATCCTCAATTTCGGCTCCCCCGCCCCCATCGACCTGCAAGTCTCGGGCGCCAACCTGGCGGCCAACTTCGCCTATGCCGAGGGCCTGTTACGCGATGTTCGACGGGTGCCTGGCGTCGTGGATGCACGCCTGCAGCAGTCACGGCAGCTGCCCAGCTTCAAAATCAACGTCGACCGCACGCGCGCGCAGTTGGTGGGTCTGACCGAACGCGACATCACCAACAGCCTGGTGGTGAACCTCGCCGGTTCCAGCCAGGTGGCGCCCACTTATTGGCTCAACAGCGCCAACGGCGTCTCCTACCCCATCGTGTTGCAAACCCCGCAGTACACGCTGGACAGCCTGGTTGCGCTGCATGATCTGCCATTGAGCGCCAGCGGCACTGGCGCAGGCGGTCAGTTGCTGGGCGGCCTTGCCACCTTTGAACGCAGCCACAGCAATTCCGTGCTGACCCAGTCCGACATCCAACCCGTGGTCGAGGTCTATGCCTCGGTCCAGGGACGCGACCTTGGCGCGGTGGCCTCCGACATCCAGGCCACCATCGCGGCCCACGCCAAGGATCTGCCCAAGGGCTCGAAGGTCATGTTGCAAGGCCAGGTGCAGACCATGAACAGTGCCTTCAACGGCATGTCTTTCGGCTTGCTGGGGGCAGTGGTGTTGATCTACCTGCTGATCGTGGTCAACTTCCAATCCTGGCTCGACCCGTTCGTGATCATTACGGCCTTGCCGGCGGCTTTGGCCGGCATTGTCTGGATGCTGTTCGCCACCCACACCACGCTCTCGGTGCCGGCGCTGACCGGGGCGATCATGTGCATGGGCGTGGCCACCGCCAACTCGATTCTGGTGGTGAGTTTCTGTCGCGAGCGCCTGCAAGAGCATGGGGACGCCATGAAAGCGGCGCTGGAGGCCGGCTACACAAGGTTTCGGCCCGTGCTGATGACGGCCCTGTCGATGATCATCGGCATGGCGCCCATGGCGATGAGCCTCGGCGAAGGCGGCGAGCAGAACGCGCCGCTGGGGCGTGCGGTGATCGGCGGCCTGACGTTTGCCACCTGCGCCACGCTGTTCCTGGTGCCGGTCATTTTCAGTATTGTCCATGCCCGTGACGGGCGCGAAGCCGTTGCCGAACGCAACGGCCAGGAGGCCTGACATGTCAACGCATAGCTCGGGGCGGTCTCGGCGTGGACGCCTGGCCCTCATCATCGGGGTAGCGCTGGTGATCCTGGTGGTGGCCGCCGGCGTCACCACGCGTGCTACCGAATCGCGCAACCTCAAGACCTGGACCGACACCCAGGCCATGCCCACGGTGGTGCTGGTGGCCCCCAGTCATCCCGACAAGGGACCGGAGCTGAGCCTGCCCGGCCGCCTGGAGGCCTGGCAGCGGGCCTCGATCTTCGCCCGGGTCAGCGGCTACCTGAAGTCCTGGAGCGTGGACATCGGCGGCCGGGTCAAGGCCGGCCAGGTGCTCGCCGAGATCGATGCCCCCGAACTGGACCAGCAACTGCTGCAAGCCCGCGCGCAGCTGGCCACCAGCCAAGCCAATGCGCAACTGGCCGGGACCACGGCCCATCGCTGGCAGGTGATGCTGGCGTCCGATTCGGTGTCGCGCCAGGACGTCGATCAGCGCGTGGGTGATCTGGCCGCCAAGCAGGCGGAAGTGGCCTCGGCCAAGGCCAATGTCGAGCGCCTGATCGATACCCAGGGCTTTCAACGCCTGGTGGCACCGTTCGACGGCGTGGTCACTGCCCGGGCCACCGATGTGGGTGCGCTGATCAACGCCGGCAGCGGTGGTACCGGGCCCGAGCTGTTTGCGGTCTCGGACATCAGCCGTCTGCGGGTATATGTGCAAGTGCCCCAGGCGTTCGCCGCCCAGGTGCGCGAGGGCACCAGCGCCAGCCTGACCGTGCCGGAATACCCCAAAGACAGCTTCACGGCCAAGGTCGTGGCCCGGGCGGACTCGATCAACCCGGCGTCCGGTGCGACGCTCGTGCAGTTGATGGTCGACAACAAGGCCGCGCGCTTGATGCCCGGAGCCTTCGCCAACGTGCAGTTCAACCTGCCCGTCCAGCCCGACACCCTGCGCCTGCCGGCGAGCGCCTTGCTGTTCGATGACAAGGGCCTGCGAGTGGCCACGCTGGACGGAGACGACAAGGTCAAGTTCAAGACCGTGACCATTGCCCGGGACTTCGGCGACTCGGTGGAAATTGCCTCGGGCCTGGCGCCCGCTGACCGGGTCATCGACACGCCGCCGGACGGCCTGGCCGACAACGATGCGGTGAAAATCAGCGCGCCGCCCCAGCAGAGCAATAACACAACCTCGCAAGGCAGCAACCATGGCTAGGACTTCCCCGGTCGCCCTGGCTGCATTGGCCCTGGTATTGTCGGGCGCCTGCTCAATGGCGCCGCCCTACCACGTGCCGCCCATCGACGCGGCGGCGCACTATCGCACGGTCGGCCCCTGGACCCCGGCGCAACCGGGCGACCGTATCAACCGTGACGGTTGGTGGACGATTTACCACGACAGGCGCCTGAATACTCTGCAGGAGACGCTGGCCTCCAACAATCCCGACCTCAGTGCGGCCATGGCCCACTACGCCCAGGCCCAGGCTTATCTGGTGCAGGTACGCTCCGACCTGTTCCCGAGCCTCAAGGGTTTCGCCAGCCCTCAGCGCATTCGCCAATCAGACACTCGGCCGCTGCGGGCCACGGGCGGACCCAGCGCCTACAACTCGGCGACCGTGGGCGTCGAGTTGGACTATGAGGTGGACCTGTGGGGGCGCGTGCGCAACGCCGTCAATGCCGGTACCGATGAGGCCCTGGCGGCAGCGGCCGACCTGGCCTCGGCGCGTTTGAGCCTGCAGACGCAGCTCACCGACGATTACGTCCGCCTGCGCGGGCTGGACCAGCAGGCTCAACTGCTGAGTTCCACCGCCGAGGCTTTCGCCAAGGCCTTGAGCCTGACCGAGGGGCTGCATGGCGGCGGTATCGTTTCCGGCCTCGATGTGGCGCGGGCACGCACGCAACTGTCCACGGCCAAGTCGCAGTTGTCACAGAACCAGGCCCAGCGAGCGCTGATGGAACATGCCATCGCCGCTCTGGTGGGGGCACAGCCGGCGCAGTTCAATGTGCCGGTAGACACCACGCGCATCGAACTGCCCAGCGTGCCCACCGGCGTGCCCTCGGCGCTGTTGCAACGGCGCCCCGACATCGCCGCCGCCGAACGCCGGGTGGCCGAGGCCAACGCCAGGATCGGCATCGCCCGCGCCGCCTATTTCCCCACCATCACCCTGGGCCCGCAGATTGGCTACCAGAGTGACCAATACGCCGGATTGCTGTCGGCACCCAACCTGTTCTGGTCCATCGGCCCGTCGCTGGTGGCGACCCTGCTCGATGGCGGCAAACGCAAGGCCGGCGTGGATGCTGCCCGGGCCGCCACCGACGAAGCCGCCAGCCACTACCGCAGCACCGTGCTTGGCGCGTTCCAGCAAGTGGAAGATAACCTGTCCCTGATCGCCGTCCTGGGCAGCGCGCTGCAAGACCAGCGCGACGCCGCCAGCGCCGCCCAGGACTCGGAAAGCCTGGCACTGTCGCAATACAAGGATGGCGGCGCGGGCTACCTGGACGTGGTAGAAGCCCAGACCACAGCGCTCCAGGCGCAGAGCAGCGTACTGGACCTGCAGACTCGGCAGCTCAGTGCCAATGTGCAGCTGGTGAAGGCGTTGGGAGGTGGGTGGTCTGTCGAACGGGGTGATCAGGCGGCGCGATGAAGAAAGGGCCTTCGAAAGGCCCTTTTTTATGGGTGAACGTTATTGAGCGTTATGAGCCCCCAACCCCGCGTCTCCCACATGCCTCACCGGCAAACCCTTGCGCACTTCACCCACCTGCCCCGCCGTCACGGTCGGCGCATCGTTGCCCCATCCTTTGCGCAGAAACGTCGCGAGTTCGGCCACTTCCGTGTCGTCCATCCGGCCGGCGAAGCCAGGCATCGGCAGCACCGAAGGCGCTTGCGCCGTGGAAGGCGTTTGCGCACCCGCCAGGATCACGTGAATCAAGCCGGTCGGATTCGGGCTGTTGATGATCGAGGCGCCATCCAGGCGCGGGAAGGTGCGTGGCGCGCCCAAGCCAGTGACAAAGTGGCAGGCGCCGCAGTTGTCCAGATACAACCGTTGCCCAAGGCTCAGATCGGTGGCCGCCGTCAGCTTCCTGATGGTCGCGGCACGACGTGACTCCAGGTCGCTGCTCACCGGTGGGTCCTCAGAAGGAATCGACTTCAGATAAGCTGCAATGGCCTGCAACTCCTCCTGACTCATGCGGGAAGTGCTGTTGGCCACCACATCCTTCATTTCGCCGGCCACCGACGCCGTGCTGTTGCGCCCGGTGGCCAGGTACGCCACCAGTTCATCCGCCGACCAATGCTTCACGCCACGCAGGGGCGGTACTGCCCATTCGTTGAGCTCGGCGCCGCCCAGATAATTAGCGTTGGTCTCATCGAGCCCTTTTTCCTGCATGCTCAAAGCCCTTGGCGTATGGCAGGAGCCGCAGTGACCAAGGCCTTGGACCAGATAGGCACCGCGAGCGATGCGTGGATCGCTGGACAGCATCGCCGGGCTGTTGCCTGGAGCGGGCGTCGGGGAAAACAGACTGCGCCAATACGCCAGCGGCCATCGTGCCGAGAGCGGCCAGGGGATGTCGTTGGTGCGATTGGCCTGCTGCACGGGCGCCACTGCGTTCATGAAGTACGCATACAGCGCCTGGGTATCAGCGTCTGTGACCTTGGCGTAGGAAGGGAACGGCATCGCCGGGTAAAGGGCGCTACCGTCATGGCCGATACCACGACGTACGGCGCGCTCGAAGTCGCCATACGTCCAGCTGCCGATACCGGTGGCTTTATCGGGAGTGATGTTAGTGGCATAGATCGTGCCGATCGGTGATTGGATGCCCAACCCGCCAGCAAAGGGTTTGCCACCGTGGTCGGTATGACAGGCCACGCAGTCGCCCGCTCGCGCCAGGGTTTCGCCTTGGGCGATCAGCGCCGGGGTCACCGTCTGGGGCAGGCGGGCCGAGACGTCACCACTGCGATCGAGCACATGGCTGAACGCTATCGCGACGAAGCACAGCACAATGATCAGCACCGGGAAGATAAGCCACGGGCGACGGCGATTGGGTTTCACGGCGTTGTTTCTCATGCGCTCACCAACGGGCCAGGGTTTGTCAGGTATTGCTCCTTGATGGCCTTGGCCGCCCACAGGGTCAGCGCGCCTATCATCGAAGTGGGGTTGGCCTGAAAGTTCTGCGGGAAGGCATTGCCCCCCGGCACGAACACGTTGTGCACGTCCCAGCTTTGCAGGTAGCGGTTCAGGGCGCTGGTCTGCGGAGAATCCCCCATCACCGCGCCCCCTACGTTGTGAGTGGACACGTACTTGGTGATGTCCCAATGCGAATCCAGGCCCAGGTAGCTCTCCGAGTAGCTGTCCGGTGCGAGCTCCTTGGTGATGTTCAGCACGATGCTGCGCAAGTACTGCTGCAGTTTCAGCTCGTTGGGCTTCCAGTCGAAGGTGATGCGCAGCAACGGCAGGCCCCAGGGATCCTTGTAGGTCGGGTCGAGGTCGACGTAGTGGCCGCGGTAGGACATGCAACTGGTGGTGATACCGATCTTCATCGAGTGGCCATACCAGTCGACCATGCCGTCCTTCCAGCCCTGCCCCCACTCCGGCGTGCCGCTGGGCAGCGAGGTGCCGATGGGGGTGCCGGAGGATTGCGAGCTGTGGATCTTGGCGCCGCCGAGAATGCCCAGGCCCGGGCCGTCGAAGTTGCCCGGCGAGACGTCGTTGAACATCTGTCCGGTGGCGCCGGCAGTGGCGAACGGGTTGAAGTGCTTGTCCTTGAAGAACAGCGTGGTGGCGCCGTTGCTGAGGAACGCGTAGTTGCGACCGATGGTGCCGGTACCGCTGACCGGGTCGTAGGGCGTGCCGATTTTCGACAGCAGCATCAGGCGCACGTTGACGAACTGGAAAGCCGCCAGTACGACGATTTTCGCCGGCTGGAAGACTTCATTGCCTTGACTGTCAGCATAGGTGACGCCCCGAGCGGTCTTGCCATCCGGGTGCAGGTCGACGCGCAGCACGTTGGAATTGGCCCGATAGGAAAAGTTTTCCATACGCTTGAGCGCATCCAGCACAGCGGTTTGCGGCGAGGCCTTGGAGTAGTTCAGGCAAGGGTATTTGCTGCAATAGCCGCAATAGTTGCACGGCGCCAGCTGGTTGCCATACGGGTTGGTCCAGGCCTGCGAGACGTTGGCTGACGGATTGGGAAACGGGTGGTAACCGAGCGTGCGTGCTGCCTCGGAAAACATCGTGGTGTTCAGGGTGTCCTGCAGCGCCGGCAGCGGAAAGGCTTCAGAGCGCGGCCCTTCGAAGGGGTCGCCGCCGGGCATGATGCGGCCTTGCAAGTTGCCGGTGTTGCCGGACAGGCCGCAGATCTTGTCGAAACGGTCCATGAACGGTTCGATCTCTTCCCAGGTGAACGGGAAGTCCTGCACCTGCATGCCGTCGCCCAACTGGCCGGGCTTGTAGAACTGGTCGGCATAGGTCTTGAGCTTGAGGTCAATGGGTGTCGGGCGGATCAGCACGCCCGTCCAGTGCAGGCCCGAACCACCGACGCCGGTGCCGGGCACAAAAGCGCCCCACTGACGGGTGGGCAAGGCAGTGTCGCTGAGGCCATGGCGAACGGTCAGCGCACCGTCACGGGGGGTGACCATGATCTTGTTCTTCACGCCATACGCATATTCGTCGGCGGGTTTGGGGTAGGCGAAATCGGCGTTAGTGCGGTCTTCGCCGCGCTCCAGTGCCCGTACTTTCAAACCGGCCTGCGCCAGTTCGATGCTCATCAACGAACCTGCCCAGCCCAGGCCGACGACTACGACGTCGACCTCGTCATTGGTAATAGTTGCCATAGATCTCTCGATAAATTGAGGCGTGACCTGCCCGACCGGGGCTTAGCCGCGTGCGCCGCCGAGGCTGACGGGACCCAGAGGGTATTTGACGTTGTGCTGGGCGACCCACTCCAGGTAGCTGGCACGAGCACCAGGAAAGCCGATGGCAATCCATGCGCGCATGCCTTTGTTACCGCCGTAGATGGGATCGGCCAGATAGCCGTTGCGGGTGTTTTTCAGCAGTTCGCTGAAGAACAGTTTCGAACCGAGAATCTCTTCGCCGAAAGCGGAAAAGTCGATCTTGCCGGCCTGCAGGCTTTTCAGCAGGTCGTTCTTGGCGGGCAGGTCCAGCGCGACAAAATTGGCGCCGTGGACCTGCTGGCACCAGGCCTGAGCGGCCTGGATACCTCTGCGATAGATATCTTGCGGCGTGTAGGGCAACTGATAACCCAGGGTAGCCGGTGCCTTGAGCTCGAATGGCCCTTCCAGATAGACCTCGCTGCCCAGCCCTGTGGCCAGTTGTTGGTCGACGAAGATCGGCACGTTGCTGTCCAACGCCCCTGGCCCGCGGCCACCGCCCGGGATCAGGCAATCACTCGCGGCCATGATGAACGCCCACTGGGTGGCATCGAAGAAGGTCGGTCTGTAGCTGTACAGGTCCGGCGCAACCATGTCGGCGGCGGCGGCGGCACTGAGGCCTTTGACCATGACGCCCATGGCGGGCAGGGCAATCAATGAAGAAAGCAGAAACTTCCTTCGGGACACTTGCGAGGCTAACAACATGTGGGGCTCACCTGGTCTGCTTGCGAAACCGGATGACGCAGAAAAAACCACCGAACGCTCTTCAGACACAATGCAACCCTCTGCGCCCGATCAGCGGGCAGCCTCCCACGCACTCGCCGAAGCTCGGGAAATGTGGGGCGCGGGCATCCGCGAATTCAGAGAAGGGCTGGCAAACCTGAACGGCTGCTCTACTTATGCTGGGTCATGCTGCGGCGGCAGGTCGAGACCTGTCCGCCACTGGGCGCGATACTCGGGTATCGTCTGGCTCATCACGGGCAAGAGATCGTACCACTAGATAAATTTCGATTGCAGTGTTTACGTCAAAATTTAATTAAAAATATTTCAAGAGAACATTTTTAGCCTGAATCCATTGACTTAGAGCGATTTACTAGCCGACCTCACTTATCGCTGATACCGCTGAGAAATGACAGGTCATCCTACAACACTACTAAAACGTCGAACGTGCACTCCATCTTCACTCAAACAGATGCAGCCGGCCCGCGCCTCCATTACCCTCTGTATCCCCACAGCACGGATGACCCCACCTTGACCCTCGAAATCCGCCCCGCCCAGATCACCGATGCCGCACAGATCCTCGCCTTCATCACCGATCTCGCCATCTACGAAAATGCCCGCCATGAGGTCATCGCCACTGTCGCGGACATCCAGCGCACCCTGTTCGCCGACGATGCCACCGCCCACGGCCTCATCTGTCTGCGGGACGGCCAGCCCATCGGTTTTGCCGTGTACTTTTTCAATTATTCGACGTGGCAGGGACGTAACGGGCTGTATCTGGAGGACTTGTACATCAGCCAGACCGAGCGTGGCGGAGGCGCGGGCAAGTTGCTGCTCAAGTACCTCGCCCGCGAAGCCTGCGCCAGGGGTTGCGGGCGGTTTGAATGGAGTGTGCTGGACTGGAACGAACCGGAGATCCAGTTCTACCAGTCCATCGGCGCAGAACCCCAGGCGGAATGGGTCCGGTACCGACTGGACGGTGCGACGCTGCAGGCGTTTGCCGCGTCCTGACTCAGTGGCCGGCGCGATGCAGCAGGTACGCCCCATACAGAATGAAGAACCACAGCAGCACGCCCGGCACGATGAGCAGGTAGTTCCACAGGGTGAAGCCCGAATTGCTTCGCGCTGCCGGGTCGTTGGCGGCGAAATTCAGTATGCCCTGGCTCTTGCTCAAGGCGTAGGCACGCAGCGGCAGAACCCAAAGTGCCCAGGCGCCGAACTCGGCCACGCTGGGGACAGTGCGACTGACTACATCCAATAGACTGACTGCCACGGTGAGCAGCACAAACAGGGTGGCCCAAGGCTCGACCTTCGGCGCGTAGACACGGCCGCTGGCCCGAATGCTTGCTTCGGCTTTGTGGTAGAGCTGATGGACGAAGAAGATGTAGAACAGTGCCCGTGCCGGCGGCCAGACCTTTTCACCCGTAGCGGCTCGATAAAGACTCCAGTTTCTGTGCGCCCAAAAAAGGAAGTAAAAGCCGAGACTCAACACCGCCAGGGTCATCAGTTTTGCCGGCGAAACGACGTAGAACTGCTGCTCAACGGTTGCCCCTGCACCCGGTTCCTCTGGCTCCTCCATCGGTACCGCCCATACGTTCTCGCTCATGCCAGCTCCTTCTTGTCCGATCATTGTGGCGACGCAATTGACTACAGGGCTTATCGGCCAACGAGAGGGCATGTTTAGCCTTTTTTGGCCCACTGCCAACGTATATAGCGTCCCGTGCTCACCCCCCACACCAACAGCGCAATCAGCACCGTGCTTACCCACATCCCGTAGACCCCGGTGTGGCTGATCAACCTGCCCGCCAAAAAGGGAAACCCGAAGACGCCGATGAAGTAAGCCAGGCTGAACAACAGCAACGCTTGTGCCGTGGTCCCCGACGGCGCTTCATTGGCCGCCAGGCCATTGATCACCGAGTAGTTCAAGCCGTAACCAATACCGAGCAAGGCTGCCGTCAGGACATAGCTGACACTGCCCTCCACCCACTCGCCAAAACCGAACACTGCCACCAGCATCAAGCTCGTCAACACGCAGGAGGCCGCGAAAGGGTTGCGCTTGACTACCCAGCCGGCAATCAACAGGCGACAGCCGATGGCCGCCCCCATGAAGCCGATGAAAAACAGCGAGTAATCCAGACCATGGTCAGCGGCGTAGGTGGTCTGGAAACTGCCCAGCCCGCCGAAAATCGCGCCACCCAGCCCGACCATGAGAATCGACCATGCCGAAGGCGAACGCAGGACCGTGGCGCTGCTGCCCAGGCTGATCTGCTCTCGCGGTTTCGACCCCTGCCAGCGCGCGCCCCGCCGCCAGAAGTACAGGCCGCCCAGCGCTGCCGCGATGGCAGCGCAGAGAAATGCCTGCTGAACGGATACGCCCAGGTAACCGGTGAGTTTGCCCAGCAACGGACCCGTGCCGATACCGGTCAACATGCTCCCCGACAACAGCGCAAAACAGTGGGTACGGCGAGCGGGTTCGACGCTGTCGGCGACCATGATCGGGCCCAGCGTATAGAACACCCCCCAACCCACGCCGAGCAGAAAGCCGCAGGCCATCAACCAGACGCCCACCCCGGGCGCACTGGCAAATCCCAGCGATGCCAGCACCAGAAACACCGTGCCGATGGCGATGGCGCGCGATGCGCCCAGGCGTTGCATGAGATGGCCCGAACCGAGGACGGCGGCCAAGGTGCTGAGCATGGCGACGGCAAATACTTGCCCGGCATCGCGCTCGTTACCGCCAAACGAGGTCACCAACAGCGTGAGCAAGAAGGTCACGCCGTAGGACATTGAAAGCAGAAAGCTCGCGAAACAGAACACGCCAAATCGCGGCGTCGAAACAGTGGCATTCATCAAGGCGATCCTTGCTGTGGTCAACAGCTTGTTTAGCATGACGGCGCCGATGATCAGGCAAGTCGATGCTGGACCTGAGGTTGGCAAATCCATACCTGATGCCGATCGCGAACGTTATTTTTTCGCCCCTCAAGAAATTCAGGATGCCGCCGATACCGATCTGTTGTAGCGTGCCCATGCTTGATGCACGGAATATCAGACTACCTTCGGTTCAACCCTAAGGATTGCGACATGGGCTCAACCGCTCTTGTGGTCACCGTTTACCTGCTGTCCATGTTCGTGCTCTGCAAGCTTTTCGCGCACACCTCGATCGTCACTCCCCACGCCCATGGGCGCTCGTCACCGCTGGATGCCCTGCGCGGGATTCTAGCGACTGCGGTAGTTTGCCACCACATGGTCATCACTTACTTCTGGAAGACCGGAGGCGCCTGGGTACCGCCCCAGAGCGATGTGCTGTGCAATCTGGGCTACGTGCCGGTTTCGCTGTTTTTCATGATCACCGGCTTTCTGTTTTTCGGAAAGGTCTACCAGCGCACCCCGGACTGGATCGACATCCTGACCTCGCGGGTGCTGCGGATCATGCCGCTGTACCTGGCAGTGATGATCGGCGTGCTGATGCTGAGCATGGTCGAAGCCCATTTCGCCCCGGTCAGCCTGGCCCAATTGCTCAAGGAGATGCTCAAGTGGCTGGTGTTCTCCGGTGGCCCGTTCTTCGGCTTCCCGGACAGCAACCTGATCACCGCCGGCGCCCATTGGACGCTGCGCTATGAGTGGCTGTTCTACCTGTCGCTGCCGGCACTGGCGACGCTGTGCAATCGCCGGTTCTACGGCAAGTACACCCTGATGTCATGGGTGGTGGTGGCAATCACTGTGGCCGGCATGGCGCTGGGGGTCATCCGGCCGATGATGGCGCCGCTGTTTCTGGCCGGATTTCTGCCAGTGTGGGTCAAGCGTCACCGGCCGGAGTGGCTGGAGATCCTCAACACCCGTCTGATGGGGGCCATCGCGGTGGTGATGTTGGTCGACGCCATGGCGCTGCCATCCTTCACCGCCCTGCAGATCGTGACCCTGGCCGTGCCTTTCCTGATCATCGCGTCAGGCAATGACCTCTTCGGGCTGCTGGCCGGCAAAGGCCTGAAGGCGTTGGGCGAGATCAGCTACAGCCTGTACCTGACCCACGGCCTCGTACTGTATATGGCTTTTACCCGCTTCGGCCTGTTTCAATTCAAGGGTAGCGAGCTGACTGACTTCATCGGTTTCTTCCCGCTGGTGCTGGGCGCCGCCTCGGTGCTATCGGTGGTCACGTTTCACTGCTTCGAAAAGCCCTTTATCGTTTCCCGAATGCCCGGCACCGTACCGGAGAGCAACACAATGGCAAAGGCACGACTTTCCAGCTGACCTTTACTGTTCGGAGTTCAGCTCACCGGACATCTTCGACCGCCAGTGTGCCCGGTCATAAGGAACCGCCGCGCCCGACAAGCTTACCGCCACATGCCCCAGCACCGCCTCGGCGGTGTATTTGGGGAAACTGGCACTTACCACCAGCACCACAAAGCCAAAGGCCAGCGCTCGCCGGGAAAACGGTGCGATGTGCTCATCGCGGGTCACCCACAGAAACAGGCTGCAAGCCAGGGTGCCGACAATGACGCCTGCCAGCGCCTCGGACAACGGGTGGATATCGGGCGCGACGCAGAAGCAGGCAAACCACCAGGAGAACAGCAGGCCGACACCCGCGCCCACCCAGCGCAGCCGATGGTCGATCTGCCGGAACAGCAGGCTGAGCAGGGTGGTGACCACCAGACAGGTGTTCATCGCATGCCCGCTGATCACCGCGATGTTCAGGCTTTCGGCACCCACCCCCCAGCCCTTGTAGATGATCTTGCTGGCACCCACCAGGGTGTAGGCGCCGAGCAAGGTGATCAGCCAGGCGTACAGGGCCTTGCGCGACGCAGAGGCCCACAGCCAGCAACCGATCAAAGCCGCAGCCGGAATCATGACGGTGATACCGCCGTATTGCCCTATGGCGTAACCCAAGTTGCGCCCCTCCCAAAAAAGCCCCAACCCAACCCGATGGCTCGATGCGAAGGCGTGAAAAAATGCAGTGCCGTCAAGGCCCGAAAAACCACCGAAAAGCCTCTGGCCCGGTGGTTCCTTGCTATGGTTATCGGCAGACGAGCAGATTACGTGAATGGTCAGGCGCTTGCCCAAGCGCAATTGTAACACCAGCTCGCGCTGCACCTTCTAACCTGTCTGGATCAGGCCGGGCTGTGGCAAGGCCTGTCACCCTATCGACACCCATAAAGCGAGCGGTACCGGACATGAACATGCCTATCAGCAGGGTAATGAGTCTCAAGTTTGTGCTACTCGGCCTCTTCGCCACACTGTTGGCCGGCTGCGGGATCAACAACATTCCGCAGAAGGATGAGCAGGTCAAGGCCGCCTGGGCCCAGGTCGAGAATCAGTATCAGCGCCGCGCCGACCTGATTCCCAACCTGGTGGAAACAGTCAAGGGCTATGCCCGGCAAGAGCAGGACACCCTGACCAAAGTCATCGAAGCCCGTGCGAAGGCGACCTCCATTCAGGTGGATGCCAGCACCTTGAACGATCCACAGAAGTTGCAACAGTTCGATCAGGCGCAACAGCAACTCAGTGGCGCCTTGAGCCGCTTGATGGTGGTGTCCGAACGCTACCCCGACTTGAAGTCCAACCAGAATTTCCTGGCGTTGCAATCCCAGCTCGAAGGGACGGAGAACCGTATCGCCGTGGCGCGTCGTGATTTCATCGCCGCCGTGGAGCGCTACAACACGGAAATTCGTACCTTTCCCGGCAAGCTGTGGCAGATGACGATGTACCGCGACATGCAGGTCAGGGAGAACTTCAAGGCCACCTCCCCTGACGCGGACAAGGCGCCGAGCGTGAAATTTCAGTGAGCCTGCGCCTGCTGCTGGCCCTGTGCTTGTGGGCCGGCGCCCTGCTGGCTCAGGCCGCTCCGCAGTTCCCGGTCCTGAGCGGCCGCGTGGTCGACCAGGCGGGGTTGCTGGATGCCGCCAGCCAGGCGGGCCTGATGCAGACCCTGCAGGCCCATGAGCAAGCCAGCGGCGAGCAGATCGTCGTGGTCACGGTGCCTAACCTGCAAGGTGACAGCATCGAAGACTACGGCTACCAACTCGGCCGTGCCTGGGGCATCGGCGAGAAAGGCAAGGACAACGGCGCCCTGCTGCTGGTGGCCAGGGACGAGCGCAAGGTGCGCATCGAAGTCGGTTATGGTCTGGAAGGCCGACTGACCGACGCACAATCATCGATCATCATCAATAACCTGATCATCCCGGCGTTCCGACGCGGTGATTTTCCGGGCGGCATCCGCAATGGCGTCGTCGCCATGGTCCAGGTTCTGGGCGGCGACTCCTTGGCACAGCCACGCCCCGCCGCGCAGCGCGGGAAAGAGCCGATGCACGTGCCCTGGCCCGCCTTCATCATCCTGATCGTCTTCGTGCTGCTGATGATGCGCGGGGGCGGTGGGCGTGGAGGGGGTGGAGGTGGCAACTCGGTGCTGACCGGAGCTGTGCTGGGCAGCATTCTGGGGAACGGGCGCGGCTCGGGAGGTGGTCTGGGCGGTGGTGGCTTCGGCGGTGGCGGCGGTGGCGGCGGTGGATTCGGCGGAGGTGGCGGCAGCTTTGGCGGCGGCGGCGCCTCCGGTGGCTGGTGAATTGCAACAGAGGGACTCACGTTATGCACAGGTACACGTCTTCATGACCCTGCTCAACGAAAGCGCGCAGCGCCAGGTGGCCGACGCCATTGCCCGAGTGGAACTGACCACCGACGCCGAACTGGTCACCGTGCTGGCGCCCTGCGCGGACGATTACACCTACATTCCGCTGCTCTGGGCCGGACTGATTGCACTGCTGGTGCCAGGGCTTGTCAATTACTATCCCGGCTGGCTGGATGCCCACTGGCTGCTGGTTGTGCAGTGGCTGACGTTCATTATCCTGGGACTGTTGTTTCGTCTGCCCGGGATCACCACGCGCCTGGTGCCCCGCCATGTCCGCCATTGGCGAGCGGCGAATCTGGCCCGCCGGCAGTTTCTCGAGCGCGATCTGCATCACACCGAACATGGCACTGGCGTCTTGATCTTTGTCTCGGAAGCCGAGCGTTACGTAGAGATTCTCGTGGACCACGGGATCTCCAGTCGAATTGCCAACGACACCTGGGCATTGATCGTCGCCGATTTCACCCGTGCTGTCGGCCAGGGAAAAACCCTGGAGGGTTTTCTCAAGTGCATCGCCGATTGCGGCGAGCACCTGCACCACCACGTGCCGCTGACCCGAGTACGCAATGAACTGCCGGATCGGCTGATCATCCTGCCCTGAAGGCTGATCTGGCCGCGCACAAGCTGGCATCGGCACAAAAAGCTGCCATGCTGTCGGCCTTGAAAACGGGGAGCGACACAGGTGAGATGGGTTTTTCTGGTGATCTGGCTGGTGGTCTTCGTCGCCTTCAACCTGCTGCTGCTCATGGGACTGTCGCCGGGAACCCCTTGGCTGTTGACCGCATTCAACCTGGCCGCGATCGCGCTGCTGATCTTGTGGTACTTCGGCTATTTCACCCGCGGCGCGCGGCGTTACCGGGGCTTCGCCGTAGCTGGGGCCTTGTTCGTGTTCGGGGTCGCCGTGGATATGATGTGGCGTGGACTGTCGGCCTGGCGGGATGACTCCTGCGAAGGCTTTTTCAGTCACCGGCGACTGGGCCTGTTCCAGGAGCTGGTGCGCATGGTACAGGCAGCCGACCAATGCAGCGCATTGGGTATGGCCTGCACCGCACTGGGCCTGGTGTTTCTGGGGATCAGCCTTTACCTGTTTTGGGTCCAGTTGTACCGTCATCGCCTGCGTCCCTGGTGCGATTGAGCCATCTGCATGGTTTTTTGCCTCATTTCTGTGTCTGTTTCTTCCGTGAAACCCCGTTTAAAGTAGGGGCTTTAATGGATCCACTGAAACTGACATCAAGGATGAGCATTGATGAGCACCCAACGCTTCATTGTCGAAAACCACGGCCCCAACATCAGCACCGTGCAGAAGCTGTTCGAGCAATCGGCGGCGTTCTGCCTGCGCAACCGCATCGGCCAGTTGAGCCTTGTCACGCCCGACCTGGACACCTTCCCGGATACAGTCATCGCCGAATACCTGGGTCGCACGGTCACCCGGGGTCTGTGCAGGGGGCGGCCGGTCACGCTGGTCAAGGGCTTGGACCTGCGCTTGCTGGCTCCCGAACAACTTCTGAAGGATGGCGATAACGGGCTGGTATTGGCCGCATTCCTGTCTCTTGAGGCGCTGGGCAACATCGATAACAGCCCTTTGCTGACGGCGCTGGCCTTTCTGCCTTGGGCCCAGACTGACGGCCAACGCTGGATGGGGGTCTGGTCGCCGGCAGTATGGGGCGAATCGTTGAACAGGCCGCGCTGCGCCTGACCGCCTGTTTGCGACTCTACCCCCAAGCCAAGGAGAGCTTATGTCTATCTGCCGTATCCTGGTGGTCGAGGACCACCCCTTCCAACGCCATTGCCTGCTGAGCCAACTGCACCAGATCGCCGATGTCAGCGTCGACGCGGTGGCGGATGGCGTCGAAGCGCTGGAGCGCCTGCGCCAGCGCCATTACGACCTGATCATCAGTGACTTGATGATGCCGAACCTGGACGGGGTACAGTTGATCCAGAAACTCGCGGCACTGGACTACAAGCCCGCTTTGGCGCTGATGAGCACATTGCCAGAGCGCATGTTGCACAGCGCCAGCCAGGTGGCACGATTTGCCGGTTTCAAGGTGGTTGCCCTGCACTGCAAGCCGCTGAGCATGGAGGCGCTGCGCAAGATGATTCATCGGCCCGTGCAGGCACCGCCCGCACTGGCTTCACCGCCGGCACCCCATTTGTCATGCGACCGTCGCCAATTGGTGATGGCGCTGCGTAAACGGCAGATGCAGGCCTGGTTTCAGCCGAAAATGTGCCTGCGCCGTGGGCGTATCGTAGCAGCCGAGGCATTGGTTCGCTGGGAGCATCCCGAGCACGGCGTGTTGCTGCCGGGCGAATTCCTGCCGGCCCTGGAACAATTCAGGCTGGAGCGTGGCTTGCTCCGTGTCGTCATCCAGCAGACCGTACTGGCGCAGCGGCGTTGGCGTCGCCAAGGTCACAAGATCCGGGTCAGCATCAACCTGCCAACGCATCTGCTCAACGACAGCGAACTGGCCGACCGCGTGCTCAAACAGGTGAAGTCCGAAGGCGGTGAGGCGCGGGACATCATTTTCGAGCTGATGGAAGATTCGACCACCCATAACCAGGGCAACTACTACGCAAACGCCTGTCGACTGCGGTTCAAGGGCTTCGGTTTGGCTCAGGACGACTTCGGCAGCGGCTACAGTTCGTATTGCAACCTCGCCTCCACGCCCTACAGCGAATTGAAGATCGACCGCTCTTTGATACACGGCTGCCTGGACAATCGGTGTCTGACTTCCACGGTCGGCAGCATCGTCGCCCTGGGACGGCAGTTGGGCCTGACGGTGGTGGCCGAAGGCGTCGAGACTGAGCAGGAGCTGGCGTTTCTACGGCGCCTGGAGTGCCATCAGGTACAGGGCCACCTTATTTCCCCTGCCCTGCCGTTACGGCAGTTCGAACGGTTGCTTGATGAGCAGGGGGGCGAGAGAAACTGAACATCGCGGATAGCCCGCGATGTGGGGGCATCAGGCCTTGGGCGCTTTTTTCGGCTTGAGGCCAGTGTCGAAACCATCGGCCCGGAACATCTGCCGAATGCCGCGGACGGCCTGGCGAATCCGGTCCTGATTTTCGATCAGGGCAAAGCGCACGTGGTCATCGCCGTATTCGCCGAAACCAATCCCTGGCGAAACGCAGACCTTGGCCTCGGCCAGCAATTTCTTGGCAAACTCCAGCGAGCCGAGGTGTGCATAGGCCTCCGGAATCTTGGCCCAGACATACATCGAAGCCTTGGGGTTTTCCACCATCCAGCCCAGTTCGTGCAAGCCCTTGACCAGTACGTTGCGGCGCTGACGGTACTGCTCGGCGATATCCAGTACGCACTGCTGATCCCCTTCCAGCGCCGCAATGGCCGCCACCTGCAACGGGGTAAATGTCCCGTAGTCGTGGTAGCTCTTGATCCGAGCCAGGGCATTGACCAACTCGGGGTTGCCCACCATGAAGCCGATGCGCCAGCCCGCCATGTTGTAGCTCTTGGACAGGGTGAAGAACTCCACCGCAATGTCTTTGGCCCCGGGGACCTGCATGATCGAAGGCGCTTTCCAGCCGTCATAGACGATGTCGGCATAGGCCAGGTCATGCACCACTAACACGTCATAACGCTTGGCCAGAGCTACCACACGCTCGAAGAAATCAAGCTCCACACACTGCGCGGTGGGGTTGGACGGGAAACCCAGGATCATCATCTTCGGCTTTGGAATGGCTTCGCGGATCGCCCGCTCCAGCTCGGCGAAGAAATCCACGCCCGGCACCAACGGCACCGATCGCACCTGGGCGCCGGCAATCACGGCACCGTAAATGTGGATCGGGTAGCTGGGGTTTGGCACCAACACCGTGTCGCCCTGATCCAGCGTCGCCAGCATCAAGTGTGCCAGGCCCTCCTTGGAGCCGATGGTGACGATGGCTTCGCTTTCCGGGTCTATCTCGACGTGGTAGCGGTCGGCGTACCAGCGGGAGATCGCTCGACGCAGGCGCGGGATGCCACGGGAGGTGGAATAACCGTGGGTATCTTCGCGCTGGGCGACGCTGACCAATTTTTCAACGATGTGCGGCGGCGTCGGCCCGTCGGGGTTGCCCATGCTCAAGTCGATGATGTCCTCGCCACGACGGCGTGCAGCCATCTTCAGCTCGGCAGTGATATTGAAAACGTAAGGGGGGAGACGATCTATGCGCGCAAAGCGGCGCGGCGAACGGGGTTCGGACATGATTTCCTCGAAGACGTAAGCGCCCGGAACCGTCCGAGCGACGCTGGCCACTGTGGTGGCGCTTGAGGAAGATAAGGGCTCGTCGACGCCTTTGTCCAGAAATTTTCCACACGAAAAAAAACCCCGAGGTGTATGCGACCCCGGGGTTTTCTTGAGGCTCGAAAGCCGTGGCACCGCCATCAGTGTGCGTAGGTAAGCAACAGCTCCGACGGCACCTTGAAGTCCAGCGACATCATCACGCTCAAGGCGGTAATGGTGAAAATCGAGAACACAAACAGCTTGCGTGCCCAGACCTTGTCATCCACGGCCTTGTAACCCGTCCAGGCCATGTACAACCAGTACATGCCCATGGCTGCGGCAACTGCGAGATAGCTCATGCCGGCATAACCGCCCACCGTCAACATCAGCGTCGCCAGAACGAACGCCAGGATGTAGAGCAGAATGTGCTTCTTGGCCACGACAATCCCGCGCTTCACTGGCAACACCGGAATCGATGCTGCCAGATAATCGTTAAAGCGGAAGATCGCAATGGCGTAGGAATGCGGCATCTGCCACAAGCTGAACATGACCAGCAACGTCAGGGCTGCGAGGTCGAAATGACCGCTGACCGCGACGTAACCGATGACTGGCGGCATGGCTCCGGAAAGACTGCCGACCAGTGTGCCATGCACCGACTTGCGCTTGAGATACAGGCTGTACAGCACCACGTAGATCACGAAACCGATCAGGCCGAACAGCGCCGCAATCGGATTGGCGATCTTGTAAAGCATTGTGAGGCCGGCGACGCCCAAAAGCGTGGCATAGGCCAGGGCGACCCACGTCGGGATCAGCCCCTGGACCAGCACACGGTTCTTGGTACGCTCCATTTTCACGTCGATGTCGCGGTCGATGCAGTTGTTGAACGCACAACCGGACGCCACCACCAATGAAGTGCCAATCACTGTAGCCAGGAACAGCCAATAGTTGACGGTTCCTTGCGAGGCCAGAAAGAAGCCGCCCGCCACAGAAAGCACGTTACCGAAAATGATCCCCGGTTTGGTGATTTGGATAAAGTGCTTAACGGACATTGGGGTTCCTACTTCGCCATCATGAAGTGATGGATGCTGAACATGATCCACAGCGACAGGCCGACCAGGAACGCGATGATCAACGCCGAGAAGACGAAGGCAATCACGTTCCAGCGTTGCTCTGAAGTGCGGTCCAGGTGCAGGAAGTAGACCAGGTGCACCAGCACCTGGATCACTGCAAAGATCACCACGATCCAGAGGGTTGCTTCACGGGACATCGTCGGGAACATCACCAGGCCGAATGGAATCGCGGTCAGAATGATGGAAAGGACGAAACCGATCATGTACGACTTGTAGCTACCGTGGCTGCTACCTGCGGCAGTTGTATGACTGTTAGCCATTTAAATGGTCCCCATCAGGTAGACAACGGTGAACACGCAGATCCAGACCACGTCCAGGAAGTGCCAGAACAGGCTCAGGCAGCTCATGCGGGTGGCGTTGGTCGCGGTCAGGCCTTTCTTGGAGACCTGGGCGATCAGAACAGCCATCCAGATCAGACCGCTGGTGACGTGCAGACCGTGAGTACCCACCAGGCTGAAGAAGCCGGTCAGGAAGCCGCTGGTTTGCGGGCCGTGACCTTCTACGATCAGATGGTGAAACTCGTTGACTTCCATGCCGATGAAGCCGGCACCGAAGAGGAAGGTGATCGCCAACCAGGTGACCACGCCCTTTTTATTACCCGCGTGCAGAGCCAGCATCGCAAAGCCGTAGGTGATCGAGCTGAACAGCAGCAGCGCGGTTTCGCCCAGTACATACGGCAGTTCGAAGATGTCCTTGCCCGACACACCGCCGGCCACGTTATCCACCAGTACGGCATAACCTGCGAACATCGACGCAAACAGGATGCAGTCGGTCATCAGGTAGATCCAGAAGCCGAAGACAGTCATGCCGCCGGCGTCATGGTGGTCGTCATGACCGTGCTCGTGCTCGTGAGCCACTTCTGAATTGAGAATTGCGTTGGACATTGTTTAAGCCTTCCCCACCGAGGAGTTCAGACGTGCGGCGTTAGCCAATTTAGCCCGATGCTCGCCTTCGATTCGTGCCACTTCTTCAGCTGGTACGTAGTAGTCGATGTCATCATCGTAGCTGCGCACGATCAGCGAAATAACCATGCCCGCCAGGCCAATGACTGCAGCCCACCAGATATGCCAGATCATCGAGAAACCGAGGATAAGGGCGAAGAAACCCATGATGACGCCCATGCCGGTATTGCGTGGCATGTGGATCTGCTTGTAGTCGGCTTTCTTGGTCGTGGCATCGCCACGCTCTTTCATGCCCCAGTAAGCGTCCAGGTCGGAAACCACAGGTTGCTCGGCGAAGTTGTAGAACGGTGGTGGCGACGAAGTCGACCATTCCAGCGTACGGCCATCCCATGGGTCGCCCGAGATATCCGGGTTCTTCGCACGGTCGCGGATCGAGACGTACAGTTGCAGCAGTTGAAAGAAGATACCGGCGGCCACGAACAGTGCACCGACCCATGCGGCGTACAGCCAAGGGGTCCACTCCGGGTTATCGGTGTGGTTCAGGCGACGGGTCATGCCCATGAAGCCCAGTGCGTACAGCGGCATGAAGGCCAGGTAGAAGCCGACCAGCCAGCACCAGAAGGAGTACTTGCCCAGACGCTCGTTGAGCTTGAAGCCGAACGCTTTCGGGAACCAGAAGGCGAAGCCTGCCAGGTAACCGAACACAGCACCGCCAATGATCACGTTGTGGAAGTGAGCGATCAGGAACAGGCTGTTGTGCAGCACGAAGTCGGCACCCGGTACCGCCAGCAGTACGCCGGTCATGCCGCCGATGCTGAAGGTGACGATGAAGCCCATGGTCCACAACATCGGAACCGTGAACTCGATGCGACCGCGATACAGCGTGAACAGCCAGGTGAAGATCTTAACGCCGGTGGGAATCGCAATGATCATCGTCATGATGCCGAAGAAGGCGTTGACGTTGGCACCCGAGCCCATGGTGAAGAAGTGGTGCAGCCATACCACGAACGACAGGACGGTAATGGCGATTGTTGCGTAGACCAGCGAGACATAACCGAACAGGCGCTTCTTGGCGAACGTCGAGGTGACTTCCGAGAACACGCCGAACGCCGGCAGGATAAGGATATACACCTCGGGGTGACCCCAGGCCCAGAACAGGTTGACGTACATCATCGGGTTCCCACCAAGCTCGTTGGTGAAGAAGTGGAAGCCCAGATAACGGTCAAGCGTCAGCATGGCCAGTACAGCAGTCAGGATCGGGAATGCGGCAGCGATCAGGATCGCAGTGCACAGGCAGTTCCAGGTGAACACCGGCATTTTCATCAAGGTCATGCCAGGGGCACGCATCTTGAGGATGGTGACGACGAAGTTCACGCCCGTCAGCAAGGTACCCAGACCGGATATCTGCAGTGACCAGATGTAGTAGTCGACACCAACGCCCGGGCTGTATTGCAGCCCCGCCAACGGTGGATACGCGACCCAGCCGGTCTTGGCGAATTCGCCGACACCCAGGGAGATGTTGACCAGCAGCACGCCGACCACGAACAGCCAGAAGCTGACCGAGTTCAGGAACGGGAAGGCCACGTCACGCGCACCGATCTGCAGAGGAACGACGATGTTCATCAGGCCGATCATGAATGGCATGGCCATGAAGATGATCATGATCACACCGTGAGCGGTGAAGATCTGGTCATAGTGCTCCGGCGGCAGGAAACCTTCGTTGCCCCCGGTGGCAACCGCCAACTGCGTACGCATCATGATGGCGTCGGCAAAACCACGGAGCAGCATGACGACAGCGACCAGGATGTACATGACGCCAATACGCTTGTGGTCGACGGTGGTCAACCACTCGGTCCACAGGTAGGTCCACTTCTTGTGATACGTGATCAGCCCGAGGATTGTCGCCCCCAGTAGCGCAACGACGGCCAGCGTCACCATCACGATTGGTACGTGATACGGTATCGCTTCCAGTGTTAATTTACCGAACATCTCTTACTCCTCTGCCCCAGCAGCTGAATGCTTGCCCATGTCCATCCCTTCCATCGAGGCCATGCCTTTTTCCTCGTGTTTCATGCCTTTCCCGCCCATGCCTTCATATTTATCAAGGATGATCTGGAACAGATTCGGCTGATACGAGGAGTACAACTCGACAGGGTTTCTCTCGCTAGGTTTGAGCAAGGCCGCGTATTCAGCTGAATCCAGCTGTTTAGGTGCGCCTTTGACATCACTGACCCAGGCGTTGAAATCAGCCTGAGAGGTGGCCACTGCTTTGAACTTCATGCCGCTGAAACCTGCGCCGCTGTAGTTCGCGGAAATACCGTCGAACTCGCCGTTTTCGTTGGCGATCAGGTGCAGCTGGGTTTGCATGCCGGCCATGGCGTAGATCTGGCCGCCGAGTGCCGGGATGAAGAACGAGTTCATCACCGAGTCGGACGTGATCAGGAACCGCACTGGCGTGTTGGCCGGGAATACGACCTTGTTGACCGTGGCGATGCCTTGGTCCGGGTAGATGAACAGCCATTTCCAGTCGAGCGACACCACTTCAATGGTGATCGGCTTGACGTCGGAATCCAGCGGACGGTAAGGGTCCAGGTGGTGGCTCGACACCCAGGTCAACCAACCCAGCGCGATGATGATCAGCAGCGGGATACCCCAGACCACGACTTCGATCTTGGTGGAGTGAGCCCACTCGGGCTGGTAGTCAGCGTCTTTGTTGGAGGCACGATATTTCCATGCGAACACGAACGCCATGATGATCACGGGGACCACCACCAGCAGCATCAGCGCGGTCGAAATGTAGATAAGGTTTCTCTCGTCGATGCCCACCTGCCCTTTCGGGTCGAGGAGAGTCCAATTGCACCCACCGAGAAAAAGCATGCCTAAAAAGGGCAGTATGCCAAACAGTCTGGGGTAACGCTTTTTACTCATCTCACGACCTCTAGAGCAGCTTGCTTCAATGCAATTGTGTTTTGATAGCCAACACTTCGACCTGCCAAGCGCCAGCATTTATCGGATTTGAATACGGGTTTGCCTCGGAGTCAGCAGCTACTGGGGGGCAGACCTGTGTGACGCAGTACTTTCTTCTTATGACTTCGCAGGCTAGTTGACGCGAGGAAAAACAGCCTGTTTTCAGACGCATTCCGTCGGGTTCCAAGGTGTTACCGCAAGGTGCGGGACAGGAACGCCAAGACGGCTTCGCGAGTCTGCCGAGTGCGCCGTAGAGCGGCTCGGCACCCCAGCTGGGCAATCGCCAACTGAGACGAATTGCCGCGATTGTAGTGAGGTGACCCTGCAAAAACTATGGCTACTTCAACAACAGTTATTCCCGCATTATGCAACAATACCGCCTGAATTCAATAGCTTGCGACATGATGTCGCACCCCTGGGACGCCGACTAAAAGCCTTGCAGAATAAGGCTTGTGGCCAGCAGACAGGCGGTCATGCCCGTCAATCGGAAGATTGTCGCACCCCCCGTCATTGGCACGCACATGAAGAATAATTGTTACCACTGCCGCGAGGGTCTGCGGTTGCGCCAGACCCCTACCGGGACCAGCACTGTGGTCAGCACGAAAGCCACCAGCGCCCATTGCGGCAGTGACAATCCCAGGATCGGCGGGTAAGGGGTCACGCAGAAACCCTGCACCGAAAACACCGAAGGCAGCAGTGTGGCAAGCGGTAGCCCATCGACAATGGGTTGCAGCACGTCGACGCCGCAACTGGAGGTTGGATGAGCCAGGACCCAGGCGTGATTGGCCGCTGCCACCATGCCGCCGATGGCGCTGAGCACTACCAGTCCCTCGCACAGGGTCAGGGCGGTACGACCTCGCATGGCCGCACCGGCAAACGCGAAAATGGCGATCAACAGGAAACCGTAGCGTTGCAGGATGCACAGGGGGCATGGCGCTTCGTTGAGTACCACCTGCAAATACAAGGCGCCTCCTATCATGGCCAGACAGATGATGCCCAGCAGGACCAGGAAGCGTTTTTCACGAGCCAGTTGCGCGTTGTCGTTGCTCATTGCTTATCCCAAGAGGTTGTCTGTGGGCCACCCGATCGAGAGGCACCAGGACACGCTGATTTTCAGGGCGGCCAGTCTACACGCTGCCACCCCCCAATGTGTTTCAGCCAAGCAGTAAAAAGCCGCCGGATTACTGCGCGATTAACACCCTGTTGCAAGATAGAACTCAAGCAGCGCCGCCTGCCGTCGATAACCCATGCACGCCACCGGTAAACGTTCATCCACCGGTCACACCATAAGGTTTCCATGATGTCCAGGAATGCCCGAGCCGATTCACTCTCCCTGCTGCTGTTCACCCTGCGCAGCGGCAAGCTGATGGCGATCAACCTGTTGAAGGTCAGCGAAATCATCCCCTGCCCTCCCCTCACGCGCCTGCCGGAATCACACCCTCACGTCAAAGGCGTGGCCACCTTGCGGGGCGAAGCGCTGTCGGTCATCGACCTGAGCCGAGCCATTGGCGAGCGGCCACTGGAACACCCCGAGAACGGCTGCCTGATCGTCACTGATGTCAGCCGCTCCAAGCAGGGGCTGCACGTGCAAGGCGTGAGCCGCATCGTGCACTGCCTGACCACGGATATCCGTCCGCCGCCCTTCGCCTCGGGCGGCAAGTCGTTCATCACCGGTGTCACCCAGGTCGACGGCACACTGGTGCAGGTGCTGGACATCGAGAAGGTCATCCACGGCATCGCCCCGACCCGCATCAAGGCCGAATTGGCTGCGCTGCCACGCGAACACGCCGAGCTGCTGGCCGGCGCGCGGATCCTGGTGGTCGATGACAGCCAGGTGGCGTTGCAGCAATCGATATTGACCCTGCGCAACCTGGGCGTGGAGTGCCACACCGCCAAGAGCGCCCGCGAGGCCATTGATGTGCTGCTGGAATTGCAAGGCACGCCGGCGCAGATCAACGTATTGGTGTCCGACATCGAAATGTCGGAAATGGATGGTTTCGCCCTCACCCGCACCTTGCGCGAAACCCCGGACTACCAGCACCTCTACATCCTGCTGCATACCTCGCTGGACAGCGCCATGAACTCGCAGAAGGCCACCGATGCGGGCGCCAACGCGGTCCTGACCAAATTCTCCTCGCCCGAGCTGACCGAATGCCTGATAAAAGCAGCGAGAACGGTGGCCGCTCAAGGCTTGAAAAGGTAGACCAGCACCTCCTCGACAGGCACCGGAGCCTGCACAAAAGTCTTGAACGAAGGCGTGAAGACCCTTGATTCGTCGTGAGGTTCGCTTTTTTTTGCCATCAGCGAGCCTGCCCAGCCCCCCTCGACAACCCCACGCAGGCCCGCAATCACGGGCCTTTCAGCGAACATGAAAGATATTACTTAACAGAAACTTCAGTAACTAACAGAAATTTCAATAACTAACACATGATTTACTTACTCAAATATTGTTCACTGTCCCTGAAGGCGAGACTGAGTAACCTGAGATCGTAGTTTAACTGCGTCACTTCAATAACGAGGTGACCTCGATCGAATAACACTTGCCATCGGCAAGAAGGTTACTATATATGTTCCGCTCCCTGAGCATCGCCACCGCTGTTGTCGTCAGCTCGTTGATGTTGGCCCCACTGGCCATGGCAGAAGAGTCTCCCGCCTTTGTCGCGCAGACCGAAGCCCACCAGCAGGCCCTGGAAGTTCGTCAGGAAGTGGCCGCCCGTCAGGACGCCCTGAAGACCCAGCAAGCCGCGTCGCTGCAACAGAAGCACGATTCGCAGAACCATAGTTGATCCACCGCAGGACTGAGAATTGGATTCACCGAATTTCGTTTAGTGCGCTCCGCTTGACGAATGCTTAGGCCGCTGCCCCCAGCGGCTTTTTTTTGTGTACACCGGCATTCATGAAAATAAAGATAAGCCAGGCCATATCACTGGCATAAAAATAGCCTCTGCCCTCACTGAAGAAGAGCCGAAAATCGATGAAGAAAGTTTCAAGTTTCAGTCCTCTGTTCATCGCCATCGCCGCAACGATGGCCACCGCAGCACAGGCCGATGACACCACCAGCAGTTCGACCGATGGGTTCATCGCGGGGTCGCATCTGAGTCTCGATCTGCGCAACTACTACTACAACCATGACAACCATGATGTGCATGGTACCGCCGGTAACCTGGAAGCCGAATGGGCCCAAGGCGCCTCGATGCGCTTCGAGTCCGGCTACACCCAAGGCACTGTAGGTTTTGGTCTCGACATCGACGCCATGGGGGGCCTCAAGCTCGATGGCGGCGCCGGTACGTCGGGCACCTCCATTCTGCCGGAATCGGGGACCAACGATCCTAACGACCGTCATGGCAGTGCGCCGACTACCTTCGGCTCACTGGGCGGCACACTGAAGGTCAAAGCCTTCGACACGGTCTTGCGCGTGGGTGACCTGTTCCTCGACAACCCGGTGGTCGCCGGTGGCACCACCCGTCTGTTGCCGATGACGTTCCAGGGCGCCAGCCTGACCAACAACAGCATCAAGAACCTGACCCTGGAAGGCGGTACAGCCTCGTTTACCAAGCTGTACAACCAGGATGGCAACCAACGCATCTCCAGCTACTACCAGGCGAACGATGCCACTGCCAAGAAAATCACCTGGGCCGGTGCCAGCTGGAAACCGCTGCCGGGCCTGGCAACCAAGCTCTATGGCGCTCAGCTCAAGGACATGTGGGACCAGTACTTCGCCAGCGTGGACTACACCTACGCGGTCAACGACCTGATCAGCTTGAACCCTGGCATCAACTACTACCGCACCAACAACTCGGGTCGCTCGCTGCTGGGCAGCATCGACAACAACACCTACAGCGTCCACTTCAACGTGGCCGTAGGCATGAACACCTTCGGTCTGTCGATGCAGAAGGTCAATGGCAACACGCCGTTCGACTACATCCTCGACGGCGACAGCATCGACCTCGACAACTCCCAGGAATGGTCTGACTTCAACGGCCCGGGCGAGAAATCCTGGAAAGCGCTGTACGGCTATGATTTCACCAACCTGGGCTTCCCCGGCCTGACGTCGGCGATTTCGTACACCCGCGGTACCCTGGACCTGACCAAGGCTAATGCCGACAGCCCGGCCTACGGCTACTACTACACTGCTGACGGCAAGAACGCCATGCACTGGGAACGCGACCTGGACATCAAATATGTGGTACAGCACGGTCCGGTCAAAGACATGTCGGTACGCCTGCGTTGGGCAGCCAACCGTGCAAGCGGCGGTTACAACGAGAACGTCGACCACAACCAGGACGAATACCGTGTGATCGTGGACTACCCGATCAATATTTTCTAACGGTTGTTTGAATCGGCAGGCCGCCCGCAATGGGTGGTCTGTCACCACTTGGTGACAATGCCTTGTATTGCAACAGCTTTCTCGGATCCAACCGTTTATCCAGATATCCATTCTGCTTGATCCGTGTCAGCCTGCGACCCCTTGTCTCAGGGACTGCACGCTTCTAAAATAGCGCCGCCCCCCAGCGAGCTTCCCTCCTGCGGCGAGTCCCGTCAAAAAGCGTATGCTTGGCATCACGTCATTGGAAAGACCGGCATTTTCTTTCAGCTTCGATGACCGGACCATGAACCTGCGCCCTTCCATTTCGCGCTCCACCTTGATATCCAGGCGCCCGGAATGGGTCCTGATCTTTGCCAGCGCCCTGGCCACCCTGACAATCGTCACCATTGTCACCTTCCTGCTGATCCGTGAGCGCGCAGATGATGAAGCGTCCGCCATCCGCTCGGCCAACAACGTGATTCAGTTGATCCAGACCGAGGTGTTGCGCAATGCCGGACTCTACGACACCGCGCTTGAAGGCATCATTGCGGCCGTGCGAGACTCCGAATTCGGCAAAATCCCGCCGTCCCTGCAACGCCAGACGCTGTTTGACAGAGCCATCACCGCACCGTTTCGCGGCGATCTGCTGTGGGTCGACGCGGCAGGCGATGTGCGCGCTGACTCGGTCAGCGATGTCCCGCGTCACCACAACTTTGCCACCGATCCGACGTTCGTCGCCCATCGTCGCGACCCCAGCCCCGCCGTGGTCATCAGCCCGCCCTTCAAGGACAGGCTGGGCCACCTGGGCTGGTGCGTGAGCTTCAGCCAGCGCATTTCGTCACCGACCGGTGAATTTCTCGGCGTGGCGTCCGGGGCCTTGCGCCTGGCCTACTTCGACGAACTGTTCAAAAGCCTGGACCTGGGCGCGAACAGCAACGTCAGCCTGCTCAGCCTGAACGGCATTGTGCTGGCACGGCAACCGGAGCTGCCCGGGCGGGCACTGGTCGGCCAGGACCTCAGTCATCGGCCCAACTTCCAACGGTTCCTGCGCGAAACCAGCGGCAGCTTCAAGGCCTTGTCCAGCCAGGATCAGATCGAACGCCTGTATACCTTCAGCCGGGTCGGCGATCTGCCCCTGATCATCACCGTGGCCATGTCCACCGACACCGTATGCGCGCCTTGGCGGCGGACCGCCTTGCTGGTGGGCAGCGCCACCGGGCTGCTGTGCCTGGGCATTTTCTGGCTGACCGTGATGCTGATGCGCGAGCTGCGCCTGCGCCGCCATGCCGAGGCCGAGCTGGCAGCGCTGGCGGCGACCGACAGTCTGACGGGCCTCGCCAACCGCCGCAGCCTTGACCAGGCGCTGAACAAGGAATGGGCCCGGGCCCTGCGGCAGGACCAGTGGTTGTCGATTCTGATGATCGATGTCGACCATTTCCGTGCATTCAATGAACGCCATGGTCATCAGGGTGGCGACGAAGCGCTGCGCAATGTGGCCGCAGCCATCCATTCGAGCATCCGGCGGCCCGCCGATAGCGCGGCGCGCTATGGCGGTGAAGAATTTCTGGTGATACTGCCCGACACTGCGCTTCAGGGTGCCGTAAGCCTGGCCGAGACGATCCGCAGGGCCGTCGAGCAGCAGCCGCCTTTCGCCAACGACCAGCGCCCCATCACTGTCAGCATTGGCATCGGCTCCCAACGCATCCGTGCCGGCCGCACCCTCGTCGCCCTGCTCAATGAAGCCGACATCGCGCTTTACCAGGCCAAGCATCGCGGCCGTAACCAGGTCAGCTATGCGGATGTCAGGATCGAGGCATAAAAAAACGCCAGACAAGCTGGCGTTATCGTTACAGCGGCAACCTTAGCTGGCGCGGGCGATGTTGCGTAAAGCCTTTACCTGGTCATGATTGCGCTGTACACCGTGATACTGACGCTCGACGATAGAACGCACGTTGGACGGCAGGTCTTTTTTCAGCGCTTTCTCGTAGACCGCCTTGGCATGGTCCTCACCGCGCTCGGCTTCGTTGAGAATCGCCTCTTCACTTTTGCCGGTAACCGAGGACTTGATGTCGACCCAGAAACGGTGCAGATCGGCACTGACACTGGTGGAGTCTTCTGGCTTGCCACCCAGCGACACCACTTCGGTCTGCAACTCATTGGCGGCCTGAGCGCACTCTTGGGCATGTTTGGTAAAGACTTGTTTGAGTTCGACGTTCTTGACGTCCTTGGCGCAGGCGGCAAATCCTTTCTCACCGTCTTTGCTGGTCTCGATCAGATCGTTCAGTACCGAGATCACTTCTTTATTGGTAGCAGTCATGTTGTCGATTCCTTATGTGAGGTGCCTGATAGGAATAGAGCAGCGTTCGTGCCACATTTCTTTTTGAGGAAATATCAATAAAAAACATAAGGTTACTAATTATCACATATTTCGGCATCCCGCTTAATGCATGATATAGCTAAAGGCCTGCATGCAGAATGCAATCCTTTCTCATTTACCCCTGACCCGTTCTATTGGCGCACTAAATGAACCCACAACATCTTGAACTGCTGGTCACCCGGGAAATGCCCTACGGCAAGTACAAAGGTCGCGTGATCGCTGATCTGCCAGGGCATTATTTGAACTGGTTTGCGCGCCAGGGCTTCCCCAAGGGCGAGTTGGGCGGATTGCTGGCACTGATGCATGAGGTCGACCATAACGGCCTGAGTGACCTGCTGGTGCCGTTGCGGGCCAAGCATCGCAGCGGCTCGTGCACCTCATGAAGATTGAACCGGCATAAAAAAGGGCATGCCCGGCAGGCATGCCCTTCTTCGAAGCCGCATGGCTCAACTCAGGGTCAGTCCAGCAGCGCCAACGCTTGCGCGCTGACTTCCTGAATCCGTGCCCAGTCACGGTTCTTGATCCAGGCACTGTCAAGCATCCACGAGCCGCCCACACACATCACATTGGGCTGCTCCATATAGTTTTTGATGTTGCCGGGACCGACGCCGCCGGTGGGGCAGAAACGCACCTCGCCAAACGGGCCGGCAAAGGCCTTGATGGCGGCCACACCACCGCTGACTTCAGCCGGGAACAGCTTGAAACGGCGGTAGCCCAGGGAATAGCCCATCATCAGCTCCGATGGGCTGCTGATACCGGGCAACATTGGCAGTGGACTGTCGACGCCGGCTTGCAACATGTCCTGGGTCACCCCGGGCGTCACCGTGAACTGCGAACCGGCGGCTTCGGTGGCGGCCAGCATCTGCCGGTCGAGGACGGTCCCGGAGCCCACGATCAACTCAGGGCGTTGCTCGCGCAGCACCTGAATGGCCTTGAGGCCCAACGGCGAACGCAGGGTAACCTCCAGCGCGGTCAGACCGCCGGCCGCGAGGGCATCTGCCAGGGGCAGGATGTCTTCTTCGCGGGCGATGGTGATCACCGGCAGGATCCGGGCGCGCGCCGCGAGGGCATCGATCTGGGCGATCTTGTCCGCCATGCGGCTTTGCGCCAGCTGTTGTTGTTCGGAGGTCGTCATAGCGGCTGATCCTTGGCTCATGGGCACCAATAAATATCCAACGGAGAATGTAAAAAGGCTCGCACAGGCATGGCGGCGATATCGTCACCGGCCAGTGCTTCACGCAATGTTGCCAGTTTGCCGGCGCCCGAAATCGACAGCACCGGGAAGCGTGCGCTGGCCAGCAAGGCACGGCTCATGGTCAAACGCTGATGGGGCACAGTCGGTGCCAGCATCGGCAGGCAGCGACGCGGGCTGTCGACAGCCAACGCCTCAGCCAGATTCGGGCTGTTGGGGAACAGCGAAGCCGTGTGGCCATCGTCGCCCATGCCCAATACGAGCACGTCGATGGGTGGCAGTTCGGCCAAGGCCTCGTCAGCGCGCTGCGCCGCTTCTCCCTGAGTCACAGTGGTCTGGTACAAACCTATGAAATGGGCCTTGGCCACAGGGCCGACCAGCAAGTAACGCTTGAGCAGACCGGCGTTGCTGTCGACGTGCTCGATGGGCACCCAGCGCTCATCGGCCAGGCTGATGGCCACACGCGACCAATCCAGCGTCTGGCGCGCGAGGCACTGCAGGAACATCACCGGGCTGCGGCCGCCGGACACCACCAACGAGGCCACGCCCCGCGACTCGATGGCTGTACGCAGCTGTTCGGCCACCTTGCCTGCCAAGGCTTCGGCCACCAGAGCGGGGCTGACAAAGTCGTGCGCGCGAACGCCGACGGGCAGTTGCAAATCAGATATCGCCATACCATGACCTCCCATCGCGGGTAATCAGTGCGATAGAGCTCATCGGCCCCCACGAACCCGCCGCGTACGGCTTGGGCGCATCACCGGACTTCTTCCAACCGGCGATCAGCTGATCGCACCACTTCCACGCATATTCAATTTCATCTTCGCGGACAAACAGGTTTTGATTGCCCTGCATCACTTCCAGCAACAACCGCTCGTAGGCGTCGGGAATCCGCGCACTGCGATAGGTATCCGAGAAATTCAATTGCAGCGGGCCGCTGCGCAGTTGCATGCCCTTGTCCAGCCCCTGGTCCTTGGTCATCACCCGCAGGGAGATACCTTCGTCCGGTTGCAGGCGAATGATCAGTTTATTGCTGATCTGCATGCGCTGCTCGGGGGCGAAGATGTAGTGCGGCGGCTCTTTGAAGTGGATGACGATCTGCGACAGCTTTTGCGGCATGCGCTTGCCGGTCCGCAGATAGAACGGCACACCGGCCCAGCGCCAGTTGCGGATGTCCGCACGCAGGGCCACGAAGGTTTCGGTATCGCTCTGGGTGTTGGAGTTTTCTTCCTCCAGGTAACCAGGCACCGGGCGGCCTTCGCTGTAGCCGGCAATGTACTGGCCGCGAACCACTTGCTGGTGCAGGCTCTCGGCCGAGAATGGCGCCAGCGCCTTGAGCACCTTGACCTTCTCGTCACGGATGCTGTCAGCCGACAGATCGGCAGGCGGGTCCATGGCGATCAGGCACAACAGCTGAAGCAAATGGTTCTGAATCATGTCACGCAGTTGCCCGGCCTGATCGAAATAGCCCCAGCGACCCTCGATCCCGACCTTCTCGGCCACAGTGATTTCCACGTGGGAGATGTAGTTCTGGTTCCACTGAGTTTCGAACAGACTGTTGGCGAAGCGCAGGGCAATAAGGTTCTGCACCGTCTCCTTGCCCAGGTAATGGTCGATCCGGTAGACGCGGTTCTCCGGGAAGAACTGCGCCACGGCAGCGTTGACCCGCCGCGACGACTCAAGCGAGTGGCCAATGGGTTTTTCCAGCACCGCGCGGGTACGCTCCACCAGACCGGCCCGTGCCAGGTTCTCGCAGATGGCGCCATAGACCGCCGCCGGGGTGGCGAAGTAGGCAATCATCAACTCGGCATCGCCCACCACTTCGGCGAGGGTGTGGTAGTCCTCCGGACGGAGGAAATCCACATGCACATAGCTCAACCGCGCCAGGAACCGGTCGACGTGCTCTGGCTCCAACTGAGTGTCATTGACGTATTTACGCAGGTGCTCTTCGATGTTCGCCAGGTGTTCCTGCACCGTACCGGCTTCACGGGCAAGGGCCAGAATGCGGGAGTTTTCATGCACCAGGCCGGCTCGATCAAGCTGATAGAGGGCCGGGAACAGTTTTCGCAGCGCCAGGTCACCCAATGCGCCGAACAGGGCAAAGGTGCAGGGTTCGGTGGAAATCGATGGCATGATGTTTGTTCTTTTATCAAGTTGGGGTAGAAATACCGTTTTTCACGGCACGATTCAAGGGTAAATGTAGTAATAATCACAACATTTGACCCGAAAGGCAGATTCGGGTGGTGCAGCTCCCCTGCCCTCAGTACGATAGTCCACCTCACGAAACAACCGGTTGTTTACCTAGGACTCACCATGGACCGCGTGCGAAACCTGCTGGAACAAATCCAGGGACGGCTTGATGAACTGAACAAGGCTGAGCGCAAAGTCGCTGAAGTCATCCTGCAAAACCCTCAGTTGGCCACCCGCTTCAGCATTGCCGCACTGGCACAGGCCGCCAAGGTCAGTGAGCCCACGGTCAACCGCTTTTGCCGCTCCTTCGGCGTCAGCGGCTACCCCGAACTCAAACTGCAACTGGCCCAGAGCCTGGCCAGCGGTGCTGCCTATGTCAGCCGTGCGGTCGAAGCCGACGATGACCCGGCTGCCTACACCCGCAAGATCTTCGGCAGTGCCATTGCCTCATTGGACAGCGCCTGCCAGGCACTGGATCCGCAGCTCGTCAGCCGCGCCGTCGACCTGTTGATACAGGCACGCCAGATCCACTTCTTCGGCCTCGGCGCATCGGCACCGGTGGCCTTGGATGCCCAACACAAGTTTTTTCGCTTCAACCTGGCGGTGTCGGCCCATGCTGACGTCCTTATGCAGCGCATGCTGGCCTCGGTGGCCCACACCGGCGAGCTATTCGTCATTATCTCCTACACCGGCCGCACCCGCGAGCTGGTGGAGGTGGCGAAGCTGGCCCGGGAAAACGGTGCATCGGTGCTCGGCCTGACCGCTGCCGACTCGCCCCTGGCCCGAGCCAGTTCGTTGAGCCTCAACATACCGCTGCCAGAAGACACGGATATTTACATGCCCATGACTTCCAGAATCATCCAGTTAACCGTACTCGATGTTTTGGCCACTGGCATGACCCTTCGTCGCGGCGTGGACTTCCAGCCGCACCTTCGCAAGATCAAGGAAAGCCTGAATGCCAGTCGTTATCCGTTGGATGATGAGTTGAGCTGATCCTCAAGAGTCTGGGTGGGAACCTCCCTCGGGCGCAATGGCATCACCGCGCAATTACCGACAGACCGCGTTGCCTGCATCGCGGCCAAGGCCTGCTCCCACAGGGCTCTGCGACCATGCCCAGGCCAAATTCCGGGCAAAAAAAAGCGGACGGCCGAGGCCGTCCGCAAAGCGCACACATCAAATCAGAATTTGGATTGCAGTTTCAGGCCGGCAACAATCGCGTTGTCCACTTGATCGACGCCACCCGGGTTCTTGATGTACTGCAGGTTCGGCCGCAGGGTCAGCCAGTTGGTGATATGGAAGCCGTAGTAGATCTCGGCGTTGTACTCGGTCTTCTGCACCGGCACGTAGCCTGGATTGTCGTAGTCGCTGATGCCGCTGAGATCGTTCTCCAGCTTCTCCCGGTCGGTCAGGCGGTCGTTGACGTGGATACGGCCCACAGCAATACCCAGGTCATCCTTGGTCCGCGCGTCGAACGGGCCGCGGTACACGATACCTACCGACTGGTAGTCCTGAATGTTGTTGGTGTCCTTGGCATGACCGGTCGCCTGGGCGAACACGTTCAGACCACGGCTGGCGTCGCCGTTGTGCGTGGTGACTTGTTGCTGGGCAACGACCCACCAGCCGTGTTTCTCGGAATGCTCCTTGAAGTCACCGCCCGAGATAGGCTGTGGCTGTCCATCAGCACCTTCGTAAACGTCGGCGGCGTTGGCCGAGCTCTTGTACCAACCGGCACGGTATTCACCCGGCAAGCCCATGACCGTCGGCGACCAGACCACTTCGACCGGGATGATGGTGCCTTTGGTGCCGCTGCCACTGAGCTTGAAGCCGTTACCACGGTCGAGTTCCGACGGGTTCTGCTCGTAGGCGCCGATCTGTACGAACAGCTCGGGGTTGAGGTTCCATTTCACGCGAGCGGCCCACTGGCTGACCGGCCAGTTGTACCAGACATCACCTGTCCAGTTACCGACCTGCGAGCCGCAGAAGGTCAAGTTCTGGAAGTCGCAAGGGAAGCTGTTGAAGTCTTCGCCTTCGCCGAACCGGCCAAACTTGATGTCCAGTTTGCCGTCGAAATACTTCTGCTTGTACCACATCTGGGTCAGACGCCAGGTCTGGCCACGGCCATACACCTCTTGAGACGAACTCAATGTGCCGGTGCGCGGGTCGCCAATGCGGTCGTTGGAGATGTTGCGGCCACTCCGTTCAGTGATCGCCAGCTTGAACTCGGCGTCATGCCAGCCCAGCAACTTTTGCAGGTCCATTTGCAGGCCGAACGCGAACTGGTCGCTGTAGCGGGCCGTCTTGTCGTTGTCGTAGCCACCCTTGACGTTGCTCGCCGCTTCAGCGACGTATTCCAGGGAGAAATCGTAGCCTTTGTCATACAGCTCTTTGCGCAGGCCGCCCCAATCACCCGTGCCATATTGACTGGCATCGAATTCGGCGTTGGTTTCAGGCGCTGCATAGGCGCTGGCTGCCAGAGTCAGCGCGCCAAGCGCCGACAGTTGGCAGATCAGCCGTGCGCCCGTTGGTTTTTGCTTCTTCAATTGCTGTTTCATCCCTTGAATCCTCGAATTATTGTTATGTACTGCTTCGAACTACTTTGATATGACGCTTACTACAGTATCCACGGCCCCTGTCATGCCAGGGACCGCCAATCTGTCTGGCAGAGCGCGATTCAACGTCCTTTGAATTGCGCCACATTGTCACCACGGGCCTGGGTCTGTGGCTTCCCCACCACGCCCAGGCGCTCCCCGGTCTGGGCGTCGAACAGCAACACCCGTGCGGGATCAAATTGCAGGTTGAGGCTCTCGCCCACCTGCGGTGCTTCGTCCGGTGCCATTCGGCAGCAGACTTTGGTCTGATTCAGGGTCACGAACACCAGGGTGTCCGGACCGGTCGGCTCGATGATCTGTACATCGGCGCGCAGTGTCGGCTGGCCGGTGTCCACCCCGCTGGCCAGATTGATCTGCTCCGGACGGATGCCCAGGATCACTTCCCGATCCTCAAGCCCGGCATCGCTCATGGCCAAAGGCAATTCGCAGCGTGCCTGACCGCTGTCCAGCAGGGCCACCAGACGCCCTTCCTTGCGCTGCAGGCGCAAAGGGATAAAGTTCATCGGCGGCGAACCGATGAAGCTCGCCACGAACAGGTTGGCGGGGTCGTTATAGATCTGCTTCGGCGTGCCGAACTGCTGGATGATACCGTCCTTCATGACCGCCACTTTGTCCCCCAGGGTCATGGCCTCGATCTGGTCGTGGGTCACGTATACCGTAGTCGTCTTCAGGCGCTGGTGCATCAGTTTCATTTCGGTGCGCATCTCGACACGCAGCTTGGCGTCGAGGTTGGACAATGGCTCGTCGAACAGGTAGATTTTCGGCCGCCGGGCCAGGGCGCGCCCCATGGCCACACGCTGCTGCTGGCCACCGGACATCTGCCCGGGCTTGCGATCGAGCAGGTGCTCGATCTGCAACAGTTTTGCCACGCGAGATACCTCGGTGTCGATATCGGCCTGGGGCATTTTGCGGATTTTCAGGCCGAACGAGATGTTTTCCCGCACGGTCATGGTCGGGTACAGCGCGTAGGATTGAAACACCATGGCGATGTCGCGGTCTTTCGGGCTTTGTGCGCTGATGTCGGAGTCATCCACCAGAATGGCACCGCCACTGATGCTTTCAAGGCCCGCGATGCAGTTCATCAAGGTGGACTTGCCGCAGCCCGAAGGCCCGACCAGGATCAGAAATTCGCCGTCATCGATCTTCAGTTCGATGTTTTTCAGCGTATCCGGCAGGCCAGCACCGTAGGTCTTGTTGACGTTGCGCAGTTCGAGAGTTGCCATGTGTCTTACCCCTTGACCGCGCCGGCCGTGAGGCCGCGCAGGAAATATTTGCCCGCCAGTACATAGACCAGCAACGTCGGCAGCCCGGCGATCATCGCCGCAGCCATGTCCACGTTGTATTCCTTGACTCCGGTGCTGGTGTTGACCAGGTTGTTCAGCGCCACGGTGATCGGTTGCGCGTCGCCACTGGCGAACACCACGCCGAACAGGAAGTCGTTCCAGATCTGGGTGAATTGCCAGATCAGGCACACCATCACGATGGGGACCGACATCGGCAGCAGGATCTTGTTGAAGATGGTGAAAAAGCCCGCGCCATCCAGCCGCGCGGCCTTGACCAGCGCATCCGGCACGCTTACGTAATAGTTACGGAAGAACAGCGTGGTGAACGCCAGGCCGTAGACCACGTGGACCAGCACCAGACCCACCGTGGTGTTGGCCAGGCCCATCTTGCCGAGGGTGAACGAAGCCGGCAGCAAGACCGTCTGGAACGGCAGAAAGCAACCGAACAGCAACAGGCCGAAGAACAGCTGTGAGCCACGAAACTTCCACATCGACAGCACGTAACCGTTCATGGCGCCGATGAACGTGGAGATCACCACGGCCGGCACGGTGATTTTCACCGAGTTCCAGAAGTAGCCACCCACATCGCCCCAGGCCTTGACCCAGCCGATGACCGTGAACATTTCCGGCAGGCTCAACAGGTTGCCGGTACGGATGTCGTCCGGTGTCTTGAAGCTGGTGAGCAACATGACCACCAGCGGCACCAGATAAATCGCGGCGGCCAGAATCAGCGTGGCGTAGATGGCAATACGGCTGAAGGTCAGCGGAGGTTTTTCCATCGCAGTATTCATACACAGATGCTCATTGACGTTTGCCCCGCAATTCGGAGTACAGGTACGGCACCAGGATGGCGAGGATCGCGCCCAGCATCAGCATGGCGCTGGCCGAACCCTGGCCCATCTGGCCGCGGCTGAAAGTAAAGGTGTACATGAACATCGCTGGCAGGTCGGAGGAGTAGCCCGGGCCGCCGGCCGTCATTGCCGCTACAAGGTCGAAACTCTTGATGGCGATGTGCGCGAGGATCATGAAGGCACTGAAAAACACCGGGCGCAGGCTCGGCAGCACGATGCGCAGGTAGATGGTCGGCAAGCTGGCACCGTCCACCTGCGCGGCGCGGATGATGGACTGGTCCACACCCCGCAACCCTGCCAGGAACAAGGCCATGACAAAGCCCGAGGCCTGCCACACGGCAGCGATCACCAGGCAGTACACCACACGATCCTGATCCACCAGCCAGTCGAGTCGAAAGCCTTCCCAGCCCCAGTCCCGCAACATTTTGTCCAGGCCCAGGCCAGGGTTGAGCAGCCACTTCCAGGCAGTGCCGGTGACGATCATCGACAGCGCCATCGGGTACAGGTAAATAGTGCGCAGCACGCCTTCACGACGGATGCGCTGGTCCAGCAGCACTGCGAGGAAGACCCCCAGTACCAGGCTGATGCCGATGAACATGCCACCGAAGATCGCCAGGTTCTTGCTCGCCACCCACCAGCGATCGTTTGCCATCAGCCGGCCATATTGGGCCAGGCCGGCAAAGGTGTAGTTGGGCATGAAGCTGGACGTGGTGAACGACAGCACGAAAGTCCACAGGATGTAACCGTAGAAGCCGACCAGGACGATCAGCATGCTCGGCGCCAACACCAGTTTGGGCAGCCAGCGTTGCAAGGCGTCCGTAGGCGAGGCTTTGCTCAAGACCGCTACTGAGCTCATAGACAGGAATCCACTGAAAGAATCATTCGAATTCGGACGGCCGCGCCCGCCGTCGTGACGACGGGAGCGGCGGTCAGGTGTACATCGTTAACGTTACTTGGCCGATTTGATGGCGCTGTCCAATTGCTTGGCAGCGGCCGCCGGGTCGGCTTTCGGGTTGTTGATGTAGTTGGTCACGACATCGAAGATGGCGCCTTGCACGGCCAGCGAGGTGGCCATGTTGTGGGCCATGCTTGGCTGCAGACCGCCGGTCTTGTCGTCGGCGAGGAAGTCCTTGGCTGCCTGCTGGGCGCAGGAATCAAAACCAAGTGCCTCCATGTTGTTCTGCATGTCGGTGCGAACCGGGATCGAGCCTTTGTTGATGCTGAAAACCTTCTGGAAGTCGGTGCCCAGCGCCACTTTCGCCAGATCTTGCTGAGCGGCAATGTTGTTCTTGTCTTTCAACAGGAACACGGCCAAAGAGTCGATGTTGTAGGTGAAGGCTTTCTCGGTGCCTGGGAACGGCACGCATTGATAGTCCTTGCCCGCCACTTTGTGCGCGGCGGTCCATTCGCTCTTGGCCCAGTCACCCATGGCCTGCATGCCGGCCTTGCCGTTGATCACGTCGGCGGCGGCAATGTTCCAGTCGCGACCGGCGCGGTTGGGGTCCATGTAGGTGGCGACTTTTTTCAGTTCGGTGAACGACTTGACCATGCCTGGGCCGGTCAGGGTTTTCTCGTCCAGGTCGACAAAGGCTTTTTTGAAGCCATCAGGGCCCATGACCGAGAGCACAACGTCTTCGAAGACAGTGCTGTCCTGCCATGGCTGGCCGCCGTGGGCGAGGGCAATGAAGCCGGCAGCCTTGAGCTTGTCGCCCGCCGCGTAGAATTCTTCGAGCGTGGTTGGCGCCTTGTCGATACCGGCTTTCTTGAAGACTTCCGGGTTGATCCACAGCCAGTTGACGCGGTGGATGTTGACCGGAACGGCGACGTATTTGCCTTCATATTTGACGGTGTCAGCGACTTTCTTGGTCAGCAGGCCGTCCCAGTTTTCCTGTTTGGCCACCTCGGTCAGGGCGTCAGGGTTGAGCAGACCGGTGCTGCCCCACTCCTGGATGTCCGGGCCTTTGATTTGCGCGACGCCTGGCGGGTTACCGGCCATGGCGCGGCTCTTCAGTACGGTCATGGCCGTGGCGCCACCGCCACCGGCTACAGCGCCGTCTTTCCAGGTGAAGCCGTCTTTCTCGACCTGAGCCTTGAGAACATCGACAGCCGCTTTTTCACCACCGGACGTCCACCAGTGAACCACCTCGACGGTGCCTTTGGAGTCGGCAGCGGAAGCAGTCAGGGGAAACAACGAAGCAAGGGAAATGGCTACCGCGAGGCGAGAGATCGCTTTCATGTGAATTCCTTTTTTTGTTGTTATACACGGCAAGTCTGGTGCTTGCGCTGCGGGGAGTGTAACGAGGCTGAGTAAATAGGGAAGTAACGAAGGGATAGAGAAATGTCACGGAGTGGTGACATTAGGAACAAGCACGGAATGACTCGAGACTTGCCCCTTGCAGGACCGAGCTTGCTCGGGAAGAAAACACCGCTGTTCACCTGTCATTTCGCGGGGCCTGATTCCCGAGCACACTCGGTCCTGCGGATCAATCTGTCACGTCAGTGATGCTCACGGGTCGCACGGAATTTGACATCCGGCCAACGCTCTTCCATCAGCGCCAGGTTGACCCGCGTCGGGGCCAGGTAAGTCAGGTGCCCGCCGCCATCCACAGCCAGGTTTTCCACTGCCTTGGTGCGAAATTCCTCGAGCTTCTTCTTGTCGCTGCAGTCGATCCAGCGGGCCGACCATACGGTGATGGGCTCGTAGGAGCATTCCACCTTGTATTCACCCTTCAGGCGACTGGCGACCACGTCGAACTGCAGCACACCCACCGCGCCGAGGATGATGTCGTTGCTGCGCTCCGGGAAGAACACCTGGGTGGCCCCCTCCTCCGCCAGCTGTTGCAGGCCTTGACGCAACTGCTTGGACTTGAGCGGATCACGCAGGCGCACGCGGCGGAAGAGTTCCGGGGCGAAGTGCGGAATGCCGGTGAAACCCAGCGCTTCGCCTTCGCTGAAGGTGTCGCCGATCTGGATGGTGCCGTGGTTGTGCAAGCCGATGATGTCGCCGGCATAGGCCTCGACCAACTGCTCGCGCTCGGACGAAAAGAACGTCAGGGCATCACCGATGCGCACGTCCTTGCCAGTGCGCACGTGGCGCATCTTCATGCCTTGGTCGTATTTGCCCGAGCAGATGCGCATGAAGGCGATACGGTCGCGGTGCTTGGGGTCCATGTTCGCCTGGATCTTGAAGACGAAACCGGTGAACTTCTCCTCCACCGGCTCCACAGTGCGCTCGTTGGCCACCCGGGCCAATGGGCGCGGCGCCCAGTCGACCACGGCGTCCAGCACATGGTCCACACCGAAGTTACCCAGGGCGGTGCCGAAGAAGACCGGCGTCATCTGCCCGTTCAGGAACTCTTCCTGGTTAAAGGTGTGGCAGGCGCCCTGCACCAGTTCGAGTTGGTCGACAAAACGGTCGTATTCATCGCCCAGATGCGCCCGCGCCTCATCGGAGTCGAGCTTCTCGATGATCTTTACATCGGTGCGTTCATGACCATGACCGGCGGTGTAGACAATGATGTAGTCGTCGGCCAGGTGGTAGACGCCTTTGAAATCCCGGTAGCAACCGATCGGCCAGGTGATGGGCGCGGCCTTGATCTTCAGGACCGCCTCGATTTCATCCAGCAGCTCGATGGGGTCGCGAATGTCCCGGTCCAGCTTGTTGATGAAGCTGACGATCGGGGTGTCGCGCAGGCGGCAGACGTCCATCAGGGCGATGGTGCGTGGCTCGACGCCTTTACCGCCGTCCAGGACCATCAACGCCGAATCCACTGCCGTCAGGGTGCGGTAAGTGTCTTCGGAGAAGTCTTCGTGGCCGGGGGTGTCGAGCAGGTTGATCATGTGCTCGCGGTACGGGAACTGCATCACCGAGGTAGTGATGGAGATGCCGCGTTGCTTTTCCATTTCCATCCAGTCGGAAGTGGCATGGCGGTCGGACTTGCGCGACTTCACGGTACCGGCAACGGCAATGGCTTTGCCCATCAGCAAGAGTTTCTCGGTGATGGTGGTCTTGCCGGCATCGGGGTGGGAAATGATGGCGAAAGTGCGACGCTTCGCGACTTCGGCGGCCTGGTGAGTCATGGGAGATCGCCTAGGGAGGGATTGAAAAAGGGCGGCGAGTATAGCCTAAAGCCGCCCCAAGCTGAACCCATGCACCGGTTATCGGCGACTCCCGGTCAGGTGGGCTCAGCCGATTGAAAGCACATTCAGGTCACCCACCAACTCGCCAGAGCGAACCGCGGTATTGCCCTGGATGAAAGCGGTCCAGTACTGACCGTCGTCTTTACGCGCCTTGGGCGTCAAACGGAACCGGCTGCGATCGGCGACCCCAGTCCAGGTCCAGCGTTTTTCGATCACCGGGCGTAGGCTGAAGCCGCTGTACTTGCCGACCTCCCCCGGAACCGCCACGACGCCATCGAAGTAAATGCGCCACATCGCGCGCGATTGTGCGTCAGGGTAAAAGTGCAGGTAATCCAGGGTTTCGGTCATATCCAGCTGCATGTTTTCGTCGCCTGCGGCGACAAAGATCTGATAGGCCGGCGAGCCGTCACCCAGCAGATGGCATCTGAAGGCGAACTGACAGCGCTCGGCTTTATCGACGCCCGGCTGATTGCAGAAGTTGTTGATCGTCAGGTAGTTGGACAGGCAGCGCACACCGTCCACTCCATTGGAATGCCTCTCGATCTGATGGCGGTCCCAGTAGCCTTCGAATCCGGCATTCTGGCATTTGATGGTCGCAAGAAAAGAACATTCAGCGATAATTCTGGACATGGCGTGTCACCCTGGATCGTGAAGTGAGTGGCGAGCCTGACGTCAATCCTGCGGCTTTAGAACGCGGAAACATCACCCTCAAATACTGGCCAATTGACCTCCACCGCGGAACCTTTCCCCCCTCATGCCCGTCCACTCCCTGCTTGCCCCCTCGGGCAAGCCCCTTTCGAATCAGCTAGTTATCTGAAAATGCGCCGGCACTTACCGGCTGCAACACAAGGAGTACGCCTGTGCCCAATCGCTATGGCAAGGGCCTGACGGGATGCGCGATCGTGGTCGTGATCCTGGCCCTGCTGGTCCACTGGATCGGCATCGATACGATCAAGCATTACCGCGAAGACCTGCTGTTCTACCTGCAAGCGCACCTGCTGCTGGTGCTGTGCTCGATGTTTGCTGCGCTGGTGATCGGCCTGCCCGCCGGTATCTGGCTCAGCCGTCCGAGCATGGTCTACCGCGCCGAACGCTTCATGCAGATATTCAATATCGGTAACACCATTCCGCCGCTGGCCGTACTGGCCATCGCCCTGGGGTTTCTCGGCATTGGCGCGGGACCGGCCATTTTTGCGCTGTTTCTCGCCTCCCTGCTGCCCATCGTGCGCAACACCTATGAAGGGCTGAAAAACGTCCAGGGTTCGTTGAAGGAGGCTGCCAGTGGTATCGGCATGACACCGCATCAGGTGCTATGGCAAGTGGAACTGCCCAACGCCGTACCGATCATTGTCGGCGGTGTGCGGGTGGCACTAGCCATCAATGTCGGGACTGCGCCCCTGTCATTTCTGATCGGCGCCAATAGCCTGGGCAGCCTGATTTTTCCGGGAATCGCCCTGAACAATGAGCCGCAACTGCTGCTGGGCGCTGCCTGTACCGCCCTGCTGGCTCTGATCCTCGACGGGATCGTGACACTGGTCAGCCGTCTGTGGCTGGAAAAAGGGCTGGTCGGTTGATCAAGGAAAACCTCATGAAAATCTCAAGCTTGATTCTCGGCCTGGCCTTGCTCTGCGCAGGTGCTGCACAAGCTGCCGACAAACCGGTGATTCGCCTTGGCGCCAGGGTGTTCACCGAGCAGACCATCCTCGCCAACCTCACCGCGCAGTACCTGGCCACCAAGGGCTATGACGTCCGGATCACTGGCGGCCTGGGCAGCAATCTGGCCCGCAGCGCTCAGGAAACCGGGCAGTTGGACATGCTCTGGGAATACACCGGGGTGTCGCTGGTTTCCTATAACCACGTCACCGAGCGCCTCGACAGCGCGGCCACCTACGCGCGGGTCAAGGAGCTGGATGCGAAAAAGGGGCTGGTCTGGCTGAGCCCGTCGAAGTTCAGCAACACTTATGCACTGGCGCTGCCCGCGCCAGTGGCCGCCCAATACCCCCAGGTCAACACCATCAGCGAACTGGAAAAGGTGCTCACCGACGAACCGAAGAAAGACCACGTGCTGGCCCTCGATACCGAGTTTGCCAATCGCTCCGACGGCCTCGTCGGCCTCACCCAGCGCTACGGCTTGACCTTCACCCGCGCCGATATCCGCCAGATGGATGCCGGGCTGGTCTACACCGCCCTGCGCAACGGCCAAGTGTTCACCGGCCTGGTGTACACCACCGACGGCCGGCTCAACGCGTTCCACCTCAAGCTGCTGGATGACGACCTGCACTACTTCCCGGACTACACGGCCGCGCCTGTGGTGCGCAAGGACTTCCTCGACGCCCATCCTGACCTGGCCGCACAGCTCAAACCGCTGGCTGACCTGCTGGACAATGCCACCATGCGCGAGCTCAACGCCAAGGTCGACGTCGAACACCTGAGCCCCAACGTGGTGGCCGCTGACTTCCTGCGCGCCCATCCCCTCGACTGAACGGAGAAACCATGAATTTCCTCGAGACTTTCTCCCACCTGGACTGGCCGCTGGTGTTACACCTGACCTGGCAGCACATCACGCTGGTGGGGATTGCCGTCACCCTGGCCATTGTCGTCGGCGTCCCCGTGGGTGTATTGATGACCCGCTTCCCGGCGCTGGCCGGGCCCTTGCAGGCCAGCGCCACGGTGTTGCTGACCATTCCGTCCATCGCCCTGTTCGGCTTGCTGCTGCCGTTCTATTCGAAATTCGGCCAAGGCCTGGGTCCGCTGCCGGCCATCACGGCGGTGTTCCTGTATTCGCTCCTGCCGATCCTGCGCAACACCTACCTGGCCCTGACCGGGGTCGAGCCCGGTATCCGCGAGGCGGCCAAGGGCATCGGCATGACCTTCGGCCAGCGCCTGCGCATGGTTGAACTCCCTATAGCCGTGCCGGTGATCCTCGCCGGGGTGCGCACCGCCGTGGTGATGAACATCGGCGTGATGACCATCGCCGCCACCATCGGCGCCGGTGGCCTGGGCGTACTGATCCTCACCTCCATCAGCCGCAGCGACATGACCATGCTCATCGTCGGCGCGGTACTGGTCAGTCTGTTGGCGATCATCGCCGACCTGGCCCTACAGTGGCTGCAACGCCGCCTGACTCCCAAAGGACTCCTCAAATGATCGAACTTCAGAACCTGACCAAGACCTTCCAGAGCAACGGCAAGGAAGTCACTGCCGTCAATTCGGTAAGCCTGACCGTCAACGAAGGCGAGATCTGTGTGTTCCTCGGGCCTTCGGGCTGCGGCAAGAGCACCACCTTGAAAATGATCAATCGCTTGATCGAGCCGACCTCGGGCAAGGTGCTGATCAATGGCGAGGACACCACGGGTCTGGACGAGGTCACCCTGCGCCGCAATATCGGCTATGTGATCCAGCAGATCGGCCTGTTCCCCAACATGACCATCGAAGAGAACATCACCGTGGTGCCGCGCCTGCTGGGCTGGGACAAGCACAAATGCCACGACCGCGCCCGCGAGTTGATGAGCATGATCAAGCTGGAGCCCAAGCAATACCTGCATCGCTATCCCCGTGAGCTGTCCGGCGGGCAGCAACAGCGCATCGGCGTGATCCGCGCCCTGGCGGCCGATGCGCCGCTGCTGCTGATGGACGAACCCTTCGGCGCGGTCGATCCAATCAACCGCGAAATGATCCAGAATGAGTTCTTCGAGATGCAGCGGGCCTTGAACAAGACCGTGATCATGGTCAGCCATGACATCGACGAGGCCATCAAGCTGGCTGACAAGATCGCCATTTTTCGCGGCGGCAAATTGTTGCAGATCGACCACCCGGACACTCTGTTGGCCCATCCGGTGGACGATTTCGTCAGCAGCTTTGTCGGTCAGGACAGCACCCTCAAGCGCCTGCTGCTGGTCAAGGCGGAGGACGCCGCCGATAACGCGCCGTCGGTCAGCCCTGAAACCTCGGTGGCCGATGCGCTGGAGTTGATGGACGAACACGACCGCCGCTACGTGGTGGTCACCGACGCCGAGAACAAGGCTCTGGGCTATGTGCGCCGTCGCGACCTGCATCGCCAACAGGGGGCCTGCGCCGATTACGTGCGGCCGTTCAATGCCACCGCCGCCTACGACGAACACCTGCGCATCCTGCTGTCGCGCATGTATGAGTTCAACCGCGCCTGGCTGCCGGTGCTCAATGCAGAGAATGTGTTTCTTGGGGAGGTCACTCAGGAGTCCATTGCGGCCTACCTGAGTTCGGGGCGCTCCCGCGGGGCAAAGACCAGCATCGTGTCTCCGGCCGAACTGGTGTAAGGCTCGGGACCGCGTAACGGCTATCGCGGGCAAGCCCTGCTCCCACCTCTTGTGCACGGTGGCAGGAGCAGGGGTTGACGCGACGAGGTCAGCGCGAACGCACAGCCTCAATGGTCGTCAGTGTCCTTATAGCCCAGGCTGTGGATATGCAGGCTCAACTCCAGCGTCGGGCCTTTGGCGTCGTTGGTGTAGACGTGCCAGTAACCGCCGACCGACTTGCGATTCCAGGCTTTCAGGGTATAGGTGTCCGGCCCCCGCAACCAGATATTTTCGATCACCCCTTCGCTCAACGCGTCGACGATATCTTGCTCCACACCGTCCACCACGATCTTTGGATGCCAGTAACGGGTCGGGCCGCCTTTGAGCGGATACGTCTTCACGTAGCCCTTGGTATCAAAGCCAAAGCGCAGGCCTGTGCTGTTCCAGGCCTGCCCCTGGCTCTTGCTGAAGGACTGGACGTAGTAGCCACAGTAGCCACTGCCGTCGTAGTAGCAGTCAAACCGAAACAGGTGATTATTCTCCTGTGGGCAGTTATGCACCGTGACCCAGTCGCCAAGCATGCGTTGCACACCGTCATCGCCCTTGGTCAATTCTGCGCAGTCGAGAAACCCACAGTAGTCCGGGGTATGAGACTGCACACTGGCAATGAAGGATTTTTCGTAGTTCAAATAAGGCATGGTAGACCTCCTCGATACCCGCAGCGCGAATGCGTCTGCGGGCCTCAGAGTCGATCCGAATGCCGCGCCGAGGAACGGCGCAGTTTTTCCTCGGCACTTGCCATCGTGATGGCCCGCCGATGTCTGGATTGGCACCGGTCAATGAGCCGTCGGCCCGCACCTATCCAGGCGTCGCCAGGGCTTGCTGCTACCTGAAATCACCCAATTCAGGTCAGGGCGCTGGTTCTGCGTCCAGTGGGCGACTTCGTAGTTGTAATAATCATACGAGACCTTTTCATTGACCACCGCGTAGGCTTTGGTCTGCACCCAAGGCGTGGCGCAGTCATCGCCTTGGGCCGCAGTGACCATGATCGAATGCCCGGCACTGGCCACGCGGTGCTGGTTATCGGTGACTTCCAGGGTGATGTACTGCGCCCCCGGCACTGACGGCGCGACGAAGCTGGCAGCGACCGTGGTGGCGCTGGACGGGGTAAAAGCGGGGGTTCTCCAGGCCAAGGTCAGCCCCGTGCCGGTGGACTGTGCGGCAGAAACGCTCACCACCCCACCCACAGGTACCGTGTCGGGCCCAGTGATCCGCGCTTCGGGCCCAGGCTGCGCGGCCTTGATCAAGACCGGCTTGCTGAGTGAGAGTGACTGACCGTCAGCATCCGTTACGGTCAACGCGACGACCACCTGCGTATCGACCGCCACTGCGGCGGTCTGCCAGGTGACCGTCCGGTCCACCAACGAGCCACCGGCCAATTGTTCAGGCCGCTCCCAGCGATAGCTCAGCGGCGAATTGGACGGCGAGGCGACATTGGCCGTGAATGTGGCTTGCTCGCCAGCGACCAGTGTCTCCACGCCGTCGAGTGTGCCTGTGGGCGGCCCGTATTCCTGCCCGGTCACCTCGACCGTCTGGCTGGCCCGGGTGGTATTTTCATCAGCATTGGTCACATCCACCGTGAGGGTGTAGCGCCCCGGGTTGGCCGGGGCGATAAAGCGTGGGGCGACATCGACGGGGTTGCCAGGCGTGAATCCCGGGGCGTACCAGACATAACTCAGGCCCTGACCGGTAGAAGAGGCCGTCGACAGGGTAAAGGCAGCACCGGGAGCGACGCGAGTCGGCCCAGTGATACGAGCCTCGGGATAAACGGAGTGCGGATAAAGAATGATTGTCCGGGAGAGCTCCAAGGCCTGATTTCGGCTATCGGTGACCGTGACTCGCAATACCACCGGCGTTTCGACTGTCACGCTCGTGCTACTGAACGAAAGGGTTCCGGGGGGATTGGGTGGACTGATGACCGCTTCCCTCAACTCGGGCGGCAGGTGCCAGGCGTAGGTCAGGGGCAATCCGCCAGGAGAGCTCACCTCAGCCGTGATCGTCGAGAGGATCCCGCCTACCGCTCCGGCATCGGCGTCAGTGCCCAACTGGCCCACCGGCGGATGGTCTGGCCCTACCACGTCGATGGCGCGCTCGGCCGTCGCGCTGCGCCCTTCGTTATCCGCCACGGTCAAAGTAACCCTATGGGTACCTGGCGCCGTACCGGTAAACACCGGTGATGGATCGCTCGACGTCGAGGGTGTGAACCCGGGCGCACGCCAGGCATAGGTCAGGGGGTTGCTGCTCTCGGTGGTTGCAGCCAAGGTAAATGCCGCGCCGGTCAGTACCACAGGGGCACCGCTTATTTGCGTATCGGGCAGAGGCTCATCGCCATGCCACGCGCTGACCCGCCATGCCAGCAGCAGACTCTCGGGCCGGGCCAGCGTCAGGATCGGGTCGTCCTGCACAGTGATTCCATCGACGATCTGCCGGTGAGTGCCCGTTCCACGCATGACATAAGGCAAATTGTTACCACGCTCGCCCAGGCCCATGTCGGTCCCTTCACCGTTAAGGTACAGCCCTTCATGGGCTTCCCAACGATTTTCACCGGCCGTGCAGGGGACCAGCGTCAGCGCCACCAGATCTCGACCTGGATTGCTCATGCAACGCCCAGTCAGGGTATTGCGCAAATGATGATTCCCGTCCAGGACCCACTGCGCGGCGTCGCTGCGTGCACACTCGGTACTGAGCGTCAGGGCATCGCCGTTATCGGGTCGCTTCTGGATCAGGCAGAGACGCTTGATGCCGATGCGCCGAACCGGCAGCGAGTAGCCGCCGACGCCCATCAAGTCATTGAGCTCGGATTTCATCTGCCGGGTTACCCCAGGGTCGGGTTGCCTGCCGAGGTAGGTCGCGGCCCAACTGTCCAGCGCCGTAGCGGCCTGCTGCGGGGTAGGGAATACGGTCAAAGGATGGTCAGTGCTGGAGGTGTTGCCGCTGGCATCGGTGACCGTCAGGTGCAGGATGCCGGCCTGAATCTGGCGGGCGATGAAGGTCGGGTTGGCCGCCGTGGATTGCGTGGGTTCAAAGCCTGGGGCGGTCCAGAGATAGCCCAGCCCAGTACCGCCACTGGCCGCTGCATCCAAGGTCACCGGTTCGCCGAGGGTGGCGCGATCTACCCCGCTGATGCGCGCCTGTGGCAGGGCATCCACCAGATGGTTGTCCACCTGCCAGGTATGGCTGTCTTCCAACAGGTGGGCAGCATCAAGGCGCACCATCGGCGTGTCGTCGAAGACCCTGGCGGTTACGCTCGAGCGCCCCGCACGCAGCGCTGTCCCGTTGAATGCACGGCCGGTCTCGGACGTCTTGTGACCATCGATGAACCACTCGACCTTCAAACCCCGGGTGCTGGTTTTCGGCGTGACGCTCAGCTGTCCCGCCCCGACCCAGTTGACCGGCGCATCCTCATGGGGGCTGAAGTCATCCAGGGGAGAAACGCGCTCATACATTTTCAGGATGAATTGCTCGGTATTGACAGGCCCCAAAGAGGCGCTCGAGACGCGCATACGGCTTTTGTAAGTGGGACGATATCCATCTCCTTCGTTCCATCGAGTCAGATAAGCGCCGACCCTGCCGCTGTCTCCAGGGGTCGGTACCGGGGTAGTGTCCTGGATCCAGTGCGCCCACTTGATCTTGTTCCTGGCAGACACGAGCGGGTTGAAGTTGGCGTTGCCAGTCAAGGCACTGGAGGGGGTGTATTCATCCGCCAATTTGGCGAAAGTATGCGCAAACTCATGTGCTGCCACCTCAAGGGCAGACTGGGAAACGACCGAAACCGCACCGCCGCTGCCCCCAAACGTGTTGGCGTTGACCAGCATGAATACGCTGTCACTGTCGGGCAGCGCCGCCGCCTGTTCGGCGTACATTTTCGTGAAATCGCACGTCAGCAGGCGCCTTACAGCTTTCTGATATCGGCATTCATAGTAGGTATTCTTGGGCACCCCGACGATTTCATCCGTGGCACCTTGCTGCGCCGAGGCTGTGAACCAGGCATAGATATTGAAATTATTTTGGTAATTATCCCCATATGGCCCATCGAGGATGGCAGGCACGAAACGTCGCACGTCATCGAGGAATTTACCCTCCTGTCCAGCAACGTACCCGTCACCTAGAAACAGGATATTGATGCGCTTGTCCCGTGGACCGGTCTCTTTCAAGGTAATCAGCTGGTCGGCCTGTGCCATCAGGCACAGAACCCCCAGCAACCAGCAGGCCAATCTGGCTACGCGCAACGAATGCCTGGACAGCATGAGGCGGCTCATGGCATGCGCCGCAAGGAGACTGTGCCGCTGACCACTGCGGTGATCTGGCCTTGCGCCGGACGCTGGATGACCCGCAGCCGGTAGGCCGCGCCGGCATGGGGGACCAGGAAGTCGACCAGGCCTTGTTCGACGGTCACCTCTTCACGCCGAAAATTCTCCTCCCCCGACGCGCGGGCGGGCGCTGTATCAGGCTCGCTGAACTCTGTATGGATATGCAACGGATCCGGGATCTCGATCTCGTCGATCACCTCATCATCAACATCCAGTACCTGCACCACCCACGGCGTCTGCGCGGCCAATACCTTGCCCTGCGCCGCTGCCTGCTGCTTGAGCCGCGACGCCTTGAGGGGGATGTCCTGCCAGCGCTGGTCGATCAACCGCACATGGTTCTGGCTGATTTCCAACTCAACCCAAGTGCTGGTCTCGGCTACCACGCCCGTACTCGCAAGTGCGGTGCACAGCAGAAAAGCTTGGAGTATGGCCTTGTTCATGGCGGGGCTCCCACGCTCGGAAGGCGGTGTCCCAGCAGCCTAGGCGAGGCACCCCTCGCTGGATACTGGCACTAATACCAGTTCAGGCCCCCGTCGATCCGAATGAAAAATGCCAGCCAGGCGCTGTTCGCTCGCTTGGCATTCAAGGGAACATCAGCCTGTCATACAGGTCGGTTAAACAGGAGCCTGCAAAGGGGTGGCGACGTACGTGTGTAAAAACGCGACATTTTTAGTTGATATCAAACCCTTCAGGTCCTAAAGTTCGCGCCGAACGTCCATGCTGGAAACGATCCATCCGGCTCAAGTACTGACGACGAGACAGCAAGGCCATTGGCAGACCCTCTGCATATGGCCTTTTTGCTTTCGGCGACATGCCTTGGGAAGTAGGCGAACCAAAGTGGGGATACGGAGGACGTTCGCGAGGCCCAGGCCTCACACCCATTTTTTTTTACAGTCATGCCTGCCATGACGTTTGCCACCAGGAGTCCCGAGCATGTCGATCCAAGTCGAAGACTATTTCGCACGCGCCACTTTCGACAAAATGAAGGCGTTTGCCGACAAGCAAGAAACACCGTTCGTGCTGATCGATACCGCCATGATCAGCCAGGCGTACGACGACCTGCGTGCCGGTTTTGAATTCGCCAAGGTGTATTACGCCGTCAAGGCCAACCCCGCCGTGGAAATCATTGACCTGCTGCGCGACAAAGGCTCGAACTTCGACATTGCTTCGATCTACGAGCTGGACAAGGTCATGAATCAGGGCGTGGGTCCGGAACGCATCAGCTATGGCAACACCATCAAGAAGTCCAAGGACATTCGCTACTTCTACGAGAAAGGCGTGCGCTTGTATGCCACCGACTCCGAAGCCGACCTGCGCAACATCGCCAAGGCCGCGCCAGGGTCGAAAGTGTATGTGCGCATCCTGACCGAAGGCTCGACCACTGCTGACTGGCCTTTGTCGCGCAAATTCGGCTGCCAGACCGACATGGCCATGGACCTGCTGATCCTGGCCCGTGACCTGGGGCTGGTACCGTACGGCATCTCCTTCCACGTCGGCTCGCAGCAGCGCGATATCAGCGTCTGGGACGCGGCCATCGCCAAGGTCAAAGTGATCTTCGAGCGGCTGAAGGAAGAGGACGGCATCGTTCTCAAGCTGATCAACATGGGTGGCGGCTTCCCGGCCAACTACATCACCCGGACCAACAGCCTGGAAACCTATGCCGAAGAGATCATTCGCTTCCTCAAGGAAGACTTCGGTGACGACCTGCCGGAAATCATCCTGGAGCCAGGCCGTTCATTGATCGCCAACGCTGGCATTCTGGTCAGTGAAGTGGTGTTGGTGGCGCGCAAGTCGCGCACCGCCGTCGAGCGCTGGGTGTACACCGACGTGGGCAAGTTCAGCGGCCTGATCGAAACCATGGACGAAGCCATCAAGTTTCCGATCTGGACCGAGAAGAAAGGCGAAGTCGAAGAAGTGGTGATTGCGGGCCCGACCTGCGACAGCGCCGACATCATGTACGAGAACTATAAGTACGGCCTGCCGTTGAACCTGGCCATCGGTGACCGCCTGTACTGGCTGTCCACCGGCGCCTACACCACCAGCTACAGCGCAGTGGAGTTCAATGGGTTTCCGCCGTTGAAGTCGTTCTACATCTAAGCCGATCGCGCGCTCCTGCACGTAACCTTTGTAGGAGCGCGCGAGCCCGCGATAGCCGTTACGCCTTTTCCAGCCGAAACCCGAACCGTGGAAAGTGCACATGCACGGTCCCGACGCGAGCATCGGTGCGCTTGATAACCAACTCTTCACGCCCCGCAAACAGCAACTCCCCCGCCACCGGATCGACGCCATAGTCGGTCGCGGCCAGCAGCACCTGATCCCCCGGCTTGAACCCGTTCGGCTCTGCGAAGATTTCTTCCGGCAAGGCCGCTGGCGTGTTGTCGCGGGCGACGTTCAAGGCTTCTTCGGGGCTCATCTCGCTTGATGCGCCATGGCCGAAGCCCAGTACGCGGTTGTACCAGGCCTGCACGTGGGGATAAGCGTCCACCAGAGGCGCGGTGACCGGCGTGGCCTTGAGAAACCACAGGCAGTGAAACAGTGAAAAATCGGCAACCGAGGGAGCGCCGAACAGAAAGTCGCCTGGCTCATGGGCCAACTGCTGATTCAGTCGCCCCATGATCGTGGGCCATTGATGCCGGGCCTGTTCTGCCGACAGTCGGGTGGCAGAGCCACCACTGAACAGCGCAGCGCGGTCGGCAATAAACGCCTTGACCGCCTCCGCTGGCATCCCGGCAAAGCGCACGGCGATGGACTCCGGCTGGAACACCAGCGCAACCGAGTGGGGGAACACCACCGAGTCCACCCAGGTGGAAAAACTGGCAGTGACCAGTTCCTGGCCTGGCGGAAACAATGCGGGAGAGCTTTTTTGTGCTTCCAGGCGCCGCGCGATCAACGCCGTATCACAGTAGATATCGGCACCGATCTGCAACACTGGCGTCTTGCGATAGCCCCCGGTGAGCGGTATCAGGTCAGGCTTTGGCAGCATCCGCGGGATCAGCACCGAGCGCCAGGACAAGCCCTTGAACCCCAGTAACAGCCGCGTCTTCTCGGCAAAGGGCGAGGCCGGGTAGTGATGCAAAATCAGATCGGTCATGGTCGAGTCACCCAGGTTAAAGAATCACCATCTTACCTGAGCCCCTGGCCACTCAAACCGATACTGGCTCATCAACCCGCTGAATAGCCACGAACGAAGCCACCAGCGCTTCCTTGGCGCTTTTGCGCAGGGCCTTGATCAGCCGCTCATGGCGCAGCGCCTCGCCCTTGTCGGCCCAGCATTCGACATAGACCAGCGCCACGGCCGGGCTGGAGCTGAAAAATCGCGCGCCCTTGCCGCTCTGGTGCTTGGCAAATCGCCGCTGTGGGTCATCGCTGATGCCGCAGTACAAGGACCCATTGGCTGCGCGCACCAGGTACACATACCAGCGCTTGGTAGCGACAGTGGTTGGGGGGGTGTCCATCACATCATCGAGGCCGGTCTTCAGGGGCTGCCATGATAGCAATATTCAACCCACGGACTGCCCTTGGGCGCCTTAACGTCGGCAGCGCATTCAGCCAAGGAGGCTCACATTATGCGCATTTCACTGACATCCGTGTTCGTCGCACTCGGTCTGAGCACGACCGCTCAGGCCGATATCGGCCCTGATACCGCCAGCGCGATGCAGGCGTACTACAACGCAACGCCTGAACAGTGCGGCAAGGCACCCGCCTTTCTGTGTTCCGGGATTCTGTTGCGGACCACCCGCCCTTCCACTGAGTATCACACGTGGGACCACAGCCCCAATACCCGCAAGAAGGGTGGCGTGGCCTTTTCATATCTGCGTGCCGATACCCCCATCCATGCTCTCGCCGAAGGCGCCAGCAGCGGTTTCACCTTGACCCCAAGGCGTCACCGAGCCGAGGGCACGATGCCCTATCGAGTGCTGTGTGCCTACCCCACTGACGGCGACACCTGGACCCGTGATGTGTTTGGCTGCGGCGACAATGCCCAGACCGAGTCGGTCGAGCAGTTCTGCCATGAGCATGGCATACATACGGCCGAGGCCTGGATCGAGCGGTATGAGCAGACCGAGGGGCCGGCCCATCAGCGCTACTTCGCTCAATGCGCCTTCGATGTGCGCTCCAGCCGTGGCCAGGCGGCGGTGACCGACTTTTACCAGAGTCTTCGGGTGATGCAGTTGATGCCCGAGCGCCCTTTCCCCTGGAACGAGATGGTCATTGGTGCCTGGGATGAATCGCGCTCGAATTTGTTGCCTATCCAGTCATTCTTCCACGTGACGGGCCAATGGAATGGTTTGCGCAACGCTCAATTCGATCAACAGGACTGGTTCACGACCACGGGCAAGTTTGTACCGGTGATCGAAATAACACTGCCCAGCGACGACCAACCGGCACGCTTCACCTATCACGCAGGCGAACAGGTGGTGACGGTACCTGAATGAGGATCATGCGTTGGCGGCCTGGAAGGCTTTCAGGCCTGCCAGCGCCTGTTGGCGTACTTTGTTCTGGATCAACGGAGACCAGCCCAGCAGCACGCCTGAAGCACCCAGGGCCTGACGGGACCAGCGCCACAAGTCGAACTGATCGTGATGCTCGCTGATCAAGCCATCACGAAACACGAACCGGGCGTGAATATCGTTGACCACGGTGCGCCCGGTCTTGCTGAACAGATAGGTCGCCACCCAGTGGGCGCCGCCACCGTGCTCGTCGGCACGGACCTGATCGAATATCAGAGAAAAATCCTTAGCACGCAGGGCCAGCATGCGCCACATATCGCCCACGTCTTGACCATGCAGGGAGCCAAACGCCGGATCGCTGAACTGCACATCAGCGGAATAACAGGCCACCATGGCTTCGGTGTCCAGGCGCTGAAAGGCCTGGTAGAAGGTATTGATCAGGGTGGCACTCATGGCAGATGCTCGGACGGCAGATGAGCACTCATGATTGCCGTCGTGGCCTGGGAGGGCAAGCATTGCGGCCGCGAAGTCCCCTCAAAGGCAGCATTGCCCTGCTTATGGACTGGCTACGGAGGATTGCACAGTGCATCCACCGTCGCATCGTTACCCACATCGGCCCTTGCCGGTTCGATGTGCCAAACCGGCTCATCGTCGGCCAGTGCCTCCAGGCAGGTCAGCTGGTTGAACAGGCCTGAAGGGTTGCGCCAGCGCGAATCGCCCGCCTCCAGCCGCGCGAGCTCGTTGAACATCGGCTCGATGTGCCGCTCCGGCAGCTGGCGCGCACATTGCGTAGGCACAACCGAGAGGGACAAGTACCCATACAGCCACTGCCACTGAGCCGATTGCACGTATCGAGGGCACACTTGGCCTGTCGCACCGGCGTGAGTCAGGCCGGCGCGCAAGCCGCAAAGCGCGATGATCAGCCATCCACTGTAGCGAGTCATGAACTGGCCCTGCGTTACCCCGAGTTGAATAACAGCTTCGGCGCCGAAATCAAATAATACAACTGTCAGATCTTACGGTTTTACCGGCTCGCTGATCACGGCCACGTGCAGCGAGCGCGCCGCGCCCCAGCCAGCAATGATTGCACCTGCGCCAAGCACCGCGAATACCCAGCCTACGGCGTTCCAGCCGCCGGTCCATTCGTGCACCAGCCCCACCGCCAGCGGGCCGAGTGACGCCAGGGTGTAGCCGAAGCCCTGCGCCATGCTGGACAGGTTCGCGGCGACATGGGCGTCGCGCGAGCGCAGCACAATCAACGTCAGCGCCACAGCAAACATCCCGCCTTGCCCCAATCCCAGCACCACGGCCCAGCCCCAGAGCCCACCGACCGGCGCCAGCAGGCAGCCAAAAAGGCCGATCAGCGTCAGCAGCATCAACGACACAACCGCCAGCCGTTGATCGCGGCCTCGGGTGGACAGCCAAGGTGCCAGCAGCGCGCTGGGCAGCTGGATCAGGATTGACACCGACAGCATCAAACCCGCCTCGGCCGGGGTCTGGCCACGACTGATCAGGATCGAGGGCAGCCAGCCAAAGACGATGTACGCCAGCGACGATTGCAGGCCCATGAACAGGGTGACTTGCCACGCCAACGGGTCACGCAGCAGACCGCGCACACGATGGATCTGCGCCTTGGCATCGTGTCTGGCCTGGGTCTGCGGCAACCAGACCAGCGCCGCCAGCAGTGCGGGCACCAGCCAGATGCCCAACCCGGCAGCCCAACTGTTGTCGAGGTATTGCGCCAGCGGCACACTCGTGCCTGCGGCCAGCGCGGCGCCCAGGCACAACGCCATGGTATAGACGCCGGTCATGGTCCCTGCCTGCCGGGCAAAGTCACGCTTGACGATCCCCGGCAGCAGCACGCCAATGATGCCGATACTGGCGCCTGCCACCAGGCTGCCAGCAAACAGCCCGATGACCCCAAACTGGCTGCGCAGCGCGATGCCGGCCGCCAACAGCAACAGAATCCCCGCCACCACCCGCTCGGCCCCGAAGCGCCGCGACAGGATCGGCGCCAGCGGCGCGAACAGCCCGAGGCACAAGACCGGCAAAGTGGTCAGCAACCCGGCCGCCGCGCTGCTCAGGCCCAGGCTCAGGGACACCTGCCCAAGCAAGGGCGCCATGCTAGACAGCGCGGGGCGCAAATTCAGCGCGACCAACACCAGGCCCAGCAGCAAAAGCCACGGCCGATGAAGGGTGACTGGCGAAGCGGCAGCAACGGAAGGGGCGGACATGGGTGACTCGAATTATGGGGGTAGCGAGGCAATTTAGTCCGTTGGGGGTGGAGATTGCAAATCTTGTAGACGGATTGCTAGCAATTTTCCAGTGCTTTATGGTGGTTCACACGCCTCACGCAGCGCGCATAGGGTGGGCGCGACCGCCTCACCGCAAAATCCGGCCGAGCCACGTCGCGAGGGGTAGCCCATCAGCGCTCGGCCTCAACGTTTCAATACTCGACGTGCAAATGCCAACTGATGCTCGACCCAGAATCCTAACCCTAGATATAGAAATACCTGGACCACGAAGCCAACAAATTCGTCCGGAGAGTAGGACTCAGAAGACAGCGAGAGCATCATGATATAGAACAACAGCAGTGGCAGATTCATGACGATTGCCCAAGCGCTCCACCCTCTAGTGGGTTCACCGGTATATCGCCATCCTATTGTTGCCAAATGCAACAGCAAGAACACACCGCCCACCGCGCCATATCCCACGAGCAACAGCAGCCCATAGCGGTCCTTGTGGAGGAGGTCCCAGAAGTAGATGAAGTACCCCATTCCGATACCCACAGTGCATCCAGAACCCAGAACATAGTTCATGCGCAGGCCTTCATTTTTTCAGGATCACTGATGGAGGGCGGCGTGCTGTACGACAACGCTGCCTTGGCTGCCTTGACAGGGGCGAAAGACGCATGACCATGAATACATCCTTGTCATTGATAATGGCCCGCCAAACTACACACCCCCCGGAAGAATGCCGAATTCAAATTAGTGACAAGATGTGAGCTCGACCGGATCACGCATAAAAAAACCGGACCAAGGCCCGGTTTTTTTGATGCCAGCTGAATCAATGCAAAATCTGACTCAAGAACATCCGCGTCCGATCGCTCTGCGGATTATCAAAGAAGTCATTCGGCGCCGCCTGTTCGACGATTTCACCCTTGTCCATGAAGATCACCCGGTTGGCCACGGTGCGGGCAAAGCCCATTTCGTGGGTCACGCAGAGCATGGTCATGCCGTCTTCGGCAAGGCCGATCATGGTGTCGAGCACTTCCTTGACCATTTCCGGGTCCAGCGCCGAGGTCGGTTCGTCGAACAGCATGATCTTGGGCTTCATGCACAGGGCACGAGCGATAGCCACACGCTGTTGCTGGCCGCCGGACAGTTGGCCGGGAAACTTGTGGGCCTGCTCCGGAATGCGCACGCGCTTGAGGTAGTGCATAGCGATTTCTTCGGCTTCTTTTTTCGGCATCTTGCGCACCCACATCGGTGCCAGGGTGCAATTCTGCAGAATGGTCAGGTGCGGAAACAGATTGAAGTGCTGGAACACCATGCCCACTTCGCGGCGCACGGTTTCGATCTGCTTCAGGTCGTTGGTCAGCTCGACGCCATCGACAATGATGGTCCCGGCCTGGTGTTCTTCCAGGCGGTTCAGGCAACGGATGGTGGTCGACTTGCCCGAACCCGACGGGCCGCACAGGACGATGCGCTCACCCTGCTTGACGTTCAGGTTGATGTCCTTGAGCACGTGGAACTGGCCGTACCACTTGTTCACGGCCTGCATCTGGATAATGCCGTCGGCGCCCACAGGCTGTTTGATCGGTTCACTCATGGGAAAACTCCTAACGCTTGTGGCCAGTGTCCAGCTTGCGCTCCAGATACTGGGAGTAGCGGGACATACCGAAACAGAAAATCCAGAAGACCAGGGCAGCAAATACATAGCCCTCGGTCGCCATACCGAGCCATTTCGGGTCGGCGGACGCTTGCTTGACGCTGTTGAGCAGGTCGAACAGGCCGATGATGATCACAAGGCTCGTGTCCTTGAACAGCGCGATCAGGGTGTTGACGATGCCCGGGATCACCAGCTTCAAGGCCTGCGGCAGAATCACCAGGGCCATGCTGCGCCAGTAGCCAAGGGCCATGGCCGCTGCGGCTTCGTATTGACCCTTGGGAATCGCCTGCATACCACCGCGCACCACTTCGGCCACGTAGGCCGACTGGAACAGGATCACGCCGATCAACGCACGCAGCAGTTTGTCGAAGTTCATCCCTTCCGGCAGGAACAACGGCAGCATCACCGACGACATGAACAACACGGTGATCAGCGGCACACCGCGCCAGAACTCAATGAAGGTCACGCAGACCACCCGCACCGCCGGCATCTTGGAGCGCCGGCCGAGGGCCAGCAGAATGCCCAGCGGCAAGGCGCCGGCAATACCGACCGTGGCAATCACCAGCGTCAGCATGAGGCCGCCCCACTGACTGGTGGCCACGTTTTCCAGGCCCATGCCACCGTGCAGCAGGAAGTAGGCGATCACCGGGAAGGCGATGAGGAAGCAGATCCCGTAGAGACCCTTGCGTGGCATGGCCTTGAAGAACAGCGGTGCCGCACCGACGATGGCCAGGATCACGGTGAGGTCGACGCGCCAGCGCAGCTCGGGCGGGTAGTAGCCGTACATGAACTGACCGAAACGCTGTTCAATGAAGACCCAGCAAGCACCGGCCTTGGTGCAGTCCTGGCGTGTGGTGCCGACCCAGTTGGCATCGAACAACGCCCAACTCAGCAGCGGCGGCAGGATCAGCCAGATCAAGTAGAAGGCGAACAGCGTCAGCAGGGTGTTCCACCAGTTGGAGAACAGGTTCTGCCGAATCCATGCCATGGGGCCGAACACTTTCGCCGGCGGTGGCATATCAGGTTTGAAAGTATGAGTGCTCATGCGCGGTTCCTACCGTTCGATCAGCGCAATGCGCTTGTTGTACCAGTTCATCAGCAGGGAAATGCTGATGCTGATCACCAGGTACACGCTCATGGTGATGGCAATCACCTCGATCGCCTGGCCCGTCTGGTTGAGCACGGTCCCGGCGAACAGCGAAACCATTTCCGGATAACCGATGCCGGCTGCCAGCGAGGAGTTCTTCGCCAGGTTGAGGTATTGGCTGGTCAGCGGCGGAATGATCACCCGCAGCGCCTGGGGAATGATCACCTTGCGCAGGGTCGGGCCGTTGCGCAGCCCCAGGGAGCGAGCGGCTTCGGTCTGGCCATGGCTGACCGACTTGATGCCCGAACGCACGATCTCGGCGATGAAGGCCGCGGTGTAGATGGTCAGTGCCAGCGTCAATGCCAGCAGTTCCGGGATCAACACCCAGCCACCGACGAAGTTGAAGCCCTTGAGCTCGGCGAACTCCCAGTGAAACGGGGCGCCGAAGATCAACGTGCAGAGCGCCGGGATCACGATCAGAATCGCCAGGCCCGCCCAGAACTTGTGAAACGGTACGCCGGTTTCTTCGAAACGCTTGGTGGCCCAGCGCGACATCAGCACGATGCCGACGATGGCGAGCACCACGGCAATCACGAACGGCCATGCGCCCGCTGTCGGGATTGCGGCAGGCATGTTCAGGCCACGGCTGCTGAAGAAGAACGTGTTGAACAGCCCGTGCGCCGCCCGCGGTCCCGGCAGGTTGAGGAACACGGCGAAGTACCAGAACAGGATCTGCAACAGCGGCGGGATATTCCGGAAGGTCTCCACATAGACCGTCGCCAGCTTGTTGATCATCCAGTTGCTGGACAGGCGCGCGACACCCAGGATGAAACCCAGCAAGGTCGCAAGGACCAGGCCGATGACGGTCACCAGCAGGGTGTTGAGCAGGCCGATGACGAACACCCTGGCGTAGGTGTCCGACTCGTTGTAGTCGATCAGGTGCTGCGCAATGCCGAAGCCGGCACTGCGGTCGAGAAATCCGAAGCCCGAAGTGATACCCCGGTGTTGCAGGTTGGTCTGGGTGTTGTTGAACAGGAACCAGCCCAGTGCGACCACCGCCACAATGGTGATGATCTGAAACACCCATCCACGCACCCGTGGATCGGTCAGGGAGAACCCTTTGTTAGGTGCGCCAGTTGTTTTTTGCATGAAGAACCCCAGGGAGAAGGCGTCACATGGAACGAGCCCCCGACAGCAGCGCGCGGTCGGGGGCGGGGGTCAATCAGCGTACCGGTGGTGCGTACTGAATGCCGCCGTTGTTCCACAGCGCGTTCAGGCCGCGGTCGATGGCCAGCGGGGTGCCTTTGCCGAGGTTTTTCTCGAACACTTCACCGTAGTTACCGACTTGGGACACGATCTTGACGACCCAGTCCTTCGGCAGTTTCAGGTCCTTGCCGTATTCGCCATCAGCGCCCAGCAGACGAGCCACGTCAGGGTTCTTGGTGGATTTGGCTTCGTCGAGGACGTTCTTGGAAGTCACGCCCGCTTCCTCAGCGTTAAGCATGGCGAACAGGGTCCATTTGACGATGCTGAACCAGTCTTCGTCGCCTTTACGCACGACCGGGCCCAATGGCTCCTTGGAGATGGTTTCCGGCAGGACCACGTAGTCGTTCGGGGAAGCCAGCTTGCTGCGTTGTGCGTAGAGCTGCGACTTGTCGGAGGTCAACACATCGCAACGGCCGCTTTCCAGCGACTTGGCGCTTTCGTCGGAGGTGTCGAAGGTGATCGGGGTGTACTTCAGGTTGTTGGCGCGGAAGTAATCGGACACGTTCAGTTCGGTGGTGGTACCGGCCTGGATACAAATAGTTGCACCGTCCAGTTCCTTGGCACTTTTCACGCCCAGTTTCTTGTTGGCCAGGAAGCCTACGCCGTCGTAGTAAGTCACGCCGGTGAACACCAGGCCCATGCCCGCGTCACGGGAGCTGGTCCAAGTGGTGTTACGCGAGAGGATGTCGATTTCGCCTGACTGCAAAGCCGTGAAGCGTTCCTTGGCGTTCAACTGGCTGAACTTGACTTTGGTAGCGTCGCCGAACACAGCGGCAGCCACAGCACGGCACACGTCGGCATCGATGCCGAGGATCTTGCCGCTGGCGTCAGGCACCGAGAAACCTGGCAAACCATCGGAGACGCCGCACTGGATAAAGCCTTTCTTCTGGATCGCGTCCAGAGTAGCGCCTGCCTGAGCCATGCCGCTGATACCGAAAACGGTGGCGGCGGTCAGGACTGCCAGGGTGGATTTCAACATCTTCATTCAAAACCTCCAGTTGCTCTTGTTGTGTCCGAGCTTAAGTCCCACCGCACCCTTATGAGGCATATTCGACCCGTGCCGGCTTTTTTTTGGGTCAAGCGATTCTGGAACCAAGTGACGTTTGCGACGGGAGACGCCTCCCGTACGGGGTAAACACTGCGTGACCGGCCTGTGGCTCGAAAGGAACGGAAAGTTATGACATTCTTTGCAGATCCGCTCGGCCACCGACAGGCACTCTGTCAGTCGGCGCCTGTGCTCTCCCCCGCCCGGTAACGGCTGACAGTGTTACCGGGAAATGAGCCCAGGGCCCTAGCACGGGTTTATTAGCAAACCGCGTACCAGAGTGTAGAGCACGCGCGTTTAGGCGCTGGTCAATAGAAAAAGATATTGCTGTGCGACATCTTCTTTCAGGAATAGACAGCAACGCCCCTTTTCGATGCACTCATAAAGAGCGCTCGCCCACTTTTGGAGCAACCATGACAGCCCCTCTTGTATTCAAGCCCATAAATGCCGCTGACGCCTGCGTGATCTGGCTCCACGGCCTGGGAGCCGACCAGTCCGACTTCGCCCCGGTGGCGCAAATGCTCCAGAGATCGCTGCAGAGCACACGCTTTATCCTGCCTCAGGCGCCCAGCCGGCCGGTGAGCATCAATGGGGGTTATGCGATGCCCAGTTGGTACGACATCCTGTCAATGAGCCCGGGCGCACGGGCCATCAGCCGAGAAGAACTGGATCACTCGGCCGCCACCGTGGTCGGTTTGATCGAGGCACAGATCGCCGATGGCATCGATCCGTCCCGGATTTTTCTGGCCGGTTTCTCCCAGGGCGGCGCCGTGGTGCTGCACACGGCCTATCTGGCCTGGCAGGGCACGCTGGGCGGCGTACTGGCACTTTCGACCTATGCACCGACCTTCGATGACGAACTGAAGATCAACCCAAATCAGCAAGCCACTCCGGCGCTGAGCCTGCATGGCACCTCCGACGCTGTGGTGGCCTACGAGATGGGCCAACGCGCCCATACGTATCTCGAGCAATGGGGTGTCACCGCCGACTGGCAACACTACCCAATGGGTCACGAAGTGTTACCCGAGGAAATCGTGGATATCGGTCACTGGCTGGCGCAGCGAATCGCTTGATAACCGCCTTCTGGGCGACTTTGTCAGCAGATTGTCGCAGGTTGTCGGCACACAAGTACGCCGAGCCCGATTCTTGCATTACACTGGCCGGCGTATATTCCTTAATTCATCGATGAGAAGCCCGTGCTCAAAGCACTTATAAAAATGTTCGGCAAAAGCGAAGCCGAGCCGATCAAGAATGCTGCCGGCACTCCCCATGCCGCGTCGCACAGCCTCGCTGCCGAAATGGCTGCCGCCCCCGATATCATTGCTCCGGCCTTTCAATCCATGGCGGCCATCGAGGCGCCTGCGGCAGTAGCGGTGGCACCCGAGCCTCCGCCAGCAGGGCGTCGCGAACGTCCTGCCCCGGCCAAACCCGCGCCAGCGCCAGCCTGGAAGCTCGACGATTTCAAGGTCGAGCCTCAGGAAGGCAAGACTCGTTTCCATGATTTCCCGCTGTCTGACGAGCTGATGCATGCCATCAGTGATCTGGGTTTTCCCTATTGCACCCCGATCCAGGCCCAGGTGCTGGGCTTCACTCTCAAGGGCAAGGACGCCATCGGTCGCGCCCAGACCGGTACCGGCAAGACCGCAGCCTTTCTGGTGTCGATCATTACCCAGCTGCAGCAGACACCACCGCCCAAGGAGCGCTATATGGGTGAGCCTCGCGCGCTGATCATCGCCCCGACCCGGGAGTTGGTGGTGCAGATCGCCAAGGATGCCGCCAACCTGACGCAGTACACCGACCTGAACGTGATGACCTTCGTCGGCGGCATGGACTTCGACAAGCAGCTCAAGCAACTGGAGGCGCGCTATTGCGACATTCTGGTAGCCACCCCCGGCCGCCTGATGGACTTCCAGCAACGCGGCGACGTGCACCTGGACATGGTCGAAGTCATGGTACTGGACGAAGCGGATCGCATGTTGGACATGGGCTTCATTCCCCAGGTCCGCGCCATCATTCGCCAGACCCCACCCAAGAACGAACGCCAGACCCTGCTGTTCTCGGCCACCTTCACCGATGACGTGATGAACCTGGCGCAGCAGTGGACCACCGACCCCGCCATCGTCGAGATCGAGCCCGAGAACGTCGCCAGCGAGACGGTCGAGCAACATGTCTACGCGGTGGCCGGCAGCGACAAGTACACACTGCTTTACAACCTGTTGAACAGCAACGGCTGGGAGCGGGTGATTGTCTTTGCCAACCGCAAGGACGAAGTGCGACGCATCGAAGAGCGACTGGTCCGCGATGGCGTCAACGCCGCGCAACTGTCCGGCGACGTGCCGCAACACAAACGCATCAAGACCCTGGAAGGCTTTCGCGAAGGCAAGATTCGCGTGCTGGTGGCCACTGATGTGGCGGGGCGCGGCATCCACATCGATGGCATCAGCCACGTGATCAACTTCACCCTGCCCGAAGTTCCGGATGACTACGTGCACCGCATCGGTCGCACGGGGCGCGCCGGCATGAGTGGGGTGTCGATCAGTTTCGCCGGCGAGGATGACTCCTACCAGCTGCCGTCGATCGAGGCCCTGCTGGGCCGCAAGATCAACTTCGAGATGCCGTCCGAGGAAATGCTCAAGCCGGTTGAGCGCAAGCGGCCGCACTGAGGTGGATTGGCCGTCGTCAGCGACGGCCCGCCACCCTGGCGTTCAAGGCCTGTGTGCCCGCGCCAGGAACTCGTGGGACTGCATCTCCAGCAACCGGCTCAAGGTCCGCTGGAATTCGAAATTCAGCCGCCCGCCGGTATACAGATCCTTGAGCTCGACCTGCGCCGAGATAATCAGCTTGACGTTGCGATCGTAGAATTCGTCGACCATGTTGATGAAGCGCCGGGCGATGTCGTCGGTCGTCACGTTCATCTGTTCCACGCCACTGAGCAGCACGGCGTTGAAGATCTTGCCCAGTTCGATGTAATCGTTCTGGCTGCGCGGGCCGTCACACAGTTCGCGAAAGTCAAACCAGGCTACGTCGTCACAGGTGCGCAGGGCGTGGATCACCCGGTTCTCGACGGTCAGCGGGTCGTTGGTCTTGACCTTGTTGCTGTTATGGGTGAGCGCCTTGAAGCTCTCTTCCATGCTCTTCTGCGCCGCTTCGTTGAGCGGAAAATGGAACAGCTCGGCCTGCTCCAGGTGGCGCAGGCGATAGTCGACACCGCTATCGACGTTGACGATCTCGGTGTTCTCCTTGATCAGCGCGATCGCTGGCAGAAAGCGCGCGCGCTGCAGGCCGTCCTTGTACAAGCCGTCGGGCACGATGTTGGAGGTGGCCACCAAGGTCACGCCGTTCTTGAACAACTCCTCCATCAAGGTGCCGAGGATCATGGCATCGGTGATGTCGGAGACGAAGAATTCGTCGAAACAGATGACCCGGGCTTCGTCGGCAAACCGCCGCGCGATCACCGTCAGAGGGTTCTTCTGATCCTTGAGGGTCTTGAGCTCTTCGTGGACGCGCTTCATGAAGCGGTGAAAGTGCGTGCGCACCTTCTGCTCGAATGGCAAGGCATCGAAGAAGGTGTCCACCAGGTAGGTTTTACCGCGCCCTACCCCGCCCCAGAAATACAGACCCTTGACCGGCTTCTGTTCTTTCTTGCCAAACAGTTTGCCGAACACGCCCGGCTTGTTGTCCTGGGCGGCGATCAGGTCGTCGTAAAGACGCTGAAGATGACGCACAGCCGTTTCCTGCGCCGCGTCATGAAAAAAATCAGGGCGTTCGAGATCTGCTTGGTATCGTTCTAGGGGCGTCGTCATATTCGTTAGCAAGGCAACAAAAACGGGCGGTCACTGTAGCGACGGCTCGGGATAATGGCAATCCAACTCGCGACGTTCTGTCGCATTGGGTCCTTTTTGGTCGCGCCATCACGATCAGCCATGACTGGCGCGGGAGCCGGGCGGGTGTAGATGTCTGGTCAATCGACCTGTGGCTGCAATGCTGCGCGCAACACGTCAATGGCCACCTCACGGGCGCCCGCGTCGGCGAACGCCGGGCTGTCGGCCACACAGACGCCATTCAGCCACAGGGTAAAGCTATGCAGTTCAGGACGCACGTCCAGTGGCGCGCCGCTTTGCAGCTGTTTGCTCACTGCCCCGGCAGCCTTGCCATCGGCAAAGGTGCGCGACAGCAGCAATTGCTCGCCATCGGCGGCCAGCAGGCGGAAGCGGAAACTGCCGTCGTCTTCTCTGAAGCTGACAAAGCGCGCGCCTTTGCTGACCTTCTTCTTTGCCGTGGTCGTCACCTGCACGTGCTCGCGGAAAGAGCGCAGGCCGACGGCCTCGCGCAACTCGCCGAGGAACGGGGTCGCGACCTTGCGGGCCTTCTGTGCCCCGGCCAGCAGGATGTCTTCCAGGTCGGCCGGACGCTCGATCAGGCGCAGGTACGCTTCCCTCGGCTCAGCCAGCTGGCTGTCCAACAGCTGGAACAGCCGTGATTTGGCCTCGCCCCAACCCAGCCCCTGCAAGAGGTCATCACGGAATTCAGCGCTGCCCTGCAGCGTCGCGAAGGCCTGAAACAGCGTGAACAGGTGCGAGTTGTCCGGATCCTTCGCCTCACCTGGAGCCTTGGAGTCGGTGACAATGCGCGAGATCGCCTCCTTCATGTCCTTGCCGCTGCTGAACAACGGGATGGTGTTGTCGTAGCTTTTCGACATTTTGCGGCCATCCAGACCCGGCAGTGTGGCCACGCTCTCTTCGATCAAGGCTTCGGGCATCACAAAGAATTCCTTGCCCTGGCCGAACAAGTGATTGAAACGCTGACCGATGTCACGGGCCATTTCCACGTGCTGGATCTGGTCGCGACCCACTGGCACCTTGTGGGCGTTGAACATGAGGATGTCGGCAGCCATCAGTACCGGATAGCTGTACAGCCCCATGGTGATTCCAGCGTCCGGGTCTTCGCCGGTCTCGACGTTCTTGTCCACCGAGGCCTTGTAAGCATGGGCACGGTTAAGCAGGCCCTTGGCCGCAACACAGGTCAGCAACCAGGTCAGCTCGGGGATCTCCGGGATGTCGGACTGCCGATAGAAGGTCACGCGGTCGACGTCCAGCCCGGCAGCCAGCCAGGTCGCGGCGATTTCCAGACGTGAGCGCTGGATACGCAACGGCTCGTCGCACTTGATCAGCGCGTGGTAGTCGGCCAGGAAGTAGAACGAGTCGGCATCGCTTTGGCGGCTGGCGACGATGGCCGGGCGAATCGCCCCGGCATAGTTGCCCAGATGAGGCGTGCCCGTGGTAGTGATGCCGGTGAGGATACGAGTGGTCATATTTGAATTCTTTTGCAATCAGTTCGAAAGGCGCGGCAAAACCAGATCTTTCAGGTCGGTCAGCTTGCCGTGAAAAAAGTGCCCGCATTCTGCCACTTTCAGCAGTTCATGGGGACGGCTGAGCGCGCCGGACCAGTCATAGACCTTCTGCGGCTCTACCACTTCGTCGGTTTCTGGCTGAATGACGATCAACGGGCACTGCGACGGCAAGGGGTGCTCGGCGGTCAGGCGCATCACGGCCGGTGCCACCATGAACAGCCTTTCCACCGGTTGCCCGGTCGCTTCAAGGCGCCCGGCAAGGCTGGCCGCAACAAAGCCGCCAAAGGAAAAGCCCAGCAGCGTCATGGGCAGTTCCGGGTGCTGCGCGTGCAGCCAGGCCGCCGCCGCCTGGGCATCGTCCACCTCGCCAGTGCCCATGTCGTGGCCGCCTGCACTGGCGCCGGTACCGCGATAATTGAAACGTAATGTAATCAGTCCAGCATCGCGGGCAGTGCGCTGCAGGGTCGAGACGACCTTGTTGAGCATATTGCCACCTTGCACCGGATTCGGATGACAGATCAACGCCACCCCCCGGGGTTCTGCGACTTGCAGGTACAATGCTTCGAGCTGGCCGACCGGGCCGTCGATGAAAAAGGCGGTTTCGCGCATGAGCACGTGATGAACTCCGTGACCTTGAATAGGGTCGACTCGTCTAGTCGATTGACGCTGCCAGGCATATCCGCGTCTTATCGCTGGTATACAGGGCAGGTCCGAGCCGTTAACGTAAAGCAAAGCCGTTTATAGAGGAAGGACTCGTGGATTACTCGCTCTTAGTTTGGCTGTTGCCGACCCTGGCCCTGGTCATCGGCGTCGCCGTCGGCTTCCTGGTCGCACGGGTGCTGCCCAATGCCGTGCCCAACAGCACCCAGCGCCAGCTGGATGACATCCAGGAACGCTTCGACAGCTACCAGAACGAAGTGGTGACGCACTTCAACAGCACCGCGATCCTGGTCAAGAAACTGACCCAGAGCTATCAGGAAGTGCAGGACCATCTCGCCGAGGGCGCCAACCGCCTGGCCCTGGACGAATTGACCCGCCAACGCCTGCTGGCTGCCCTGCACTCCGACAGCACCACCCAGGCCCACCGTGAGCGTCTGACGCCGCCACGGGACACTGAAGTGCCGAAGGACTACGCGCCCAAGGCGCCGAACTCGCCTGGCATGCTCGATGAGCAATACGGACTCAAGCGCAAGTAAAGGCGCTTGCAGTAAACAAGAACGGGGCCCTGGCGGCCCCGTTCTTGTGGGTTACTTGCCTGATGGCCCGCTCAACGGGCCACGATGGTCTTGGCGAAGCACTTGGCGTCTATGTCCGATGCATCGAACACGAACTCGACCACGGGTTGGATGTCGCCAAACAACGTGCGGGTTTGTGCCAGTTCGGTGTGTGGTGCGCGCCACTCCCCCCCAGGCGCCAGCGTGATAGTCGACTTGTCCCAGCCCGAAGGGTTGCCGCCATGGGGCGCATTGCCCAACCTGAAGTGAAGACTGCTCTGGCCACTGACTTTCTGGCGAGTGGTCTGGGTGAGCTTGTAATCAGTGATACTGACCGACCATTGACTGGCCCTGACCTGGTACTCGCCCCTGGCCTCGCCAGTGAAACCCGCCATCTCACAGGAAGCGGACCAGCTTCCGGCCTTGTCAGGCGCCGAGGCGTAAGGATCGGGCGGCGCGTCGTGCCCGAAAAAACCAGCCTGTGCCACACTGACAAACAACATGAGGCCAGTGACGGATGCGATCCGCCCTGCGCACGGGTTAAAGGCTTTATACATAAAACGGCTCCATTCGATAGGCACTCAAAGTGCCTTCGAAGTTAGCCCCCACCGCTACCCACGATAAATCGGAAGACGCGACAGCATTTGTAGGAAGACTCAGCGCACGGCCAGTGCTTCCTGGGCGCTACCCTCGACACAGCGCAGATCGCCCACCATCAAGACACTGTTCTCGGTCGGCAAGGCAGCGGTGTCCAGACTGAAGGCGAGCTGTCCGGACACAAAAAACCCCGCGAAGACTTGAGCCTTCGCGAGGTTTCGATGCAACGCCTGAACAGATTCAGCCGATCAGATCGCGCCACGCACGCGCAGCAGATCCAGCACGGCCTTGACGCCCTCTTCCACCGTCAGCGCCTGAGTGTCGACCACCAGATCAGCGTTGAGCGGCACGTCGTAGGGGAAGGACTCGCCAGGGATGTTGTCCTTGTCAGCAGCGTACAGCCCTTGCGGATCGCGCTCGCGGCAGGCCTGAGGCGATGCCTGGACGTAGACGGTGATCAGGCGCTCGCTGCCAATCAGATCCTTGGCCTGGTCGCGACCGCCCGCATCGGGCGCCACGAACGCGGCCAGCGTCAGCAGGCCGGCCTCGTTGAACTGGCGCGCCACGTGAGCCGCTCGGCGCCAGTTTTCCGTACGCCCGGCACGGTCCTGTGGCAGTCCCTTGTTAAGGTCGTGACGCAAGTTTTGACCATCCAGTACATAAACCGCACGGCCCATGTCGAACAGCTTGCGTTCCACGGCGTAAGCCAAGGTGCTTTTGCCCGCGCCGGAGAGGCCGGTGAAAAGGACCGTGGCGGGCTGTTGCCCCAGGCGCAGTGCCCGCTCTTCGACGGTCACATGGGCCAGCTTGCCGTGGTTGCCGGCACCGCCATGAGGCACCACCGGCGGCGCGATGATCATGCCGGCGCCGACGGTGCCGTTGGTCATGCGGTCGATGACGATAAACGCACCGGTGGTGCGATTACTGTCATAACCGTCCAGGGCAATCGGTGCATCGAGCGCAATGCGCACCTTGCCGATTTCATTGAGCGCGAGGGAGCTGGCGGCGCCCTCGGCCAAGGTGTTCACATCCACGCGGTTGACGATGCTGGCTACCGAACCCGGCACGTAGCTGGTGGCGCGCTTGATGTCGTATTTCTTGCCCGGCAACAGCGGTTCTTCGGCCATCCACACCAGCATGGCCTCGAAGCTGTCGCTGACGGTGGGGATGTTGTCGGCGTGCACCAGCAGATCGCCACGGGAAATATCGATCTCGTCTTCCATGGTCAAGGTCACAGCCTGGCCAGGACCGGCCTGTTCCAGCTCACCTTCGAAGGTGACGATGGACTTGACCCGGCTGCTCTTGCCCGAAGGCAGCACCACCACTTCGTCGCCCTTGTGGACAATGCCGCTGGCCAGGGTCCCGGCGAAACCGCGGAAGTTCAGGTTGGGACGGTTGACGTACTGCACCGGGAATCGCAGGTCGGACAGGTTGCGGTCGGCGGCGACTTCAACCGTTTCGAGAATTTCCATCAGGGTCTGGCCGGTGTACCACGGCGAGCGCTCGCTATGGTTGACCACATTGTCGCCCTTGAGCGCCGACATCGGCACAAAGTGCAGGCTGCTGGGCTTGAGCTTGATGCCCTCGGCGAACTTCAGGTAGTCGGCCTTGATCGACTCGAACAGGCCTTGATCGAAGCCCTTCAGGTCCATTTTGTTGATGGCGACAACGATGTGCTTGATGCCCAGCAACGAGGCAATGAAGCTGTGGCGACGGGTCTGGGTCTGCACACCATAGCGGGCATCCACCAGGATGATCGCCAAGTCACACGTGGAGGCACCCGTGGCCATGTTGCGAGTGTACTGCTCGTGGCCCGGCGTGTCGGCAATGATGAACTTGCGCTTGGCCGTGGAGAAGTAACGGTACGCGACATCGATGGTGATGCCCTGCTCGCGCTCGGCCTGCAGGCCGTCCACCAGCAGCGCCAGGTCGATGTCTTCGCCGGTGGTGCCGACCTTTTTCGAGTCACGAGTGATGGCTTCCAGATGGTCTTCGTAGATCATCTTCGAGTCATGCAGCAGACGGCCGATCAGCGTGCTCTTGCCGTCATCGACGTTGCCACAGGTGAGAAAGCGCAGCAGTTCCTTGCGTTCGTGCTGGGCCAGGTAGGCGAGGATGTCCTCGCTGATCAAATCAGATACGTGCGACATTCAAACATCCCCCCTTAGAAATAACCCTGACGTTTCTTTTCTTCCATGGAGCCGGCGCCGTCATGGTCGATGACCCGGCCCTGGCGTTCGGAAGTACGGGTCAGGAGCATTTCCTGGATGATGTCGGTCAACGAGGTCGCCTCGGACTCGACGGCGCCCGTCAACGGGTAGTCGCCCAGCGTGCGGAAGCGCACCTTTTTCTTGACGATGCGCGCCTTGTCCTCATCGCTGAGATGATTACGCAGGCGATCGTCGTCAATCATGATCCACGTGCCGTTCATCTCGATGACTTCACGTTCGGCAGCAAAGTACAGCGGCACGATCGGGATGCCTTCCAGGTAGATGTACTGCCAGATGTCCAACTCGGTCCAGTTGGACAGCGGAAACACCCGGATCGACTCGCCTTTGTTGACGTTGCCGTTGTACACGTTCCACAACTCGGGACGCTGGTTTTTCGGGTCCCAGCGGTGCTTGGTGTCGCGGAAGGAGTACACGCGCTCTTTGGCACGGGACTTCTCTTCGTCGCGGCGCGCGCCACCGAAGGCGGCGTCGAAACCATGCTTGTCCAAGGCCTGTTTGAGGCCCTCGGTCTTCATGATGTCGGTGTGCTTGGCACTGCCGTGGGTCAGCGGGCTGACATTCTGCGCGACGCCGTCCGGGTTGATGTGGACGATCAGGTCCAGACCCAGATCCTTGACCAACTGGTCACGGAAGGCGTACATCTCCTGGAATTTCCAGCGGGTATCGACGTGCATGACCGGGAACGGCAGCTTGCCCGGGAAGAAGGCCTTGCGCGCCAGATGCAGCATTACAGCGGAGTCCTTGCCCACGGAATAGAGCATCACCGGATTGTCGAACTCGGCGGCGACCTCGCGGATGATATGAATGCTCTCCGCCTCCAGCTGTTTCAAATGCGTCAGTTTGTCGACCATGGCTACTCACGAATCGTTACGGTTATGGGCCCGAAACTGCGGGCTTGGTGCGGCCAGCGGGCCGTGTTCGAGCCGAACACTTTAACATGGCCACTCATTCTATTGATCGGGCCAGCTATATCTAAACGATATAAGAATATGCTCATAAGTTTGGATCAAAAATTCCCCGCCTTTCAGAAAGGGTTGGGGCAATCAATGAACAGATGCTCGACGGCAAACCGCCTGGCCAGATAGTCACCCAGCGCCTGCACGCCATAACGCTCGGTCGCGTGATGGCCGGCGGCGATGAAACTGATGCCGTTCTCCCGCGCACTGTGAAAGGTCTGCTCGGACGCCTCGCCACTGATGAACAGATCGACACCGGCCAGCACCGCCTGATCGATATAACCCTGCCCCCCGCCCGTGCACCAGCCGACCCGGCGAATCATCTGCGAGCCGTCTACCAACAGCGGCTCGCGCCCCATCGCGTGATGCACCTTGCGGGCGAAATCACTGGGCAGCATCGGCTCGGACAACGAACCGACCAAGCCAACCACCTTGGCATTGTTCGGGTCCAGCGGACCTTCCACGGTGATCTCCAGTTGTCGCGCCAGTTGCACGTTGTTGCCCACTTCCGGGTGCAGGTCCAAGGGCAGATGGTAGGCCAAGAGGCTCATATCGTGCTTGAGCAAGGTCTTCAAGCGACGTTGCTTCATACCTGTGATACAGGGATTCTCACCCTTCCAGAAGTAGCCATGGTGGACCAGGATCAAGTCGGCACCGGCGTCGACAGCGGCCTCGAGCAGGGCTTGACTGGCGGTGACGCCACTGACGATACGCATCACCTGCGGACGTCCTTCGACCTGCAGACCGTTGGGGCAGTAATCCTGGATTTTCGCGCTACCAAGGTAACGGTCCGCTTCTTCGACCAGAGTAGTCAGGGCAACCGCCATGGGACCTCCAAAAAGTGCATGTAAAGAGCGTGAAAAGGCCGTCCTGCGCAGTAAAAGCCCTCGTATAATGGCGTCCATTATGGGCCTGAGACCGCCATTGTAGAAACGGCTCAATGGAAATGCGCGCCCTGCCCCTCCACCTTATCCCTGCCACCTGCGGAATCGTTCAATGTTCAAGGCACTGCGTTTTTTTGGCTGGCCGTTGCTCACGGGTGTGCTGATCGCCCTGTTGGTGATCCAACGCTTTCCTGAGTGGGTCGGTCTGCCCAGCCAGGACGTCAACCTGCAACAGGCGCCCCAGGCCGTCAGTTCCTTGCAAGGCCCCGTGACCTATGCCGATGCGGTGGTCGCAGCAGCGCCAGCGGTGGTCAATCTGTACACCACCAAGGCCGTCAACAAGGCCTCGCACCCGCTGTTCGAAGACCCGCAATTCAAGCGTTTTTTCGGTGACAACCTGCCCAAGCAGAAACGCTGGGAATCGAGCCTGGGCTCGGGCGTGATCATGAGCCCCGAAGGTTACGTGCTGACCAACAACCATGTGGTGTCAGGCGCTGACCAGATCGTCGTGGCCCTCAAGGACGGTCGCGAAACCTTGGCCCGGGTGATCGGCAGTGACCCGGAAACCGACCTTGCGGTCATCAAGATCGACCTCAAGAATGTGCCAGCCATCACCATCGGCAGCTCCGACAGCATCCGCACCGGCGACATCGCGCTGGCCATCGGCAACCCGTTCGGCGTCGGGCAAACGGTGACCATGGGCATCATCAGTGCCACCGGTCGCAATCAATTGGGTCTCAACACCTATGAGGACTTCATCCAGACCGATGCGGCCATCAACCCCGGCAACTCGGGCGGCGCCCTGGTGGACGCGCGGGGCAACCTGACCGGCATCAACACGGCTATTTTTTCCAAATCCGGTGGTTCCCAAGGCATCGGCTTTGCCATTCCGACCAAGCTGGCGCTGGAGGTGATGAAGTCGATCATCGAGCATGGCCAGGTGATCCGCGGCTGGCTGGGAATTGAAGTGCAGCCGATGACCGCCGAACTGTCCGAGTCGTTTGGACTGAAGGATCGTCCGGGCATCGTGGTGGCCGGTGTGTTCGCCAACGGACCGGCGGCCAAGGCCGGCCTGAAGTTGGGTGACGTGATCCTGAGTATCGATGGCGAGCTGGCCGGAGATGGCCGCAAGTCAATGAATCAGGTGGCGCGCACCAAGCCGGGGGACAAGATCACCATTCAGGTCATGCGCAACGGCAAGGAGCTGAAGTTGATGGCCGAAGTGGGGATAAGGCCGCCACCGGCGGCGACTCCGACCGAGCAGCCTTGATCGAAAACCGCGTCGCCTGCATCGCGAGCCAGCTCTGCTCCCACAGGGCGCATGCAGTAGCTTGCGATGAGGCTGTCAGCCTCACCGCATGATCAAAGGGCGTTGATCAACGCCTGATTCTGCTCCGGGGTGCCTATGCTGATGCGCAGGAACTGGGCGATCCGCGCCTGTTTGAAGTGCCGCACAATCACCCCCTGCTCACGCAGTTGCGCCGCCAGCTCGCCCGCGTCACGCTGTGGATGACGGGCGAAGATGAAGTTGGCCGCCGACGGCAGCACTTCGAAGCCTTTGCCTTGCAACTGCGCCACCAACTGCTCGCGGCTGTCGATCACGGCCCGGCAGGTCTTGTCGAAGTACTCGCGATCTGCGAATGCAGCGGTTGCGCCCACTACCGCCAGACGATCAATCGGGTAGGAGTTGAAGCTGTTCTTGATTCGTTCCAGCGCCTCGATCAGGTCCGGGTGCCCCACCGCCAGACCGACTCGCAGCCCGGCCAGCGAACGCGACTTGGACAGGGTCTGGGTGACCAGCAGGTTGGGGAAGCGATCCACCAGCGCAATGGCCGTGTCACCGCCGAAATCAATGTAGGCCTCGTCGACCACCACCACCGAGTCCGGGCTATTGGTCAGCAGTTGCTCCACCGCCTCCAGGGTCAACAGGCAACCGGTAGGGGCATTGGGATTGGGAAAAATGATCCCTGCATTGGGCCGCGCGTAATCTTCGACACGAATCTGGAACTGCTCGTCCAGCGGCACCGCTTCGAAAGGAATGCCGTAGAGACCGCAGTACACCGGATAAAAACTGTAGCTGATGTCCGGGAACAGCAGCGGCTGGTCGTGCTGGAACAAGCCGTGGAATATGTGCGCCAGCACTTCATCCGAGCCGTTGCCCAGAAACACCTGGCGCGTCTGCACGCCATAATATTCGGCGACCGCGTGCTTGAGCAGGTCGCTGTTGGGGTCCGGGTACAGCCGCAGGCTGTCACCCAGCTCGGCACGCATGGCCTCGACGGCCTTGGGCGACGGGCCGTAGGGGTTTTCGTTGGTGTTGAGCTTGACCAGGTTGGCCAGCTTGGGCTGTTCGCCCGGCACGTAGGGCACCAGGTCCTTGACGAAGTCGCTCCAGAATTTGCTCATGTCAGTCTCCTTGTTGTTCGTCGAGGATGCGGTATTCTGCGCTGCGCGCGTGAGCGCTCAGGGATTCGCCACGGGCCAGCACCGACGCAGTCTTGCCCAGCACCGAGGCGCCCTGCGGCGAGCAGAAAATGATGGAAGAGCGTTTCTGGAAGTCATACACCCCCAGTGGCGACGAGAACCGTGCGGTGCCCGAGGTTGGCAGCACGTGGTTGGGCCCGGCGCAATAATCACCCAGTGCTTCACTGGTGTGGCGGCCCATGAAGATCGCACCGGCATGGCGGATCTGCGGCAGCCAGGCCTGGGGGTCGGCCACCGACAGCTCTAGGTGCTCCGGAGCAATGCGGTTGGCCACTTCGATGGCTTGTTCCATGTCGCGAACCTTGATCAAGGCGCCACGACCGTTGATGGACGTTTCAATGATGGTGGCGCGATCCATGGTCGGCAGCAGCTTGCTGATGCTCGCGGCGACCTTGTCGAGGAATTCGGCATCCGGGCTGACCAGAATGGCCTGGGCGTCCTCGTCATGCTCGGCCTGGGAGAACAGGTCCATGGCAATCCAGTCCGGGTCGGTGCCCCCGTCGCATACCACGAGGATTTCCGACGGCCCGGCGATCATGTCGATGCCGACCTGGCCAAACACGTGGCGCTTGGCCGTGGCGACGTAGATGTTGCCAGGACCTACCACCTTGTCCACTTTCGGCACGCTTTCGGTGCCGTAAGCCAAGGCAGCCACGGCCTGAGCACCGCCGATGGTGAACACCCGATCAACACCGGCAATGCACGCGGCAGCCAGCACCAGCTCATTGATTTCACCACGGGGCGTGGGTACCACCATGACCACCTCGGTGACGCCGGCGACCTTGGCAGGGATCGCGTTCATCAGCACTGATGACGGGTAGGACGCCTTGCCACCCGGCACATAAAGCCCCGCACGGTCCAGCGGCGTGACCTTCTGCCCCAGCACGGTGCCATCGGCTTCGGTGTAGCTCCAGGAATCCTGTTTTTGTTTCTCGTGATAGCTGCGCACGCGCTCGGCAGCCGTTTCCAGGGCCTGACGCTGCTCGGTGGTGATACGGGTCAACGCCAGTTCCAGCCGCTCGCGGGGCAGGATCAGGTCCGCCATGGAAGCCACTTCCAGGCCATCGAAGCGCTGGGTGAACTCCACCACAGCGGCATCACCGCGCTCGCGCACGGCCTTGATGATGTCGAGCACCCGCTGATTGACCGAATCGTCGGACACGCTTTCCCAGCTCAACAGATGATCCAGATGTTTCGCGAAGTCCGGGTCTGTGGCGTCGAGTCGGCGAATTGCAGTGGGAGCGGTCATAGCGGGGCCTCTAAATGGATGGCAAGTGCTCAGGCGCCCTAAATTACTACGCTATCCGCGCGGGCACCTGAGAATCTGGCTATGACACGGATAGAGGACGAGGTCTGCGCGGGCGATGCCGCGCAGGGGAGATCAGCCGCGGTGTCGGGATTCGACGGCCTGGCGCAGGGTGTCGATCAGGGACTGGATGCGCGCGTGCTGCATTTTCATCGACGCCTTGTTGACCACCAGACGCGAGCTGATCATGGCGATCAACTCCTGAGGTTCGAGGCCGTTGGCACGCAAGGTGTTGCCGGTATCGACGACGTCAATGATCTTGTCGGCCAGACCCACCAATGGCGCCAGCTCCATGGAGCCATAAAGCTTGATGATGTCGACCTGACGCCCTTGTTCGGCATAGTAACGCTTGGCCACGTTGACGAACTTGGTGGCCACGCGCAGACGGCCCTTGGGCTCTGGCACACCGACGGCGCCGGCGGTCATCAGCTTGCACTGAGCGATCTGCAGATCCAGCGGCTCGTACAGGCCCTGACCGCTGTATTCCATCAGCACGTCTTTGCCGGCCACGCCCAGGTCAGCAGCGCCATGCTCCACATAGGTCGGCACATCGGTCGCACGCACGATCAGCAAGCGTACATCGTGCTGAGTCGTGGGGATGATCAGCTTGCGGCTCTTGTCGGGATTCTCGGTCGGTACGATGCCTGCCTCTGCCAGCAACGGCAGGGTGTCATCGAGTATTCGTCCCTTGGACAACGCAATGGTCAGCATGGAAAACATCAACCCTTAAAAATAGAGCGCATCGCTGCGCTCATCAAGTCCTAGCCCGGTACGCGACGGATTTTCGCGCCCAACTGCTGGAGTTTTTCTTCGATGCACTCGTAGCCACGGTCGATGTGGTAAATGCGATCGATCAGCGTGTCGCCTTCCGCCACAAGAGCAGCAATCACCAGGCTCGCCGACGCTCGCAGATCGGTCGCCATGACAGGAGCGCCCTTGAGCTGGGCAGCGCCGGTCACCACGGCAGTGTTGCCCTCGACCAGAATCTGCGCGCCCATGCGAACCATTTCGTAGACGTGCATGAAACGGTTTTCGAACACCGTCTCGATGACCGCGCCCGTGCCCTCGGCGATGGCGTTGAGGGACACGAACTGTGCCTGCATGTCGGTCGGGAAGGCTGGATACGGTGCGGTGCGCAGGTTCACCGCCTTGGGCCGCTTGCCGTGCATGTTCAGCTCGATCCAGTCGTCACCCGAGGTGATCTCGGCGCCGGCTTCACGCAGTTTGTCGAGGACGGCCTCGAGGATGGTCGGATCGGTGTCTTTCAGCTTGACCCGACCGCCAGTAGCGGCCGCCGCCACCAGATAGGTGCCAGTCTCGATGCGGTCAGGCATGACCTTGTAGTGGGCCGAACCCAGACGCTTCACACCGTCAATGGTGATGGTGTCGGTACCGGCGCCTTGAATCTTCGCCCCCATGGCGATCAGGAAGTTGGCCAGATCGACCACTTCCGGCTCGCGCGCGGCGTTCTGCAGTACGCTGCGGCCGTTGGCCAGCGCAGCGGCCATCATGATGTTTTCGGTGCCGGTCACGCTGACGGTGTCAAAAAAGAAGTGCGCGCCACGAAGGCCACCTTCAGGTGCCTTGGCCTTGATGTAGCCAGCTTCGACATCGATTTTCGCGCCCATCGCTTCCAGGCCACGGATATGCAGATCGACCGGGCGCGAACCGATGGCGCAGCCACCGGGCAAGGCCACTTCGGCCTCGCCGAACCGCGCGACCATGGGGCCCAATACCAGGATCGAGGCACGCATGGTCTTGACCAACTCGTAGGGAGCGATCAGGGTCTTGATGGTCCGCGGGTCGATCTCCACGGCCAGCTTTTCGTCGATCACAGGCTCGATGCCCATGCGTCCGAACAGCTCGATCATCGTGGTGATGTCATGCAGGTGCGGCAGGTTGGCGACGGTGACAGGACCATCAGCCAGCAGGGTTGCCGCCAGAATCGGCAGGGCGGAGTTCTTCGCCCCGGAAATGCGGATTTCGCCATCAAGACGAATGCCGCCAGTAATAATCAGTTTATCCATAGGAATCTCGACGCCAATTGGCTCAGGAACGCTCAGCCCAGGCTGCGCTGCTGAAGAATTTCATGGTGACCGCGTGAATACTGCCATCGGCAATCCACGGGTTCAGGTGAGCATAGATCTGTTGTTGACGCTTGACCGGGCTCAGTGCAACCAGTGCGTCATCGATCACGTTCAGCTGAAAATTACAGCCTTCGCCTTCAACTTCCACCAGGGTTCCTGGCAGCTTTTCTTCAAGGAAGCTTTTAACTTCTAGGGCCTGCATGCTCAACCTCGATCGGCGCCCAGTGCGCGCGGGTCGGCCATCATACAAAAAAAGCCCCGCGCCTGCGAACCCGGCTTGCGGTGTTCCGACGTGGGGCCATGTTATCGGCGAACGATCATGCCTGGCCGAACAGATCGGTCACGCCACAGACCTGCGCGATCTTGCGCATGTCCTGAGGCAACGCGCGTACCTGTAGGGTCTTGCCGGCGGCCTGCGCATCCCGGGTGAAAGCCAACAGCAGCGAAACGCCTACGCTGCTGGACTTCTCCACAGCTGAGCAGTCCAGAACGACGGCCTGCGCCGAGGTCGCGGCAATCAGCGCCTTGCCCTGTTTGCGCAAAGCCGCCCCTGAACGGTAGTCGATCACCCCGCTCAAACGCAGTTCGCCCGGAGTGGCCTCTTGCACGGCTGCCTCCGTCATTGCGCAGCCTTGGTGCCGTTGTCGGTGGCATCCTTGGCCTTGGCGACTTCGCCAGCCCAACCGTCGATGGTTTTCTGCAAGTCGTTGCCGTTGCGCTGCATGGCGTCGGCGAACTGGTCACGGAACAACTTGCCCAGGTTGATGCCATTGATGATCACGTTACGAACTTTCCATTCGTTGTCGATCTTGGCCAGGGTGTAGGACACCGGATAAACCGCGCCGCCATTGCCTTTGACGGTCATGTCGACTGTTGTGCGGTCGCCACTTTCATCCTTGGGCGGGGAAACCGTGATGCCCTGGTTGTTGTATTCCAGCAAGGCGTTGCCGTAGAACTGGAACAGCCCGCGCTTGAAGTTATCCTGGAACTGGCTGATCTGTGCCGGGGTGGCGTTACGCGAATACTTGACGGTCATGACGCTCTTGGAAATGCCCTCTGCATCCACCACCGGCCCGACAATGCGGTTCAGCGAATCATAGAACGCGCCAGGGTCCGTCTTGTACTGATCCTTGTGGGCGGCCAGGTCGGCGAGCAACTCCTTGGTGGTGGTGTCGACCACATCGTGAGCAGAAGTCCCTGGCGCCGGCGCGGCATTGGCCCACAGGGGAACCGCGGCCAGAAGGACCAGCAGACTGCGTCGCAGAATCGTCATCATGTAACCGTTCCTCACTTGCTGTCTTTATTGACGGAGTTGAGCATGAACTTGCCGATCAGGTCTTCAAGCACCAGCGACGACTGGGTGTCGTGGATGGTGCCGCCATTGGTCAGGACCTTGTCGTCGCCGCCAACGCTCAGACCGATGTATTTCTCGCCCAGCAGACCGGCGGTGAGGATGGAAGCGGTGGAGTCAACGGGCAGGTTGTTGACTTTCTTGTCTACCACCATCGTCACCCGACCGGTGAAGTGGTCGTGATCCAGATCGATTGCCGTGACCTTGCCGATGGTGACACCGGCCATTGTTACCTTCGCTCTGACCGTCAAACCGGCGATATTGTCGAAGTAGGCGTAAAGCTTGTAAGTATCGGTCTGGGTGCTGGTGGACAACCCGCTGACGCGCAGAGCCAGCAGCAGCAGTGCCAGGATCCCGGCCAGAAGAAACAGGCCGACACCGACCTCAAGGGAGCGGTTTTGCATCAGAAATCTCCAAACATCAAGGCGGTCAGAATAAAGTCCAGGCCCAGTACGGCCAGTGAGGCGTACACCACGGTCTTGGTGGTGGCGCGACTGATGCCCTCGGAAGTGGGCTCGCAGTCATACCCCTGGAAAACGGCGATCCAAGTGACGACAAAAGCGAACACGACGCTCTTGATGACACCGTTGAGCACGTCTTCGTTGAAATTGACACTGTTCTGCATGTTGGACCAGAAAGAACCCTGGTACACACCCAGCCAGTCGATTGCGACCCAGGAGCCGCCCCAGATCCCTACCACACTGAAGATGATTGCCAGCAGCGGCAGGGAAATGAAACCGGCCCACAGGCGTGGCGAGACAATGTACTTGAGCGGGTCGACCCCGATCATTTCCAGGCTCGACAGCTGCTCGGTGGACTTCATGTTGCCGATTTCAGCGGTCAGCGCCGACCCGGCGCGCCCGGCGAACAACAAGGCGGTGACCACCGGTCCCAGCTCGCGCAGCAGCGTCAGCGCCACCATCTGGCCGGTCGCCTGTTCGGAGCCGTACTTGGCAAGAATGCTGAACCCCTGCAGGGCCAGCACCATCCCGATGAACATGCCGGAAACCACGACGATCAGCAGGGACATGACCCCGACCGAGTAAAGCTGTTTCACCAGCAGCGAAAAGCTGCCTTTGGTCGAACCACGGCCTAACAGGGCATGCACCAGGAACAACCCGGAGCGCCCCAGTACGCTGACCGTGTCGATCGCAGCGCGACCGAACAGGCGAATGCGTTCAGTAATGGATTTTCGGCGCATCAACGCGTCCCCAGCAGATCGGCGCGGAAATCGGGCGCAGGATAATGGAAAGGCACCGGTCCGTCCGGGTCGCCCTTCATGAATTGGCGGATACGCGGGTTGTCCGAACCCATCAGCTCGGCCGGCGTACCCTGCCCCAGCACCTGACCATCCCCCACGACATAGAGATAGTCGGCGATACTGGCCGTCTCCGACAAATCGTGGGACACGACGATGCTGGTAATGCCCAGCGCATCGTTGAGCAGACGGATCAGGCGCACCAGCACGCCCATGGCGATCGGGTCCTGGCCCACGAAGGGTTCATCGTACATGAGGATCTGCGGGTCCATGGCGATGGCACGCGCCAGGGCCACGCGACGCTTCATCCCGCCGGAAAGTTCGTCGGGCATCAGTTCGATGGCGCCCCGCAGGCCGACGGCCTGAAGCTTGAGCAGGACGATGTCGCGGATCATCTCTTCCGGGAGGTCGGTGTGCACCCGCAACGGGAAGGCCACGTTCTCGAACACATCCAGGTCGGTGAACAGGGCCCCGCTCTGAAACAGCACGCCCATGTGCTTGCGCGCATCGAACAGATCGCTCCGCGACAAGGCCGGCAGATTCTGGCCGTTGACCCACACTTCACCCTGGGTCGGTCGAAGCTGTGCGCCCATCAAACGCAGCAATGTGGTCTTGCCGCTTCCTGAAGGCCCCATGATCCCGGTGACCTTGCCCCGTGGAATGCGGATGTCGACGTTTTTGAAGATGCTCCGCGAACCGCGCTGGAAGGACACCCCTTTCAACTCGACCGCGTAGTCGTTCTCGGCACTCATTGGAACTCCTTGCAATACGGCCCCTTCACTCCGACAGCGCCCTCTGGAAAAGGGTTCGCTAACCAAGCGGGCCGAACGAGCCGCGCACTATATCACCGCAGGTACAGGCGGCCCAAGGACGATAAACAGCTTGTTACGCATCCAGACAGGTAAGTAGACGATGAATGCAGTGTGAGGCTTCATCGCTTTACCGCTATAATCGCCGCCTTTTCGTCAGGCAACCCGATTTTGTCCATGAGCCAGTCCAGCGAGTTGATCCAGTCCGCGCAACGCACCATCCGCTTCGAGATCGAAGCGGTTGAGGGTTTGCTCGCGCACATCAATGCCGATTTCGTGCGCGCCTGCGAGGTCATTCTCGCCAGCACTGGCCGCGTCGTGGTCCTGGGCATGGGCAAGTCAGGGCACATCGGCAACAAGATCGCCGCCACCCTGGCCAGTACCGGCACACCCTCGTTCTTCGTGCACCCGGCCGAGGCCAGCCACGGCGACATGGGCATGATCACCCGCGACGACATCATCCTCGCCCTGTCCAACTCGGGCTCGACAGCGGAAATCGTTACCTTGCTGCCGCTGATCAAGCGCATGGGTATCAAGCTGATCAGCCTGACCGGCAATCCGGATTCGCCGCTGGCCCAGGCGGCGGACGTCAATCTCGATGCCCGAGTGGCCCAGGAGGCCTGCCCGCTGAATCTGGCCCCCACCTCATCGACCACCGCCGCGCTGGTGATGGGCGATGCACTGGCCATTGCGCTGCTGGAGGCCCGCGGCTTCACCGCCGAGGATTTCGCCTTCTCGCATCCGGGCGGTGCCCTGGGCCGGCGCCTGTTGCTTAAAGTGGAAAACGTCATGCACAGCGGCGGCGCCCTGCCGCAGGTGCAGCGAGGTACCCTGCTGCGCGATGCGCTGATGGAGATGACCCGTAAAGGTCTGGGCATGACCGCCATTGTCGAAACCGACGGACGTCTGGCCGGGATCTTCACGGACGGCGACCTGCGCCGCACCCTGGACCGCGAACTGGATATCCGCAGCGCCACCATTGACGAGGTGATGACCCGGCATGGCAAGACCGCACGCCCGGAAATGCTGGCGGCCGAAGCGTTGAAAATCATGGAAGACCACAAGATCGGCGCGCTGATCGTGGTCGACGAGGCAGACCGCCCCATCGGCGCTTTCAACCTCGGCGATCTGCTGCGCGCGGGAGTAATGTAAATGAGCCTGTCCGCGGTCAATGACCACCTGCTGCAACGCGCCCTGAACGTCAAGCTGGCGATATTCGACGTCGACGGCGTGCTCACCGACGGCCGCCTGTACTTCCTGGAAGACGGCAGCGAGATCAAGACCTTCAGCACCTTGGATGGCCAAGGCATCAAGATGCTGATCAATTCCGGCGTCAGCACGGCGATCATCACCGGGCGCTCGTCGGTCATGGTCCAGCGCCGCGCCAAGAGCCTGGGCATCGCCCACCTCTATCAAGGCCGAGAAGACAAGCTGGCCGTGCTCGATGAGCTGCTGGCGCAACTGGGTCTGGGCTATGAAGAGGTCGCCTACCTCGGTGATGATCTGCCCGACCTGCCCGTGATCCGTCGTGTCGCGCTGGGCATGGCGGTGGCCAATGCCAACCATTTCGTCAAGCAGCATGCCGCCGGCGTGACCGCTGCCCGCGGCGGCGAAGGGGCCGCCCGCGAGTTCTGCGAACTGATTCTGTGCGCCCAAGGCAACCTCGATGCTGCCCTGGCTGCCTACCTCTAGAGTTGAAACATGTCGACCAAGAAACTTCGCAATATCCTGCTGCTGGCCGTGCTCGCCGCGCTGTTCGCGGCAGTGGGTTACTGGAACATCAGCCCCGAACGCTTCCAGGCGCGCCCTCCGGTGGTCATCGACCCGACGGCTGTGGACTACTACGCCATCAATGCGCACGCCAAGCAGTTCCTGCCTGACGGCGGCATCCAGTACGACCTGGTCGCCGATGAAGTCCATCACCTGCAGGCCAGCCAGGTCTCGTTGCTGACCAACCCGGACATGAACCTTTACCGCGGCACCGTCTACCCTTGGCACGTGACCAGCAAGCGTGGCGAAGTGAACCCCGACGGCACTCAGGTCGAGCTGATCGACTCGGTTCGCGTGGCCCGCACCGACCAGAAAGATCGCCCGACCGTGATTACCTCGTCGCGCATGACGGTATTCCCGCAGAAGCAATATGCGCAGACCGATCAAGACGCTAGAATCGACGGCGCCGGCGGGACTTCCACCGGTAAAGGCATGAAAGCGTACCTAAAAGAGAGCAAGATTTTCTTGTTGTCCAACGTAAGAGGACTGTATGAGGCTCGTTAAAACCCTCCCCTATTTGCTCAGCCTGGGCGCAGCACTGGGAAGCGCGAGCGCCTGGGCATTGCCGACCGACCGCGATCAGCCTATCCACATCCAGTCCGACGATGCTCAACTCGATGACAAGCAAGGTGTCGCTACCTACAGAGGTAACGTGATCATGACCCAGGGCACGATGAAGATCACCGGTAACACGGTGACCATCACGCGCAACGCCCAGGGCGACATCGACACCTTCACGTCGGTGGGCAACCTGGCCTACTACGAACAGAAACCGGCGATCGACAAGCCGATCGTGCAGGGTTGGGGGGTGACCATCCAGTATTTCGCCGCCCAGAACCGCATCATTCTGATCGACCAGGCCAAAGTGGTGAACGACGGCAACACCTCACAGGGCGAGAAGATCGTCTATGACACCGTCAAGCAAGTGGTCAACGCTGGCCGTGCCAATGGCACCAAGATCACCGCACCTCGTCCGCGGATCGACATGGTGATCCAGCCGAAAAGCAAAACAGACGCACAGAAGGCTCAGTAATGGCAATTCTCAAGGCACAGCACCTGGCCAAGGCCTACAAGGGCCGACAGGTGGTGCGCGACGTCAGCCTGTCGATCGAAAGCGGGCAGATCGTCGGCCTGCTGGGGCCTAACGGCGCCGGCAAGACCACCTGCTTCTACATGATCGTGGGGTTGGTGCAAGCCGATCAGGGCCGTGTCCTGATCGATGACCTGGATGTGAGCTACCAGCCGATGCACGGCCGGGCCAAATCGGGTATCGGCTACTTGCCCCAGGAAGCCTCGATCTTCCGCAAGCTGTCGGTGTCGGACAACATCATGGCCATCCTCGAGACCCGCAAGGAGCTCGACGCAGCCGCGCGCCGCAAGGAACTGGAGGGGCTGTTGCAGGAATTCCACATCACCCATATCCGCGACAACCTGGGTATGAGCCTGTCAGGGGGGGAGCGTCGCCGGGTAGAAATTGCCCGAGCGCTGGCGACTTCGCCCAAGTTCATCCTGCTCGACGAGCCGTTTGCCGGTGTCGACCCGATCTCCGTCGGCGACATCAAGCAGATCATCCACCACCTCAAGGCCAAGGGCATTGGCGTGCTGATCACGGACCACAACGTCCGGGAAACCCTGGACATCTGTGAAACCGCCTACATCGTCAGCGATGGTCGGCTGATTGCAGAGGGTGATTCGGCCACCATTCTTGCCAACGAACTGGTGAAAGAGGTTTACCTCGGCCATGAGTTCCGTCTGTAAGAGCGAATTGGACTGCCGTTGGGTGTAATTAATCCTACGCAGGTCTAGGCAAACGCTCGGGTTTCAGGCATATAATTTGCTTACGACATAAGTGTGGCGCTCCGGCGCCCCGTAGTGGATGGCGCATCGCGCCGGCGAACAAGGTGTTAAGCCCCTGCCATGAAACCATCGCTAGTCCTGAGAATGGGCCAGCAACTGACGATGACTCCTCAGTTGCAACAGGCCATCCGTCTACTCCAGCTGTCGACCCTGGACCTTCAACAGGAAATCCAGGAAGCGCTGGAATCCAATCCTATGCTCGAGCGTCAGGAAGAAGGCGACGACTTCGACAACAGTGATCCGCTGGCTGACAACATCGAGCACAAGGCTGCTCCCGAAGTTCAGGAGCCCAGCTTCCAGGAATCATCCGCCCCTACGGTGGACAACCTCGAAGAAGGAGATTGGAACGAACGCATTCCCAACGAGCTACCGGTCGATACCGCCTGGGAAGACATCTACCCGACCAGTGCCAGCAGCCTGCCCAGCAACGACGATGATGAGTGGGACTTCACTACCCGCACCTCCGCCGGCGAAAGCCTGCAGAGCCACCTGCTGTGGCAACTGAACCTCGCGCCGATGTCCGATACCGATCGACTGATTGCCGTGACGATCATCGACTGCATCAACAATCAAGGCTACCTGGACGAGACCCTGCAGGAAATCTGCGACTCTTTCGACCCCGAGTTGGATATCGAGCTGGACGAAGTCGAAGCCGTACTGCGCCGGGTCCAGCAATTCGAGCCGGCCGGGATTGGCGCCCGCGATTTGAGCGAGTGCCTGGTCCTGCAACTGCGGCAGATGCCGCCCAAGACCCGCTGGCTGGCCGAAGCCCAGCGCCTGGTGCGCGAGTTCATCGACCTGCTCGGCGCGCGCGACTACAGCCAGCTGATGCGACGCATGAAGCTCAAGGAAGACGAGCTGCGCCAGGTCATCGAGCTGGTCCAAAGCCTCAACCCGCGCCCGGGCTCGCAGATCGAGTCCAGCGAGCCGGAATACGTGATTCCCGATGTCATCGTGCGCAAGGACAACGAGCGCTGGCTGGTGGAGCTTAACCAGGAGTCGGTGCCGCGTCTGCGGGTCAACCCGCAATATGCCGGTTTTGTCCGTCGCGCCGACACCAGCGCCGACAATACCTTCATGCGCAACCAGTTGCAGGAGGCCCGCTGGTTCATCAAGAGCCTGCAAAGCCGCAATGAAACCCTGATGAAGGTGGCCACGCAGATCGTCGAGCACCAGCGCGGCTTTCTCGACTATGGTGACGAGGCCATGAAGCCGCTGGTGTTGCATGACATCGCCGAAGCTGTGGGGATGCACGAATCGACGATCTCCCGGGTCACCACCCAGAAATACATGCACACCCCCCGTGGCATATACGAGCTGAAATACTTTTTTTCCAGCCACGTCAGCACGGCCGAAGGCGGTGAATGCTCGTCTACAGCCATCCGCGCGATCATCAAGAAACTGGTCGCTGCCGAAAATCAGAAAAAGCCGTTGAGTGACAGCAAGATCGCTGGTTTACTGGAGGCACAAGGCATCCAGGTAGCCCGTCGCACCGTCGCCAAGTACCGCGAGTCCCTCGGGATTGCACCGTCCAGCGAGCGCAAGCGATTGATGTAAGCAGGCTCACCTTGATGCCATCACCAGCGTTCCAGTGGCAGGTTTCACCTGCCTCTTTATGCACTGGCAATAAGGAGAAGCGGTATGCAAGTCAACATCAGTGGGCACCAACTGGATGTGACCGACGCCATGCGTGACTACGTCGGGGAGAAACTCGCCCGACTCGAGCGGCATTTCGACAAGATTACCAATGTTCAGGTCATCATGGAGGTCGAAAAGCTCAAACAGAAGATCGAAGCCACCTTGCGTGTACCGGGTGGTGAGGTCGTCGCAAATGCCGAGCACGATGACATGTATGCCGCTATTGACCTGCTCACCGACAAGCTAGACCGACAATTGCTCAAACATAAGGAAAAACAGCAGAGCCACCTTCAAGGTGCTGCTGCTCGCTGACACTCCCCTCTCATGATCCGACTCGAAAATATCCTGACCCCCGGCCGTTCCCTGGTGAACGTGCCGGGCGACAGTAAACGACACGTACTCGAACAGATTGCCCAGCTCATTGGCCGAGAAGTGCCCGAACTGGACAAGGACAAAGTGTTCGAAGCTCTGCTCGCCCGGGAAAAACTGGGCTCGACAGGGTTCGGCAACGGTATTGCCATTCCTCATTGTCGCCTGACCGGTTGCATGTCGCCGATCAGCGCACTGCTGCACCTGGCGCATCCGGTGGATTTCGATGCCATCGACGGCGCGCCTGTAGATCTGCTGTTCCTGCTGCTGGTTCCGGAAGCAGCCACTGATGCACATCTGGAGCTGCTTCGTCAAATTGCGAGCATGCTCGACCGCAAGGATGTACGCGACAGCCTGCGTTCGGCCAGCAGCAACGAAGCGCTTTATCAAGTCGTTTTGGACGTGCAAAAAGGGCATTGAGATCATGCGCTTGATCATTGTCAGTGGACGCTCCGGCTCCGGTAAAAGCACCGCCCTGGATGTGCTGGAAGACAACGGGTTTTATTGCATCGACAATCTGCCGGCCGGTTTGCTGCCTGAGCTTGCCGAACGCGCCTTGATCCACACCGAACTGGCTCAGCCTTTGGTGGCGGTGTCCATTGATGCACGCAATCTGCCCAGCCACCTGTCACGTTTCCCGCAATTGCTGGAAGAAGTGCGCAGCCGTCATATCCAATGCGATGTGCTGTTTCTGGATGCCGATGAAGCCACCCTGCTCAAGCGCTTTTCAGAAACCCGACGCCGCCATCCACTGAGCAGCACCAGCCGCTCGCTGGCCGAAGCCATTCGGGTCGAGAGCGTATTGCTGGGACCGATCACTGATCTGGCCGATCTGAAAATCAACACCACTCACCTCAACCTGTACCAGCTGCGCGACACCCTCAAGCTGCGGCTGCTCAACAAACCCGAACCGGGAACCGCTTTTCTGGTCGAATCCTTCGGGTTCAAGCGCGGGATGCCCGTTGACGCCGACCTGGTGTTCGACGTGCGGTGCCTGCCCAACCCCTACTGGAAGCCGGACCTGCGCGACCAGTCCGGGCTGGACCAGCCGGTGGTCGACTATCTGGCATCACAACCTGATGTCGAAGAAATGTTCCAGGATATCTCGGGCTACCTGCTCAAGTGGCTGCCACGCTTCGCCGCCAGCAATCGCGCCTATGTCACTATCGCCATCGGTTGCACCGGCGGCCACCACCGCTCCGTCTACCTGACGGAGCGCCTGGGCCAACTACTGCAACAGACACTCAAGAACGTTCAGGTCCGTCATCGCGACCTCAGTTGAAAGGATCATCCGCGCAATGCCCGCTTTGGAAATCACAATTATCAACAAGCTCGGTCTGCATGCGCGCGCCGCCGCCAAATTCGTTGGTGTGGCCGGCCGTTTCCCCTGTCAGGTCAGGATCGGCCGCTCACCGGAAACCCTGGTGGACGGCAAAAGTATCATGGCCGTCATGATGCTGGCGGCGGGCAAAGGGACGCTGGTGCACCTGAAGACCGAGGGTGACCAGGAGCAGGACGCGTTGAATGCCATCGTCGAGTTGATCAACAATCGCTTTGACGAAGGCGAGTAGCCCTGTCCTATGCAGCAGGACAAGGCGTTATGGCGAGGTGCCTACCAGGCATGCTCGGCAAACCGAACCAGCAGCAACGCCAGCCCGGTGACCAGCACCAGAGCACCCACCCTCTTGCGCAACCACCGAGCGGAAAGCTGTGAGGCCATGACCGCCTCTATCAAGCCAGCGCAGCTTGGTAGCGACGCTCAACCTCGGCCCAGTTCACAACGTTGTAGAAAGCGTTGATATATTCCGGGCGACGATTCTGGTATTTCAGATAGTAGGCATGCTCCCAGACGTCCAGCCCGAGGATTGGGGTGTTGCCGTTCATCAACGGGCTGTCCTGATTGCCACTGCTTTCCACCACCAGCTTTTTCGCCTTGGTCACGCTCAACCAGGCCCAGCCACTGCCAAAGCGGCTCAGTGCAGCCTTGGTGAAGGCCTCCTTGAAAGCACCGAAACCGCCCAACTGCTCTTCAATGGCCGCAGCTGTCGCACCTTGGGGCAGACCACCGCCCTGAGGCGACATCACCTCCCAAAACAGCGAATGGTTGGCGTGACCGCCACCTTGATTGACAACAGCAGCCTGCAGGTTTTCCGGTAGCTGTTTGACACTGCCTACCAGTTTCTCGATCGGCCAAGCGGCATATTCGGTGCCTTCCACGGCGGCGTTCAGGTTGTTGATGTACGTCTGGTGATGCTTGGTGTGGTGAATTTCCATGGTCGCGGCATCAATATGCGGCTCGAGCGCATCGTAGGCATAGGTCAACGCGGGCAGAGTAAAAGGCATCACGATCTCCTGAAGACGGGCAAATGATACTCATTATTAATTGATATTGAGAATCATGACAACAGGAGATGTGTACTGTCAGGACCCGGTGCAGGCATCAGCTGCCGGCGACGGTCATCCGCTCGATCAAGACAGAGCCCGTACGGATGTTGCTGCGCAGCTCAAGGTCATTGCCCACGGCAACAATCTGCTTGAACATGTCACGCATGTTCCCGGCAATAGTCACTTCCTGCACCGGGAACTGGATCTCCCCATTTTCGACCCAGAAACCCGCAGCGCCTCGGGAATAATCCCCGGTGACCATGTTCAGGCCCTGCCCCATCAGCTCGGTGACCAGCAGCCCGCGGCCCATCTGTTTGAGCAACGCAGCCTGATTTTGGTCGCCGTGGCTGACAAAGAGGTTATGCACCCCGCCCGCATTTGCGGTGCTGGGCAAGCCCATCTTGCGACCGGAATAAGTGCTCAGGATGTAGGACACCAATACACCGTCCTTGATGAAGGGTTTGGCGTAAGTGGCCAGGCCGTCACCGTCGAACGCCGAACTGCCCATGGCATGTTGCAGATGGGGGCGCTCGTCCAGGGTCAGCCACTCGGGGAAGAGGGTCTGACCCATGGAGCCTTCCAGAAACGACGACTTGCGATACAGGTTGCCGCCGGAAATCGCGCCCAGGAAGCTGCCGAAGAGCCCCCCGGCCAATTCGGCGGAAAACAGCACAGGCACTTCGCAGGTCGGTACCGGGCGGGCACCCAGGCGGCTCGCAGCACGCTCGGCGGCGCGCTTGCCGATCGCCACCGGATCGGCCAGCAGCTCGCCTTTACGGTTGACGTCATACCAGTAATCGCGCTGCATCTGCCCCTCGCCCTCGGCGATCATCACGCAGCTGAGGCTGTGGCGAGTCGATGCGTAGCCACCAATGAAACCATGGCTGTTGCCGTACACCCGGCAGCCCTGATGGGTGTTCAGGGTCGTGCCATCGGCATTCTTGATCCTGGCGTCGGCGTCAAAGGCCGCAGCCTCGCATAGCAGGGCTTTTTCCACGGCCTGCTCGGGGCTGATGCTCCACGCGTGGTAGAGGTCGAAGTCGGGCTGCTCGCGGGCCATCAATGCCGCGTCGGCCAGGCCCGAGCAATCGTCTTCGGATGTGTGCTCGGCAATCGCCAGAGCAGCCGCGACCGTTTCGCGGATCGCGTCGGCGCCACTGGCCGAGGTGCTGGCCGAGCCCTTGCGCTGGCCCACGTACAAGGTAATGCCAAAGCCCTGGTCGCGGTTGAACTCGACGGTTTCAACCTCACGCTGACGCACCGAGGTGGACAGCCCCTGTTCCAGTGACACGGCCACTTCGCAGGCACTGGCGCCCTGACGCCGGGCTTCGGCGATGATCTGCTCGACTTGTTCCTGCAGGGCGGGCAACGCCTCTGGGCCGACGCTCTGAGCTGCGTTCATGCTGTTCTCCACTCAAAATCTGCTTTCGGCAAGGGGTCGATCTACGACCGGGCCGGACAAGTGGCCCCCGACTGGTTATCATGGCGGCGATTATTTTCGGACTGCCCCCATGGTTGATTCTTACGACGACTCCCTCGGCGAGGGAAAAAGCAAAACTCAGGTCAAGCGCGAGCTGCATGCGCTGGTGGATCTGGGCGAGCGCCTGACAACGCTCAAGGCCGACATGCTGGCCAAGCTGCCACTCACCGATGCGCTGCGCAAGGCGCTGGCCGATGCACCCAAGCACACTGCGAACATCGCCCGCAAACGGCACATCCTGTTCATCGGCAAGCTGATGCGCGACCAGGACACCGACGCGATTCTGGTGTTGCTCGACCAGCTCGACGCCTCCACCCGGCAATACAACGAACGCTTCCATAACCTGGAACGCTGGCGTGATCGCCTGGTGACAGGCACCGATGCGGTCCTGGACGCATTCGTCATCGAATACCCGGATGCCGACCGTCAGCAACTGCGCTCGCTGATCCGCCAGGCGCAGCACGAAACGGCGCACAACAAGCCGCCGGCCACCACTCGCAAGATCTTCAAGTACATCCGCGAGTTGGACGAGACCCAGCGCGGTCTGCGCTAAGTCCGCCGGTTGCGCCCGGGTGCCGATCACGCGCCCGTGCCACCGACCGTGATGGCATCGATCTTCAAGGTCGGCTGACCGACCCCCACCGGCACTGACTGACCGTCCTTGCCGCAGGTGCCGACCCCGCTGTCCAGCGACAGATCGTTGCCGACCATCGACACCTTGCTCATCGCCTCGGGACCGTTGCCGATCAAGGTCGCCCCCTTCACAGGTACGGTGATCTTGCCGTCCTCGATCAAGTAGGCTTCGCTGGTGGAGAAAACGAACTTGCCGCTGGTAATGTCTACCTGCCCACCACCCAGGTTGGCGCAGTAGATGCCCTTCTTCACGGACGCGATGATCTCGGCCGGGTCACTCTCGCCAGCCAGCATGTAGGTGTTGGTCATGCGCGGCATCGGCAGGTGCGCGTAGGACTCGCGGCGGCCGTTGCCCGTGCAGGCGACGCCCATGAGGCGGGCGTTGAGCTTGTCCTGCATGTAACCCTTGAGCACGCCGTTCTCGATCAAGGTGGTGCATTCGGTCTTGGTGCCTTCGTCGTCGACGCTCAAAGAGCCGCGACGGCCGCTGAGGGTGCCGTCATCGACGATGGTGCACAGGCTCGACGCGACCCTATCGCCGATGCGACCGCTGTAGGCCGAACTGCCCTTGCGGTTGAAGTCGCCTTCCAGGCCATGGCCCACCGCTTCGTGCAGCAGCACGCCGGACCAGCCGGAACCGAGCACCACGGGCAAGGTGCCCGCCGGGGCCGGGATCGCTTCGAGGTTGACCAGCGCCTGACGCAAGGCTTCACGGGCATAACCCATGGCGCGGTCATCTGAAAGGAAATAGCGGTAATCGGTACGCCCACCACCGCCATGGCCACCGCGTTCGCGGCGGCCGTTCTGCTCAACGATCACACTGACATTGAAGCGCACCAGCGGCCGCACATCGGCGGCCAGGCTGCCATCGGCAGCCGCCACAAGGATGCGTTCCCAGACGCCGGCCATGCTCACCGAAACTTGCTGGATACGCGGATCAAGCAAGCGGGTGGCGGCATCGACACGTTTGAGCAGGTCGACCTTCTCGGCGCGGGTCAGCACTTCGAGCGGGTTGTCCGGGCCATACAACTGAGTCACGTCGGTGCTGCGAAACGCCTGCACTCGCCCATTCTGGCCGGCGCGGGAAATCGAACGGGCCGCCCGCGCCGCTTGCAGCAAGGCGTCTTCGGTGATGGCATTGCTGTAGGCAAAACCGGTTTTTTCACCCGACTGGGCTCGTACGCCTACGCCTTGATCGAGGTTGAAGCTGCCTTCCTTGACGATGCCGTCTTCCAACGCCCAGGACTCGGAGATCTGCCCCTGGAAATACAGGTCGGCGGCGTCGATACCGGGGCCGGCCAGGTCGCCCAGCACGGACTGCAGACTGTCGAGGGTCAAACCGCCCGGCGCCAGCAGGTGTTCACTGACTGTGGATAACAACTCGCTCATGTGTACTCCAGGTTATTCGCAGGCCGCTGTCCACAAGCCATAACGGGCTCGATACAACGGCACTCAATACTGCTGTTCAATAAACAACCAGATCGCTGGCAAAGCGCCGATGACTGGCCACTGGCATCCGCGCCCGGATGGACGCCTGTTCGCTGCTGTCTCGCTCGGCCAGCAACACCGCCTCCCCTTGTTCCTGTTGTGCCAAGATCCCGCCCCAGGGATCGACAATCGCCCCATGCCCCCAGGTTTCCCGAGGCCCCGGATGCGTGCCGCCTTGAGCGGCTGCCAGCACGTAGCACTGGGTCTCCAGGGCGCGCGCACGGATCAGCAGATCCCAGTGGGCGGCGCCGGTCACTGCCGTGAACGCCGAGGGTGCGGTGATCAATTCGGCACCGGCATCGCGCAAGGCGGTGTACAGCTCGGGAAAGCGCAGGTCGTAACACACGCTCAAACCCAGCCGCCCGACGGGCGTATCCGCCACCACCACGGCCTGCCCATGAGCATAGTCGTCTGATTCACGATAACGCCCGCGAGCATCCGCCACATCGACGTCGAACAGATGCAGCTTGTCGTAACGCGCCACCGTCTGACCCTGAGCGTCGACCAACATTGAGCAGGCCCGAACCTTTTCATCGGGGCGGCCTTCGGGTGGCAAGGCGATCGTGCCGGCCACAATCCATAAGTTGAGGTCACGGGCGGTCTGTTTCAACCATGGCAGGATCGGACCTTCGCCCAATGCCTCAGCCCGGCCAATGGCCGCGGCATCCTTACGGCCCATGGCGGCGAAATTTTCCGGCAACACGGCCAGCTGCGCGCCGCTTTCGGCGGCCGTGGCGAGTAATCGCCCGGCCCGGTCAAGGTTGGCGAAAACATCGCTCTGACTGACCATCTGTATCACGGCAAAGGACATTGGCGGCTCCCGGTGACAGCGCTACTGGCGCGTTGGATCGGCAGGTTTATCGAAGGGTTTGTCGAAGGTGATCTTCGGCTCCTTGATCGGCCCTTCTACACGGTACTGTACACTGGCCAGTCGCGCGACCCGGTCACCCAGTAGTTTGTCGACGATGAACAAGGCGCCACCGATGGCCGGAGCGCCCACCAACAAGGCCGCAATCGGCAAATTGGTGGTCAGTGGCAAGGTCACCCGCAGCTTGGCATCCACCCGGTCACCCGCCATGTCAACGGTGCCGTTGAGGTCAAAGTTGCTCGACGGGCCGGTCATGGTGATGGGTTCACGGGTCACATACACGCCGTTGCTGGCCACCAGCAATCCCTTCACTTGATCGTAGCCCAGGCCTTTGCCCAACAGGTCGGAAAAGTCCAGGCGCAGACGTCGGCCGATGGAATTGAAATTGAGCAAGCCAAACACCCGCAGCGCCTGAGCACCGCCATCCACTTCAACCAGCTGGCCGTGCTCCATGCTGGCGTCGAAGCTGCCCGAGTAGCGTTTGAGCGATACCCAGGCCGGGGAGCCTGGCCAGCGCCCATCGGCATCCAGATCGAATGTCTGACTGGTCACCGTCGGGGCGAAATTCCACGCTTTGAGCACATCGCCCAGGTTCTTGCCGGACAGGTGGCCCTTGAACCAGCTGGTGCTGGCACCCGGGGTGCCCTCCCAACTGCCCATGCCTTGCAGCTGCAAGCCTTTGAGTCCCATGTCGATGTCACTGAAAGCCAACCCCTTGGGCGTGGGGCGCAGCTTGAGCGACCAGGTGCCAACGGGGTCGTCGCCCTGGGTGACCTGAGCGATCTTGACGTTCACCGCCGGGATCTTGGTCGGGTCGACTGTGGCCAGCGGGTCAGGATTGTCCGGCGGGTTCTCCACGGTCACGGCCTTGGGGTCGGCCGGCGGCAGACGCAGAGTCTGCAGATTGATATCGATGGGCGCAACCTTGTCATCGGGCACAGCCACAGTGCCGGTCATCTGCTGGCTGGTAATGCCCAGATTCCAGGCACTGGCCGCGCGTTGCAACTGCACGCGGACCTGGTCCAGATCGAGCCCGAAGCCCTTGAGATGGCCGACCTTGAGATCGACACCGCTAATGATCTGTCTGGCGCTGCCGCCTGGGTCGCCACCGGCATACTGATCCACCTGCTGCTTCCAGGGGCCCAGGTCCAGTTGGTCAAGCTCGCCACGCACCCGCAGGCCCTTGCTGTCAGGCAGTTGCACCGTCGCATTGCCCAGCAGCAACTCGCCGCTGCCGTCGGCCAGGTTGGTGGCCGGCGCACTCCACACCAGCCGGGCCAGGTCGGCATAGCTGACATCGACTCGCCGTTGCGGCCCTGACAGGCCCATGCTGAACGTGGTATTGCGGGTATCGTCGGCGGCTTTGCCATAGGGCGCCGGCAGATTGACCACCAGCCCTTTAAGGTCGGAGTCGACAGACAGGCGCGCATCACTGCCCAGCGACACCTGCAACTGATAGGGAATGTCGCCCGTGGCCGGCAAAGTCTGCTTGATCTGCAGCCAGTCGGTCAGGCTCTTGAGGGCGATCTTGCTCTTGGCGGTGATCCGGGTCAGTGGCGTGCCAGGCTTGCCTTCGGCAAATATCTGCGCCGCCACCGGCTGACCGAATGCCTGGGCCGTGACCGCCGGGCTGCTCAAGCCCTTGTCGTAGTCAAAGCGCATGGCGGCCTTGAGCTGAGTCAGTTCCAGTACCGGATTGCTCAGCTTGAGCCGGGCATTCTCGGTGTTGAAGTCCACCACCACCTTGGGTTGATCGCCTTTGACCAGCGGGATGTCCAGCTTCAAGTGCCCGATCAGTGGCCCCTCGCCTTCCCAGCCGGCAAAGATCGGACCCGTGCCGATGGGCGCTTGCTGCAGGATCTTGAAGCCGTCGCCCAGGCTGCCGGTAAATTGACCGTCCACCAACAGATGGCTGTGCTCGCCCTCGGTCACCCGCGGCACATCCACGTCAACGTCATGCACCTGGGTGTCGAGCATCTGCCCCTTGTCGGCCAACACCCGCACACCGCTGTCATCCACATAGACGCGCCCATCGATCGCCGACAGCGAAGGCCAACCGGGCTGGAAGTTCAGTTGCGCATCGCGCACCTTGAAAAACAGGCTGATGTTGCGACTGTGGTCGGGGGCTGCATGGGCCAGGGACCCCTGGTACTGGAAATAGCCTTCATCGACCTTGCCGGCAACGATCGCGGTGCGCAGCCAATGGTCCAGCGACGGACTGAGTACCGCCGGCAGGTACTTGCCGGTGTAGCTGCCATCGCCTTCGGTCATGCCGACCCGAAGGTCCATGTAGGGCTCGACCGTGGGATCGAACGGCAGACGGATCAGAAAGTCCGCCGCCACTTTGCCTTCATCCCCCAACACCTTGATGTAGGGTGCCACCAGGGTGAAAGCGTCCTTGTTCAGGGTCCAGGTCAAACGGGCGTTGGCCTGCTTGTAATACCAGGGGTTGGCGAAGATCGGGTCCAGATGCAGCATGAAATCCTGTGTGGCCAAGCGCAGCTCGCCATGTCCCAGGTCACCGCTGATGGCGCCGCTGACATTGGCCGCAGCCGGGGCACCGTGGAAAGCGCTGAACGCCACCTTGTCGAGGTTGGCGGCGAAACTGACGCGCTGATCACCTTCGGTCTGCGGGCGCACTTGCAGCTGCAGGTTATGCAGGCTGCCCTTGGCTTGCAGGTGATCGAGAGTGCTCGCCAGGCCGGCCGGCAGTGGCGCCAGGGCATCGAGCAGCGGCGTGATCGGATTCAGGTCCAGGCGGTCGGCCGAAATGTTCCACGTCAACGGTCGGTCGCCACCGGGCAACTGCTGGCGCGCAGTGAGCCGGGTTTCCCAGCGCCGTTTTGCATAGGTAAACGCCAGCGAGTCGGCCGTGATCTCCAGACCGTCATCATGGCGTTGCAGCCAGGTATTGACGGCGACATCTTCCAGCGTCGCGGCGGGCTTGTCGGCATAGTGGGCCGTCACGCCCGGGGCGTTCAAACGCAACGCGGCGCTCTGCACCATGCCCTGGCGCCAATCGAGCCACGCTTCGCCGCCGGCCAGGACCTTGTTCAGGTGCCACTGCCCGGTCAGGCTGGGAGGCAGCCACCGAGCCCAGTCGCTCTGGGGCAGGCTGAGGTAGATGTGCGCACTGGCATCACGCCATTTATCCGGGGTGGCACGGGCCAAGGCACTGACGGCCACCAGCTGCCCGTCGGGGAGGGTCAGACGCAAGTCCAGGCGCTGGCGCCCAGCGATATTGCGCAGGCTGATCTGGGCATAAGTGAACGTCAGCGGCGCGTGATTCTGCGGTTCGAGGGTGAGCTGGCTATCCAGCACCGTCAGGTGTTGAACTTGTTGCAGCTGACGCAGGGTCTGCTCGGGATCGAACGGCTGGTCATCCTTGCTCGGCAGGCCCTTCAGCTGCCAATGGCCTTGCGCGTCCTCGGCCAGGCTCAGTTGGACGCCATCCAGTTCCACATGGGCCAGACGCACACGGCGGGCCATGAGGCTGTCCCAGAGCGCAGGCACCACGCGCACCTGATCCAGGCGCAAGACGCTGCTGCCCTTGCCGACCATCACATCATGGGCCAGCAGAATCGGCGCCAGACCGCTCCAGCGGCCTTCCAGGCTGCCGATGCTCAGCGGCAGACCGAGGGCTTGTTCGGCCTGCTGTTCGACCTCGGCACGGTATTCGGCGATCAACGGGGTCAATTCGCGCCCCAGGCTGACGTACAGGGCGAGCAGAATCAGCAACAGCGCGCAGAGACCGAAGCCCCAGCGCGTCACAATGGACAGCAAGCGTTGAATGGGCTGATTCAGAGGAGCACCACGTCATATTGTTCCTGGGAATACATGGACTCGACCTGAAAGCGAATGGTTCGCCCGATAAAGGCTTCCAGCTCGGCGACATTGCCCGACTCTTCGTCAAGCAACCGATCGACCACTTTCTGATTGGCCAGCACACGATACCCCAAGGCCTGATAGGCGCGGGCCTCTCGCAGGATTTCACGGAAAATTTCATAACACACCGTTTCGGCGGTCTTCAGCTTGCCGCGCCCCTGGCAGCAGGCGCACGGCTCGCACAGGACCTGTTCGAGGCTCTCGCGGGTGCGCTTGCGGGTCATCTGCACCAGGCCCAGTTCGGTGATGCCAATGATGTTGGTCTTGGCGTGGTCCCGCTCCAGCTGTTTCTCCAGCGTGCGCAGGACCTGGCGCTGGTGCTCCTCGTCTTCCATGTCGATGAAGTCGATGATGATGATGCCGCCGATGTTGCGCAGGCGCAGTTGCCGGGCAATGGCGGTGGCGGCCTCCAGATTGGTCTTGAAGATGGTCTCTTCAAGGTTGCGGTGGCCGACGAACGCACCGGTGTTGACGTCGATGGTGGTCATCGCCTCGGCCGGGTCCACCACCAGATAGCCGCCCGACTTGAGCAGGACCTTGCGGTCCAGCGCGCGCTGGATCTCGTCTTCCACCCCGTAAAGATCAAAGATGGGCCGCTCGCCAGGGTAGTGTTCGAGGCGGTCGGCAATCTCAGGCATCAGCTCACCGACAAATTGCGTGGTTCGCTGGAAGGTCTCCCGGGAATCGATGCGGATCTTCTCTATCTTCGGGTTGACCAGGTCACGCAGAGTGCGCAGGGCCAGGCCGAGGTCTTCGTAAATCTCGGTGGGCGCGCCCACGGTCTTGATCTGTGCGGCGATCTGGTCCCACAGACGCCGCAGGTAGCGAATGTCCATGAGAATCTCTTCGGACCGCGCGCCCTCGGCAGCCGTGCGCAGGATAAAACCACCGGACTCGGTGATCCCTTCGGCCGCCACGCAGTCACTGACGACCTTCTTCAGGCGCTCGCGCTCGGCTTCGTCTTCGATCTTGAGGGAGATACCCACGTGCCGGGTGCGCGGCATGTACACCAGATAGCGCGAAGGGATCGACAACTGCGTGGTCAGGCGCGCGCCCTTGGTGCCGATCGGGTCCTTGGTCACCTGCACCACCAGGCTCTGGCCTTCGTGGACCAGCGCACTGATGGTCTCCACCGCCGAGCCCTCGCGCAGCGAGATCTCCGAGGCGTGGATGAAGGCCGCGCGTTCCAGACCGATGTCGATGAACGCCGCCTGCATGCCCGGCAGCACGCGGACCACCTTGCCCTTGTAGATGTTGCCGACGATGCCGCGGCGCTGGGTGCGTTCGACATGCACTTCCTGCAGTACCCCGTTTTCAACCACCGCCACCCGCGATTCCATCGGGGTGATATTGATCAGGATCTCTTCGCTCATGGCTGGGTCTCGTCAAGGGTGGCGGGGATGTGGGAAAGCGTCTGGGACCATCTTGTCAGCCACACGGGGCGACGTCACGCCTGCCAGCAGGGTATGCCGAAATCGCCCAACAGTTCTGCTGTTTCACACAGCGGCAAGCCGACCACGGCCGAATAGCTGCCAGTCACGCGTTGCACGAACACCGCGCCCAGCCCTTGAATGGCATAGCCGCCGGCTTTGTCCCGGGGTTCACCACTGGCCCAATAAGCGCGAATTTCACCCTCGGACAGCGGGCGAAAAGTCACCTGGCTGCTGACGCTGAGGACTTGCCGACGTTCGCCGTCCACCAGCGCCACCGCCGTGAGCACTTGATGCTCGCGGCCGGACAGTGCTGCCAGGGTCGCGGCCGAATCGGCCTGATCCAGCGGCTTGCCGAGGATCCGGCCGTCCAGGATGACCGCCGTGTCAGCGCCCAACACGACGCCAGCGCCTGTCAGCGAACGGGCACCCGCTTGCGCCTTGCCCAGGGCAAGACGTTCGACATAGGCACGAGGGCTTTCATCGGGTAAAGGGGTTTCGTCGATGGGGGCCGCGATCACGCTGAAAGCGACGCCGATCTGTTCCAGCAATTCACGCCGGCGGGGCGACCCGGAGGCCAGGTAGAGCGGATTCATCGGACGTCTCCTTGTCGTCGACACGCGCCTGGCGGCGCGCACCGTCAATTGATTTTCAAACGCACGATCAAGCCGCGCAGCCCGTAGCTGACCCACGGCCACAACAAGGCACTGACCAGTGCCGGGAGCAACAGGGCAAGGGTCGGCTGACGGTTGCCGGTCAGCGCGCTGAGCCACAATTGCACCAATTGTGACAGGCCCAACACCACCAGAATCACCAGGCTCTGCTGCCACATCGGGAAACTGCGGACCCGTGGGGCCAGGGTAAGGATCAGGAACGTCACCAGGCTCAGCACCAAGGCGTTCTGGCCCAGCAGTGTGCCATACAGCACATCTTCAGCCAGCCCGAGAATGAACGCCGTGGTCATGCCGATCCGGTTCGGCAGGCTCAAGGCCCAGAATGACATGAGCAAGCCCAGCCACAGCGGCCGCAGGATTTCCATGAACTGAGGGAGGGGCGAAACGCTGAGCAACAGCCCGGCGACAAAGGTGGCCCAGACCACCCAGCCATAGTTGCGGGTACGAATACTTACCATCGGCGCTCACTCCGGGAACCGGGCATCAGTGCTGCTCCTTCGGTTTGGCAGGTGTTGCCGGGTGCGTCGTGGCCGGGTGCGCAGCACCACCGGCTGGCGCGGCGGCGGCTGGTGTGGTGTGGGTGGTGCTGGCCGGATGACCATTACCGGCTGCATGAGCCGGGCTGGCTTTGGCCGGCGCGGCGTTGGCCGGCGCTGGCGAGGTGGGCGCCACCGGGGCGGCCGCTGCCGGGGTCGCAGGGGCCGCCTGGCCTTTGAGGTCGGCCGCCTCCTGGGCCTGAGCGGCGTCCGTGGCACGCTGCTCGGGGGTGCGGCTGTCGGTAAACACCAGCAACAGGTAGCGGCTGCGATTAAGGGCCGCGGTCGGCACGGCGCGCACCACGGCAAAAGGCTGACCCGAATCATGGATCACTTCCTTGACCGTGGCCACTGGATAGCCCGCCGGGAAGCGTTGGCCAAGCCCTGAGCTGACCAGCAGATCGCCTTCCTTGATGTCGGCGGTGTCCGCGACATGTCGCAATTCCAGCCACTCCGGGTTGCCCGTGCCACTGGCAATGGCGCGCAGGCCATTGCGATTGACCTGCACCGGAATGCTGTGGGTCGAGTCAGTGAGCAGAAGTACCCGCGAGGTATAAGGCATCAACTCGACGACCTGGCCCATGAGCCCGCGCGCATCAAGAACAGGTTGCCCCAACACGACGCCGTCACGCTCGCCCTTGTTGATCAGGATGCGCTGGGTAAAGGGGTTGGGGTCCATGCCGATCAGCTCGGCCACCTCGACTTTCTCGTTGACCAGCGCCGAAGAGTTCAGCAGCTCGCGCAGCCGCACATTCTGCTCGGTCAAGGCGGCCAGCTTCTGCAGACGACCTTGCAACAACAGGGCTTCGGTCTTGAGTTTTTCGTTTTCGGCGACCAGCTCGGTGCGGCTGCCAAACTGGCTGGCAACACCTTGCCACAAGCGTTGCGGCAGGTCGGTGATCCAGTAGGACTGCATCAGGACGAGGGACATTTCGCTGCGTACAGGCTTGAGCAGCGTGAAGCGAGCGTCGACCACCATCAGGGTGACCGACATCACGACCAGCACCAGCAGACGTACGCCCAGCGAAGGGCCCTTGGCGAAAAGCGGTTTAATAAGCCGCTCCTCCCAGGCAAATGTTCAAGAGGTCATTCATCGGACAGCAACCGGCTGAAATAGACAGAACGCATACAGGTAGCACCCTGAGTGCTACCTGTAAACGCCTTTGCAGACAACTCGTGGCGAGGTTATTCGCTCGAGAGCAGGTCCATGGTGTGCTTGTCCATCATCTCCAGGGCGCGGCCGCCGCCGCGAGCGACGCAAGTCAGCGGATCTTCGGCGACGATGACCGGCAGGCCGGTCTCCTGGGCCAGCAGCTTGTCGAGGTCGCGCAGCAAGGCACCACCGCCGGTCAACACCAGACCGCGCTCGGCTATGTCGGAAGCCAACTCGGGCGGCGACTGCTCCAGCGCGCTCTTGACCGCCTGGACGATGGTCGCCAGGGATTCCTGCAAGGCTTCCAGAACTTCGTTGGAGTTCAGGGTAAAGGCCCGTGGCACGCCTTCGGCCAGGTTGCGGCCGCGCACGTCGACCTCACGCACTTCACCGCCCGGATAGGCCGTGCCGATTTCCTGCTTGATGCGCTCGGCGGTGGACTCGCCGATCAGGCTGCCGTAGTTGCGCCGCACGTAGGTCACGATCGCTTCGTCGAAACGGTCGCCGCCGACACGCACGGATTCGGCATAGACCACACCGTTGAGGGAAATCAGGGCAATTTCAGTGGTACCACCACCGATATCCACCACCATCGAACCGCGCGCCTCTTCCACCGGCAAGCCGGCACCGATCGCAGCGGCCATCGGCTCTTCGATCAGGAACACTTCACGGGCACCGGCACCGAGGGCCGACTCACGAATGGCACGACGCTCCACCTGGGTGGATTTGCAAGGCACACAGATCAGCACGCGCGGGCTGGGCTGCAGAAAGCTGTTCTCGTGCACCTTGTTGATAAAATATTGCAGCATCTTTTCGCAGACGCTGAAGTCGGCGATGACGCCGTCCTTCATCGGACGGATGGCGGCGATGTTGCCGGGAGTACGGCCCAGCATGCGCTTGGCTTCGGTACCGACCGCCACGACACTTTTCTGATTTCCGTGGGTCCGAATCGCCACAACCGATGGCTCATTCAGGACGATACCGCGCTCACGCACGTAAATAAGGGTGTTGGCAGTGCCCAGGTCGATGGAAAGATCGCTGGAAAACATGCCACGCAGTTTCTTGAACATGGGAAAAGGACCCTAGGGAACGCGTGGGTAAAAAAGTGCGGCAAACTCTAACAACGGCGGGGATTTTGGGCAAGGCGCCAATATGCTAAATTGGCTGTTTTTCCGAACGCCTCCTCGCCGGTTCGCGGCCATCTGACCGTAGAATCGCTGAAGTGTTCCGCAGCCTAACACACGGACAGCCTCCGTTTTTGTCTTCCACTGGAGATACCCATGGCGCTTGATCGCTCCGACGTGGAAAAAATCGCTCATCTGGCCCGCCTCGGGTTGAATGAAGCCGATCTGCCACGCACCACCGATGCACTCAACAGTATTCTGGGCCTGGTCGACCTGATGCAGGCGGTCGACACTACCGGCATCGAACCGCTGGCGCACCCGCTGGAAGCCAGCCAGCGCCTGCGCATCGACCAGGTCACCGAGCACAATCAACGCGACACCTATCAGGCCATCGCCCCCGCGGTCGAGAACGGCCTGTACCTGGTTCCGAAAGTCATCGAGTAAGGGAATAGAGCCTGCCATGCATGAATTGACCCTGGCCGAGATCGCCCGCGGACTCGCCGACAAGAAATTTTCCTCCGAAGAGCTGACCCGCGCACTGCTGGCCCGTATCCATCAGCTCGATCCGCAGATCAACAGCTTCATCAGCATCACCGACGACCTCGCCATCGAGCAGGCCAAGGCCGCCGACGCACGCCGCGCACAAGGTGAAGTCAACCCGTTGCTGGGTGCCCCGTTGGGCCACAAAGACCTGTTCTGCACCCAGGGCATTCGCACCAGCTGCGGCTCGAAGATGCTCGACAACTTCAAGGCGCCCTACGACGCCACCGTGGTTTCCCGCTTGGCTGCCGCCGGCGCCGTGACCTTGGGCAAGACCAACATGGACGAATTCGCCATGGGTTCGGCCAACGAGAGCAGCTGGTACGGCGCGGTGAAGAACCCGTGGAATCTGGCGCACGTGCCCGGCGGATCGTCGGGGGGCTCGGCCGCCGCCGTGGCCGCGCGCCTGCTGCCGGTCGCCACCGCCACCGACACTGGCGGCTCGATCCGCCAGCCTGCCGCATTCACCAACCTCACGGGGCTGAAGCCGACCTATGGCCGGGTGTCGCGCTGGGGCATGATCGCCTATGCCTCCAGCCTTGATCAGGGTGGCGTGCTGGCCCGTACGGCTGAAGACTGCGCGCTGATGCTGCAAGGCATGGCTGGTTTCGACCCGCTGGACTCCACCAGCATCGACGAGCCCGTGCCGAACTACCGCGCCAGCCTCGAGGGCTCGCTGCAGGGTCTGCGCATCGGCTTGCCCAGAGAGTATTTCAGCGCCGGCCTGGACCCCCGCATCGCCGAGCTGATCCACACCAGCGTCAAGGAACTGGAAAAGCTCGGCGCCGTGGTCAAGGAAATCAGCCTGCCGAACATGCAGCACGCGATTCCAGCCTACTACGTCATCGCCCCGGCGGAAGCCTCTTCCAACCTGTCGCGTTTCGACGGCGTGCGCTTCGGTCATCGCTGCGAAGACCCGAAAGACCTCACCGACCTGTACAAGCGCTCCCGCGCCGAAGGCTTCGGGCCTGAAGTGCAACGCCGTATCCTGGTCGGCGCCTACGCGCTGTCGGCCGGGTACTACGACGCCTACTACCTGCAAGCGCAGAAAATCCGGCGCCTGATCAAGAACGACTTCGTCGCAGCGTTCCAGGACGTGGATGTGATTCTCGGCCCGACCACGCCGAACCCGGCCTGGAAACTCGGCGCCAAGAACAACGACCCGGTCGCTGCATACCTCGAAGACGTCTACACCATTACCGCCAACCTCGCGGGCCTGCCGGGCCTGTCGATGCCGGCCGGTTTCGTCGACGGTCTGCCGGTGGGCGTGCAGTTGCTGGCGCCGTACTTCCAGGAAGGTCGCCTGCTGAACGTAGCCCACCGCTACCAGCAAGTAACTGACTGGCACACCCGCACCCCGGTCGGTTTCTAAGGAGAAAATGCAATGAAATGGGAAGTCGTCATCGGGCTGGAAATTCACACCCAGCTCAGCACCCAGTCGAAGATTTTCTCCGGCAGCTCCACCACCTTCGGTTCCGAGCCCAACACCCAGGCCAGCCTGGTCGACCTGGGCATGCCCGGCGTGTTGCCCGTGCTCAACCAGGAAGCCGTGCGCATGGCCGTGATGTTCGGTCTGGCGATTGATGCCGAGATCGGCCAGCACAACGTGTTCGCGCGCAAGAACTACTTCTATCCCGACCTGCCCAAGGGCTACCAGATCAGCCAGATGGAACTGCCGATCGTCGGCAAGGGCCACCTGGACATCACTCTGGAGGACGGCACGGTCAAGCGCATCGGCGTGACCCGCGCGCACCTGGAAGAAGATGCTGGCAAGAGCCTGCACGAAGATTTCAGTGGCAGCACCGGTATCGACCTCAACCGTGCCGGGACGCCGCTGTTGGAAATCGTTTCCGAGCCGGACATGCGCAGCGCCAAGGAGGCCGTGGCCTACGTCAAGGCCATGCACTCGCTGGTGCGTTATCTGGGCATCTGCGACGGCAACATGGCCGAGGGTTCGCTGCGCTGCGACTGCAACGTCTCGATCCGCCCGGTCGGCCAGAAAGAATTCGGTACCCGCTGCGAGATCAAGAACGTCAACTCGTTCCGCTTCATCGAACGGGCCATCAACAGCGAAGTGGCGCGCCAGATCGAACTGATCGAGGACGGTGGCAAGGTCATTCAGCAGACCCGCCTCTATGATCCGAACAAGGACGAGACCCGCGCCATGCGCAGCAAGGAGGAGGCCAACGACTACCGTTACTTCCCCGATCCGGACCTGCTGCCCGTGGTCATCGAGAACGCCTTTCTCGACGCCACCCGCGCCACCCTGCCGGAACTGCCGCCGCAGAAACGCGAACGCTTCCAGAGCCAGTTCGGCCTGTCGGTGTATGACGCCAGCGTGCTGGCCTCCAGCCGCGAACAAGCCGACTATTTCGAACAGGTGGTGTCCATCGGCGGCGACGCCAAGCTGGCGGCCAACTGGGTGATGGTGGAGCTGGGCAGCCTGCTCAACAAGCTCGGACTGGAGATCGATCAGGCACCGGTCAGTGCCGAACAATTGGGTGGCATGTTGTTGCGCATCAAGGACAACACCATCTCCGGCAAGATCGCCAAGATGGTCTTTGAGGCCATGGCCAATGGTGAAGGCAACGCCGACCAGATCATCGAAGCACGCGGGCTCAAGCAAGTGACTGACAGCGGCGCCATCGAGAAGGTGCTGGACGAAGTGCTGGCAGCCAACGCCGAGCAGGTCGAACAATACCGTGCGGCGGATGAAGCCAAGCGCGGCAAGATGTTCGGCTTTTTCGTCGGCCAGGCCATGAAAGCCTCCAAGGGCAAGGCCAACCCCGGGCAGGTCAACGAATTGCTGAAGAGCAAGCTCGAAGGCTGATGGGTCCTCGCGGACAGGCCCTGTGGGAGCAGGGCGTGCCCGCGATGGCATCGGCGCGGGCTCCTGCAGACCGCGTCGCCTGCATCGCGGCCAAGGCCCGCTCCGACAAAGCCAGCCCATGCCCACAACACTCCTTGAATTTTCTGCTGCTTTGTACAGGCTTTCATTGCATGAACATCCGAAACCTGTGGCATCCGATTTCGCTTTTTCTGCTCTTCGCCCTCCTCGCCGGCTGCGCTGGTCAGGAAGCAACCATTGACCCACGCGGTTACAACGAAACCGGCACCGCCTCCTTCTATGGCGCCCAGCATCAGGGCAAACGCACCGCCAGTGGCGAGCGCTTCGACCAGGCCGATCTGACCGCCGCCCATCGACGCCTGCCGTTCGGCACGCGGGTTCAGGTGACCAATCTGGGCAACGGCCGTTCGGTGGTGGTCCGGGTCAACGACCGCGGCCCGCACACCCGCTCGCGCCTGATCGACGTCTCCCGTGCTGCCGCTGAACAACTGGGCATGATCGGTAGCGGAACGGCGCAAGTCCGGGTACAAAGTCTCTCCGACTGATCAGCCAGGGCATTAGATCATCTTCCAGCTTGCCACTTCTCTCGCACCCGGCCTGATGCAATGGGCTGCCGGCTTGCTGCTGCTTGTGGGCGGCGCTGACCTGCTGGTGCGCGCCGCCGTTTCGCTGGCCGGGCGCTGGCGGGTGCGCCCCTTGATCATCGGCCTGACCATGGTTGCCTTCGGCAGCAGCGCCCCGCAGCTCGTCGTCAGCTTGCAAGCGGCCTTCACCGGTGCGCCGGACATTGCGGTCGGCAGCGTGTTCGGCAGCAATGTCTTCAACATCCTGATGACCCTGGGCCTCAGCGCTCTGCTGGTGCCCCTGCGGGTATCGCGTCAGGTTGTCCGCCTGGACATTCCGCTGATGATCGCCGCCAGCCTGCTGGTGTGGCTGCTTTCGCTCAATCAGCAGTTGGGGCGGCTGGAGGGTGTGCTGCTGCTGGCCGGGCTGGCGGCCTACCTGTACTTGATCAAGCGTCAGGCGCATCACCCTATCCGGCCCTTGCCGGAGACACTCAGGGCTTCCAGCAAGCACACCTGGGCACTGGCGCTGACACTCCTGGCGGGACTGGGGTTGTTGGTCGCTGGCGGCCATCTGTTACTGGATGCGGCAATCGATGTGGCCCAGGACTATGGTCTGTCAGACCGCATCATCGGCCTGACCATTGTCGCGGTGGGCACCTGCATGCCTGAGCTGGCCACTTCGCTGATTGCCGCGCTGCGCGGCCAGCGGGACATGGCTGTGGGCAACGTGATCGGCAGCAGCCTGTTCAACCTGCTGGGTGTGCTGGGCTTCACGGCGGTGGTCGCCCCCGAACCGCTGACCATCTCGCCCAACGCCTTGACCTTCGACCTGCCGGTGATGGTGGCTGTGGCCGCGCTGTGCTTGCCGCTGTTTCACTCCAACTATCGCCTGACCCGCGCCGAAGGCCTGGCACTGATCGGCTTGTACCTGACCTACGGCGCACATGTCCTGGCCTTCAGCACCGGGCTGGCATTGGCCACTCGGCTGGAGCACTGGATGCTGTTCTATGGCTTGCCCGTGCTGGCGATGACCTGGGTCATCGCCAGACTGCGCAGTTGGCGTCGCCGTCAGTGACGGGCGCGCTTGCGCTTGAGCACGAAGGCCACGCCCAGGACTGCCAGCCACAGCGGGATCAGGATCACTGAAATGCGAATACCCGGCGTCATGTACATGATCACCAGAATGCCCGCCAGGAAGGCCAGGCACAGGTAATTGGTCAGCGGGTAGCCCCAGCTCTGGAAGAACGTGACATGCCCTTCACGGTGCTTGGCGGCGCGAAACTTCAGATGGGTGATGCTGATGATGCACCAGTTCAACACCAGCGCCGACACCACCAGCGCCATCAACAGGCCAAGGGCTTCGCCCGGGATCAGGTAGTTGATCACCACGCACAGGCCAGTCGCCAAGGCCGAAATACCCAGCGCCGCCAAAGGCACGCCGCGACGGTTGACCTTGAGCATGGATTTGGGCGCGTCGCCTTGGCGAGCGAGGCCGAACAGCATGCGGCTGTTGCAGTACACGCAGCTGTTGTACACCGACAACGCTGCCGTCAGCACCACAAGATTGAGCACGGTAGCCACCACATTGCTGTCCAGCGCGTGGAAAATCAGTACGAACGGACTGCCCCCCTGCACCACTTTCTGCCACGGGTACAGCGACAACAGAATGGCCAGAGCACCCACATAGAACAGCAGAATGCGGTAGATCACCTGATTGGTCGCCCGCGGGATGCTGCGCTTGGGGTCATCGGCTTCGGCCGCGGTGATGCCCACCAGTTCCAGGCCGCCGAAGGAAAACATGATCACGGCCATGGCCATGGTCAGACCGCCTATCCCGTTGGGGAAAAAGCCGCCGTACTGCCACAGGTTTGCGACACTGGCATCCGGCCCGCCGCTGCCGCTGAGCAGCAACCAGGCACCGAAGGCGATCATGCTGACGATGGCCACGACCTTGATCAGGGAAAACCAGAACTCCATCTCGCCGTAGACTTTCACCTGGGTCAGGTTGATCAGGTTGATGAGGACGAAGAAGACAGCAGCCGATGCCCAGGTCGGCACATGGGGCCACCAGTACTGGATATAGATGCCCACGGCCGTGAGTTCGGCCATGCCCACCAGGACATACAGCACCCAATAGTTCCAACCGGACATGAAACCGGCAAACTCGCCCCAGTAACGATGGGCAAAGTGGCTGAAAGTCCCGGCTACCGGTTCTTCGACCACCATCTCGCCCAGTTGGCGCATGATGAAAAACGCGATGATGCCAGCGATGGCATAGCCGAGAATGACCGCAGGGCCAGCCATGGCGATAGTCTGGGCAATGCCCAGAAAGAGCCCCGTGCCGATGGCGCCGCCCAGAGCGATCAGCTGGATGTGGCGATTTTTCAGGCCGCGGTGCAGGCCCGAGGGCGCCGATTGGTCAACCATGGACGGGTCCTTCGTTAAGATCAGGGGCGCACAGGATCTAGATCCAGCCGCCCCACTGCAAGAGGAAAATGCCGATATTGGTGGTCACGGCAGCGGCCACGGTGGTGATGACGATAATTGCGGCGGCCAGCTGATGATTACCGTTGGCCGCGCGGGCCATGACATAGCTGGCTGCGGCGGTGGGCGCACCGATGTACAGAAACAGAATGCCCAATTCCGCGTGACGAAACCCCAGCAGCCAGGCAATGAAGGTGAAGATCAGCGGCAGCCAGACCATTTTCACCAGGCTGGCGTCGATGGCCATCATGCCGCTCTCGCGCAAGGCGGCCAGTGACAAGGTGCCACCAATGCAGATCAGCGCCAGCGGCAGGGTCATCTGCGCGACATAATCACCCGAAGAAAGAATCCAGTTGGGCAGCGGCACCTGCCAGATGGCCATGGGGGTCGCGGCAATCACACTGATGATCAACGGGTTGGCCACTACGCTTTTGGCGATGCTCCAGGGGTCGGACTTGATTACCGGGCTGTAGATCGCCAGCACCACGGTGGACAGCGAGTTGTACAGCACGATCACCAGGCCGGCGAGGATGGCGCCCAGCGAGATTCCGTAATCACCGTACATGCTCGCCGCCAGCGCCAGACCGATCACACCGTTGTTGCCGCGAAACGCCCCCTGCGTGTAGATGCCGCGATCGGCCAGCGGTGCGCGCCAGATGGCCATGCCCCAGCTGATGGCGAAACTGGCGACGGTGGCGAACACGAAATAGAGCAGCAAGCCCGGCTTGATCGCGGCACGCAGGTCGGCGTGATAGATGCCCAGAAACAGCAGCGCCGGCATGCACACGTTGAACACCAGCGCCGAGGCGGTGTGGATGAAGTTGTCGTTGATCCAGTGGATGCGTTTCAGAAACACACCGAGGAACAACATGGCAAACACCGGTGCGGTGATATTCAGCGTCTGCAGGAAAATCGCCAGCATGCCGGTGGCATCCTTGTGGTCAGGCTTGGCCCTGGGCTTCTTCGTGAGCCTGACGCAAGCGCTCGCGGCTGTTGGTCAAGTGCAGGCGCATGGCGGCGCGGGCGGCATCGGGGTCTTGACGAGCGATAGCCTCGTAGATTTCCTCGTGCTCGCGGCTCAGGCGGTTCATGTAGTGCTGCTGGTCATCATGGGCCAGACGCGCCGAGTTCAGCCGCGTGCGCGGAATGATGCTGGTGCCCAGGTGGGTCATGATGTCGGTGAAATAGCGGTTGCCGGTGGAGTAGGCGATCTGCAGGTGGAACTGAAAGTCCGAGGAAACCGCGTCCGTGGCATGCGCCGCGCTTTCCTGCAGCGCATCGAGGGCAGCGCGCATGGCAGCCAGCTGTTCGGGTGAACGGCGCTGGGCCGCCAGCCCGGCAGACTCGACCTCCAGGCTGATGCGCAATTCGAGCACCGCCAGGACTTCACGCAAGGTGACGATGGTGGCCGGGTCGATACGAAAGCCGCTGGGGCTCGGTGTGTCCAGCACAAAGGTGCCGATGCCGTGACGAGTTTCCACCTGCCCGGCTGCCTGTAACCGCGAAATGGCCTCGCGGACCACCGTGCGGCTGACGCCCTGCTCTTCCATGATGGCCGACTCGGTGGGCAATTTGTCACCACGCTTGAGTTGGCCGCTGACAATGCGTTCAGTCAAAACCGTGACCAGTTCCTGGGCAAGGCTGCGGGGCTTTCTGCGCGCGCGAGGCGGTGCGCTCTGGTTTTCCATATCGGACATCGATCTCGGTCTGACGGTTATAGGGTCATCATAGCGCAAGGCAGTTGTACGATCACTACGTTGCGACTGTCTCGGGCAGCGCTAGCAACCGGCCATCCTCGATCCGCACCTGACGGGTGTGGAAACGCTTGAGGCTGCTGCGGTGGCCGACGCTGAGCATGGTCAGGCCCGGCAAACGGTCGATCAGGGCTTGGTACAGGACTGCTTCGTCTTCTTCGTCCATGGCCGAAGTGGCTTCGTCCATGTACAGCCATTTAGGTGCGAACAACAGGGCGCGGGCGAAGGCCAGGCGTTGTTGCTCGCCAGGGGAGAGCAGCCGTTGCCAGTGATTGCTTTCGTCGAGGCGCTCGATCAGCGCATCCAGACGGCAAGCGTGCAATACGTCTTCATAGCGTTCGGCACTGTACGTATCGCCCGGCTGTGGATAACTCAAGGCTTCGCGCAGCGAGCCTATGGGCAGATAGGGCTTCTGCGGCAGGAACAGCGTACGTTGCGCCGGCACCTGGATGTCGCCCTTTCCCGCCGGCCAGAGATTGCCCAATGCGCGCAACAGTGTACTTTTTCCCGATCCGGAGCGGCCACTGAGCAAGACTCGCTCACCACTGGCGACGTCCAGCGCGGCACCGCTGAGCAGACTCTGACCGCTGGCCAGGTTCAAGCTCAAATCCGCTACTTTGAGCGCTTGGCCTTGCTGTACGACTGTCACACCGCCGACGCGCTCTTCGTTACGGTCCATGACCGCACGGAAACTCAACAGACGATCACACGTGGCGCGCCAACTGGCGAGGCTCACGTAAGCATCAATGAACCAGCTGAGGCTTTCCTGCACATTGCCGAAGGCCTGGGAGATCTGCATCAGGCTGCCCAGGTCGATCTTGCCGGAGAAATAGCGCGGCGCGGCAACAATGAACGGAAACACGTTGGCGATCTGCGAGTAGCCACTGGTGAAGAAACTCATGCGCTTCTGCACGCGCATCATGTCCCAGTAGTTGTTCCAGACTCGCCCAAAGCGCTGGCTCAGACGCTGGTTCTCATTGTCCTCGCCATCGAACAGGGCGATGCTCTCGGCGTTTTCGCGCACGCGGACCAGGCTGAAACGCAGGTCCGCTTCAAAACGTTGTTGCTGGTTGCTCAGGCCGATCAGGCGGCGGCCGATCACATGGGTGATCCAGCTGCCCACCAGCGCATAGAACAATGCAGCCCAGAACATGTAGCCGGGAATGCTGATGCCCAATACCTCGATCGACCCGGACACCCCCCAGAGGATCACCGAAAACGACACCAGGCTCACCAGGTTGCGTATAAAGCCCAGGCCCAGGGACAGCGTGTCCGAAGTGAAGCTATTGAGGTCCTCGGAAAGACGCTGATCGGGGTTGTCCGTGGTGCCGCGCTGTTCGAGCTGGTAATAGTTCTTGTGGGCGAGCCACTTGGCAAAGTGCTTCTCGGTCAGCCAGCGCCGCCAGCGGATGGTCAGCATCTGTGTCAGATAGGTGCGAAAAACGCCAGCAATGATGGCCACCACGGCGATGCCGCAGAAGTAGAGGATCAGATGCACGAAGGCATCGTAGTTCTTGTGCTCGAGCGCATTGTAGAAGTCACGATTCCAGCTGTTGAACCACACCGACATCGCGACGCTGATCAGCGACAGGCCGATCACGGTCAGCAACAGCGCCCAGGCCCCGACTTTCTCCTCACTGCGCCAATAAGGCGTAATCAGCTTCCACACCCGCGACAGGAAGCGATCGTGCACGGCATCGTTGACCGCGGAATTTTCAGCGTTCTGATTCATCGTTCAGGCTCAATGGTGGCAAGCGCGCCCAGGGACAATCCCGCTCCCGGGCGCGACGAAAAAGACGAATGGCCGGCGCTCAGCGTCGAACCGGGCGCTTTTGCAGCTTGCGCTGCAAGGTGCGGCGGTGCATGCCCAGGGCACGGGCGGTGGCCGAAATGTTGCCTTCATGCTCGGTCAGCACGCGCTGGATGTGCTCCCACTGCAGGCGGTCAACCGACATCGGGTTTTCCGGCACCAGGGTGTCCAGGTCCGCGTGCTCGGAGAGCAACGCCGCCAGCACATCGTCGGCGTCGGCGGGTTTGCACAGGTAGTTGCAGGCGCCTCGCTTGATCGCCTCGACCGCCGTGGCGATGCTGGAGTAACCGGTGAGGATCACCACGCGCATTTCCGGGTCCAGTTCGAGCAGCTTGGGCAGCAGCACCAGCCCCGAATCGCCTTCCATTTTCAGGTCCAGCGCAGCGAAGTCCGGCAGGTCCTGTTGCGCCAGCGCCAGCCCTTCGTCGGCCGAGGCCGCCGTGCTGACGCGAAAGCCGCGGCGGGACATGGCGCGGGCCATCACCCGGGTGAAGGTTGCATCGTCATCCACCAGCAACAGGTGGGGCAGGTCTTCGCTTTCGACCTGGGTTTCGTCACTCATGTCCGTCTCCTCGGGCGTCACGGGGCAAGCGCAGCTCGGTGAGCGTGCCGCCATCCTCATGACTATAGAGTTTCACCGAGCCGCCGGCACGTGTCACGCTGGCCTTGCTCAGAAACAGGCCCAGGCCGAAGCCTTTGCCTTTGGTGGTAATAAAGGGCTTGCCGATCTGTTCGGCGATAGCCAAGGGTACACCCGGACCGTGATCGCGGATGCTGATGAAAATATTTTCAGTGTTCCAGTCAACCTGAACTTCCAGCCCTTCCGGGCAGGCATCGGCCGCATTGTTGAGCAGATTGAGCAGTGCCTGGGTCAGATCCGGCGGCGGCGCCAGCCATGGCACGCTGCCGGGGCTCAGGCACTCGAAGCGGTAGGTGCTTTCCGGGCGCATCAGGTGCCAGCGGTCCAGTGCCTCGGAAAGCCAGTCGGTCACCTCGCGGTTGACCACGGCCATGCGCCGGTTGGCCTCGGCTGCGCGCACCAACTGCTGCAGGGTTTCCTTGCACAGCTTGACCTGGTCCTGAAGGATCCCCAGGTCTTCCTGCAACGCAGGGTCGGTGTGGTCCTGGCGCATTTCCTTGAGCAACACGCTCATGGTCGCCAGCGGCGTACCCAGTTCATGGGCCGCACCCGCGGCCTCGGTGGCCACGGCGAGCAGTTGCTGATCACGCAAACCTTCTTCACGCCGCTCGGCCCGCAGTTGCTCCTGACGGCGCAGCTCTTCAGCCATGCGCGCGGCAAAGAAGGTGATGACGCCGGCCGCCAGGGCAAAGCTCAGCCACATGCCGTAGATCTGCATGTTTTCCCGGGCGATGATCGGGAAGGTGTCCAGTGGGTAGAAGCGCACCAGCAAGGTGGTGTAGCACACCAGGGCCAGGCCCGAGAGTGCCACCGAATACACCCAGGGCAAGGTCACCGCGGCAATCGTCAATGGCACCAGGTAATAGGAAACGAAGGGGTTGGTCGAGCCGCCCGAGTAATACAGCAGCACGCTGTGGATCAGCAGATCGCAGGCCAGCTGCAAGGCATATTCAAGCTCGGTGACCGGCAGCGAGGCACGCAGGCGCATCGAGGTGATTGCACACAGCACCCCCGAACAGGCCAAGGTAATGCTCAGGGGCAGCCATGGTAGCGGCAGCAGGTGGGTCAGGTAGGCGAAGCCCACCGAACCGGCCTGGGCGGCCAGCACAAGGATACGAACGAGGGTCAGGCGCCAGAGGTTCTGGCGAGTCGCGGAAACGGGCAATACCGAGGCGAGCATGAGCTCTCCAGTTGGGCGCAACGGACGGATCGTCGCAAGTATACGCAAATGTTGTGGAAAACCGCCAAATCTGCGGCAAAGGGCCACAGCCGGAGAGGTCGAGCCATCGGGCCATAAAAGTGATTCATGGTTTTTCCAACCAACCCGAGACCCCCTACCACCCGCTACAGTCTGAGTCAGCGCCACAAACGTCGTCCCTCAAGGAGCCTCACATGCCCCGCCTCAGTCGCAGCGCCCTGTTCCTTTTCGCTGCCGGCACTCTCGCCAGCCTGCCCGTGCTTGCCGATGAAACCCGCTACAACCAGATATCCCTGCGCACGGAGGTGAGCCAGGAAGTCCCGCGCGACCTGATGATGGTCACCCTCTACACCGAGGCTCAGGACAGCGACCCGGCCAAGCTTGCCGCGCAGATCAGCGACACGGTCAACAAGGCGCTGAGCCAGGCGCGCCAGGCTCAGGGCGTGACCCTGCGCCAGGGCACGCGCAACAGCTACCCGGTGTACGACGACAAAGGCCAGAAAATCACCGGATGGCGCGAGCGGGCGGAAATCCGCCTGGAAAGCCCGGATTTCGCGACGCTGTCGACACTGACCGGCGAACTGCTGCAAAGCCTGAAAATGGGCAGCCTGGACTTCACCATCTCGCCCGCTTCACGCAAGCTCAATGAAGATGCCCTGCTCAAGGAAGCGGTGGGCGCCTTCAAGGGCCGCGCGGCGCTGGTCACAGAGGCCATGGGCGGCAAGAGTTACAAGGTGGTCAACCTGAATCTCAATACGTCGGGCTTCAACCCTGGCTTTGCGCGCGCACCGATGATGATGAAGGCGGCCCGCGCCGACAGCGCACCGGTGACGCCGGACGTGGAAGCCGGGACCAGCGCGGTGAGCATCACGGCGGACGGAACCATTGAGGTGATAATGCCGTAGGGGCTGCGTCGTGCTTGCTCGCGATGGCCGTAACGCGGTACACCTGCCGGGCTGCATGATCTCAACTGCCCAGAGGCCCCCATGGATCGATCCGCCTTCAAACCTTTGCTGCTGGCTGCCCTGCTCTGCACGACACCGCTGGCCCAGGCGGCCAGCACCCTGGTCTACTGCTCGGAAGCCAGCCCCGCCGGCTTCGACCCCAGTCAGTACACCAGCGGGACCGACTTCGATGCTTCGGCTGAAACCGTCTTCAATCGCCTGACCCAGTTCAAGCGTGGCGGCACCGAAGTCGAGCCGGGGCTCGCCACCGCCTGGGATGTCTCCAGCGACGGCCTGACCTACACCTTTCACCTGCGCCAGGGCGTGAAGTTTCACACCACCGACTACTTCAAGCCGACCCGCGACTTCGACGCCGACGACGTGCTGTTCACCTTCCAGCGTCTTCTGGACAAGGACATGCCGTTCCGCAAGGCCTACCCTTCCGAGTCGCCGTACTTCACCGACATGGGCCTGGACAGCACGATCAAGTCCGTGAGCAAGACCGACCAGCAGACCGTGGTGTTCCAGCTCAACAACGTCGACGCTGCATTCGTGCAGAACCTGGCCATGAGCTTCGCCTCGGTACAATCCGCCGAATACGCCGCCCAGTTGCTCAAGGAAGGCAAGGCGGCCGATTTGAACCAGTTGCCCATCGGCACTGGCCCCTTCGTGTTCAAGCGCTACCAGAAAGATGCCCAGATCCGCTTCGTCGCCAACAAGGCCTACTGGAAGCCCGAAGACGTCAAGATCGACAACCTGATCTTCGCCATCACCCCCGATGCCGCCGTGCGCTTGCAGAAACTCAAGCGTAACGAGTGCCAGGTCAGCGGCTACCCGAGGCCTGAGGACATCGAAGTGGCCAAAGAGGACCCGGACCTCAAGGTGCTCAGCCAGCCCGGTTTCAACCTGGGCTTTCTCGCCTATAACGTGACCCACAAGCCCCTTGACCAACTCAAGGTACGTCAGGCGCTGGACATGGCCATCGACAAGCCGGCCATCATCAAGGCGGTGTACCAGAGCGCAGGGCAACTGGCCCAGAACGCATTGCCGCCAGGCCAGTGGTCATTCGATCCGAGCATCAAGGACGCCCCCTACGACCCGACCAAGGCGCGCCAGTTGCTCAAGGAGGCCGGCGTAAAAGAGGGCACCGAGCTCAACCTCTGGGCCATGACCGTGCAGCGCGCGTCCAACCCCAATGCCCGCATGTCGGCACAGATGATTCAGAACGACTGGGCCAAGGTCGGCATCAAGGCCAATATCGTCAGCTACGAATGGGGCGAATACATCAAGCGCGCCAAGCAAGGCGAGCACGATGTGATGATCTACGGCTGGACCGGCGACAATGGTGACCCCGACAACTGGCTGGGTGTGCTCTACAGCTGCGCAGCCGTCAAGGGCAGCAACTATGCCAAGTGGTGCGACCCCGCCTACGACAAGCTGATCCAGCAGGCCAAGCTCTCCAGCAACCGCGACGAGCGCGTGAAACTGTACCAGCAGGCGCAGAAGATATTGAAGGAACAGGTGCCTATCACCCCGATCGCCAACTCCACGGTGTTCCAGCCGATGAGGAAGGAAGTCCAGGACTTCAAGATCAGCCCCTTCGGCCTCACGCCGTTCTACGGTGTCAGCCTGAGCAAGTGATACCGAGCGCCCCAATCGAGTGCGCATATTCACTCGATTCGGGGGTTGTGGTGCGCCCTCTGCACTGAAATATTCAGTAGCAAACGTTCAAATGAAGGATTTTTTATATCCATGCGACATTTTTGGACGCGCGTACCACTCTGTCGCTAGCTATTTTCTCCAGAACCTTGATTTGGGTATGCGGCCTGCATAAGTATCGGCAGGTCGACTCACGAGGTCGTCCTCAATTCAAAATGACAACAATGAGGCCACCATGCTCAAACACGCAGTCATTCCGTTTCTGGTAGGAGCAAGCTTGCTGGCCAGCGCCCCCTTTGCGCACGCGGCCAGCAATCTGGTGTTCTGCTCCGAAGGCAGCCCGGCGGGTTTCGACCCGGCCCAGTACACCACCGGAACCGACTTCGATGCTTCGGCTGAAACCATTTTCAACCGTCTGACCCAATTCCAGCGCGGCGGCACTACGGTCATTCCAGGCCTGGCGACCAGCTGGGACGTTTCCCCCGACGGCCTGACCTACGTTTTTCACCTGCGTGACGGCGTCAAGTTCCACACTACCGACTACTTCAAGCCGACCCGCACGTTCAACGCCGACGACGTGCTGTTCACCTTCGACCGCATGCTCGACAAGAACATGCCGTTCCGCAAGGCGTACCCCACCGAATTCCCTTACTTCACCGACATGGGCATGGACACCAACATTGCCAAGGTGGAGAAAGTCGACGACCACACCGTCAAGTTCACCTTGAACGGCGTCGATGCGGCGTTCATCCAGGACATGGCCATGAGCTTCGCGTCGATCCAGTCGGCTGAATACGCAGCCCAGCTGCTCAAGGAAGGCAAGCCCGAGGACATCAACCAGAAGCCCATCGGCACCGGCCCGTTCATTTTCAGCAAGTATCAGAAAGATGCGCAGATTCGCTACAAGGGTAACAAGGACTACTGGAACCCTGATGACGTCAAGATCGACAACCTGATCTTCGCCATCACCACCGACGCCTCGGTGCGCATGCAGAAGCTCAAGAAGAACGAGTGCCAGGTCACTGCCTACCCGCGCCCGGCCGACATCAAGCCGCTGAGCGAAGACAAGAACCTGCAGATGCCTAATCAGGCGGGCTTCAACCTCGGTTACATTTCGTACAACGTCACCCACAAGCCACTGGACAACGTCAATGTCCGTCGCGCCCTGGACATGGCGGTGAACAAGCAGCAGATCATCGATGCGGTGTACCAGGGCGCGGGCCAACTGGCGGTCAACGCCATGCCGCCGACCCAATGGTCGTATGACACCACCATCAAGGATGCCGGCTACAACCCCGAGAAAGCCAAGGAGCTGCTCAAGGCTGCCGGCGTCGCCGACGGTACCGAGATCCAGCTGTGGGCCATGCCGGTCCAGCGCCCGTACAACCCCAATGCCAAGCTGATGGCTGAAATGCTGCAATCGGACTGGGCCAAGGTCGGAATCAAGGCCAAGATCGTTACCTACGAGTGGGGCGAGTACATCAAGCGCGCGAAGGCGGGCGAGACGGACGCCATGCTCATTGGCTGGAGCGGCGACAACGGTGACCCGGATAACTGGCTGGGTACCCTGTTTGGCTGCGATGCCATCAACGGCAACAACTTTGCCAAGTGGTGCAATGCCGACTACGACAAGCTGATCAAGGCCGGCAAAGGCACTTCCGATCAGGCCAAGCGCACCGAGTTCTACAAGCAGGCGCAACATATGCTCAAGGACCAGGTACCGCTGACGCCGATCGCACACTCCACGGTGTATCAGCCCATGCGCGCCAATGTAGTGGACTTCAAGATCAGCCCGCTGGGCCTGAACTCCTTCTACGGCGTAGGCATCAAGTAAGGCTTTCTGTGGCGGTGCTTTCGAGCGCCGCCACGGCGGCTGTCGCAACACCTGGAAATAGAAGATCGTCTCCTACGGCATGGATCAGCCTACCGGGCGCACTTTCGGAAATTTCCTTCACACAATTCGGAACTCGTCGTCTGTACGGGCATGACCTGAAGCTTTAGCTTCGGGCTTGTCACGGCCACGCGTATTCGACGCCGATCAACCCCAGGCACGCTGGAGCAGGCATTTCGCCAGCTGTGGCTACGCTCGCGCCGCTTTCACCGAAAGGGGCGCGCCCCTCCCGCTGCAAACACTTGCAGCGGCCCACTGCAACACAGGCAACACCACAATTAAGCAGGCTCACTCGATGGGATCTGCGAAAACAAGGAGCTTCAAATGAGCATCAAAAAGACGTTGTTGGCACTTTCCATAGGCAGCATCAGCGGCCTGGCGAACGCGGAAATTGTCAGTCAGGAATTCATCTCCACCAAGCGCGCCGGCACCAGTGCCCAGGCCAACGCCAAAGGTTTCATTGAAGGGCAGACACTGGGAGGCAGCACGCGTACCTGGTACTCCAACGAAATGACACGCCGAGACTTGCGCTTCAGCTACAACAAGGACGGTACACAGGTGCCCACTTCGCGAGCGATTCAAGCCGTGCAGGGCACCATCCTCACCTACGGCTCCGGTTACACCCAAGGTACTGTCGGCGTGAGCACCGAGATGGCGCTGTATAACGCGGTCGCTCTGGACCGTAGCCGGCGTGACCTTGCCGGCGGACGCTTCAACCGCACCCTGGTCGATAACAGCGGCGATGCTGTGGGCCAATGGAGCAAGCTGGGGCTGGGCAACATCAAGTTCCGCGTGTCCAACACCACGTTGACCGCAGGCCGCCAGAACATGGATACGCCCATGGTCTCCACCATCGGCAACCGCGCCTTGCCTTCCAGCTTCCAGGGCCTGGCCATCAACAGTGCCGAGTTCAACAACCTGTCCTTCGACCTTGCCACCTTCGACCGCCTCTCGCCTCGCAGCGAACAAGGCCTGAGAAAGTTCGTTTCCGAGTACGGCAGCCGCGCAGTCAGTGCCGATCACGTGCACACCGCCGGCCTCAACTATCAGCCGCTCGAGAGTCTGTCCACCAGCCTGTACGCCACTCAGGCGCAGGACCTGTGGAACCAGTACTACCTGGGCGCCAAGCATGAATTGGGCGACCCCCAAGTGCTCGGCCTGACCACCAACCTGAACTACTACAAGACCAAGAACACCGGCAAGAACCTGCTGGGCGCGATCGACAACAACACCTACAGCCTGGCATTCACCGCGACCCACAAGGCCCACAGCCTGACCCTTGCCTATCAGGAGAACTCGGGCAACGAGTACTTCGACTACCTGAACGAAACCAACGGCATCTTCCTGGCCAACTCCCTGATGTCGGATTTCAACGGACCGAACGAGAAATCCCTTCAAGTGGCCTATGGCCTGAACATGGCCGAGTACGGCGTGCCCGGCCTGAAGTTCAGCCTGTATCAAGCGCGTGGCTGGGGCATCGACGGTACCCACTACAAGGGCACAGGCTACAGCGGCCTGAACGCGATGAAAGGCGAGCACCACTACGAATACGGCGTGGGCACCTCCTATGACGTGCAGACCGGGCCGCTCAAGAACAGCGTGGTTCGCGCCACGTACTCTGCCCACCGCGCCAGCGCCAACCAGATCGACGGCAGCCTCAACGAGTTCCGCCTGGTGACCACGATTCCATTCACCCTCTTGTAATGCCGTAAACCAACGCCATGGCCGGTTCGAAGAATCGGTCATGGCAATCCCGCTCACTAGACCGCAGAGGTGCCTGATGAAAACGCTAAAACTCGCTGCATTGGCCGCAGCCTTGCTCGGAGCCAGCATCGGCGTTCAAGCCAAACCGCTGGTGGTCTGTACAGAAGCCAGCCCGGAGGGTTTCGATATTGTGCAGTACACCACTGCCACCACCGCCGACGCTGCTTCGGAAACCATCTTCAACCGCCTCGTGGATTTCACCCCCGGGACTACCGACACCCAACCGGGCCTGGCCGAACGCTGGGAAATCAGCCCGGACGGCACCCAATACACGTTTCATCTGCGCCACGGGGTGAAGTTTCAGACCACCGACTACTTCAAGCCGACCCGCGAGATGAACGCCGACGATGTGCTGTGGAGTTTTCAGCGCCAACTGGACCCCAGGCATCCGTGGCACGACAAGGCCCCGCTGGGCTTCCCCTATTTTGAATCCATGGGCCTGCAGAACCTGATCACGGCCATCGACAAGCTCGACGACTACACCGTGCGCTTCACCCTCAAGCGCGCCGAAGCGCCGTTCCTGCGCGACATGGCGATGGGCTTCGCCTCGATCTACTCCAGCGAATACGCCGATCAATTGCTCAAGGCCGGCAAAACCGACGAGATCAACAGCAAGCCCGTGGGCACTGGGCCATTCATCCTGGTGCGTTATTCCAAGGATGCGCAAGTGCGCTACAAGGCCAACCCCGACTACTACAAAGGCAAGCCGCCCGCCGACCCGCTGGTGTTTGCCATCACCACGGACAGCAACGTGCGCCTGCAAAAACTGCGCGCCAACGAATGCCAGGTGATGGTCTATCCCAAGCCCGAAGACGTCGCCAGCATCAAAGCCGACCCGAACCTGCACCTGGATCAAATGGATGCGCTGATGACCAGCTTCGTGGCCATCAATACCCAGCACAAATGGTTGAGCGACGTACGCGTGCGCCGAGCCCTGCAGATGGCGCTGGACAAACCCAACCTGGTCAACAACCTGTTCGGCAAAGACAACGCTACCTTGGCCACCAACCCCTACCCTGCGACGCTGCTGGGCTATGACAAAAGCATTGTCGATACACCTCATGACCCGGCCAAGGCTCGGGAGCTGCTAAAGGAAGCCGGCGTACCGGAAGGCACCACGTTCACCATCTTCACCCGCAATGGTGGTGGCGCGACCAATCCCAATCCCACCTTGGCGGCGCAATTGTTGCAAGCGGATCTGGCCAAGGTCGGCCTCAACGGCGATATCCGAGTCTTCGAATGGGGCGAGCTGAACAAACGTGCCAAGTCGGGCGAACATGACCTGCTGTTTTATGGCTGGGCAGGGGATAATGGCGACCCGGACAACTTTCTCACGCCCAACCTCAGTTGCGACGCTGCCATCACCGGAGAAAACTCCGCACGCTGGTGCAACAAGGACTTCGACGCCTTGATTACCAAGGCGCGCGGCGAAAGTGAACCGGCCGCCCGTGCGGCGCTCTACCAACAGGCTCAGGTGGTGTTCCACGACCAACAGCCATGGCTCAGCCTGGCCCACCCGAAACTGTTCAGTGCAACACGCAAGAATGTCGAAGGCTTCCACACCAGCCCGATGACCAATAATAACTTCGCTACCACCCAGGTGAAGTAAAACAACGTCCGCCCCAGTGCCTGAACCGGCACGGGAGGCGGGCTTGCCTAACCGGCTGATGAACCGAGGTACTCCCCAGGATGTTTAGCTTTATTGCCCGCCGATTGGGATTGTTGATCCCTACCTTCTTCGGCATCACCTTGTTGACCTTTGCGTTGATACGCCTCATTCCCGGCGACCCTGTGGAAGTGATGATGGGCGAGCGCCGGGTAGACCCCGAAATGCATGCACAGGCCATGGAACGACTGGGCCTGAACAAACCGCTCTACGCGCAGTACATCGATTACGTGGGCAACCTCGCCCACGGCAATCTGGGCGAGTCGCTGCGCACCCGTACCAGTGTCTGGACGGAATTTACCACCCTCTTCCCGGCGACCCTGGAGTTGTCCATCGCAGCACTGATCTTCGCCGGCATCTTCGGCCTGCTGGCCGGGGTGATCGCAGCGCTCAAGCGAGGATCACTGTTCGACCATGGGGTCATGGGCATCTCCCTGGCGGGGTATTCGATGCCGATCTTCTGGTGGGGCCTGATCCTGATCATGTTCTTCTCGGTCAAGCTGGGCTGGACCCCTGTGTCCGGGCGCATCGACCTGCTCTACGACATCGAGCCGAAAACCGGCTTCATGCTGATCGACACCCTGCTCAGCGACCAGGAAGGCTCGTTCCTCGACGCCCTGCGCCACCTGATTCTGCCGGCCATCGTACTGGGTACCATTCCCCTGGCGGTCATCGCCCGCATGACCCGCTCCTCCATGCTCGAAGTGCTGCGTGAAGACTATGTGCGCACCGCCCGGGCCAAAGGCCTGTCGCCGGCCCGGGTGGTCTTCGTGCACGGCCTGCGCAACGCGCTGATCCCGGTGTTGACGGTGTTCGGCCTGCAAGTGGGCACGCTGCTGGCTGGCGCAGTCCTGACCGAAACCATTTTCTCGTGGCCGGGCGTCGGCAAGTGGCTGATCGAAGCCATTGGCGCGCGCGACTACCCCGTCGTGCAGAACGGCATCCTGTTGATCGCCTGCCTGGTGATCCTGGTCAACTTCGTGGTGGACATCCTCTACGGCCTGGCCAACCCACGCATCCGCCATCAGCGCTGAGGATCGATCGATGAGTACCCCTACCCCCGCTGTGGCCGTTGATCAAAGCCTGCTGTATCCGTCCCCCTACAAGGAATTCTGGCAAGCCTTTGCCAAGAACAAGGGTGCCGTTGCCGGCCTGGCCTTCATGCTGTTGATCGTCTTCTGCGCGTTGTTTGCCCCCTGGGTGGCGCCCCACGACCCTGCCGAACAGTTTCGTGATTTCACCCTGACGCCGCCAGTGTGGCTGGAAGGCGGCCAGTGGAAATTCCTGCTGGGCACCGACGAACTCGGCCGGGACCTGCTGTCACGCCTCATCCAGGGCTCGCGGCTGTCGCTGCTGATCGGCCTGTCGTCGGTGGTCATGTCGTTGATTCCGGGCATCCTGATGGGCCTGCTGGCCGGTTTCTTCCCCAGGGTGCTCGGCCCCTCGATCATGCGCCTGATGGACGTGATGCTGGCGCTGCCCTCGCTGCTGCTGGCCGTGGCCATCGTCGCCATCCTTGGCCCTGGGCTGATCAACACCGTGATTGCCATCGCCATCGTCTCCCTGCCGTCCTATGTGCGCCTGACCCGTGCAGCCGTCATGGGTGAACTGAACCGCGATTACGTGACCGCCGCACGCCTGGCCGGTGCCTCGCTGCCGCGCCTGATGTTCGTCACCGTACTGCCCAACTGCATGGCACCGTTGATCGTGCAGGCTACCTTGAGTTTCTCCTCGGCCATCCTCGACGCGGCGGCATTGGGCTTCCTCGGTCTGGGTGTGCAACCGCCCACGCCTGAGTGGGGCACCATGCTGGCCTCGGCGCGTGACTACATCGAGCGTGCCTGGTGGGTCGTCAGCCTGCCCGGCCTGACCATTTTGCTCAGCGTGCTGGCAATCAACCTGATGGGTGACGGCCTGCGCGATGCGCTGGACCCGAAACTCAAGAACGCCGCCTGAGGAGATTCCCATGTCACTGCTTGAAATCAAGAATCTCAACGTTCGCTTCGGCGACAGCAAGGCCGTCCCTGTGGTCGACGGCCTGGACTTGAGCGTGGAAAAAGGCGAAGTGCTGGCCATCGTCGGCGAGTCAGGCTCTGGCAAATCCGTGACCATGATGGCGCTGATGGGCCTGATCGATGCCCCCGGCATCGTCACCGCCGACGCGCTGCAGTTCGATGGGCACGACATGCTCAAGCTCAATGCCCGACAACGACGCAAGGTAGTGGGCAAGGACCTGGCGATGATTTTTCAGGACCCCATGACCGCCCTCAACCCCAGCTACACCGTGGGCTTCCAGATCGAAGAAGTGCTGCGCCAGCACCTGGACATGTCCCGCAAGGCCGCCCGTCAACGCGCCCTTGAGCTGCTGAAAAAAGTCGAAATCCCGGGAGCCGAGAGCCGTCTGGATGCCTACCCCCATCAACTGTCCGGCGGCATGAGCCAGCGTGTGGCCATCGCGATGGCCATCGCCGGGGAACCCAAGCTGCTGATCGCCGACGAGCCGACTACCGCCCTGGACGTGACCATTCAGGCACAGATCATGGAATTGCTGCTCAGCCTGCAGCAGGAACAGAACATGGGCCTGATCCTGATCACCCACGACCTCGCCGTGGTTGCCGAAACCGCCCAGCGCGTCTGCGTGATGTATGCCGGGCAAGCGGTGGAGGTCGGGCACGTGCCGCAACTGTTCGACGTCCCGGCCCACCCCTACAGCGAAGCGCTGCTGATGGCGATCCCCGAGCACAGCGAGGGCGCCGAGCGCCTGGCCACGCTGCCCGGCATCGTTCCTGGCCGTTATGATCGACCGCAGGGTTGCCTGCTGTCGCCGCGCTGCCCGTACGTACGTGAAGACTGCCGCAGCCAGCGCCCGGCCCTGGACCCCAAAGCGCAGAGCCTCGCGCGCTGCTTCTACCCGTTGAATCAGGAGGTGGCGTAATGAGCGTCGTTCTGACCGCCCGCGACCTTACCCGTCACTATGAAGTTTCCCGTGGCCTGTTCAAGGGCCACGCCCTGGTGCGCGCCTTGAATGGCGTGTCGTTCGAACTGGAGGCCGGCAAGACCCTGGCCGTGGTCGGTGAGTCCGGCTGCGGCAAGTCAACGCTGGCCCGCGCCTTGACCCTCATCGAGGAACCTTCCTCCGGTTCGCTGAAAATTGCCGGCCAGGAAGTGGCGGGGGCCAGCAAAGATGAGCGCAAGCAACTGCGTCGCGACGTACAGATGGTCTTCCAGAGCCCCTACGCCTCCCTCAACCCGCGGCAGAAGATCGGCGATCAACTGGGCGAGCCCTTGTTGATCAACACCACCCTGTCCAAGGCCGAGCGCCGAGCCAAGGTGCAGGCGATGATGCAGCAGGTGGGGCTGCGCCCGGAGCATTACCAGCGCTACCCGCACATGTTCTCCGGCGGCCAGCGCCAGCGTATCGCCCTGGCACGGGCCATGATGCTGCAGCCCAAGGTGCTGGTGGCGGACGAGCCGACCTCGGCGCTGGACGTGTCGATCCAGGCGCAGGTGTTGAACCTGTTCATGGACCTGCAACAGGAATTCAACACGGCCTATGTGTTCATTTCCCACAACCTGGCGGTGGTGCGCCATGTGGCGGACGATGTGTTGGTGATGTACCTCGGTCGCCCAGCGGAAATGGGGCCCAAGGAGGACCTCTATACGCGCCCGCTGCACCCTTACACCCAAGCGCTGCTGTCGGCCACGCCGACCCTGAAGCCCGACCCGCTGAAGCCGAAGATCAAGATCGTCGGCGAGCTGCCCAACCCGCTCGATCCGCCCAGCGGCTGCGCCTTCCACAAGCGCTGCCCCTATGCGACCGAGCGCTGCGCCACGGAGATACCGGCACTGCGACGAGTGGATACGCGACAAGTGGCTTGTCACTATGCAGAGCAGTTTTTGTAAGGTTCTGAATGGAGGGAGCCCGTTCCCGAGCACGCTCGGTCCAGAAGCAGTACGTAGGGCCGTGCTTGCTCGGGAACCGCTCGATACCGTAGATTTCAGCGTTCTGATCCCGCTGTTCAGGAAGTCTCGAATGCCCCGTCGGCTCCTCGCTGCGCTATTGCTGGCCCCCTGCCTCGGCCAGGCTGCTGAAACGGTCAAGATCTATAACTGGAACCAATATATCGCCCCCGACACGCTGGCCAACTTCCAGCGTGACACCGGCGTTCACCCCACTTATGAGACCTACGACACCAACCACACCCTGGACGTGCGGCTGCGCACCCATGCCAGCGGCGACGACGTGGTTTTTCCGTCCATCCACTTCATGACCCGACAGATTCAACGCAAAGACCTGCAACCTCTGGACAGGCAGCAGTTGCCCAACTGGAAATACCTCAATCCGCTGCTCCTGCATGTGCTGGAAAAAAACGATCCGGGTAATCGCTATGGTTTTCCCTATCTCTGGGGCAGTACCGGGATCGGCTATGACCGCACCAAGGTTCGCGCCGTTTTGGGCGAGGAGGCGCCAGTGGATTCCTGGGACCTGATCTTCAAACCGCAATACCTGAGCCGACTCAAGCAATGCGGCGTCGGCGTCATCGACAGCGCGGCGGCGATGATTCCCTCGGCACTGAGCTACTTGGGCCTGTCGCCCAACAGCACCGACCCCGAGGACTACGCCAAGGCCCAGGCGCTATGGCTCAAGGCACGGCCCTATATCCGCTACTTCGACTCAGGCAAATACACCACGGACCTGGCCAACGGCCGGATCTGCGTCGCGATCGGTTATTCCGGTGATGTGTTGCAGGCGCGAGCCACGGCCGGCGCCCAGCACAATGGCATCGACATCGGCTACTCGGTGCCACGGGAAGGCTCCAGCCTGTGGTTCGACATGGTGGCCATGCCAGTCAATGCCCCGGACCCCAAGGCAGCCTATGCCTACATGAACTACCTGCTGCAACCCAAGGTGATCGCCGACATCACCAACCATGTCGAATACGCCAACGGCAACGAAGGCGCCGACGAGTGGGTCAAGCCGGCGATCAAGGATGATCCCACCATCTATCCGAATAACCAGTTGATGGGCAAGCTGTTCACCCTCGATCCTTTGCCACAGGACATCGATCAACTGCGCAACAGCGTATGGCAGAAGGTCCGCAACGGCGGCTAATCGCCTCCACGGCCCAACACCAGCGTCACCCGCAGGCCTCCTTCGCGCAGGTTCTGCAGGGTCACTTCGCCGCCATGGCTGTGAGCGATGTTGCGCGCGATGCCCAGCCCCAGGCCGTAGCCCTGCTGTTGCCCAGCCAGGCGAAAGTGCGGCTCGAACACCTGTTCCTGGCGTTGCTCCGGCACACCGGGCCCTTCGTCATCCACATGCAGCACGAAGGCATGGCGGTTGTCCTCCACGAACAGGTGCGCGGTGTTGCCATACTTGAGCGCATTGTCCACCAGATTGCCGATACAACGCTTGAGGGCCAGCGGCTTGCCGGGATAAAGGCGTCGCGCATCGCCGTGCAATGTGACGCGACCGCTGGCCAGGAACGGCTCGATCAAGTGGTGCATGAGCTGGTTAAGGTCCACCGGTTCGATGTTCTCGTGGATATCGGTGTCCTTGACGCACTGCAAGGCGCCTTTGACCAGCAATTCGAGTTCGTCCAGGTCGCGACTGAACTTGGCCTGCACCTCTTCATCCTCAAGCAGTTCCACACGCAGGCGCAGGCGAGTGATCGGCGTGCGCAGGTCATGGGAAATGGCGCTGAACAACTGGCTGCGCTCGGTCAGGTAACGACTGATGCGCGCGCGCATGGCGTTGAACGCCCGGCCCACTTCCACCACTTCGCTACCACCCCCCTGTACCACCGGCTCCTCCACCACCGCGCCAAGGGACATGTCCCGGGCGGCTCGGGCCAGACGCTTGAGCGGCCGGCTTTGCCAGTGCACCAGCAAGCCGATGAACAGCAACAGGAATGCACTGGTGATGATCAGAAAACCGACCTGTTGTGCCGGCAGTCCGCCCTCTTCCAGGGTGGTGTAGGGATCCGGCAACAGGGACGCGATGTACAGCCATTCGCCCGGCGCCAGCTGGATCTGCGTGACCAGCACCGGTGGGTTGACGGGTTCCAGGGTCAACGCATAGTGCGCCCAGGAGCGCGGCAGCTCGTCCAGCTTCAGGCCACTGTTGAAAATCCGCAGGTCATCGGGGCTGACGAAGGTCACCAGGATGTCCATGTCCACGCCCAGCTTCTCGCGCAGCACCTGCTCCACCGCCTGGGTGACTGCGTGCTTGCGCGGCGTGTCCGGCAACGCGGGCATGCCCAGCGGCTTGTCGTTCAACGACACGAAAAAGCGCGTACCGCCCATGCTGCGCAACTGGTCGAGCACCAAAGGCCGATAGGCCAGTGGCAGGGAGCGGAAATAGCTGACGCTGGCCCCCATGGAATGGGCCAGGCTGCGGGCGCTGGTGACCAGCCCCTCCAACTGAGTGGCACGCAACTGTGATACCCAGATCACACTGGAGAGGCTCTGGGCCAGGGTCACCACCAGCAACGTCAGCAGCAGCATGCGCCCGAGCAGCGAGCGCGGCATCGGCAGGCGTCTAGGCAGGCGCAACATGGGCGGCCAACAGGTAACCGCTGCCACGCACGGTGCGTATCAGACGTGGAGGTTTATCGGTGTCGCGCAGGCGCTGGCGCAGGCGACTGACGGCCATGTCGACGATACGGTCCAGCGGCATGGGTTCACGGCCGCGGGTGGCATTGCCGATAGTGTCACGGTCGAGGATCTGTTGCGGATGGTCGAGAAACAGTTTGAGCAGGGCAAAGTCGGCCCCCGAGAGAAACACCTCTTCACCGTCAGTGTGAAACAGCCGATGGCTGACGATGTCCAGCCGCCACTCTTCAAAGGCCATGATTTCAGTGGCGCTGCGCTCCTGACCGAACTGCGCGCGGCGTAACAAGGCCTTGATCCTGGCCTGCAATTCACGCGGACTGAACGGCTTGCCCAGATAATCATCGGCGCCCAGTTCCAGGCCGATGACGCGGTCTGCCTCGTCGGAACTGGCGGTGAGCATGATGATCGGCACCTGGGCCAGGCGCGGATGCTGGCGCACCCAACGGCACAGGCTGAAGCCATCTTCATCGGGCAGCATGACATCGAGAATCACCAGATCGGGGGATTCTTCGTTGAGGGCTTCGCGAAACTCACGACCATCCCCGGTGGTGCGGACGGCAAAGCCGGCTCGCGTCAGGTAGGCCTGCAGCAGTTCGCGAATTTCCTGGTCGTCGTCGACCAGCAGAATCGACTTACCCGCGGTGCTCATTGGCGTCCTTTATTGTTCTAGGTTCGAAGGCCGTACCTGCATGCGCAAGGCCCGGCCGTTTCAAACGCAGATTAGACGCCTACCGAGCCCCTTGCTGCAAGGCGACACCCGCACCCAGCAGGCCGGAAAACTCGGCGGTGACCACCCAGACCGGAATACCGCTGAAATAATGGCTCATGCAGCCCTTGTCGCCGAAGCTTTCGGAAAAGCCGCTTTGCAGGAACAATTCGAGAAAGTGCGGAATGACCCCACCGACGATGTACACACCGCCACGCCCGCCCACGGTCAACACGTTGTTGCCCGCCACGCGTCCCAGGAAGCGGCAGAACTGGTCGATCACGGCCCGTGCCAGCGGGTCACCGGCAAGGCCGGCCTTGGTGATGTCGGCCTGGTTCTGCAAGGTCGGTGTGTGGCCATCCAGCTTGCAGAAGGCGTGGTACAGACGCAGCAGGCCGCCGCCGCTGAGGATGGTCTCGGCACTGACATGGCCGATCTCGTCGGCCACGCATTGACGAAGTTGCGCCTCGCGCGCAGTGCCGACGGGCAGGTCGACATGGCCGCCTTCGCCTGGCAGCGCCATCCATTGCGCCTCGCCCAGGCGCAGCAGCGTGCCCACGCCAAGGCCGGTGCCAGGGCCGATCACCACGGCCGGCCGGGTCAGGTCGGGCTCGCCTGGGCAGACGGTCTGAAATTCACCGTCCTGCAAGCGCGTCATGCCCAGCGCCATGGCCGTGAAATCGTTGATCAGCAGCAGTTCATCGACCTTCAGCGTGGCGCAAAACGCCTTGCGGCCAAGGCGCCAGTGGCTATTGGTAAAGCGAAACTCGTCACCGTCCACCGGCCCGGCCACGGCCAGGCACACCGAACCGATATCGCCGAGTACCAGCCCCAGGTCATGCAGGTAGATCGCGATGGCCTGCTCCGGGCTGCTGTAGTCCGCCGTGGGGAAGACCCGCACCGAGTGCAGGTTCTCCTCTTCCCAGAGCGCGAAGCGCGCATTGGTGCCACCGATATCACCGACCAGCGCCAGTTTCATTTGAGTCCCTCGAGTGCGGAAGTAAAGGCGCTGGCGCCCTGCTCCGCCGAGCTGAAGGCCACGCGCATGAAACCGAACAGCTCGCGACCACAGCCAACGCCGTTGGCCAACGTGCCAATGGCGGGGGTGCGCGCGTTCAATTCAGCGGCATCGACGAGCACCTCGAGGGTGCCATTGATGCCGTCGACGCGGATGATATCGCCATTTTGCAGCAATGCCAGTGGTCCGCCGCTATGGGCCTCGGGATTGACGTGAATGGCCGCAGGAATTTTCCCCGACGCACCGGACATGCGCCCGTCGGTAATCAACGCCACTTTGAAGCCGCGATCCTGCAGAACACCCAGAAACGGAGTCATTTTGTGCAGCTCGGGCATGCCGTTGGAACGCGGGCCCTGGAAGCGCATTACCGCCACGAAGTCACGCTCCAGTTCGCCGGCCTTGAAAGCATCGGCCAGTTGCTGCTGGTCTTCGAAGACAATCGCCGGGGCCTCGACCACGCGGTGCTGTTCGGCCACGGCCGAAACCTTCATCACGCCACGGCCCAGGTTGCCTTCCATCACGCGCAAGCCGCCTTCGCTGGAGAACGGGCGAGCGACCGGGCGCAGGATGGTCTCATCCAGACTTTCGGTGGGGCCGTCGCGCCAGACCAGCTTGCCGTCCACCAGGAACGGCTCCTGGGTGTAGCGGCTCAGGCCACGGCCGGCCACGGTGTTGACGTCTTCATGGAGCAGGCCGGCTTCCAGCAGTTCGCGGATCAGGAACGACATGCCGCCCGAGGCCTGAAAGTGGTTGATGTCAGCCTTGCCGTTGGGATAGACATTGGACAGGGTCGGCACCACCTCGGAGAGGTCGGCCATGTCCTGCCAGGTGAGGATGATGCCCGCCGCCATGGCGATGGCCGGCATATGCAAGGTATGGTTGGTCGAGCCGCCAGTGGCATGCAGGGCCACGATGGAGTTGACCAGCGACTTCTCGTCGACGATTTCACCGATGGGGGTGAAGTTTTCGCCGCTGACCTTGGTCAGGCGGGTGATCTGATACGCGGCTTCGCGGGTCAGGGCGTCACGCAGCGGGGTGTTGGGGTTGACGAACGAGGCGCCGGGCAGGTGCAGGCCCATGACTTCCATCAGCAGCTGGTTGGTGTTGGCCGTGCCGTAAAAGGTGCAAGTGCCCGGGCTGTGGTAGGACTTCATCTCCGATTCCAGCAACTCGTGGCGAGTGGCCTTGCCTTCGGCATATTTCTGCCGTACGTCGGCTTTTTCCTTGTTGGAAATGCCCGATGGCATCGGGCCGCCCGGGACAAAAATCATCGGCAGGTGGCCAAACCGCAGGGCGCCCATCATCAAGCCAGGGACGATCTTGTCGCAGATACCCAGCATCAGGGCGCCATCGAACATGTTGTGGGACAAGGCCACGGCGGTCGACAGCGCGATCACCTCACGGCTGGCCAGGCTCAACTCCATGCCCGCTTCACCTTGGGTCACGCCATCGCACATGGCCGGCGCGCCACCGGCGAACTGCCCGACCGAACCGATCTCGCGCAGGGCCTGCTTGAGCTGTTCCGGGTAGGTTTCGTAGGGCTGGTGCGCGGAGAGCATGTCGTTGTAAGTCGAGACGATCGCCACGTTGGCGGCGTTCATCATGCGCAGACTGTGCTTGTCTTCGGTGCCACAGCCGGCAACAGCATGGGCGAAGTTGGCACATTGCAGCTTGCCGCGCGTCGGGCCATCGCTGGCGGCGTCACGGATCAGTTGCAGATATCGCTGACGCGTGGCGCGACTACGGGCAATCAGTCGCTCGGTGACCTCAAGGACGCGGGGGTGCATGGCAAAACTCCAGGCTATGGGGGGCGACCTCTGCGTCTATGCTCAATCTGCCGTTCGGCGCTCCGTTTGAACAGGGGGGCGTCTTGAGACTCGACAAATTGACGACGTACCGGTCGCTCGTTGTAGATAAAACAAAATATTGCCACTAAAAAGGCTTGTTTTCTATTTCTATGCGAATAATCTTGTAATTCCAACAACAAAACAGATTCCGTGACCGCCATGTCCTGACCTCGACACCACGAGGACATCACATAATCTGACAGCAGGTACTGCTCATGACGCTTCGCATCGCAATCAACGGCTTCGGTCGGATCGGCCGTAACGTACTCCGTGCACTGTATACCCAAGGCTATCGCCAGGACCTGCAGGTCGTCGCCATCAACGACCTCGGTGACAGTGCCATCAATGCCCATCTGCTCAAGTACGACAGCGTCCACGGCATTTTCGACGCCACCGTGGACCACGATCAGGAAGGCCTGATCGTCAATAATGACCGTATCACTGTTACCGCTATTCGCAACCCGGCCGAACTGCCCTGGAAAGATCAGCAGATTGACGTGGTGTTCGAATGCACCGGTCTGTTCACCGACCGCGAGAAGGCCAGCGCCCACATCAAGGCCGGCGCGCGCAAAGTCATCATCTCCGCACCGGCCAAGGGCGCTGATGCCACTGTGGTGTATGGCGTCAACCACGACGTGCTGCGCCAGTCCCACGAGATCATCTCCAACGCCTCGTGCACCACCAACTGCCTGGCGCCGGTGGCTCAGGTCCTGCATCGTGAATTGGGTATCGAACAAGGTCTGATGACCACGATCCATGCCTACACCAACGACCAGGTGCTGACCGACATGTACCACAGCGACCCATTCCGGGCGCGCTCGGCCACTCAGTCGATGATTCCGAGCAAGACCGGTGCCGCCGAGGCCGTGGGCCTGGTGCTGCCGGAACTGGCGGGCAAGCTGACCGGCATGGCGGTCCGGGTCCCGGTGATCAACGTATCGCTGGTGGACCTGACCCTCAACGTCAGCAAGGAAGTCAGCGCGGCCGAGGTCAATGCCCTGCTCAAGGCTGCCAGCGAAGGTTCCAAGGTGCTGGGCTACAACACCCTGCCGCTGGTGTCGATCGACTTCAACCACAACCCGCTGTCGTCGATCTTCGATGCAAACCACACCAAGACCAACGGCAAGATGCTCAAGGTCATGGCCTGGTATGACAACGAATGGGGCTTCTCCAACCGCATGCTGGACAACTGCCTCGCGCTGGTGAACGCCAGCTGATCCGGCGGATATTTGCCTGCTCCTGCGGGGCAGGCAAATATCTTGGAACACTCCTTTCGAGAAAGTAGCAAACGAGAAACATTACCATCGGCATTCTCCTCTGCCGGTTGTTTCCCGTGGTTCGCCCAGCTTTCGACGCCCTGTTCATCCGCCATCGCCGCCCCCTGCTGCGCACACTGCAACGCATGGTCGGCAACCCCAGCACGGCCGAAGACCTGTTGCAGGACACCTGGCTGCGGGTGACTCGGGCCTTGGCCCGAAGCCCTATCGAACATCTCGAGCCCTTCCTCTTCCAGACTGCGCGCAATCTGGCACGGGATCACCTGCGTGCACGCCGTCTGCGCGAGCACACCTTGATCGAGGATGTGCCCGACACCGTCTTGCATGACATCGCCCAATCCGGGAGCACCCTGGACCAGGCTGCACATGCCGAGCGCCTGCTCCTGCGCTTGAGTGCGGACATCGCCCGACTGTCCAGGCGCCAGCAACAGGTGTTCTCCCTCAGTCGCCTGCACGGCCATAGCTGCGGGGACATTGCCGAGTATCTGGAGGTCTCGACCAGTACGGTGCAGAAAGAGTTGAAGTTGATCACCGAGGTCTGTGCCCAGATAGCACAACGTCTGAACCAGTGAACCCTTTCCGGGGTTATTTTTACGCGTTCTGCTTTCTGATCCGTCTAGTCATAGCAAACGCAAGTAATTCCCGTTTGGTAATAGCTTGCAATAATATGATTTGCCGTCAGGGAGCGTCTATCGATGCCTTACGCCTTACCCCGCCCGAACACCCCTTATGCCCTGTCCCTACTGGCCGGAGCCATGCTGTGCACGCTGCCTGCGGAGGAGGCGCTGGCGACAGAAGCGACCGAGCGCAAGACGAGTCCGGCCCTCGACCTGCAACCCATCAGCATCACCGCCACGCGCCAGGCCGAGGCGGTGGATAAAGTGCCCAGCACCGTCACTGTCACCGAGCGCAGCGAGCTGGACCGGGATAACGTCAACTCCATCCAGGACCTGGTGCGTCATGAACCCGGCGTCTCGGTAGGTGGTACGGGCCAGCGAAGCGGTCTGAGCGGTTTCAACATCCGTGGCATCGACGGCGATCGCATCCTGACCCAGGTCGATGGGGTCGAAGTGCCCAACAGCTTCTTCAACGGGCCCTATGCGCAAAGCTCGCGCAACTACGTCGACCCGGAAATCATCAAACGCGTGGAAATACTGCGTGGTCCGGCTTCGGTGCTGTATGGCAGCAACGCCATCGGCGGCGCGGTGAGCTATTTCACCCTTGACCCTGGTGACATCCTCAAGCCCGGGCAGGACGTCGGGGCACGCCTGAAGACCGGCTACAGCTCCCAGGACCGCAGTTGGCTGAACTCCGCGACCCTGGCCGGTCGCCACGGCGACTTCGATGCCCTGCTGCATGTGAGCCAGCGCAACGGACGGCAGACCGAATCCTACGGCGAGACCGGCGGCACCGGTCTTAACCGCAGCGCCGCCAACCCGGAGGAGGTGCGCACGACTAATATTCTGGCCAAGACCGGCTGGGATTACGCCGATGACGGTCGCCTCTCCCTGACCTATGAAAACTACAGAGACCGGCGCCAATCAGACCAGAAAAGCGCTGTCGGTGGCCCATTCGGCGCCGGGGTCGGTCGTAACATGTATGAGGCCCGTGAAGCCTGGGACACCATCAGTCGCGAGCGCTTCGGCATCGCCCATGACTTCACGCTGCTGAGCCCCTTGGCTGATCATGTGACGTGGCAGCTCAACTACCAGATTGCCAAGACCGACCAGCACACCGAAGAACACTATGTCGTTCCACGCACCCGCGACGTGCTGCGGATACGCGACACCCAATACCAAGAGCGCCAGTGGATATTCGATACCCAACTGGACAAGGCCTTTGCCATCGGGGACACCGAGCACCTGCTGACCTACGGCGCCACCTTCAAACGCCAGCAAGTGACCGGTGCCCGCAGCGGCTATGGCACCTGCCTCAACGCTGGACGCAACTGTGTTGGAGTGGGCGCCGACAGCCCGGATGATCGCCTGCTCAAATCCAGCGACTTCCCCGACCCCACGGTGTACACCGCCAGCCTTTTCGCCCAGAACCAGATCAGCTGGAACCACTGGACTTTCCTGCCTGGTGCCCGCTACGACTACACGCGGATGAACCCGCGCATCACTGAGGAGTTTCTGCGTACGGTCGACAAGGAGGGCGGTGCCACCGTCAACGATGACAGCAAGGTCTGGCATCGTTTTACCCCGCGCCTGGGTGTGACCTACGCCTTCGACGAGCATTACACCGGCTACGGCCAGTACAGCCAGGGCTTCCGCACCCCGACGGCGAAAATGCTCTACGGCCGTTATACCAATGACGGCGCAGGCGTCAGCGTCGAACCCAACCCCGACCTGAAACCGGAACGCAGCCAGAGCTACGAGACCGGCCTGCGCGGTCATTTCGATGCCGGCCACTTCGACCTCGCACTGTTCTACAGCCAGTACCGTGACCTGATCAACGAAGACGCCGTGGCCCCCGGTTCCGACATGGTCACCTTCAAGACTCACAACATCGCCCGGGCGACGATCTTCGGCACCGAGCTCAAGGGCCGCTTGAACCTCGACCACTTCGGTGCGGCCGAAGGCCTGTACGGCCGTGGCTCCCTGGCCTGGCTTAGCGGTCGCAACGACGACAGCGGCCAGCCGCTCAACAGCGTCAACCCGCTGACCGCAGTATTGGGCCTGGGCTACGAGCAGCGCCAGTACGGCGGCTTGCTGAGCTGGACCCTGGTGCAGAAAAAGAACCGCGTCGACGACACCACCTTCTTCGCCCCCGACGGTACCAGCAAACAGTTCAAGACGCCCGGATATGGCGTTCTCGATCTGACCGGCTTTTATAAAGTCCGCGATGACATTACCCTCAACGTCGGGCTATACAACCTGGCCGATAAAAAGTACTGGCAATGGGACAGTGTCCGCGGCTACGACGGCGTCGGCGAGGCCGGCGTACTCGCCCCCGCCAACCTGGACCGCCTGACCCAGCCGGGCCGCAACTTTTCGCTCAACGTGGTCTGGGACATCTGACCCGCGCCCCTTTCCATTGGCTTTTCCAGGAACCGACAATGACCAGCAACAACACCCCGCAGCCTCGCTCCGCCCGCCTGCGCACCATCAGCCAGAGCCTGCATGACAGCCTCGAACAGACCGTCGGCGCCCATGCCCCGTTCGAAAGTCGTGAAAGCTACGGGCGTTTCGTGCAGATGCAATACCTTTTTCAGTCCGAGTTGAAGGGCCTGTACCAGCATCCCGAATGGGTCGCACTGTTTCCGGATTTGCCCGAACGTTGCCGCAGCGAGGCCGCCGCCGCCGACCTCGCCGACCTTGGCGTGCCCGTGCCTTCGGCCGTCGCCGGAGCACCGAGCGGACTGAACCGCGCTCAGGCACTGACCTGGATCCGCGTCTCGGAAGGCTCAAAGCTCGGCGCCGCGATTCTGATCAAGCGCGCCAACGCCATGGGTTTCGATGAGCATTTCGGCGGCCGCCATCTGGCCGAACCTGAAGGCGGCCGCATGCCGGCCTGGCGGGCATTCAACGCGATTTTCGATGCATTGTCCTTCAGCCCGGAGGAAGAGGCTCAGGCCGACCAGGCCGTCATCGATGCCTTTTCACGCTTGCAGGTACTCTTGCAAGACACCTACGCCGGTTAGCCTGAAATGGCCTGATCCTCTTTCACCCGGCGGCCGAGCGCCGCCGGATGAAGTTCATCACCGCAGTGAAACCATGGACATTCAACCTCCACAACGCTCCCGGACTGCCCGGCTACTGTATGCCGCACTGGCTTACACCAGCCTGGCAATCGGTCTGGTGGCCATTGTCATCCCCGGCCTGCCGACCACCGAGTTCATCCTCCTCGCGGCCTGGGCGGCGACCCGCAGCTCACCGGCCCTGAGCGCCTGGCTGGAAAACCACAAACTATTCGGCCCCATGATCCGTAACTGGCGCAACGGCAAAGTGATCACCCGCAAAGCCAAGCTCAGCGCGACCCTCAGCATGCTGGTGTGCTCGGTGGTGATGTGGCTGACCCTGCCTCATCATTGGTTCATCTATGCGGCCATCGGCGGCATGGTGCTGGTCAACCTGTGGATCTGGTCCCGGCCCGAGCAGGTCGCCGTCACGGATTGACACTTAGATGAAAGTCCCGACATAAAGGGATCGCTGCCGTCCTGCGACGGTCTACCCCAGATCGTCAACCATCCGGAGCGCTCCCCATGTTCGAACCTGGCCACCTGCACATCACTCACAGCGCCATCTCCAAGCCCGACGTGAGTTACCGCATCGACCTGCGTTACGAAACCTGCACCGATCCGGCTGAAGGCAGCTGCATGCTCTTCAAGCTGGCAGGCGACATTGCCGGCAAAAACTTTGAAGACCAATTCCAGCTGACCCGCGACAGCGCATTCAACTTCGCCAGCAAGGTCGACCGTATCGCGCGCAAGCACGGCCTGCCCGCCAGTCAGGCGCTGCCGTTGATCGAACACCATCAGTACGATGCCATGTTTGCCGATATCCGCCAGCAGCTGAACCTGCACAGTGGTGAACCGATGCAGCCGGAGCATATTCGCTGAGTCGAAGCATCCAGATGGGGATCAATATTCAATTTGATCCAGAACCAGGATGCGTCGTCGACATTGCTGATGTGTGTCGATGTCTGGACGGAGTAAGGGACGGGCACAGAATGCCTGGCAGCGTTTCGCTCCTGCTGTGAGCCTCCCGGTGTGGGGGGCACACGGGCGCTCGCGATGGAAGGGTAAAACCCTGAGGATCTAACAGGCCATGAAAATCCAGCCACGTCATGGGTCACAGCGGGACTTGCAGGCCGAAGCGATTTCGTCAACCTCCGTACCAAGGCATACTGCGCGCCTCCATTGCCCGGAACCTCTTCACGCCCCATGCGCATCCACGTCAGCTTTATCGACCGAGTCGGTATCACCCAGGAAGTCCTGGCGTTGCTCGGTGCTCGCAACCTGAACCTGGACGCGGTGGAGATGGTGCCACCCAACGTTTACATCGATGCGCCGGAGCTGAGCTCGCAGGTGCTCGACGAGTTGCGCGGTGCGCTGCTGGGGATTCGCGGTGTGCAGGCGGTGACCGTGGTGGATATCCTGCCGGGGCAACGGCGACATCTGCAATTGGAGGCTTTGCTGGCCGCCATGACCGATCCGGTACTGGCCCTGGACAGCGCTGGGCATGTGTTGCTGGCCAACCCGGCTTTGGTGGCGCTGTATGGCCACCAGCCGGAAGGGCAATCGGTGGCCGAGCTGTTTGCCGAGCCCGCGTTGCTCGACGCCCTGCTGGAACACGGTTTTCGCCTGCCCCTGCGCGAGGTCACACTGGACGGCCAGACCTTGCTGCTGGACGCCACCCCGATCACCGATGCCGGCGCGTTGCTGACGCTGTATCCGCCCAACCGAATGGGCGAACGCCTGGCCGCCTTGCACCATGACCACGCCGAAGGCTTCGACTCGCTGCTGGGCGAATCGCCCGCCATCCGCCATCTCAAGGCCCGCGCCCAACGCGTCGCAACACTGGATGCGCCGCTGCTGATCCAGGGCGAAACCGGGACCGGCAAGGAATTGGTGGCACGGGCCTGTCATGCCATCAGCAGTCGTCACAACGCTCCCTTCCTGGCACTCAACTGCGCGGCGCTGCCGGAAAACCTCGCCGAGAGCGAGCTGTTCGGCTACGCCCCTGGCGCCTTCACCGGTGCACAGCGTGGTGGCAAACCTGGGTTGATGGAGCTGGCCAACCAGGGCACGGTGTTTCTTGACGAGATCGGCGAGATGTCACCCTACCTGCAGGCCAAGCTGCTGCGTTTTCTCAACGATGGCAGCTTCCGGCGGGTGGGCGGCGATCGCGAGGTCAAGGTCAACGTGCGCATTCTCAGCGCCACTCATCGCAACCTGGAGACCATGGTCACGGAGGGCAGCTTTCGCGAAGACCTGTTCTATCGCCTCAACGTGCTGAACCTCGACGTGCCGCCTTTGCGCGAGCGCGGTCAGGACATCCTGTTACTGGCCCGTTACTTCATGCAGCAGGCCTGTGCGCAGATCCAGCGACCCGTGTGCCGTCTGGCACCGGGAACCTACCCGGCGCTGCTAGGCAATCGCTGGCCAGGGAACGTTCGGCAACTGCAGAATGTCATCTTTCGCGCCGCTGCCATCTGTGACAGCAGCCTGGTGGACATCGGCGACCTCGACATCGCGGGCACCTCCGTGGCGCGGCAGAGCGAGGGCGAGATCCTCAGCCTGGAACAGGCGGTGGACGGCTTCGAACGCGAACTGCTGGAAAAACTGTACGTGAACTACCCCTCCAGTCGACAACTGGCCGCGCGGCTGCAGACGTCCCATACCGCCATCGCCAATCGGCTGCGCAAATACGGCATTCCCGGCGAACGCTAGCGGGCATGCAAGCCTGCTGCGCATTGCGCCATAATGCCGGCTCGATCCTTATCGGCTGTCCCCATGAAACAAATTACCCGTGACGCCCTTTCCGACCTCGCCGCCAAGGCCCAGCAGTCCCCTCGCCTGCGCGCCAACCTCAACCTGCACGAAGAATTGAGCGACCCGATCCAGCGCCTGGCCATCGCCATGGAGCCTGGCACCTACATCCGTGCGCAGTTTCACGCACACACCTGGGAGTTGCTGTTTGCCTTGAGTGGTCGTTTCGTGGTGCTGATCTTCGACGACGCTGGCGTGGTCATCCGACGCACAGTGCTCGGCGAGGAAAGCACGGTGGTGGAAATTCCGGCCGACTGCTGGCACGCCGTGCTGTCCCTGGATGCGGGCGGCGTGATCTTCGAGGTCAAGCATGGCCCTTACCTGCCGATCCCGGAAGGCAACTATGCCGACTGGACTGTGCCAGAAAATGCACTGGGCACCGCCGAGCTGATGGCCTGGTATTCCGTGGCGCAGGTCGGTGACTGCTACCGGCAAGCCTGAACCGATTGACTGCTTTTAATGATGGGCGCAATGTAAAAGACCACTTGCCCATCATTCGAAGCCGATCAGCTTGACCCTGCCGGGAATTACCGGCGCAGTCGTTGTCGTAGAAGGATGGGCCAGCAACGCGACGATTTTGCGCCCGGCTCGATACCTTCAGGAGGACTGCATGACTTATCCGATCACAGCACAACGCATCGTGCTCGCCGCACGCCCCGACGGCGAACCGACTGCGCAGGACTTTCGCCAGGAAAGCCTGGCGCTCCAGGCGCCCCAAGCGGGCCAGATGCTCCTCAAGACCTTGTACCTGTCCCTGGACCCTTACATGCGTGGGCGCATGAATGACAGCAAATCCTATAGCCCGCCGGTGCAGCTCGGCGAAACCATGGTCGGCGAAGTGGTTGCCCAGGTCGTGGACTCGAAGGTGGAAGGCTTTAACGCCGGCGATATCGTCCTGGCCCACAGCGGCTGGACCAGCCATGGGCTGTCCAACGGCGAAGGCGTGCGCAAGATCGATCCGGCCACGGCTCCCATCGAGACGCGCTTGGGCGTACTCGGGATGCCGGGCTTCACCGCCTACGCGGGCTTGCGGGAAATCGGCAAGCCCCGAGCCGGCGAGACCGTGGTGGTGGCCGCCGCCAGTGGGCCGGTAGGCTCGCTGGTCGGGCAGCTGGCACAACGGGCCGGCGCCAGGGCCGTCGGTATCGCCGGTGGCGTCGAGAAGTGCGCCTTCGTCAAGGACGTGCTGGGCTTTGACGTGGTCATCGACCACCGCGCCGAAGACTTCGTTGACCAACTGGCCACTGCCTGCCCGGACGGCATCGACGTCTATTTCGAAAACGTCGGCGGGCCGATCTGGCAGGCCGTGTTTCCCCTGCTCAATCAATTCGCCCGAGTGCCAGTGTGCGGCCTGATTGCCGACTACAACGGCACATCGACAACGGACGCAGGCCTGAGCGTTGCCGGCCTGATGCGCGGCATCCTGACCCGAAGCATCACCCTGCGCGGGTTCATCAACTACGACCTCAACCACTGTTTTCCAGACTTTATTCGCGAGATCGCGCCCGCCATCAAGAACGGCGAAATCAAGCACCTGGAAGACGTGGTCGACGGTCTGGAAAACAGCCCCCAGACCTTTATCGGCATGCTCAAGGGGCGAAACTTCGGCAAGGTGCTGATCAAGGTGGCGGATGCCTTTCGCTGACCTCGAACCAGCCTTCAGGCCCGCTTGGTGGACGGCAACAGTACCGTGAGAACGCCGAACAGCGGCAGAAACGAGCAGAGGGTGTAGACGTATTCGATCCCGCGGATATCGGCCACGTGCCCCAGCAGCGCTGCGCCGATGCCGCCGAAGCCGAACATCAGGCCAAAGAACACCCCGGCGATCATGCCGACGTTGCCGGGTACCAGTTCCTGGGCAAACACCACGATGGCCGAAAATGCCGAGGCCAGGATGAAACCGATGATCACGCTCAATACGGTCGTCCAGAACAGATCCACATAGGGCAGCGCCAGAGTGAACGGCGCGACGCCGAGGATCGAGAACCAGATGACGGCCTTGCGCCCGATGCGGTCGCCGATCGGGCCACCGAAGAAGGTACCGGCCGCTACCGCACCGAGAAACAGAAACAGATGCAGCTGCGAACTGGCCACCGACAGGTGGAATTTTTCGATCAGGTAGAACGTGAAGTAACTGGTGAAACTCGACATGTAGAAGTATTTCGAAAACACCAGCAGCGCCAGCACCACCAGTGCCCAGGTGACGCGACGCCTGGACAGACCATGGGTCGCTTCGCGGCCACCCTTGAGCTTGAACAGGTTGAGGTGTTCGCGGTACCAGCGGCTGATACCGTATTGCACGCCAATGGCGAACAGGGCCACGACACCGAACCAGGCTACGTGGGTCTGCCCGAAGGGAATGATGATTGCCGCCGCCAGCAATGGGCCGAACGCCGAACCGGCATTGCCGCCGACCTGGAAGGTTGATTGCGCCAGACCGTAGCGGCCGCCGGAGGCCAGTCGCGCCACCCGAGAGGTTTCAGGGTGGAAGGTAGAGGAACCGATGCCGATCAATGCAGAGGCCAGCAGAATCATCGGGAAGCTGCCCACCACCGACAGCATCAAGATGCCCACCAGTGTGCAGACCATGCCCAGCGGCAACAACGCCGGCTTGGGATGGCGGTCGGTATAGAAGCCGATCCAGGGCTGCAGCAGCGAGGCGGTGATCTGGAACGTCAGGGTGATCAGGCCGACCTGGGTGAAGCTCAGGCCGTAGTTGGCCTTGAGCATCGGGTAAATCGACGGCAGGACCGACTGGATCAGGTCATTGATCAGGTGCGCCAGAGCACAGGCGCCGATGATGCGCATCACCAGCGGGCTGGTCTGAGGGGCGGTCGGAGTGGGCGCGGTGGCGCTTGGAGCGGTGCTGGACATGGGCAGTTCCGAACGGTTCGTTTTTGTACGTGGGCCGCCAATGTGCCATTTTTTTCGAGGGCAGCGCCATTGTCTTGCGGGATTCCGGCGGTGCCGTCCGATACAACCACGTTTCTGCACGCACATTGCGCAGGCGATCCAGCCTTTAACGCCTCAAAACAGTGCATAAAAACCCTCGGCAAGCCCCCGTGCACCGCCTGCATGACACAGCCTGCTTGGCCTGTCGAACGTTGGCCCACATCCTGCTAAGCGCATCAGGACAAAATTGACCGAGCGGTTAGTTTCTACGCCCGTCGAGTTCAATTACGCCGCACGCCGGACCTTCATTTCAGGGCGCCATGCGCCAACGGGGAGCACCATGCTGGACTCGCTATTCAAACTCAGGGTGCACAACACCAACGTGCGCACGGAAATACTCGCCGGGGTCACCACCTTCCTGGCCATGGCCTACATCCTGTTCGTCAATCCGAGCATTCTCGGCGACACGGGCATGGACAAGGGCGCACTGTTCGTCGCTACCTGCCTGGCCGCCGCCATTGGTTCGGCCATCATGGGCATGATCGCCAACTACCCGATTGCCTTGGCACCCGGCATGGGCTTGAATGCCTTCTTCACCTACACCGTCGTGCTGCACATGGGCCACACCTGGCAGGTGGCGCTGGGCGCGGTGTTCATTTCGGCGGTGTGTTTCTTCCTGTTGTCGATCCTGCGGATCCGCGAATGGATCATCAACAGCATCCCCTTGCCGCTACGCTCGGCCATTGCCGCGGGTATCGGCCTGTTTCTGGCCCTGATCGCCTTGCACAACGCCGGTATCGTCGTGGCCAACCCGGCCACGCTGATAGGCCTGGGCGATCTGCGCCAACCGGCGCCGGTGCTGGCCACGCTGGGCTTCGTGCTGATCGTCGCACTGGAAGCCCTGAAGGTTCGCGGCTCGGTACTGATCGGCATCCTCGCCGTCACCGTGATCTCCATTGTGCTGGGCTTCACGCCGTTCGGCGGCGTAGTGTCGATGCCCCCGTCTCTGGCGCCAACCTTCCTGCAGCTGGACATCGCCGGGGCGTTCAATGTCGGCATGGTCAGCGTGATCTTCGCGTTCCTCTTCGTCGATCTGTTCGATAACTCCGGCACCCTGATCGGCGTCGCCAAACGCGCCGGCCTGATGGACAAGACCGGCCACATGCCGAAAATGGGGCGCGCGCTGATTGCCGACAGCACGGCGGCGCTGGCCGGCTCCCTGCTGGGGACGTCCACCACCACCAGCTACATCGAGTCGGCCGCCGGTGTGAGTGCCGGGGGACGCACGGGCCTGACAGCCATGGTGGTCGCCGTGCTGTTTCTGCTGTCGCTGTTTTTCGCTCCCCTGGCCGGCAGCGTGCCCGCCTTTGCCACGGCACCGGCCTTGATGTTCGTGGCGGTGCTGATGGCCTCGGGCCTGGCTGAAATCAACTGGGAGGATGTGACCGAAGCGGCGCCCGTGCTGATCACGGCGCTGATCATGCCGTTTACCTACTCCATCGCCAACGGCATCGCGTTTGGCTTTATCAGTTGGACCCTGATCAAGCTGATATCGGGCAAATGGCGCGAGCTGAATGTACCGCTGGTGGTACTGTCGATCCTGTTCGTGATCAAGCTGGGCTGGTTCAACAGCTAACCTTTTGATCATGTGCAGTATTTTTTTGAAAAGGCGCTTGACACATTATCGTTACCGGCGAATAATGCGCGCCACTTGGCTACATAGCTCAGTTGGTTAGAGCATAGCATTCATAATGCTGGGGTCCGGGGTTCAAGTCCCTGTGTAGCCACCAAGTACCGGTTTACAGATGTCTACAGCAGTCTATAAACCACCTCAAGAAGCCCGCCCTGTGCGGGCTTTCTTGTTTCTGGCTGTATCACCTTATCTCCCCCTATATCTTCCCTCCGTGTATCCCTTCGTGTACCTTGGCTAGAAATTGAAACTGGGGGATACAAGGAAAATGAAGCGCAGCGACATAAAACGCCGCCCTTTGGCTGATACCGTGCTCGCCACCCTTGAGCCAGAGGCCAAGGAGTACCGCGAATTGGACGGCAATGCCTTGTATCTCCGCGTGCGCCCTGACGGCAGCAAATCGTGGCAACTGCGCTACAAGAAGCCTGACGGCAAGTGGTCATGGCTTGGCCTGGGCGGCTACGGCAACGGCGACCATCAGTTGACCGGATCACAGGCCAGGCAAAAGGCTGCCCTGTTGCGAGAGGACGCGGCCAAGGGTGGCAACCCACTCGCCACCAAGCGAGCCAGGAAGGCGGCAGAGATCGAGGCGACCAACAACACATTCGAGCATCTGGCCCGGGAGTGGCACGCAGCCAAACGCAAGAGCTGGACTGAAGGAACGGCCACCCGGACCATCGGAGCCTTGGAACTTCACGTATTCCCCGTGTTTGGTAAGCGCATCTATACCGAGATCCTGCCCATGGAGTGGATGGAATTCCTTCGCGGCATGGAGCAAACGGGCATCATCGAGCAGACGAGCCGGGTACGTGCTCGATGCCAAGAGATCTACGACCTCGCCCGCGTCACCGGCCGGGCCACCCACAACCCGCTGGAAGGTCTCCACAAGTTCCTCCAGACCAAGCCCTCTGAAAACTACGCCCATGTGCCTGTGGATGAGCTGCCGCCACTGCTGCGCGCCATCCGTGCCTACCCGAGCGCCATAGACGTTCGGATCGGCCTCCACCTGCTCTCCATGCTGGCCTGCCGCCCTTCAGAGATAAGAGAAGCGCGCTGGGATGAGTTCGATTTAGATAAAGCGCTGTGGACCATCCCCGCCGAGCGGATGAAGCGCCGTCGCGAACACTTGGTGCCCCTGCCACGCCAGGCCGTAGAGTTGCTGAGCGAACTGCGCAACCTCACCGGTCGGTATCCGCTGCTGTTCCCTGGGCGCAGCGACACTACCAAACCGCGCAGCAACACCGTGTTTCTGATGGCCCTGCGCCGCTTGGGTTATGAGGGCCGGCAGACGGGCCACGGATTCCGCCACATCGCGTCTACGGTCCTCAACGAGCATGGCTTTGATGAAAACCACATCGAGGCGCAGCTATCGCACGTCAAGGAAGGCGTGGCCGGCATCTACAACAAAGCCCAGTACCTGACCCAGCGCGCCACCATGATGCAATGGTATGCGGACCACCAAGACACCTTGGCCAAGGGCAATGTGGTGTCGATCAAGAGGGCCTGACGCGCCCCTTCCAATGCTCACATAGACGGATATAGACTGGAAACCATTACTGTTCGGATACCCAGTGTCCGGACGGACAGCGGTTTTGGCTGGCCTAGCTCGACGGAGCGAAAAGCGGACTTCCCATCTGCCTGGCTGGCCGATCTATTCAAGTGGGACGCCTGGGAGGGCGTGGATGTGAAAACAGTTCCTTCACCAGAACAGTTCGAACGGCTTTCGCAGGCAGCAGAAATCTACACCTCGGATTTTTCCGCCTACTTAGACGAAATTGTCCGTGGCTTTCCTGAGGGCAAGATTCCTTTGAGCGAAGCGCCTAGGCTGATCAAGCTTGCAGTGGAAGGAGTTGAGGTTTTCGGAAAGTCGGCATTAGGAGAGGACGGCGCAGCGTGTCTCGAATGGCTGGCAAGCGAACCTGCATATGCCATGGCGATCAAGGAGGTTGGCTTCTACATGGTGGAACCTGGGCACTGGGCCGGAGTGTTCGAAAAGACCATTTCGAACTGGATTCGCAGTGGCGCACGGACAACCGCTCTCCCCTACAGATTGGCTCGAAACTCGAATAAATTTATGGCTTATGTGTCGAGGATCGGCGGCGCTATTCACAGTTATATGACGGGAATCGGGCATCGTGCTGCAATCGACGGCCCCGCAACAATCGCCAAGCTAAGACAGCTGTTGTTAGAGTTTGAGCAGCTCGCGGGTGTGGACTGGATGCCAGCTGAAGCAAAGAAGCGACTCGCATATATGGTAAAGACGCAAGCTGCGCTTCGATTTCTGGACAGCGATATTTTGGCTCAACCAGTAAGCAAAAGGAATGATGTAGATCTACCTGCTCGACTGCTCGCTTCTGAGCTGCTTCGTCTGAACTACAGTACTTACCGCAACCACCATAAACGCGCAGTGTTCCATCTGATGGGGCTTTCCATCATTGAGAGGCCTCTTGAAATGCGAACCATTGAGAGACTGGCCAAAATCGAGCTCGACGCAGAACGAAAGCATATAGCAAAAGAAATTGCCGACAGAAAAGGCCTCGAATACGGAGACGTTCTGACGACACTAAAAACGAACAAAAGCCTTACCTTGCCGCGCGAGAATATCGACTGAAATAGTGGCGCTTTGTCGTGATCAAAGAGCCAGCGAATTGCGAACCTGTCTCCCGTCATCTACTACGGGATACGCCAATATGCACACCACCCCAGATCACTTGCAGTCAGTCGCTGCGACCATCCACCAGTTCGACCCCTCTACCTTCATCATCCGCATACCCGAGCTGTGCGCTATCACCGGTCTCGCCAGGCCGACCGTCTACAAGCGTCTCAAAGACGATCTGACTTTCCCTAAGCCGGTGCCGCTGAGCGACAGCAAGTCGCGCGGCGCGCCTGTCGGGTGGGTTCTGGCCGAGGTGCAAGCCTGGGTGCGACAGCGCATCGCATTGCGCGAGGTGGCTTAAATGAAAAAGAGCCAGCCCCAAAGTAAGCAGGCCAGCCCGTCGCAAGGGGATATTACCACCGGCAAAGCCCCGAGCAAGATTGCCCGGGTTCTGCAACACATGCTGTATGACGGCAGCCTCATCCGTTTCGAAGCCGAGCGCCTGGGCGACCATTGCTTGCACTCCACCATCAGCAGCTTGGCCAACAGCTACGGCCTTAAATTCCAGCGCCAGCTTGAGCGCGTGCCGAACCACTGGGGCGAGCCTTGCACCGTGACCCGCTACACCCTCCCACCAAGTGAACACCGCCGCGCCCGTAACGTGCTGTCAATGCTCTGCAAGCCTATCAGCCAGCGCCAGCAGGTGGTGGCATGAGCGCCCGCATCGTTCCACTCGACTACGAAGGCCAGGCCGTGCGGTTCAGCGGTGACGGCTGGATCAATGCCACCGAGGCAGCGGCGCGGTTCGGCAAGGTGCCGCATGACTGGCTGCGCCTGCCCGAAACTATTGCTTACCTGGAGGCCATGGCTAAATACGGGAAAATCCCGCAATTAGTAAAAACCCAACGTGGGCGCAACGGCGGCACCTGGCTCCACCCCAAGCTAATCGTGGCCTTTGCCCGGTGGCTGGATGTGAGCTTCGCCGTCTGGTGCGATGAGCAGATTGACGCCCTGCTGCGCGGCGATTCGAAACCCTGGGCCAGCGCCCGGCGCGAGGCAGCAATCGGCCACAAGGCCGTTTGCGATGCCGTCGCGCTCAACTGCGAGGCCCAAGGCAAAACACCGAAGCCCCACCACTTCATCAATGAGGCCCGGCTGATCAATCAAGTCATCACCGGATCGTTTGCCGGCCGGGACCGTGACCAGTTGGATACGGCTGAGCTAGAGATCGTCACCCTGGCCGAGCTGCGCGACTCAGGGTTGCTCTGCGCGGGTATGACCTATGCCGAGCGCAAGGCAAACCTGGTCGCCTACGTCACCAAGCTGCAAGGCAAGCACAAGCGGAGGATTGCCGCATGATGGCCTTGTGCAATCACGATGAGCGGCAGATACTTCCGCTTGCTCGCAGTCGTTATCGCGGTTATCGTGCCCACCTCTCTGTAAATCCAGAGAGCGGGCGTAGGAACCCGATGAGAAATTGGCGCAACAGCGCCCAGATCACAACTGCCGGCGTTTTTTTTCGTCTGCGGTTCAGTGTTATGGCGGCTGTGTGCGGGCAGGCTTCGGCCTGGTCGGGTTCCAATTTCCCCGGCATTCCTACCCCGCGCACGGCTGCCACCCAATCCCGTAGGAAGGATCGTGGCAGCTCCAAACTGAAATTGGAGTTCACCATGACCGCCCTCAATCCGTCCGCAATTTCCCCCGAGCTGCAAAAAGAGTATTGCGCCCGCCTGCTCAAGGTCCTCATGCGCTACTCCGAACCCTCGGATATTTGCCGCATCATGCGCGCCATCGAGGCCGAGGTATCTACCACCCTCGCCACGCGGTTCTGCCCTGGTCTCAACGACGCCAGCTACAGCGTTTTTCGCAGCTACTGGCTCAAAGGGGGTGCCGTATGACCGCCCTTTCTCGCTCAATTCGCGCACTGGCTCACCGCCGTATGGCCCTGAGCGCCCTCCGCGCAAACTCGTCCCTTTCCGTTCGCCTTGCCCGCTACAACGCCCACATGGCGGTCGTGCGCACCCTCGAAACCGCTGGGGGTGCCGTATGAACCTCCCTGCCCAGTTCACCCCATTGAGCGCAGATGACCAGATCCAACACCTGCGCGATGTTCAAGACGTCCTCACCCTGCTCAGCGTGGCGCTGGCCATCATTGCCGCGCCCCACACGTCGCTTATGGTCGCTCGCGTTACCGCAGTGGTCGCGCAGCACACGGCCATGGCCTGGGCGGAACTGCTCGGCGGTTTCATCGCGGAGCATGGGGGTGCGCAATGAATATCGCCATCGATCCCAACTCCTTTTTCATCATCCAGGTGTGGGACGGGCGCGGAGCTTTTGGCTTTCAAATCTGCCTAACTGACGACTGCTTAGCCCGGCAACTTTTGGAGACATTTGGCCGCGACCTGCTCGGCCGGCGCATCGCCCTTTACAGCTTGGATGAGCCGCCGGTGGACGCAGATAAGCTCGCCGCATTCAGATCGATGACAAAGCGCATGGGGCAGATTCTGGAGCGCTGCCAGAGCGAGCCTTCGCCAGGGCGGGCGTTCTTGGTTGCGTACGTCGAACAGTGGCGCGAACAGACCCCGCTGAGCGTGATCGCTTCATTTCTGGAGCACGCCAAGTATGAGCCAGACCATGACGAGTTCGACTATGTCCCGCTCCACCAGTCTGCTATCGGGAGGGCCTATCCATGAGCAACGGCCTCGCAACTTTTGATGCTAACGCTATCCAGGGCGAAATGGTTTCAGACAATGCCATGCTCGATGGCCGAGCTATGTGCTCGATGAACTTCGCCCGCCAAGAGCACGACAAGCTGGCGAAAATACTGCTCACATTCGTCATTCCGGCGATGGGTGGCTACGCCAACGAGCTGGCTGCAGACATCGCGCGTCACCTGGAGCAGATCCAAATATTCAGCGGCAATTACTGCTGGCGCCACCGGCACGTTGGCGCAGCGTGGGGTGAAGTCGGCAAGCGCCCCGGGGTAGACGACTAAAAAGACATTGGCAGTAGTTCTGCTAGAGACGCCCGCCCCAGGCCCGTCCCCCGAATTAACTGATACTTGGTAAAGGCTTAGAAGATGAAACTTATTCAAAACGACGCATTAGCGCCGACGGGATCGGCTTGCCCGGAAAAAGCCACAGATCTGTTTTACGTGACCCACCACGCCGCGCCATGGGATCTGTCAGGCCCGTACCTGACAGAGGGAGACGCTGAGCTTTCCCTGGCGTCCACCCTGTGCCCAGGGGCCGTGGTGAGCCGCCGAGCCGTCGAAGCGCTGGACGAGCGCACCCATGCTCTGGCTGTACGCAACGGAACCGTGGTTCGGGCCTTCGCATCAGGCAGATGCCAGGAGCCTGACCATGAATAACGTGGCCACCCTCAGACGGAAAGGGCGCGGCGGCCCTCCACCGGCCGCTGCCTATATCGACGGTGCCAGCTATGTGCTGCTGTTGGAAATTACGGCCGGCTATCTGGCCCTGGGCAAGGCATCCGAAGGCGCCAGCCAGCAGCCGGGCGAGCTGTTACGTCTCAACGGCGAACTCCAGGCCCTGACTGAGCGGTTCACGCCACCACAGGGGGCCGCATGACAGATCCCTCGATCCTGTTTCGCGAGGCTCTCCAGGCCGCCTATGGGCCGCTGGACTGGCTGCCCGTGGCTGATGGCGACATTCACCGCTTCCACGTCCCTGGCGACAAGTCCGGCACGCTGAATGGCTGGTACACCCTGTACGCGGACGGCATTGCATCCGGCGCCTTTGGTAGCTGGAAGGCTGGTGGTACCAACACTTGGTGTAGCCGTGAGCCGGCCGACTATCGCGAGGCCGAGCAGGTGCGCCAGCACATCGAGCAGGCCAGGCGCCAGCGGGAAGCCGAGCAGCAGCGACGCCAGCACAAGGCGGCGACTCTTGCCCAACGGTGGTGGAAGGCCGCCCGTCGCGCAGATCCCGCCCACGCCTATCTGGTGGCCAAGGGTGTTCGCTCCCACAGTCTGCGCCAGCACGGTGACGAACTTCTGGTGCCGCTGTATGCCGGGGGCGTACTGGTCAACCTGCAACGGATCGCCCAGGACGGCGGAAAGCGGTTCCTGTTCGGGGGGCGCATCAAGGGCGCCTATTCCCCGCTGGGCCACATCACAGCCGGCAAGCCGCTGTGCGTCTGCGAGGGCTGGGCCACGGGCGCCACGCTCCACGAAAGCGGCTACACCGTCGCCTGCGCCATGAACGCCGGCAACCTCAAGCCGGTGGCGCTGGCGCTCCACGGTGGCCACCCCACCACTGGAATCATCATCGCGGGCGATGACGACCGCCAGACCGATGGCAACCCGGGCCGGACCGCCGCGAATGCTGCCGCTGTCGCAGTGGGCGGCCTGGTCACGTTCCCCGAATGGCCACCCGGCGCCCCAGAATCGCTTTCCGACTTTAACGACCTCGCCACCTGGAGCCGCGACCATGCGCACGCCTGACAACAACGTCATCAATCTGCGCCCCGAAGCCCCCATGGTCGAGCCTGAGCGTCCTTGCTGGGGTGTGTACGAAACCTGGGTGACCAATGAGAAAGGCCGCCGGCTGCGCCCGGGCGTGTACTGGCATGGATTTAAGCGCAGCGCCGCCGACGATGACAGCGACGACGACAAATCCGACCGCCCGATCACTGATGAGTGGATCGCCACCCCTGTGACCGTGGCCGCACGCACCACCAACAGCGACGACGGCAGCGAGGGGCGTTTCCTGCGCCTGATCACCGAGGGCGGCATCAAGGAATGGATCATCCCCATGGAGGTGTTCGGCGGTAGTGGCGAGGACGCCAGGCGCACGCTGTTCGGGATGGGCGTCATCATCGCGCTCAAGAAGCGCGGCCAGTTCATGGAGTACCTCCTGGAGCAGCACCCCGCCGAGGTGTTCGCCACCACCTGCCGCCCGGGCTGGCACGAATCGGGCGCCTTTGTGCTCCCCGGGCGCACGCTGGGCAGTGACAAGGTGCGGTATCAGGCCAGCGCCAAGGGGCAGAACCTATTCCGCGTGCGCGGGAGCCTGGAGGGATGGCGGGCCGAAGTAGCGGCCAAGTGCCAGGGTAACCCTGTGCTGACCCTGGCTATCGGTTGCGCCCTCGCCGGCCCGCTGCTGAGCCTGGTGGGCGTGCTGGGCGGTGGTGTTCACCTGGTGGGCGACAGCTCAAGCGGCAAGTCGCTGGCGCAGTTGATCGGATCGTCCGTGTGGGGCGACCCCGGCATCTTCGCGGCGAGCTGGGATATGACCAAGGGCGGCCTGGAGATCGAAGCATCGAGCCGCAATGACACCATGCTGCCGTTGGACGAGATCAAGCGGGCCGACCCCAAGCGCGTTCAAGAGATGGCCTATTCCCTCGCTAACGGCCAGGGCAAGGGCACCATGACCCGCGACCGGGAGGCACGGGGCAAACTGAGCTGGCGCCTGCTGGCGCTCTCCAGCGGCGAGCGCTCGCTCTCCGAACACGCGGCCATCAGTGGCAACGCCGCCCACTCTGGCGCTGAGCTGCGCATGGTGGACGTAAACGCCGGCACACGCACACACCGAGCCTTTGACGAGTTGCATGGCATGGAGGGGGCCGACTTCCACCGCCAGCTCACCGTCGCGGTGGGCGCGCACCACGGGCACATCGGCCCAGCGTTCGTGGAAAAGCTGCTGGCGGACCATGACCGCCCCGGCCTGCTGGAAGACTTCGCCGGCATCCGTGCCCAGTTCACCGAGGACAACGCCCAGGCCGGGCGCGTGGCGGATCGGTTCGCTGTGATCGCCCTGGCCGGCGAGATGGCCATTGCCTATGGTCTGCTGCCGTGGGAGCCGGGCACCGCCCTGGCCGACTGCCAGCTCCTGTATGGCGAGTGGCTCAGCCGTGTGGGCAGCGGCAATGCCGAGGATCGCCAGATCCTGTCGGGGATTCTGGACTTCATCGACAAGCACGGCAGCAGCCGATTTTCGGACGTGAATGACCAGACGCCCGACACCAAGGTATTCAACCGGGCCGGGTACTGGAAGCTGTCTGGGGGCAAGCAGTTGTACCTGTTCAACAAGTCAGCGCTGATCGAGGCGGCGCACGGGTATGGCCTGAGCCGCATCATCAAGGCGCTGGAGGGCGCGGGCGCCATTGCCGAGCGCGGTGCTGATCGAAAACGACATGCCAAGAAGTACCGCGTCCCTGGTGGCGGCTCCCCATGGCTGTATGTGATCGACGCTGACGCCGTGGACGGTGAAGGCGGTGCGGTATGACCCCCACAACTCCAAAAAGTGATTGCCCATATCCACAGGAACCTAGAATCGGTGGGAACAGTGGGAACAGTGGGAACAACCAGGCGGGCCGGGGCTTTCAGGCGTTCCCACCTAATAAAAAGAGTGGGAACAAGTGGGAACACACAATCGCTTTCCAATATAAGTGGGCGGCACGTCTGCCTGTTTCAGTTATCACTGTTCCCACAAAATCCGGTGTGGGAACAGAATGGGAACAGAAAAACGCCTCTGGGAGCCCCGGTTTATATGGGTTGTTCCCACTGTTCCCACTGTTCCCACCGTTTTTGAATTCACAGGAACATTTGGTAGGTAGCTTTCAGAGCGTGGTGGCGCCATGAGCCTGCTCTCGGATCTGCTCAATCACATGCCGCCGACCGTCGCCAACTCTGAAATCCCGGGCCGCACAGAGCGCGCCCCCGACCACCCACGGCTGGGGTTGGTCAAGCGCCCCGCCGCCAAGCCGGCCACCTATACCAACGCCGCCAGCGCCACGCCGGAGTGGCGTCAGGCTCGGGACCAATACATCAACCACGTCATGGCGTGCCCGGGCTGCCACGCGCCCACCGCTCGCCACTGCGCGGCTGGCGCTGGCCTGCGCACCACCTACGACAACACCCCCATGGAGAATCGGCCATGACGCCTACCGTGACCACGCGCCTGTGCAACATCGCAATGAAGCCCGGCGTAAGCGCCAGCACGAACCTCATCACCACTCGCCGCATCCTGCGCAGAGTCGTGGAGCAACTCGACTCGATCAACGCCGAGCGCCGCGCCCTACGCCGCCAGGCGGCCAAGCTCAAAGCGTTTCTGCCGTTCACCCAGCAGACCATCGAAAGCCTGGAACAGCAGGCGCAGGAGCACCGCGAGGACGCCCGCAGCGGGGCAAGAACAGTGCTGGCCGGGTTCGGGCAGTCCGTGATGTTCGACCGTGACGGCTTGGCCGCCGCCCTGGGGTTCGACCGTATGTGCGACCTGATGAGCGTGAACCCGGTACACCGCCAGCAAGCGCACGAAGACGGGGATACATCCCTTCGCGGGCTTGCCTACATCTCCCGGCTGGAGGACAGCGCCGCCGGCTACGGCGATGACTGGGGCGCCGGCGGCCCGCTATTTCGCGCCTGCCATGCCGCGATGATTCAGTTCATCAAGGAATGCCCCGAGGACCAGTTGCCAGATCCATTCGCGCCTGGAGAGGTGCTCGGGCCGAAGCCGCCACCAGTTCTACGGATCGTGACCCAGTAACTGCCAGCCCCGCGCCACATTTCGGCAGCCCGCAAATCGTGGCGCGGCCCGGGCATCCGTTAACCCTCACAGCAAACGGGAAAAACCATGACAGCGCTCTATGGCCGCTACTACGAATTGACGCTCTACTCAGCGACGGGTAGCCAAACCCTGTCGATCAAGGCACCCGTGCAAATCCAATTCAGGGTGACTTATTACGCGGGCAGCGGTGCCATCAAGGGCACCGCCGAAATCACGATCTATGGGCTGAACCTCGCCTCTATGGACCAGATCATCAATAAATACGACCGCATCAAGCTGGTGGCGGGCTATGTCGGGGGCTCCGAAGCCATCTTCGACGGAGCAATCTTCACACCGAGCAAGGGGAAGGCTGGCATGGAGCAGTACCTAGCGCTGTATTGCACCATCATGGGCAAAGACGAGAGCCAAGCCACGATCAACAACACTTGGGGCAACGGCACGCGGGTGTGCGACATCGTGAAAGAGATCGCTTCCAACCTTGGCGTCCCTGTCACGTTTCTGCCGGCCATCGATGCCCCAGATAGCACATTCTGGTCAGACCTGGGCCGTGTGCGCACGCTTTCGCTTTCGACCAAGGCATACACCGCGCTAGATGACCTGGGCCGCTCCTACGGGTTCGTTGTGTATCGCCTGCTGGACAAAGTGCTAATCCTGCCCCGCACGGCGGTGGGCAGCGGCACGTCTCATGTGATTTCCGCTGATACTGGCATGGAAGGATCACCGCTATTCAGCGCCGGCCCCACGGTGAATGTCGTAACCCGGCTGAATCCCAAGATCATGCCTGGTGATGAGATCTTGGTAAAAACCCGTTACAGCCTGGTGGTACCCGACATTTCGTCCAACTTCAATGATCAGACCCGGTTCACCCAGGCCAAATCGGGCAGGTATTTCGCCAGCTCGATCATCCACTATGGCGACTTCTACTCCGACACCTGGTCAACCTCGATCCAAGGTTACGCACTGGGCGTCGATCACGATCCGATCACTACTGGGGATTACCTCTACTGACGGACCAGATGCGGGCCGATGCGAGACAGACCAAAACGTCCCACTGAGACTGTATCGTCTGTCCCGCCGAGGGAGCACCGCACCCCGGGAGTCGATATGGCAGGTAACCATCAAGACCATCTGCGCAAGCTATGGCGTCAACACCACGAGGCCTACGAAGCCATGAGCAAGAAATGGGCGGAACGGAGCTACCAACACCCTCCGCCAGCCTTCCCATCCCTACCTGACGAATTGCACGGCTTAACCTGTGGCGCGAAGACCCGGGCGGGAGAGCCATGCAAGCGACGTGACCTGTACATCTCCGGGCGGTGCAAATTGCATGGAGGGCTGTCTACCGGGCCGAAAGGGGACGGCCAAAGCCCGGAGGCGGTCTCCCTGAAAACCTAACCCCATGAGAGGTTGATAAAACCTTACATTGGCGCTGCTTCCGGGCGGCCATGCCCGTGGGCTCCCAGGGCCTGTGGGGGCAGTGCCTGTAATCTGTGCCCTGGTATCCACGCTGGTATCCACGGTTTCACGGGGTGCGATGACTGGTTACCACGCGCTGGTTACCACTGTGGTTAACACGGTTTCGCGCAGCACCTGGCGCAGAGCTGGCGCCAGCAATAGGCGTTACAAGTCGGCCTGTAACAGGGGCTGTAACAGCGAAATCCGATATTTTCGCGCAGTGTTTCACGCAGTGATTTCACGCATTGGAAGTGCGCGGAACCCGCCAAGTGCGCAGTCAGGTACGCACGAAAAGTACGCGCGGGGCTCGCGGGCAAGACAGGTTCGCACTAGGGGTTCGCACGTCTGGTTCGCACGTAGAAGCGCGAACCTTGATCGCAGTGACCAGCCAAGTGACCACCTGTGGTGACCGGCACGCATGGTTTCCAAACGTAGGTTTCCACCATGGTTGCCACGGTTTGGCAGTGTTTTTCACTGGAAACCTTTTGACGATCAAAAGATTTCAATCGACCTCGCCATCTGTGGGCAATCCATTGATGGAAGCTCTGGACTGCTACGCTCATCAGGACAAGAAAAAATGCCAGATGGGAGTTACTGATGAATCGATCTGCTTGGGCACTCACTATGATTCTCCTGAGCGCTTGCGCTGCGCAGCCTAGCGTCCACCAGTCCTCGGGCGCACTTCCGCTTGCCATTTCCCAGCTCACCTATCAAACAGACCCCGCCACCGGCCAGGTGGATATTAACCTCACGATCAAGAGCGAGTATCGAGAGCCGTTGAAAACGGTTCGGGTTGAAGTGGCCGCCTACGATGCCAATGGGCAAAAGCTCAGCGCCAGTGATGAAAGCATTGAAGTCCTTGGGCCGATAGTGCGAGGCCAGAGCATTGGCCCCCTAGACAAGGTGATCGGCATCCAAAATGCAACTGTTGCTTGCATCGAGGTCGTGCGTGTCCAGATCGTCAAACTGGATTACACCTTGGATTCCGTATGGGGTAAGGAGGCTCAAGGCTTGGTCAGCGGCGGGCATCCGCAGTGTCACAAGTAGCTTCGCCTCAGGACGACCCCGAGGCTGTGATCAGTTCAAGCGTGTTGAAAACGCCACACTGTGTTGGAATCTACACGGTGGCGGTCACTCAAACCTCGCCTCGACTACTCCCAATCAGGTAGAGCGTCGAGCGGGTCGAGACAGGATCTCCCACGCAATTCGTTTACAGCCGAAAGAACGACAGCCCTGAATACCTCATGACAGTCCCTCTGGTAAACAGCGATGGTCCGTTGTGCCATTGCGGACGAAGAACCATCAATCACCAAAAGGGAGATATTGCTACCGGACTGAGTCAGGTCATGCGTAGCGGAAGGAGTCAAGCCAGCTAGGACCTGGGCTAAAGTGGCCATGATATTCCGGCGCTAACCGTCATCCATTTCTCACCAGCGATCCGCCTGACGCAGTACCCTCCCTGGGCGTCGCGAACGATCTCGACGAAGGCTCGGTAACTGGTACGATGAGGAGGCAGGTACTCATCTATCAGAAACTGAGAATTTTTCCTCCCTCTCTCGCTGAGGAAGATGGTGATTACACCCTGCGAATTGACCTCACACTTGCAAGTCGTAGGTAAAAAGGTTGCCTCAATCAGATTCTGCATTTCCCGGGCGGAAAGCATTAGCGGCTCCACGATCCTGGCCGGGGCGGCCAAGACTGCGCTATTGCTGCGCAGAGCACTAACCATAGTCCTGTCTGACCTCGGCACCACCGATGGATGCTTAACTTGGTCAACCGAATCGCAATATCGGAGTGCCGTAAGCTGCTATTTAGGAGCAGTGCACATCCGCATCTCGCCTAATCAGAGCTGCTATCAAATCCCGGCCACCCCTAACAAGCTCAACTCCATGACGCCCCGTTTAATGGCAGCAAAGTTTTCATCCAAGGTTTCAAGTGCGCTACGCACGTTCCCGGCCACTTCTTCAGCTCCGCGCTGCTCCACCCACACCGTGAGCTCCTCGACAGCCGCGCCCAGGGCGAGCTGGTTTTCATTGAGCCTGTTGAGCAGGCCCGCAATCAGAGCATTACTCATCGTGTCTCTCCCATGGTCGAGCGGACAGAGTAGCAAGGCCTGGCCATCTCCACGGCCGGCGAGCCATTCTTGCCGACCCCTGCCATACCGAAACGGGAACCTTGGTGGGGGTGGGGTAGCCGATCCGCGAAAGTGTCGCGACCTAGAGGATTATTGACCTCTGATCGGATAGATTTTGACCCTCAAAGCACCGACCGGTCATACGTCCCGCACCGATAAAATTACCCCAGCACCGAGCACCTTGTATCCCCTGGTGTATCCCTAACCAAAATACCCCCAATAAAACCGTTTAAAAACAATATATTGATGGACCAGTTCAAGGGACTGTGTAGCCACCAAGTACCGGTTTACAGATGTCTACAGCAGTCTGTGACCCACCTCAACAAAGCCCGCCTTGTGCGGGCTTTGTTGTTTCTGGCTTTCGGTGAACGGCCTTTGCATCCCGTCAAAATTATGAAACCTTGCCTCAAAGCCGTGTTCTAGAGCTTTCAACGTGTTCTCATATGCGTCCTTTTGACACATGGAGCCCCCGATGCGAAATCTTTCTCTGCTCACAGGATTGGGCATCAGCCTACTCATGTCCGGTGTCGCCGCTCACGCCGCCGGGCTCACTCAGCAACGCAGTGATTTCGGCAAATTGACCGATGGCACGCCTATCGAGAAGTACACCCTGAGCAACAGCCACGGGATGCACGTCAGCGTCATCACCTACGGTGCGGTGCTGCAATCGGTGATCGTGCCGGACAAGCACGGCAAGGCCGACGATGTGCTGCTGGGGTTCGATGACCCGCAGAGCTACCAGAAAAATGCCGATCCGCATTTCGGCGCCACCATCGGCCGCTACGGGAACCGCATTGCCAATGGCACCTTCTCGCTGGATGGCCAAGTCTACAAGATTCCGCTGAACGCTGGCCCCAATGCCATGCATGGCGGCCCGAAAGGCTTTGATACCCATGTCTGGAAAGCCACACCGACCCAGAGCAAAGGCTCGGTGGGCGTGACCTTGAGCTACGTCAGCCCCGATGGCGAGATGGGCTTCCCCGGCACCTTGAAGACCGAGGTGACCTACAGCCTCAACGAACGCAACGAGCTGCGCATCCACTACCACGCCACCACCGACAAGCCAACCGTGTTGAACCTGACCAACCACGGTTATTACAACCTGGCAGGCGCCGGCAACGGCACGGTGCTCGACCAGGTCGCCACACTGCATGCCAGCCACTACACGCCGGTGTCGGCCAAGCTGATCCCCACCGGCGAGCTGGCGGCAGTGGCCGGCACGCCGATGGACTTCCTCAAGCCCACGGTCATCGGCACTCATATCAAGGATGACAATCAGCAGCTCAAGTATGCGGAGCCGGCCAAGGGCGGTTTCGACTTCAACTATGTGCTGGACACCAAGGGCGACTTGAGCAAAACCGCCGTGGAGATCAGCGATCCGGTGTCGGGACGGCATCTGCAGTTGTTCACCACCCAACCGGCGGTGCAGCTCTATACCTCGAACTCGCTGGACGGGACGATCACCGGCAAGGGCGGCAAGGTCTATCAGCATTGGGGGGCCGTGGCCCTGGAGGCCGAGCATTTTCCTGACTCGCCTAACCAACCGGCCTTCCCCACCACGCGTCTGAACCCAGGCCAGGTGTACGCGCAAACCACGGTACTGAAGTTCAGTCACGACTGAGCACGGAGAGGCGCGGCGGCTAATTGATCGCCGCGCCTTGTCGCCGCCGTACAGGGTTATCTAAGCTAATGGCAGGCCTGAGAGCCGAAATCCAATAGCCTGGAGCCATCATGCAAGCTGCCGACCCTGCTTTCTCTGTTGATGTCGACCCCGGCAACATCAAGATCAATAAGCTCTTCATCACGCCCTTGGCCGAAATCGTTCATCCCGAAGCCGAGACGCTGAACACGGCCTTGAAAGCCATCATTCAAGCGCGACGCGCGGCTGACCAGAGCGGCCTGCAACGCAGCAACGAAGGCGGCTGGCAATCCACACCCGACTTTGCCGAGTGGGCCGGCGAGCCCGGGCAGGCGTTGTTGAAATTCGCCATGGCCTTTGCCACCCAACTGACCGCCCAGCACAGCAACGAGCGGGGCCTGTTCGAACCGGAATTCACCTGGCAATACAACGCCTGGGCCAACGTCAATGAAGCCGGCGCCAGCAATGCCTTGCACGGACATGCAGGCGCGTATTGGTCGGCGGTGTACTGGGTGGACGACGGCGGTCGCAGCGACGACCCCAGCGTGGGCGGCGACCTGGAATTTCCCGACCCCCGCGGCATGATTGCATCGGTGTACAACCCGGCCCTGCGCATGCGCATCGAGGGTTGTGTCGCCGCCGGCTATAGCAGCACCGTGGCGGCGCGCAGCGGAACCTTGATCATGTTCCCATCGTGGCTGTTGCACTCGGTGCGGCGCTTTGAGGGCAAGCGGCCGCGGATTTCCATTGCTTTCAATTTCGGCGTGGCGAATCTGTAACATTTCGGTCATCTGCGCTTGCTAGCGTCCCCTGATTCAAACGTTACCGACAGGACGCCGTGATGACTGGCAAGCGCGAAGACGATCAGCCCCAAGCCCCGACCGAACTACCTGCCAACAGTGACCGGCGGCGCTTCCTCGGCGGTGTCGCAGTATTGGGCGCCGCGGCCACCCTGGCCGGCCACTCCGGGGCCAGCGAAGCAGCGCCCGCGCAAAAGGAACGCCACCTGACACCCGCCGAACTGGACAAGGCGCTGGACGAGCACGTGAAGACGGTGGTGGTGATCTACGCCGAAAACCGCAGCTTCAACAATCTGTTTGCCGACTTCCCCGGCCTGCAACAGCCCATGGCGTCGCTCAAGCCCGAGCAATTCCAGCAGCGTGATCGCGATGGCAGCGTACTCAAGAGCCTGCCACCCGCCTGGGGTGGCGTATTGCAGGCCGGTCCTCAGACCGTCGATGGCGTCACCTACGCGGCCGGCGTGCAATACCAGGAAAACCTGCCCAACGCCCCCTATCCGCTCAGGGGACCGAGCCAGGAAGACCTGCCCCTGAGCCTGGTGACCCGTGACCTGTGGCACGTGTTCTACCAGAACCAGATGCAGATCAACGGCGGCAAGAATGATCAATTCGTCGCCTGGGCCGACTCCGGCGGCCTGACCATGGGGTATTACGCCCAGACCCAGTACTCCCTGCGGCTGTGGGACGTCGCCCGGGAGTTCGTCCTGTGTGACAACTTCTTCCAAGGGGCTTTTGGCGGCTCGTTCCTCAATCACCACTACCTGATTTCAGCGCGCCCCCCCTTCTATCCGGACGCCGCCACTTCGGTGGCCAAGGATCAGATCGCCCAACTGCAGAGCGACGACCCCGCCGACCCGCGACTCAAACCGCTGGAAAAATCACCGGCCAGCGCCATGACTGGCGCGCCACAATTCGGCCCCAGCGCCCTGACCCCCGACGGCTATGGGGTCAACACCCTGGCCCCGCCCTACTGGCCAACCTGGATTCGCGACCCTGAGCGCCCAGACTACTCCAAGCCCGACCTGCCCAACGTGCTAGTGCCTCAGAGCCATGAACACATCGGCGACAAGCTGTCGAAAAAGCACATCGACTGGGCCTGGTACGCGGGCGCCTGGCAGGCCACCCTGGACCAGTTCAAGGATTCGGGCGGAATTCCGAAAATCCCCAATTTTCAATATCACCATCAGCCCTTCAACTACTTCAAGCAACAAGGGCCGGAGAACCCGCAGGAACGCCGGCGGCGCTTGCGCGACGGCGGTCTGGGAGACGAATCGAGCACCAACCACTTCCTGGCCGACGCCCAAGCCGGCAAGTTGCCAGCGGTGACCTTCTACAAACCCCAGGGCAACCTGAACATGCACGCCGGTTACGCCGATGTGGCCTCGGGGGACCGCCATATCGTTCGCGCGCTCAAGGTGCTGCAAGCCAGCCCTCAGTGGAAGAACATGGTAGTGGTGGTCACGGTGGACGAGAACGGCGGCTGGTGGGACCACGTGGCCCCGCCAATGGGCGATCGCTGGGGCCCGGGGACGCGGATACCGGCACTGATCGTATCGCCTTTCGCCCGCAAGGGCAGCGTCGACCACACGGTGTATGACACCGCCTCGATCCTGCGTCTGATCACGCGGGTGTTCAAGCTCGAGACCTTGGAGGGTCTCAAGCAGCGCGACGACGCCATGCGCGCCCGTGGCCAGGTGCCCATGGGCGACCTGACTAACGCATTGCGGTTCTGAGTCGGCGCGCCCGACGTCGATTCAGCCCCTGCCCGATGCCCAGCACCAGCAGTGCTCCGGCGCTGCTGGCGACGTAGTGGAGCCAGGCGCCCGACGGCATCCAGTCGTCCAACGCATTGTCGGTGACCGCCATCCCCCCCGCGATCCAGCCGATCAACGCGCCACCCAAGGTTACCAATGCCGGGAAACGGTCCATGGCCTTGAGCACCAGCTTGCTGCCCAGCACGATGATGGGAATGCTCACCAACACCCCCACAGCTACCAGATAGAGGTTGCCGCCCCCGGCACCGGCGACCGCCAGTACGTTGTCCAGCGACATCACCACATCGGCAACGACAATCGTGCGGATGGCCTGCCACAGATGGCTGCTGGCCTTGATCTCGGTCGGTGCCTCGTCGTCGTGGATCACCAGCTTGATGCCGACCCATAGCAGCAGGAGGGAACCGGTCAGCTTCAGGTAAGGAAGGTCCAACAAGCGCATGGCAAAAAACAGCAGGACGATGCGCACTGCAATGGCCCCGGCCATCCCGCCCCAGATGGCCTTGGGCCGCTGGGCGAGCGGCAGACGGCGACAGGCCAGGGCAATTACCACGGCATTGTCACCGCCCAGCAGCAGGTCGATGGCGATGATTTGCAGCAAGGCGGTCCAGATGGCCGGATCGGTTAACCAGGGCATGGCGATTCTCGTAAGGCAAAGGCAGCGCTAAGATGCCCCATTAAACCCATTCGTTCCACTCGGAGAACTGCATGAGCGCCACCGTCCTGGTCCTGGTCGAAGCCGTTAACGACTATCTGCCGATTCTCGAACACATGGGCTTTACCTTGATCCGCGCGCCCTCCCCGGCCTTGCGCGCCCAGGCCATTGCCGCGCACGCGGACCAGATAGACGCGGTACTGACCCGGGGCCCGCTGGGTTTTTACGCCGAAGAAATGGCCGCCTTGCCCAAGCTGAAGATCATCTGCGTGATCGGCGCCGGCTACGAGCATGTCGACCTGGTGGCCGCCAAGACCCATGGCTTGACCGTGACCAACGGTGCCGGGGTCAACGCCTCCTCGGTGGCCGATCACGCCATGGCCCTGCTGCTGGCGCTGGTGCGTGATATCCCCCGGGCTGACGCCTCGGTACGCCGTGGCGAGTGGGCCAAGATTTCGCGCCCGACCCTGAGCGGCAAACGCCTGGGTATCCTCGGCCTGGGGGCGGTGGGCGAAGCCATCGCCAAGCGCGGCTCGCTGGGGTTTGACATGTCGGTGAGTTATCACAATCGTCGCCCTCGCGCAGATTTGCCTTATGCCTACTGCAGCAGCCCGCTGGAATTGGCCAAGGCCAGCGATTTTCTGGTCGTGGCCACGCCGGGCGGGGCGCAGACCCGTCATGTGATCGACGCGCAGGTATTGGCCGCGCTGGGGCCTGAGGGTTTTGTCGTGAACATCGCCCGGGCCAGCGTGGTGGACACCGTAGCGCTGGTGGAGGCCTTGCAGAACCAGCAGATCGCCGGTGCCGCACTGGATGTCTTCGATGAGGAACCGCAGGTGCCCGATGCGCTGAAAGCGCTGGACAATGTGGTGCTGACACCCCATGTAGCGGGGTTGTCGCCGCAAGCCAGTGAAGCCACGGTGCGCATGGTCGGCAACAACCTGACCGCGTTTTTCAGCGGCCAGCCTGTCTTGACCCCTGTGGCGCTTTAAATCACTCCGCACGCCACCCGCGCACCGCCACCGCCCAAGGGCATCGGCATGTCGGAGTGGTTGTCGCCGCCGGCATGCACCATCAGCGCGTGGCCGGTGATTTCACTGATTTTCTTGATGCGCGGCGCCAGCACCGGATAGGTGGCGGTGCCGTCGGCGTTGACGTAGATCGCCGGCAGATCGCCCAAGTGACCGTTGCCGTAAGGGCCAAGGTGCTTGCCGGTTTTCTGCGGGTCAAAATGGCCGCCTGCTGCTTCGGCGGGTGACATTTTGCCGTCTTTCATGGCCGCATCGCAGCTGCCGTTCTGGTGCACATGGAAACCATGCACACCCGGCGGCAGGGATTTGAGCGCTGGGGTGAACACCAACCCGTATTGGGTTTCCTCGATGGTGACCGTACCGATAGGTTGCGGCGCACCGCTGGCACTGACCAGGTTGATCGTCACTTCCTTGCTGGCGGCCTGAGCACTGCCCACAACCGCCAACGCCACCAAAGCAAACCAGCCATAGGCTCTCATTCGCACTTCCTCGCTCTTCGATTGAACAGCAAGGGTAGGCCAATTTCAGCGTGATCAGTCGATGGCGCGCAAACGATACTGTGGCGGCAGTTGTTCAAAGCCGCTGATGGTGGCGTTGAGGCTCTTCCAGCGACCGTCCTTGATCCCGTAGATGCAACCGTGGATCGACAGGTTCTGCCCGCGATGCCAGGCGTTCTGCACGATGCTGGTATGCCCGACGTTGGCCACCTGCTGGATGACGTTCAACTCGCACAGACGGTCCACCCGTTCTTCTTCGGTGGGCAGCTCGGCCAGTTCGTGACGCTTTTCGTAATACAGATCACGAATCGACCGTAACCAGCCATCGATCAGGCCCAGTTGCCGATCCTGCATCGAAGCGCGCACGCCACCGCAGCCATAGTGACCGGTGACGAGGATGTGTTTGACCTTGAGCACGTCCACGGCGTACTGAATCACCGACAGGCAATTGAGGTCGGTGTGCAGCACCACGTTGGCCACATTGCGGTGGACGAACAGGTCACCGGGTAACATGCCGACGATTTCGTTCGCCGGCACACGGGCATCCGAACAGCCGATCCAGAGGTATTCCGGGGTCTGTTGGCGCGCCAGCTTGGCGAAGAACTCCGGGTCTTCCTGCTTGATCGCCTCCGCCCAGCGCGCGTTGTTATCAATCAGTTCCTGTAAATCGTGCATATGCTCAGCCTCTTGAAGTTGCGAGGGTATGACTGGCCATTGGTCCGCCGGGTCACAGCGGCGGATTATTGAATCTTTGCTCGGTGCGGCCGGTCCACCCTTCATGCCCTACAGCAAGGAGACGGATCATGACACAGCCACAACGCCCCATGAATGCACCGCAACCGGAAGAGATCGACGACATTGAGGACCGCATGGGCTCGATGGAAGAATTGCACCTGGACGAAGACCAGCCCACTGCGAAAATCGGCGACGAGATGCCCGAGGATGAGCTGGCCCATGACCTGCCGCCGGAGCGCGTGCGCGAAGCGGGCATGACCGGCGCCTCGACCGACGATCATGAACCGACCGATGATGACATGAGCCCGGAAACGTTGATCCATGAAGACGGTGCCCGATCGGCCCGTGAAGGAGGCGCCGACGACGCCATGGATGGCGAACTGACCGTAGTGGATGAAGATGACATCGGTGGTGGCAACGGGTTGGACGAGGCTGAACTGGCCCGGCGCGACCCGCTGGATGGCAAGCGCTGAACCATCCTGCTCCCGAGCAGCAGAGCGGGCTACCCGAGCGCCTGCTCGGGCAGTGTTACTCGAAAAGTGTACAAGCCATCACGATCGCATCCTCGCGGCCACCCACCACCGGATAGTAATCGCGCCGACGGCCAATCTCGTTGAAGCCGAAGCGTTCGTAGAGTCGATACGCCGACCGATTGCTGTCGCGCACTTCCAGAAAACATTCCCGGCCGTTCATCGCATAGGCTTCGGTCATCAGGTGCTCCAACAGCTTCAAGCCCAGCCCGCGGCCCTGGCTCTCCGGCTTGACCGTGATGTTCAACAGATGCGCCTCGTCGATGATGACATTGATCACCCCATGCCCCACCTGCTGGCTGCCGACGAACATCAGCCAGATGGCGTAGGACTTCATGCCGTCGGCAAAGATACCCCGGGTCCAGGGATGACTGTAGGCCGCGTATTCGATCTTGAGAACGGCGTCGAGGTCCGCCTCGGCCATCAAGCGGAAAGTTACTGCATCACTCATTTCGTTTTCACTCTTCTCGATGCTTCCAGCGCGGCATCAATCGGCGCATGGCTCGCCATAGGCTGGCCTTGCGCTGGGGCTCGTCCATCAACAGTTCCAGGCTCGGCAGCGCCCAGGCATTGCCCAGGCTCTCGACCTGCAGCTCGCAGTCATAATCCTCGGCATTGCCCTCACCGGCAAAGCGTACGGCAGGCAGCCCCACCAGCCACAGACACAGGCACGGCGCCAGTTCCAGCTGGGCCTGAACGAAGCCTTGAACGAAATCCCGAGCGGCGTCCGGGCCCTGGTCCAGATTGCCGCGTTGCAGCAATGGCCAGCGCACCGGCTCACCGATGATCTGGGGGCTGTCGGGCAGGCCGGCGGCGCGCAGCAGGTCCTTGAGCAACAAGTAGCTGGGGTCGCGGCTCTGGAACGGCTGGCCGGTAGGCAGTTCGGCCAGGATCAGGCAGACCCCGGCACGCAGCAGCTGCAGGGCAAAGCGCGGCGCGGGAACGGCCGGGGCCTTTTCCACCACAATGGCTCCGACCACCGGCTCGGCGACCGACTTGGGCGTGGGGCGCGGCACCTCGATCCTGGACCGCTCCACGGTGCGAGCAGTGCCCGGCGCAGGTACCGCAGGCAGGGCAGGCGCGCTCGGCAACGCCGTCTCGGGTTGCACGAGCGGCTCGAGCAACCAGGCGCGGGACGGGGCCGCAAATGGCAATTCGGTGCGTGGCAACCAGGGCACCACTTGCATGGCATCCAGGTAGGCGCGTCGGCGGGGCTCGTTCAGCAAGGGGCGGCCATCTGTGGGGGTGGGGAAAGGCGCAATTCTACCGCTGTTCTTGCGCCTGCGCCGCCCCTGATCGCGACAAAAGCACAGACGCGCGATGACAGGGCCGATAGGGCAGCGAATGATGCAGTACAATCGGCGCTTTTCCTTGGCAATCAAGTCGGCCATCCAATGATCGAACCCAAGCGCGTGTTGCGCGCCCTCGCCGAACACTGGGCATTACTCGAACCGCTGTGCGAGCACTTCGACCAAGGCACGCTGAGCCTTGGCGAGCTGCGCTTGCAACTGGCAGCCCGACAAGCGGACAGCACGCCGCAGGACATCACCCACCTGCTGGACGTGTGGATTCGCCTGGACATCCTCGTGCCCGTGGCCAAAAGCCCGAACCGCTTCGAGTTCAACGCCCAGATCCATGATTTTCTCGCCTACCTGCGCCGCGAACACCGTCTCGGTCTGTGCCTGGAGATCGAAGCCTACCTGCGGCACCTGGAGCGTCTGGCCGGGCATATTCAGGAAGCCTTCGATATCCGCGACGGCGCTGATCTGGCGCGGCAACTGCGGCTGCTGGACATACGCGTACGCGATGTCCTGAAAAAGCTCGCCAATGACGAGCAGGCCTTGCAAGGCGTAGCCGAACGGGCCAAGACCAGCGACCGGCAGATCCCCTTGCGCCAGCGCTATGCCGAGGTGCTGGCCACCTGGGATGAGTACGTCGAGCCGATGATCCAGCTGGTCAACGCCGACGGCGCGTTCGAACAGGGCGTGCGCAAGGTCGAAGTGGTGCTGCTGCGCCTGCTGAGCGAGCAACAGCGGCTCGGCCACCTGGTGGATGACGACATGCTGCTGCGCACCCATGCGCGCATCCTCGAAATGCAGACCAGCGCGCAATTGACCCTGCGACATGCCCGCGAACTGCTGTTGCCCTTGCGCGAAGAAGCGCGGCGCCACAACGCCGTGACCCGCGGCGCCGCTCTGGCCTTGTCGGCCATCCGGCGCAAGGGTCTGGATGCCGTCCCCCATGCCGCTCTGCCCTTGTTTACCCGACCGCAAAGCACTTTTCTGGGCAGTGCCAGTCAGGTGGAAGCCTATGTCTACGCGCTGGCCCGCTTCGAATCGCGGCCGGCGCAGTTTCCAAAGTCGCACAAGCAGCAACGCAGCGAACCAGGCCGTGCGCCACGCACGGTCAAGGAAATGCTCGAGCGTTGCGAGGACGCCCTGCCTCTGCCCGACCTGATGGTCTGGCTACTGGAGCAGGAACCCGACGGCGCCACCGACGAATTGCTCTACTGGTTCTCGCGCCTGTCCCGGGACAAGCGCTTTGCCCGCGAGCGTCTGGAACGCCGCGACTATCACACCCGCGAGCATCAGGTCAGCCTGCGCTCCTTCGCCCTGCTTTCCGGTGCTGCCGAGGCCATCGCCCCGGACCTGGAACCCTCTGCGAGCACGTCCCATGCATCTTGATCTATCCGAACTGTCGCAACTGGCGCCGATCTTTCGCGAGTTGTTCAAAGGTTTCCACATCAGCCGCCGTGACCCTGAGTTGTATGCGCAGCTGTCCAACTTCCAGGACACCTATCGCGGCCTGTTCAAGGCCCTGGGCTTCGAGCTGGTGTGCGATACCCGTGGCTTCTATTACTTCGTCCCCGAGCTGGCGGCCGCGCAGGTCAACAAGACCGCTCAGCGCCTGTCGCTGTTCACCTTCATCCTGGTCGAGCACCTTGCCGATCAGGGCCGTGACCCGATCGCCGTGCTGGATGGTGGCAGTCTGGGCCGCGACGAGCTGCCGTCACTGCTGGACAAGTACAAGGACCTGTTTCTGCAGGCTGAAGTACAGACCCAGGACGAGCTAGAGGAGAAAATTCTGCGCCGTATGACCCAGCTGGGTTTTGCCGGAGAAGAAAACGGTATTTATCGCTTCCTGCCGCCCATGCACCGCTTCCTCGATGTTTGCCTCTCGGTACAACAGGACCGCGACCTGGCGGCCAGCCTGCACAGTGCCTTGCCGTTGCCGACGCCCGTACTGATCGACGAAGACAGCGACGACAAGCTGCTGCAGACCGATGATCCACTGGATCTGACGCCCTTTGAAGAATCCGAAGCAGAGGCCTTGGCCCGCGCCATTGCCGCCGAACAGCAGGAAATCGACGCATGAGCCAGGAACGCTACGGTATTCGTCGCTTCGCCCTGTTGAACACCGCAGGTTACAGCCTCGGCCTGTTTCCGTTGGAGCATCCGTTGTCGGTGTACGGCGCCAACAACCTGGGCAAGAGTGCCTCGATCAACGCGCTGCAGTTTCCGATCCTGGCCCGCATGTCCGACATGAGCTTCGGCAAGTACAGCCTGGAGCAGTCGCGGCGCTTCTATTTTGCCAGCGATACCAGCTACATCCTCTGCGAAGTGTCGCTGCCCCATGGTCGTCATGTGATCGGCGTGGTCGGTCGCGGCCCGGGCGGTGGTTTCGGCCACCAGTTCTTCGCCTATGCCGGCGACCTGGATCTGGCCCACTACCAGAAGGAGGGTACCTGTCTGCGACAGAAGGAGCTGTTCAGCAACCTGGAGCGCAACGGCCTCAAGGCCTACGAACTCAAGCCTGATGAACTGCGGCGTCTGCTGGTGGGCGGGCACACGTCCATTCCGCTGGACCTGACACTGATCCCGCTGCGGTCCACGAGCGAACAGAGCCTGAAAACATTCCGTGCCTTGTTCATCAATTTGTTGCACATGCGCGAGATCACGGCGGCCAAGCTCAAGCAACTGTTTCTCGACGCCTTTGAACATAGCCTGCGCTCGGGCAGCGTCGATTACATTGCCGCCTGCGAGGAAGCCTTCCGTGACGTGCGGCGCATGGAGCAGGACTATAACTCGCTGGTGGCCGCCGGGCCTCTGGTGGAGGCACTGGCCAATGGCGTAAAAACCCGCGATATCCTGCGGGGGAAGTTGCATCGCCTGTCGCCATTGCTCGACTCGCTGTTGGGCACTTGGCAGGACTACGCCGGGGCGCGTCGGGAAGAGCTGGTTATCCAGGCCGAGCATTACCGAGGCGAACAGGATTCGCTGCAAAACGACCAGCGCGGCGGCACGCAGGAGTTGATGCGACTGGAGCGGGAAATTTCCGGTATCCAGCGCTGGCTGGGCGAGTTGTCAGTACTCAAGCACCGCTTTGCGCTAGTGACCGACGTCAAGGTACTGGAGCAGCAGTTGCTGGCGGCAAAAGATGCTCACGATGAACTGGCCGGTGCCCTGGCACAGTCGCGCCAGTTCAGCGCCGAGGATCTTGACGAGCGCCTGCGGGATCTGGAGAAGCGCGTGAAGACGGTGCGTCAGCAGCTCGACCATGCCGACAACAACAGTTATGCGCGATTGCGTGAGGAGTTCTCGCAGCCAGACGTCGAGCGCCTGATGCGCCTGTTCAACAGTGCGCTGTTCAGCTTGCCGCTGGGCGAGAACGGCATCGCGCTGGACGATGGCGATGCCTGGGTCAAATCTCTGGAAGCGATCCTCGATGGCTTCAAGGGCGAGCGTTTCGAAGTCCCCGGCCTGTCCATTGACTTGTCCCATATCGAGCCACCGGCCCTGCAGGCGCTGGCCGACCGGGCGGCATTGCGTGATCAGAAAGAGCGTCTGGAGAAAGAGCTCAAGCAGCTCAAGACCCAGCAGGCCGTAGCCGCCGACCGTGCGGCCAGCAAGCACCAGAGCGAAGCGTTGTACCAGCAGGTGCTGGATGCGCAGAAGGCGCTGGAAGACTTCCGTCGCTGCCAGACCTTGGGTGCCGAGGAAGAGGACAAGCTGGAGCAGTTGGCCCAGATGGAAGCGGCACAGGATGAGCTCAAACGCTCCAGTGACGCCTTCACCGAGCGGGTCCAGCAACTGTCGGCCAAGCTACAATTAGTGGGCCGTCAGCTCTCGGACCTCGAAGCCAAACAGCGCACCCTCGATGACGCCCTGCGCCGTCGGCAACTGCTGCCGGCTGATCTGGGCTTCGGTACGCCATTCATGGACCCGGTCGACGACTCGATGGACAACTTGCTGCCGTTGCTCAACGATTACCAGGACAGCTGGCAGGGCCTGTTGCGCGCCGACGGTCAGATCGAGGCGCTGTATGCTCAGGTGCGCCTCAAGGGTGTGGCCAAGTTCGACAGTGAGGACGATATGGAGCGGCGTTTGCAATTGCTGATCAACGCCTATGCGCACCGTACCGACGAGGCACTGACTCTGGGCAAGGCACGCCGCGCGGCGGTGACCGACATTGCGCGAACCTTGCGCAACATCCGCAGCGACTATGACAGCCTCGAGCATCAACTGGCGTTGTTCAACCGCGAGATCAACAAGCGTCAGGTCTCAAACTTGCAGAGCTTTCGCATTGTGCTGGCGCCGAACAAGGAGGCGCTCAAGCACATCGATCAGATCATCCACAGCGCCGGGCAATACGAGGAGGGTGAGACCCTTTCGGTGTTTGACCTGAGTCAGAGTGCTGATCAGGATAATCGCAACGAAGAAGCGAAAGAGTATCTCGCACGCCTGGTGGCCGCCAACCACAACCAGTTGGGGCTCAAGGATCTCTTCGAGCTGGCCTTCGAGATCACCAAGGTCAACGGGCAGCCGGTGATTCACACCGATATCGACGGGGCGGCCTCCAACGGTACGACCATGACCATCAAGGCACTGACCAACATGTACCTGTTGCTGCACTTGATGGACCGTGACCTGGCCGGGCGTATTCGCTTGCCTTACTACCTGGACGAAGCGGCCGACATCGACGAGCGCAATCAGGCAGCATTGCTTGAAACCAGCTTGCAACTGGGCTTTGTGCCGATTCTGGCGAGTGTGAAGCCGCAGGTGTCGGCACGGGTAGCTATCGACCTGGAAGGTGGTAGCGGGCCTGAAGGGATCTATATCGATGAGGCGGACTGGAAGATCATCCGTCGGCATGACGAGATGACCCAGGCAGTCGAGAAGCTGGAAGCTGAGGTAAGCTGATAGTGACGTGCGAAAAAGCCGCGACTGGATCGCGGCTTTTTTTTGCGCTGGGCATGTCAGAAATTCGTGGCGGTAAAATGCTGGAGATTTTATTTGCGCC